>NZ_RRYD01000004.1 GCF_004010095.1 Lacticaseibacillus hulanensis | reverse complement strand
TTAAGTTACACTATGCGCTAAAGCGCTTTGGGTGGAAGCAGCTGCGGGCTCCGCCCTACGCGTTAAGTTACACTATGCGCTAAAGCGCTTTGGGTGGAAGCAGCTGCGGGCTCCGCCCTACGCGTTAAGTTACACTATGTGCTAAAGCGCTTTGGGTGGAAGCAGCTGCGGGCTCCGCCCTACGCGTTAAGTTACACTATGCGCTAAAGCGCTTAGTGTAACTAAAAAGAATCCAGGCCTCTCAATTCCTGGATTCTACGGTAAAGTCGCTTGCGTGATGGCTGGCACTATCTTTAGTAGCTTAATGCTTACACCTCTAACTCAACATATTCAACTGTGTGTTTCTAAACTCCGACCGTGACTACCATTACCATATAACATGGTCATGTTTGACTACCATTGGGTTTAGTCCTAAAAATTGGTTACCTCACTGCGGAGCAATCTTCGTGCTCCCTCTGTGATGCAATGGAGGGATTTACGCGTTACGTTAACGGCAATCTGCTCCTTTCAAGCGTGTTCATCAGGTTCTGAACAATTTATCTTGTGGCACCGGAATCAAATCCCTTCTGTTTCGAATTCGTTTCTATGCACTCGATACGCTTTTACACTCCGTCCTGCTACTCACACTCAGGACGGGCTTATTCGTTGCAATTACCTTCTCACTGACCACACATCGTAATTCTTGCCTACTCACGGTGAAACTGTTCGAACTTACGTGAACTCTGTCGGTAATTACGGTGCTCTATTAACTCGTACTAAATCATCTAAAACCAAATCATCTGGTACCTGCTACTAGAAACTTGTGGCTATGCTTACTGTAATGCTAAATGCAACTAACAACTGTCGACTATCACCGGTGATAACACACACAAGCATCTCCGGAAACGCTTGTGGTGCGGTTTGAGAGGACCCGCCGCCATCTCGCTGGTAGCGCTTCCTTTACCTTGTCTAAAGCATATCACGGAACCGTTTTCTGTGCAACCGCCTTTATCCTTTTTTTAATATTTCACGCGGAAAAAGTTCGATTAAATCACACTGACTGACGTGATTGTTGCAGGCTTTTATTTATCAGGTTCGAGCACATCAATAATTAACGGCTTCTTTTCGGGCGCCTCCGCACCAATCGCAAACGCGTTGCGCGCGTCCCGTACTAGCGCGTCGATTTGCTTGGTATTGCTGTGAATGGTCGCAAGCGTATCACCGCTCGTTACTGGGGTCCCAACTTTTTTGTGGAGAACAAGCCCCACTGAATGATCCAGCGCGTCACCCGCCTGCTTACGGCCGCCGCCAAGTTGCATGCTAACAAGCCCCAGTTCCTTGGCGTTAATCGCCGTGACGTACCCGCCTGCTTCTGCTTTAACGTGAATGCGATACTTTGCGCGCGGCAGCTTTTGTGGCTGGTCAACAACGCTAGCATCCCCGCCCTGATCGGCAATTAGTTGCTTGAATGCGCGTTTTGCCCGGCCGTCACGCAGAACATCACTGGCCAAACTTGCGGCCGCCTCGATACTATCCGTCTTACCGGCCATCACCAACATGTGACTCGCCAAGATGACGGTCAAATCGTGAACATCTTTCGGCCCACGATTGTTCAACACCGCGATGGTTTCTGCCACTTCCAGACTATTACCAATTGTGACCCCAAGCGGCTGGCTCATGTCAGTAATCAGTGCTCTAGTCTTCACCCCGTGCGCACTACCAATTGCGACTAACGCCTTCGCCAGGGCGCGGGCGTCTTCTTCCTTCTGCATGAACGCCCCGGAACCCGTCTTCACGTCAAGAACCAGTGCATTGATGCCTGAGCTGATTTTTTTGCTCATGATTGAGCTGGCGATAAGCGGAATGGATTCAACTGTTGCCGTCACATCCCGCAACGCGTACAGTTTGCAATCGGCCGGCGCCACTTCTTTATTCGCCGCAATGATTGCGATGTGGTGTTCCTTCACCTGCTTGATAAAATTGTCCGTCGTCATTTCAACGTTGAATCCAGGAATGGCTTCCAGCTTATCTAGCGTGCCACCGGTAAATCCGAGCCCCCGGCCACTAATCATCGGCACGCTCACCCCAAGTGCACCCATCACCGGCGCCAAAATCAGGCTGATTTTATCGCCAATGCCACCGGTACTATGCTTGTCAATCTTCACCCCATCAATTGCGCTTAAATCTAGGACTGCCCCCGAATGCAGCATTGCATCGGCAAAAGCCGCCATCTCCGTGTTGGTCATTCCATTAAAGTAGATTGCCATCAGGAGTGCGCTCATCTGGTAGTCCGGAATCCGCTCGGCAACGTATTCCCCAATCATCCAGTTAATTTCCTCTTTGGTCAGCTCGCCCCGGTCTCGTTTCCGTGCAATTAAATCCACCATCCGCATGGCAATTTCCCCCTCTTCAATATTGAACGCTTTTAATCAATAATGTAATTGTAACAGCTTACATTACCTTCATGTGCGCTTTCTAGCTATTTTTTAAATCTTCTCAATGAACATGTCCTCTGCAGCTAAGCCAAAGCACTTCACCTTCAGCGATGCAATGATAGCTAACAAAAAACAGGCAACGCAAGCCAGACCAAGTTTGGGTCTGCTTTGCGTTACCTGCACATTAATATTCCTACTTAAGCTGCCAGTCATAGAAGGCGTTTGCTGCCAGTACCAAACTCAAAACGGCATCACTCGATAATGCTTCACGAATGGTACCATCGTGACCAGTCGTGCTAACTGCACCAATCACTTCAAGGCCAAACTTCAGGATTTCAAGGTCCTTACGCGCGTGGTACTCACCATCAACGACGGGGGTATCGTGGTTGTACTTGAAATTGATTTCATCATTTGTCACGGAGCCGTCGACATGGTTGACCATAATCCGGTCATCGAGCTCACTGAGGCGCTTCTTCTCGTCTAGCAAACTCAACTTCTTATCTGATTCTGAGCGCAGGTATGTTTCCTGACCCATTTCTGGGTAGGAAGCAGCCGGGTTCTTCAAGACGCCAAGGTAATCAATTGCCGCATAAACTGGTTTAAGGTCTAGCAGTTCCGTCTTGTCAAGCAAAGCACTTGTGTGTTCTTCAAGCCAATCGGCCAAAGTGCTGACACTGAATTCGTCCATTATATCCTCCCGCTTATCGCTGGCGTCAGCAAAGGACGCCGTATCTTATCGCTAATTATTGTAACACGCGCACTGTTAATGACAAATAGAGCGTTACACGACCAGAGTTAATCAGTCTCGCTCGGCCAAATTGACGGAAGAGTTGCGAAGTAAATTACTGTGCTGCCACAATGTGGTCGTCAATAACACCAACCGCCTGCAGAAAATTATAAACGATTACGGGGCCAACGAACCGAAAGCCACGCTTTTTCATATCTTTTGCAACCGTGGCCGATAATTCGGTTTGCGTCGGAATGTCAGCTTCATTCGTTGGCGCGTTGACCAACTGTTCACCATTCGTAAATGACCATACGTATGCGGCAAAAGAGCCAAACTCATCTTGAACTTGCAAAACCGCCTGTGCATTGGTAATCGCCGCCATTATCTTGCTCTTATTCCGCACGATAGTTGTATCTCCCAGTAATCGTGCAATATCATCATCATTCATCGCTGCGATTTTGGTGATGTCGTAATCTGCAAACGCCCGCGCAAAATTGGCACGCTTATTCAGCATCATTAACCAATTGAGCCCTGATGAAAAGATTTCCAACACCAGCAGTTCAAAAATCTCCCGGTCATCGTGTTTTGCCTTGCCCCAGTCATCACAATAATAGTTGCGTAACGTCTCGTTTTGATTCGCCCAATAGGCCGCGGTCGTACCCGGAATTGTGTCGTTCATGTCGCACCCCCAACAATTTTAGTCCTACATTATACATTACGCACAAAAGACCCGTTTTACCGCTCAAGACAAAAAAGCGGACAAATGCACCGGCTTACTCCGCCACACTTGTCCGCTTTAGCTTCTATTTGGTTTTAACAATCAACACATCACACGGCGCCGTGCGGTTAACGTACTCAGTTACGCTACCGACAAGCAACCGTTCCACCGCATTGAGCCCCGTGGACCCAATCATAATCAGATCTGTGTGGTATTCGTGCGGGAAGTCGGTTGCGATGACGTTCTTCGGATTCCCAAAACGTACATGGATTGCTACCTCGGAAACTCCTGCATCCTTTGCTTCCTGCTGCAAGCGTTCCAGATATTCCTGGGAGTCCTGGGTCAACTGGTAGATTGCATCTCCAGAAATCATGCCCCCATAACTGCCGATAAACTGCTTCGTGTCGAGCACGTTCAGAATATCAAGGCGTGCGTGGTTCGCAATTGCGACCTTGATGGCCTTCTTAAAAGCAAGCTCTGCTTCTTCGGAACCATCAACAGGGACTAGCAAACGTTCGTATTCTTGTTCCATACCAGGTCAACTCCCTTACATCTGTTTTAACTGGGGCGGCTAATCTGCCAATATTTTACGGCAATCAGTTCGTCCTGTTTATTTAAGGATACGTCCCTCGGCCCCAAAAAACAAGTGTAAGCGGTGTCGATTGCTTGGAAAACGCAATATCGTCACATCCCCAACTGATTGTATACATTCGCATAACTGCTTGCACCCTATAATACCGCCTGTTCGATAAAAAACTTCCTAATCAATGAACTTTTTTGCAGTTATTGTTTGCATTTTAGAGTGCAAGTGGGTACATTATAGATAAACAAAAATAATAAGAAATGTGGTGCATCATGAACATGGAAAACACTATTGGTTCAGCTCTCCGTCGTATTCGCAAGAACCGTGGCGAATCAATCGTTGAAGTTGCTAAGGCAACGCACACTTCACCAGCAAGTTTTACCAAATGGGAAAACGAACAGAACGTTCCATCCGAACGCTCCGTTCGCAAGCTCGCTGAGTACTACGACATGGACCCACTAGAACTTCTGGCATTGGCCTACCCAGATAAGTACGCTTCTAAGGAAGCACCCGCAGAAGCAAGCACCGCTAACGCCATTCGCGTTGAAGACATTATTGCACCTGAAACAGAACTGAGCTACAACGGTAAGCTCATTCCCGCAAGCGATAAGAACTTGTTTGCTGCATTCATCTCCGGAATTCTCCTTTCCAAGAAGGATGTTGAATAGTCATCAAAGTAAATATGTGATTTAGAGTAGGGCGGACGGACCCTACTCTTTTTTACACCTCTATTTTCACACGCCACCTACCGCTTGCGCGCCTCAACCAATCGGCTTAATCAGTATTCCCAATTTTTGTGCATCTTTTCACCAGCGGCTACTTGTATGTGTCTGTGCTATTATTAAGAAAGAATCCTTAACAAAGTGAGGTCAACAATTTGGAGCCAACGCTATTAAACATTCACCACGGGTTTAACTTCCGCGACTTAGGTGGTTACCAGACCAAATCTGGGCAAACAATTAAGCGTCACCGCCTTATTCGGTCGGGTAAACTTGATTTGCTTTCAGACCGCGATGTGCAGTTTCTAAGCGATTACGGTGTGCGGTACGACGTTGATTTTCGCTCGCCCGACGAACAACACGAGGCACCTGATCGTGTTCCGACGGGCGCAAGTTACCATTTCTTGCCCATTTTTCCCTACGACGAAACGCAAGTCAGTCGTAGCTGGGAGGAACGCCAGCAAGACTTTGCCGCTGACCCACTGAGCGGGTACAAGAACATGGTCCACACGTACGCGGATATCGTCCTGCTGCCAACCGCGCAGAAATCCTACCGCAAATTTTTCGACCTACTCCTCAGTAATAATGGCAATCACTCCGCACTTCTCTTCCACTGCTCTGCGGGTAAGGACCGGACCGGCATGGGCGCAGTGTACCTCCTGTCGGCACTTGGGGTCGATAAAGACATCATCAGGAATGATTATCTGACCACCAATAATTATATTAAAACGCCACTTGCCGAAGTCATGGCCAGCATCCCGGCAAGCAACGCAAGTGAGAACATCGAGAGCAGCGTGCACGACTTGTGGACGGTTAAGGCGGACTACTTGGATAGTGCCCTCGCCACCATTAATAAGCACTACGGATCAATGACCAACTATTTAAGTGAAGCACTAGATTTGACTGACGCCCAAGTCGCAGACCTAAAGCGCCTTTATCTGGCTTGATTTACGAAAGGAAGCCTGTTTCATGAAACTTTATCAAGCACTAACTCAAGTAACCATCAATAGCTCAATGGTTGATGATGCACCGAGTTTTACCATCAAAACCTTCTTAAACCAGCCTCTACACTTCACGCCCAGTGAGTTATACCACTACATCGACAGCGTGCTTAAGCCGGGCAGCCGCCACGACCAGAATAATTTAAAGTATGTTGCTGACGCGGCCTTTATCACCGAAAACTACAATTTCAAATTATTCGCGGCCAAGAACCAAATGTACACTTTCGAGGCCAAGATGGAAGCCGCACGCGATTTGGTCACCGATCTCAACCGGCACGTTAGCGTCAACCTTGATTTAAGCAAGCAAGAATACCAACTGCTTTTTGTTGATTAATTAGAAAGTGTGCAATCCATGGCCAACAATATTTATCCGACTATGGCTGGTGCTGACATGCGCCAGGCTAGAGGTGAAACAGCTAGTCCGCAGTGGCAACAATTCATGCACCTTTTACCCGATTTCGCCGGAAAAAATGTCCTCGTACTCAACTGCGGCAACGGTTGGCTCTGCCGCCAAGTACTAGCCAAGGGCGCAATCGGTGCCACCGGGATTGACGCCGATGCCGAGCTCATTACTCAGGCGCGTAAACAAGCCGGCTCCGCACGGCTGCGGTACCGCCTGATGCCAAGCGACTATTGGAACGACATTGGGGGCCAGTTCGACATCATTGTGGCCGCCAACGTCTCACCTAGCGACGCAATGCACCTCGCAACCATTCCGCGGCTACTGCGGCGCGGACATGGTACACTCGCTATCAGCGGTCAACCCGAGGCACTATCCGTCCTGCAGCAGGCCGTGCACGTCACCGACCTCAAGCCAGGTAGCTGGCACGCTAGCCCCGCAACCGTCCTGGCTAGCGGCAACGTCGCAATCGTCATGTACCGGCGCCGGCTGTACAAGCGCCAATAACATTCGCTGTCCGGCAGCATCAGTCCTTTTGGTGGTAGTAGTTACGCAGTGGTATAGGGGCCGCGCCTGGGCGGGGCCGGTGCGCGTTCCGTGCGGCTGGGATTTTCCGTGCGGCCGGTTGAAGCCCCAAAAACCGGGTCTTCAACCTAAAAATTGAGCCCCGCATGCCCGCTCTTCGGATTACAAACTTAATACGTATTGCTAAGACCTGCTGGGAAACCTTGTTCTCCTAGCGGGTCTTAATTTTTGCCGGCTATGGTGTGGAGAAGCCCGATGCAAAGCCCGCATCGGGCTTCTCTCACCATAGCTTTCACAGGAAAATCCCAGCCGCACTACACGCGCACCGACCCCGCTCAGTCGCTACAGCGTTGGTTAAAATATAAATCTTACGATGGCACCACATAAAACAAAGATAACTGTCGTACCAGAATCCGTCACGCTCCATGGATGTTATGTCGTCTAGTAACACGGGGGTAACTGAAATGCCGCATACTACCAAGCGGAGCGTTGTGGGGTTTGGCCGGAGGGTCCGGGCTGGGCCTCGGGTGTGCCGCCCAGCTGTGGCAACAAGAATAGAGGTTGTGACGACCGCGGTTTTTGCGGTTGGCACAGCCTCTATTCTTGTGGGAAAAATTTAGATTTGTGTGAGGAGCTGTCAGGTCTAGGTTACAGGAGGAAACGAGCGTCAACATGCTAAGTATCATACACACCTAATACTAACTGCGACGATGCAAAGCTAAATTTTTAGTCTGGAGACGGGGCTTTTCCGGCTCCAGACGACCGCCACAGCGACCACGGCGAAGCACACCCGAGGCCCAGCCCGGACCCGGAGGCCAAACCCCGCAACGCGGAGCCCCCACTGGTCTACCTCAGCAACCACGCTGACGCTGCCGGACAGCGTGAGCCTGAGAATGGAATGCTATGCCAGAAATGTTGATGTGAGCATCCCCGCGAGACGTTCATGCATTGACTCGTAATCGACACCTGAATCATTAACTTGAACGCCTCTTTCAGCTGCCACAGCCTGCACCTCATCTGGCTGTACTTCCAGGTGGAACTGCACCCCCATAATGTGTGCGTGATACCGAAAGCCTTGATTTTGCGTCTGTGCATTGGTAAACAACGTGGTTGCCCCTGGCAGTTCGGACATGTATTCATCGTGGCAGTGAAGTGCGGTGAACTCAGTATCGTCTTCAATCGACTTCACCTTGCCAAAACCGATTTCTGCTTTACCGGCAAAGACTGGTGAGCCAAATGCGCGAACAATTTGCTCGGCCCCTAAGCCAATCCCAAACACGGGCCGCCCCAACTTATCCAGACTGCGGATAAAAATGCGTTCTGCCGCAAGCCATGTTTCTTCGTCGTTTACGCTGGCAAATCCGCCGAGCAATACAAGTCCATCCATGTCGGCTGGATTTAGTGCCCTGATATCTTCGTCTTGATCCAAACGGTGAACACGCAACTCAATGTCACGTTCTTCTGCCCACTGGCTGATAGAACTAAGCCCAAACTCCGCGTTGTGTTGCATCACATCAATAATCATACATAGTCTCCGTCTCTATAGTTTGCTGCTCTTAGAATACCACGAATCAGTGCCCCGTCGACAACACGACAACTTGATGAAAATTTAAGCGCCTTGATTTACTGGATATATGGCCAAAACGTATTTGCATTTTGTGTTTACCCATCATTGATGATAAAATTGAGGCATTCTAGTAAAAAGTGAAATGGGGAATAAATACTATGGATAGTGGCCAAGTCGCCTCTAGTCTTTTGGTGATGGTCGTTACCTTCCTTTTTGCCGCATTCTTTGTGGCAAGTGAGTTCGCGCTGGTGCAAAGTCGCCCAAGCGCGCTCGAGGAACTGTTAGACACCTCTTCTGGCCGGAAGCGGGGCAAAATTAAAACTGCTCTGAAAATGGTGCATAACCTAAATGAATATCTATCAACTACTCAAATTGGGGTTTCCGTTGCGGGGCTGATTATTGGGTGGATTGGTGAGGAAGTTGTCGAATACCTGCTCGTTGAAATGCTCGGGTTAGTGCACCTACAACTTCCCGGTGGCGGTCTGCACATGATTGGTGCCGTTCTTGGGATTATCATCCTGACTTACATCGAAGTGGTACTGACGGAAATTGTACCAAAGAACATTGCCATTGATTACTCAACCAAGGTATTGCTCTTTGTTGTGACCCCGCTACATTACTTCCACGTCATCTTTTATCCATTTGTTTGGTTCCTAAACGTTTCTTCAGTCGGCTTCCTGCGTCTCATTGGCATTAAACCTGCTGACGAGGGTAATGAAGCATTTTCTCAGGCCGAAATTCTTAACCTGAGTAAAACCGCGGTAACAACCGGGGACATGGAAGAAAACGACGTGGTCTACATGGAGCGCGCATTTGACCTCAACGATAAGACTGCCCGCGACGTAATGGTCGATCGGACCCGTCTTGATGTAGTGGACATCACCGCTACCGTCAAGGACGTCCTGCGCATGTACCTTGAAGAAGGTTACAGCCGTTTTCCAGTTGTCGCTAATGGGGATAAGGACAAAATTCTCGGCTACGTGTATGTGTACGACCTTGTCCGCCAGTCTCGCGTCGACGATTCCATCCGGGTCTCCAAGATTATTCGTTCCATTGTCACGGTACCCGAAAGCACACCAATCCACGATATTCTCCAACAAATGATTAAGAGCCAAGCCCCAATGGTCGTTGTTTCCGATGAATACGGTGGGACATCCGGCATTGTCACCGATAAGGATATTTACGAAGAACTATTCGGGACCGTCAAGGATGAAATCGATGATGTCTCAGACGAATACATTATCGGCACCAAGGACAAGAATGTTTACAAGGTCAGTGGGAAAACTACCCTGTATGATTTCGAACGTTTCTTCCACACCGACTGGGAGGACTTTGACGACGCCGATATCATTACCGTGGGTGGTGCAATTCTCGAAGACCATCCCGACCTCAAGGAACACGATGTCGTTCACCTCGGCCGCTATATTTTCGAAGCGGACACGGTTGAACGCGGATTCGTAACGTGGTTCAAGGTCACGGTTGGTCCAGAAGTACCGACCGTCGATGAAGACGAAGAAGACGAATAGTTACTAAAAAGATCAATTGGGTCCAGAACGATGGACTCAATTGATCTTTTTGTTGTTTCGTGAATACATTAAGCTGCGCGTTAAAGGGTGTACGTCTGCCAGTCTGGTGCAACAAAGGCGCCCACTACCCCTTCGCCGGTGTGTACGCCAACCGCTGGGCCAATTGTGCCACGGTCCATTGGTGACTCGGGCATCGCCTTTTGAATTTGCGTTTGCAGCGCGCGAACCGCTTCGGGCGCATTAGCGTCGATTACACCAAACCGAACTGGCCCTTCAATCTTTTCGGCCGCCGCAATTACGTTATTGCCTATCTTGCCAATTGCCCGCCGCGCTGTCCGCTCTTTACCAACAGGCTCTATTTTCCCCTCGCTCAGGCTCAAAATTGGCTTGATGGCGAGCAGATTACCGAGAAAAGCAGTTGAACCACTGATTCGACCCGTCCGCAGCAAATGCTTCAAATCGTCAACAACGAACCAGACATACACGTCACGGTTGAACCGTTCAAGCACGGGGATGATTTCGCTGGGGGTCAACCCGGCCTCGAGCAGGCGACGCGCCAACTTCACCTGATAACCAAGGCCGGCCGAAATTGATTGTGAATCAACCACAATCACCTTAATTGGCTCGTAATCCGCCACAAACCCACGTAAACTATCGACCATCCCGCTTAACGCGGCACTAAGATGGATTGAAAGCACCACATCGTAACCTTCCGCAGCCAGCCGCCGATACTCCTCATCTAGGCGGAACAATGGCGCTTGTGCTGTCGTCGGTAAGATTGTCTCGGTTCGCATACGCGTGTAGAAATCGTCACTGGTAATCGTTTCGTTTTCGAATTGTTCTTCATCGCCAAAAATAACGGTCAGCGGCACCACCGTCACATCCAATGCTTTTGCCTCTTCGGGACTAAGGTACGCGGAACTGTCGGTAACAATTGCAGTTTTCATCCATATCCTCCATCTCTTTCGTGACGCGTGCCGTCACAACTTCTTAGCGACATTGTATGTGGCAAATCCGCACGCCACAAGGTTCCAGATGTCACTTATCGTTGTCCGGCAGCGTGAGTCCTTTCGGTGGTCGTAGTTACGCAGTGGTATAGGGGCCGCGACTGGGCGGGGCCGGTGCGCGTTCCGTGCGGCTGGGATTTTCCGTGCGGCCGGTTGAAGCCCCAAAAGCGGGGTCTTCAACCTAAAAATTCAGCCCCGCATCTGCTTTTTGGGGTTACGAGCCTAATACGTGTTGTTATGATCTGCTGGAGAAGCTTTGTTCTTCCTGACGGGTCTTAATTTTTGCCGGCTATGGTGTGGAGAAGCCCGATGCAAAACCCGCATCGGTCTTCTCTCACCATAGCTTTCACAGGAAAATCCCAGCCGCACTACACACGCACCGACCCCACCCAGTCGCTACATCGTGGTAAAAAGAAAATTTCACCGGGGCTTTTACATAGGGAAAAACACAGCACATTCGAGCGGCTAGTCTAACACTGTTCAGCATCCGGAAATGACCGAACTGTTGACTACTTATGCAGCGGAGCGTTGTGGGGTTTGGCCGGAGGGTCCGGGCTGGGCCTCGGGTGTGCCGCCCAGCCGTGGCAACAAAGAAAAGAGGTGTGACGACCGCGGTTTTTGCGGTTGGCACACTCCTTTTCTTTGTGGGAAAAATTTAGATTTGCATTGAGGAGCATTCAGGATTTTGGGTACGAGATAGAACATGCGATTACATGCCAAGCATCGTACGAGTTAGGTTCAGGCCGCGACGATGCAAAGCTAAATTTTTAGTCTGGAGACGGCGCTTTTCCGGCTCCAGACGACCGCCACAGCGACCACGGCGAAGCGCACCCGAGGCCCAGCCCGGAACCGGAGGCCAAACCCCACAACGCGGAGCCTCCCCCTACTGGTACACCTTCACCAAGAGCTCACGCTGCCGGACAGCGTAAGTACCCTGCAATTGTTGAATAATATTGTTACTTAAAGTAAAACACCATTCACGCAACTACCGAATTCTGCGCGAAATTATTTAATTTTTTCCAAACCGTCGTAATATCTGTCATGATTTTTGCTCAAATATTATGATTTTATTTCGATAGAGATAATTTAGCCAATCAGTTAGGATGATTTTCTAAACTTTAGTTGCGTGCGAAGAGTTTATAGGTGCTGGCCCATAAACTTAAGCACCCGTTGCCGATATGCTTTTGGGTATTTACCGTAACTAGCTGCATGGCCGGCGCCGGGAACAATCCAAAGCTGCTTTACCCCTGCACTCGCCTTGTAGTTTTGCCGCACCATCTTGGTTGGGACGAACTTGTCAGCCGCGCCATGAATAAACAAGGTCGGTAGCTTATTTTTGGCCAGGGACTGTGTGCTGCTAGCGGCCGCATAGTTCACACCCGTATGGAATTTAGCCAGGGCCAAAACCCCCGGCACAAGTGGCCAACGGGGCAGGTTGTACATGCTGCTAGCTTGGTAGGACAGTTCATCATCGACGCTGGTGTACCCACAATCTTCAATAATCGAACGAACTTGTTTCGGTAAATCCATCCCCGATAGGTACATGACCGTCGCACCACCCATCGACACACCAAATAGCCCTATCTTACTGTTTTGTCCGTTTTGCCGTACCACTTGCTTAATCCACTGCAGGTAATCGCGCCTATCAGCCCAACCATAGCCCACGTAATTCCCGGCAGAAGCACCGTGTCCCCGATCATCTGGAGCCAGAACGTTGTAACCCGCTTCATGAAACATCCGGATATATTCGGCCATGTCTTCGTGAGTATTCATGTAGCCGTGCGCCACAACAATCGTTTTATCTGTGGCCTTGGCCGCTGGCACATACCAGGCCTTTAATTGCCACGACGGCTTGCCCACAGCGCGTTCGTGCCACACGCTGTGGTTTACCCGCTTCAACCAGGCACGCGCAGCTTTTTCGCTGGCACTTTGCTTTGTACTAAGAAAACTCTTTTCACTAGGAATGAAGGCGACGCGGTAGAAATACTCACATGCACCCACGTACGCTACACTTAGAATAACCACGAAAGAAGCAACAACGGCAACTAATCCGCGGTGTTTATGGAACCATAATTTCAAAATAAAATTACCTCACTTGCTCAATATTTAATTTATTTGCACAACTGTGGGCGAAAACCAACATTTTTCGTTCTAGCTATTGTACAATTAGAAGCATAATGTTCGATTACCAGACTAGGAGGCCTTAAAAATGGAAACCAACGAGCTGATGAATGCATTCATCGATGTGTACTTCAAGACAATGAAGGACCTCAACCTGACCCTTCAGGCATCCATGGCCACGTATCAAGTATCCTTTGAGCAGTACCAAATACTCCGCGACATCGCCACTAACCGGGTCAGCAATTTGACTGACATCGTGCGACTGCGCGGCGTGACTAAGCCCGCAATCGCACGTCAATTACGGACGCTACGTAACTTAGATTACATCAGCCAAACCACTGCTGAAAATGATCGACGCCGGCACATTTTAAAATTGACGACTGTGGGCGCTCGCATTGAACGCGAAATCACCGCAACCGTTAGCGAATTTTTTGAACAGTTTGTTGATGCTGTTGGTGCGGACAAAGTCGAAACGTTGCGTCAGCTGCTAGCAACAATTGATGCCGATTACCTAGAACCGGCAAAGCTCAATGATCAGCAAAAGTAATCACCAATAAAGCCATGTTATACTTTGCAACTTGTTGATGCTAGTTAATCACAGGAAGAAAACTATCTAATTGAATATCGCCAGCTTTAACTTTACACAAAAAATCCCGCGCAATGTCGAATTACGCGGGATTTTTGTCTAAACACATGTCACTTCTGGTTTAGTTTAAGGGCAACTCGTACGCAAAACGTTCCGGTACGGGTTCGTCTAGATAAACCACACCAGCGTATTCAAAGCCATTGCTCGTGACCACGTGCTGCATGATTTTATTGTCTGGATGTGTATCAACGCGGACGTTACGGACGTTGCGCCCATACAGCTCACTGAGCAGCGCCGTCAGGAACGGTCGACTCAGGTGCAATCCGCGACCCGCATCACCAATGGCAAAACGGTGAATCGCATAATAATCGACATCTGCCGACCAACCGTCACCCTCAATGAACCCATAAAAGGGATCCGGTCCCGCAATCAAGCTGGCAATGCCGACGACCTTTTTATCCAGAATTAAGACGCGGTTTGTGCCCGCCTCAATATCCGCTCGCACGGCAGCCTCGTCTGGATAAGCCCCCTGCCACTGATCAATTTTCTGGCTAGCAAGAAACGCCCTTGCTTCAGCGATGATTTGCATAATTGCCGGGACGTCGGCTGGCGTCCCCGGTCTGGTGAATGTTACTGGCATAAACTACTTCCTCCTACAGCGGGTTACCGTTCGTCACATCAGTCAAAAATGCACCCAAGTTGGCAAAATAATCATCCGGATTATCAAGCATCTGCCCATGACCAGCATTTGGCGTGATGTGCAAGCGGCTGTTAGGCAACTCGCTTGCCATGCGCCGTGCGGCCGTTAGCGGCATTGTCTCGTGGCCGCCAAAGGTCAAGTAGGTTGGCACCGTGATGTTCTTAAGGTCGCCGCGTCGATCCCAATCCTTCAAGGCCCCAACCATCACGAACTCGTTGTCACCCTGAAAATAATTGTATACGGGTGTGGCCATGGTTGAAATTAAGTGTTTTGGCTGCGGGTCACTGGCATGGTGCAGGTAATTTTCACCCAGTTGTGCGACTAGTTCAACGTAATGCGGGTCACTGAAGTTGTGCTCAGCTTCACATTGCTGCATGAACGCTACCTCTTCAGCGCTAAACATCGATTCACGAATTGCGTTGATGTTGTCGATATATTCATCGAGGTTATCAATCATCGAGCTTAATATCAGGCCGCGCAGATGCTGGCCATACTTCAGCGCGTATTCGATTGCCAAAACCCCGCCCCACGACTGACCGAGCAGGAAGAAATTGTCTAGGCCAAGTTGTTGCCGGACTTCTTCAACCTCATCCAGATAGTAATCGATGTTAAGGAATTTTTTCCGGTTTTCTGGGTCCGTGAAATCCGGTTGATCGGAGAACCAAGAACCGAGCTGATCGTAGCGACTAACGCTGACCCCGTATTGCGCGAGCTTCTCGCCAAAGTTCTCGAACACCTCATTCGTGCCACCGGGGCCACCGTGCAGCGTCAACAACTGAATGTCACCACTGCCAGTTGTCTGCGTCCATATGTGATATCCGTTGCTGAGGGTCACGAAGCGGGTGCCGTTTTTCTTTGTTTTGGGCAAAAAATCATCTCCAAATTATGTATTGTTCCCATTATTGCGCAGCACCGTACGCCAGACAAGTTGCTTTGATCCCAGTACCCTTAAGATTTAGCCTAAAATATTGTCCCTGCCACCCATTTACCCCGCCAAACCAGTAAAATGAAGGTAACAACAATCATCTCAGATTACACTTAGTTAAGGAGGTATGCACATGGCGACCACAAAAAATCAGGGCTTAACCGCCGCGGCAGTCACTCAGCGTGTTCAAGCCGGAGCGGTTAACACAACCATGACCCCACTGACACGCTCAGTTAGCCAGATTATCGCCGGCAATACCTTCACCCTCTTCAACCTCGTTAATGTGGTGTTAGGTGCCCTTATTTTCACGACCGGCAGCTACACCAACCTGCTTTTCCTTGGCGTGGCCATCGTCAACACCGCAATTGGGACCTTCCAAGAAATCCGCGCAAAACGCCAGCTTGATTCCCTCACAATCTTAAATCAGGCAAAAGCACGTGTGCGCCGAGATGGCAAAGAAGCCACAATTCCCCAAGACCAGATTGTGGTCGATGATGTTGTCCTCATTCGCCGCGGTGACCAAATCAGCGTCGACGGGACAGTAATCGTAGACACACACGTTGAAATCGACGAAAGCCCGTTAACTGGTGAACCGAACGCGATTACTAAGGCCCCCGGCGACCAATTGCTTTCCGGTAGCTTCGTCGTCGCCGGTAACTCAGAGATGCGCGTCACCCACGTCGGTAACCAAACCTTCGCCGCCAAACTGGCGCTGGAGGCAAAATCCGAAAGGGAAAGCACTAGCCAGCTTCTCGCCACGATTAACCGGATAATTCAGGTACTCACATGGATTCTCATCCCCCTTGGTGTTGCCCTGTTTGCCGTCTCCATGTTCCGCCGCGGTGACTACAACCGCGCCATTCTCACCACCAGCGCCGCGGTCATTGGGATGATTCCAGAAGGGCTGGTGCTGCTGACAAACGTCGCCCTCGCAGTTTCTAGCCTGCACCTTGCTAAGAAGCGCGTGCTCGTGCGCTCCCTCACCGCCATCGAGGCACTTGCTCGAGTTGACACGATTTGCCTCGATAAAACTGGTACCATCACGAGTGGCAAGCTCAAGCTCATCGACACAATCGCAACCAGTACGCACACAAAAGCGGAGGTTGACCAGGTTGCCGCAGCGATTATCTACGCGCTGAACGATGACAATGAGACCGCACTCGCAATTAAGGCCGCCATGCCACAACCCAAATTTTGGACAACGACCGAAACCGTACCGTTTAGCTCGGCGCGCAAATGGTCTGGGGCCAGTTTCAGCGACGGCAACAGCTACTTCATCGGGGCACCAGAATTCACTTTTCCAAACGGTCTGCCCACCGCCGCGGCGGCAATCGTCAAGAACGCTGCGCAAAAGGGGCTGCGCGTGCTTGTGGTCGGCAAGTCTGCCGGCCTTACCAACCCGCTGCCAGACCCCGAACTGTTTGGCCTAATTACCATTGCTGATGAATTACGGCCAACAGCAATCGAAACGCTGGGCTTTTTTGCCAAGCAGGATGTTGATCTCAAGGTGATTTCCGGGGATAACCCCGTCACCGTCGCCAACGTTGCGCGCCAGGCCCAGATTGCCGGTGCGGACCGGTACGTGAACATGGCCACAATCCCTGCAAACGCCGATTTCCACGCCCTCATGCGCGATTACACCGTCTTCGGGCGCGTGACCCCCGAGCAGAAGCGCTCGCTAATTGCCGCGTACCAGGAAGATAACCACACCGTCGCGATGACTGGGGATGGGGTTAATGATGTGCTCGCAATGCGCCAAGCCGACTGCTCCATCGCAATGGCCAGCGGGGCGGACGCGGCAAGTGCCATCGCCGATTTTGTTCTACTCGATTCGAATTTCGACGCAATGACCGGTGTCCTCAATGAGGGACGGCGGGTCATTAACAACATCGAATCCGTGGCGTCACTCTACTTAATTAAGACCATGTACTCCGCTGCGCTGGCTGCCATCTTCATCTTCTTGAACATGGACTACCCAATTGTGCCAATTTATTTGACCCCCGTGTCAGCCGTGGCCGTTGCAATTCCATCGTTTTTCCTGACACTTGAACCCAACTTCGCCCGGGTTACCGGCCAATTCCTGCAAAAGGTTATGACTTACGCCGCACCGGCATCACTGGCCATTGTGCTCTACACACTTGGCCTGACCTGGCTCGAATATCTATGGCACATTCCGTTCAACACGACGGGCACACTCGTTGTGTTCATGATTGGGTGCGTCTCGTACAACGTTCTGTTCCGCGTATCCCGGCCATTTAACCGCTACAAATTCGGAATGGTCGTCATTGTCGGTGTCGCCCTCTTTGGCGTGTTTTTCGTCGTCAACCCGCTGTTCTCCCTGGTTAACCTATGGGATTGGCGTTGGTTCCTCCTGTACGCCCCGCTGGCGGTATCGACGGTCCCAGTGTACCTCCTGCTCCAAGAGTTCCTGGGCCGCCGCATTTTAGCCAAAATTAACTGGCGCCATTAGCCGGTTCGTCCAGCAATTCAACCGCTGAACGCGAAAAAACAGCATTTCCGCAATAAATCGGAAATGCTGTTTTTTGTTAGCTGCAACTATCTATTTAGATGTACCGTGCACGGTTTTCAAAGTTCAGCTTGCCAATAACAATATCGCGGGCCGCATGATTACCTTCGATCAGAATTCCCAGGTTATCAAGCACTTTGTAAATGTAGTTTTGCGTTGCGAGCGTTGCGTTGATGTTGAGTGGCAACTTTTCGCCCTTCGCTTCAGCGTACTCAATGGCATCCATAATGGACAAGCTGACGGTGTCTTGGAAACTAGTTTCAAGGTGCTTGTATAGTTTGCCAATCTGAATATCAATGTATTCCTTAACGGCCAAGAAGTATGGACGGTGAGCCGCCTGCAACTTCATGTAACGTTGTACGAGCTGGTTATTATCAATTTCTGCTGGCACGAGAGTTCTCCTTTGCTGGTGCAAAATATATTTCAACTGCGCCACAAACCGACGCCTTTAAAAACACTATCCTGTATAGTGTAGCTAATCCTAGGGTGTTTGCAAAGTGAAATAACGTATTTTCAGCGATATTTCATGATGATGCAAGCATTGGTGTGTCTAGAGCAACCACTAAAAAAGCCCCATAACGTCCATTGACGTCATGGGGTCCGCGTCACTTCTCCCCAGAAGCACGCTTACCACGCTGGAAAAAACGACTGAGGCTTAATCTACCTACACTCCCATGTGGTTCAGTCTGTAATTCCTACACCAACAGAATAGTCGCTTTTCCCCTAAACGTCAATTATTTGTTCCTACATACTGCAAATGTGCATCCCCACCAGGCTGCCGCAGGCCAAAAAAAACCAGGCACAACAGACGAAAATCATGTCTGTCCTGTCTGGTCCTTATTTAATGGCTAGTGCTTAGAGCCGCGGTAGCCACCCTTGTTCCCATCGCGGGAATCCCGGTTGTCGTAGCGCTTGCCGCCACGGTGATCGCGGTCATCAAAACGACGCTTGCCTTCGCCGCCTTCACGCCGATTACCGTTGCCGTGCCCGTTGTAACCACCGTTACTACGGCCGCTGCTAAAGCGACGGTTACCGCCGCCATTGCGGTTGCCGCCACGGTAGCCGTTACCACCGCCACGACGATGGCTTGGCAGAGGACGTTCTGGCGTAATCTTAACTGGGACGCTGGACGCGTCATCAGGTGCGACTGCCTTGAGGTATGCCATCACGAGCTGTTCTGGGGTGTATTCGGTCAGAAGCTGTGCGGCTTCATCAGAAAAGCGGTCCAGATCATCAGCTGCGAGCTGTTCCTTCACCGTTGCCAGAGCGGTCGCCATTTGGCCCTTAAAGGCTTCAGCTTCCGTTGGTGGCTTGAGGGGAAGCATCCGCTTCTTCGTCAGATCCTCAATGGTGTGCAGGTAATCGATTTCGTTAGGAGCAACGAAGGTTACGGCAATCCCGGACTTCCCGGCACGGCCCGTCCGCCCGATACGGTGAACGTAACTGTCTGGGTCCTGAGGAATGTCGTAGTTGTAAACGTGGGTGACGTTGGAAATATCGAGCCCACGAGCAGCGACGTCCGTTGCAACAAGGAAGTCAAGCTGACCACTCTTGAACTGACGCAAAACTTGCATCCGCTTCTGCTGAGTAAGATCACCATGAATACCTTCAGCACGGTAACCGCGAGCCTGTAAGCCCTTGGTCAGTTCGTCAACACGACGCTTGGTCCGGCCGAAGATAAGTGCGAGTTCAGGAGCCTGCACGTCAAAGATGCGGGTCATAACATCGAACTTTTCGTAGTCCTTGGCACGAACATAGTACTGTTCAATGCTGTCAGCGGTCAGTTCCTTGCTCTTAATCTTGACGGTAACTGGTTCGTGCATGAACTTCTTCGTGATGTTCATGATTGGTGCTGGCATCGTTGCGGAGAACAGCAGTGTCTGCCGGTCTGCAGGTGCCTGAGAAGCGATGCTTTCGATGTCTTCAACAAAGCCCATGTCGAGCATTTCGTCGGCTTCATCAAGAACCAAGGTCTTCAACTGGCCGAGCTTAACCGTGTGGCGGTTAATGTGGTCAAGCAAACGACCGGGTGTCCCCACGAGAATCTGGGGGTGGTCAGACAAAGCACGAATCTGGCGGCGAATATCAGCACCACCATAAACTGCCTGAACCTTGGCGTGCTTGTCACGGCCAAGACGGTAAAGTTCTTCCTGGGTCTGAATTGCAAGTTCACGCGTTGGGGAAATTACGAGCGCCTGAATGGAACGGTCTTCTGGGTCAATGTGGTTAAGCAATGGCAAACCAAAAGCAGCGGTCTTACCGGTACCGGTCTGTGCTTGGCCGATAACGTCTTTACCGCTAAGTACGAGCGGAATGGTCTCTGCCTGGATTGGTGTTGCTTCTTCAAAACCGGAACGTTCAACGGCGTTCAGCAA
Source organism: Lacticaseibacillus hulanensis (assembly GCF_004010095.1). GTDB lineage: Bacteria > Bacillota > Bacilli > Lactobacillales > Lactobacillaceae > Lacticaseibacillus > Lacticaseibacillus hulanensis. The sequence continues at coordinate 85,869 of NZ_RRYD01000004.1, read as the reverse complement.
CTCCTGGTCAAGACCAAGTTCAGCAAATTTCAAAAATGATTCCTCCTGTTTGCAAGCGTATCATCTAAAATAACACTTACATATATCCTATGGGTCGCAGTTTAGCGACCAACTGACGACAACGGCACCTCACAAAACAGGATGGAAACACATTTGAAAATGCTGTTTTGAAAAGTGCTCACGTGATGCTTTCGTAAAAAGCATTCCAATTAGTTTACCATTGATTAGCTTCTATTGCAAAAGCAGTTTTCTGAAAGTGTGATAAGATTTGTGAGAGATTTCAGCTATCATTGCAAATTATGCAACAGATTATTTCGCCGTCCGTCCAGACTCCAATTTCATTTAAACAACTTCCAGCCACAATGAAAGCAAACGCTGTCCGGCAGTGTGAGTGGTTTTGCGGAGGTAGACCAGTGGAGGCTCCGCGTTGTGGGGTTTGGCCTCCGGGTCCGGGCTGGGCCTCGGGTGTGCTTCGCCGTGGTCGCTGTGGCGGTCGTCTGGAGCCGGAAAACCGCCGTCTCCAGACTAAAAATTTAGCTTTGCATCGTCGCAGCCCAAATCTAACTCGTACCATGCTTGGCATGTTGACGCTCGTTTCATCTTGTAACTAAGACCTGACAGCTCCTCACACAAATCTAAATTTTTCCCACAAGAATAGAGGGTGTGCCAACCGCAAAAACCGCGGTCGTCACACCTTCTATTCTTGTTGCCACGGCTGGGCGGCACACCCGAGGCCCAGCCCGGACCCTCCGGCCAAACCCCACAACGCTCCGCTGGATAGCGGTATAAATCCAGACTCGGCACCAGCTTCAAAGAGGAAAACTGAACGGGTCTGAGGTAATTACCTTGGTTGTGAATTTCTCAGTTGTACTTAGAAATCGCGAGCGAGGACTTTAACCACGATGTAGCGACGGGGCGGGGGCGGTGCGTGTGTAGTGCGGCTGGGATTTTCCTGTGAAAGCTATGGTGAGAGAAGACCAATGCGTTTTTTACATTGGGCTTCTCCACACCATAGCCGGCAAAAATTAAGACCCGCTAGGAAGAGCATAACTTCCCCACAGGTCCTAACAATACGTATTAAGTTCGTAGCTCCCAAAAGCAGATACGGGGCTCAATTTTTAGGTTGAAGACCCCGCTTTTGGGGCTTCAACTGGCCGCACGGAAAATCCCAGCCGCACGGAACGCGCACCGGCCCCGCCCAGTCGCGGCCCTATACCACTCCGTAACGGGACCTTCACCAAAACCACTTACGCTGCCGGACAGCGAAAGTTATCCGCGTTCCGCCTCAAGCAGTGCTGTCAATACGTTCTCGAGGTGCATCCCATGGCTACCCTTAAGCATGACGAGGTCGACTGACTTCACGTTATCAAGCAAGTTGATAATCATTCGTTTCTGCTCGCCCTCTGGGTAGTAGTGAATAGCTTCTTCAGGGTACTTATCCGCAAGTGCATCACGTAGAGCAACCATCTCGTTGCCGTACAGGTATACTTCATTAATTTTGTCCGGGTCGAGAACATCCGCTAATCCCGCATGCAAATCGTGACTAGCCTCACCAAGTTCGAGCATGTCACCGAGGACGGCAATCCGCCGCCCCTTCGTTGGGAAACCAGCAAAGTTGGTTAGTACTGCCGCCATGGCCGTTGGGTTCGCGTTGTAGACATCGCTCAGGATGGACTCACCGGCATCCCCAACCAGCCACTGTGTGCGGTTGCTCGTGACCTTGAACGTGGCCAAAGCGCGCTGGATGGCTTCGGGCTTAACGTGGAAACGGCGGCCAACAAGAATCGCAGCCAGCGCGTTAGTGACGTTGTATTCACCCATGATGGGAATGTCAAAGTGTAAGTCAGGCCAGCGGGACAAATCAAACTCCGTGTGTGTCTGGTGCGCAACAATGTTCTTGGCGTACAAATCATTCGTCGGATCGAGCCCAAACGTCTTTTTGTCTTGGTCCACATCAGTAGCACGTTCGCGGAGCAATGGTTCGTCACCGTTATAAATGAACAAGCCATCTTCCTTGAGCCCGTGCGTGATTTCCATCTTCGCATCGGCTATCCGGTCCCGGGTTTTGAAGAACTCGATGTGGGCCTCACCAATCATGGTAACCACGGCCACGTCTGGTTCTGCCATCCGGCTCAGAAAATCAAGTTCACCAGGGTGATCCATGCCCATTTCGACGACCAAAACCTCAGTGTTAGTTTCCATGCTGAGAATCGTCATCGGCACACCGATATTGTTGTTGTAATTATCCCTAGTCTTCACCACGTGGTACTGAGTGGAAAGCACAGCAGCAGTCATGTCCTTGGTTGTTGTCTTACCGTTGCTTCCGGTAATGGCGACCACCTTGGGGTTCACCTTAATCATTAAGTAGTACTGTGCCAGTTCCTGCAGGGCCTTGAGCGGGTCTGCCACCATTATTAGCGGAATCGGTGCCGTAATATCGTCGTGGTCTTCGGCACACAGACTTGCCACCGCGCCACCTTTTGCTGCGGCCGCGATGAAATCATGGCCGTCCCGAACACCTTGCAATGGAATAAACAAATCTCCAGGCTTAATTTCCCGGGTATCGAAACAAACCCCAGTCACGGAGTACTGTCCAACATTTTTTGCTACAGTTGTGTTCAGAACCCCTGCAATTTCCTGAAGGGTCATTTTCATGATTAACTTCTCCAATTCAAAGGTGGCGAAATCACGTAACGTAACTTCTGCCACCCAGCTTTAAATTATTTACTTGATTACGAAAACATTGAATGCCAGGTCCCAGTTGCTCGGTTAAGCACCAGCTGGCCAACTTGAGAACTCGGCACGTCCGCAATATCGACGCCAACGTACAACCGGCGCTCCGATATCTGGACTAGTGGAATAATTACCGTCTGTGCACTGACTTTGGCTTTACTCCAATCAAAACCAAGCCCGTCTGGCAACTTGTCCTGCCACGTCTTCTGCACCGATGAAGGTAACTGTGGTAGTTTTTCATGTCGCCGCAACCGTAGCCAGAACGCCTGCTGGTTAAGTAGTTCCCGTAGATGCCGGTCAATCGCCGCACTAAACACCGCCTCGAACATCTCTGGGTGGCGCCAATATGAATTCACCAATCCCGAATTCATCGGGACGCGCGCATATTGATTCTGCAATTTATAGTAAAAAGGCAACGACATGTGGGTTTTACGGTGCCCCAAATAGAGCAGTTCCGCAATCTCTTGTGGAAGAAGGTCATCAACAAACCCCTCATCGCGGTAATCCAGCCAAGCAGCATTGCGGCCGGGAACACTCTCCAGGAATTGGCGAACGGCCACACCACCGTCCACTACATTGAAGCCGGTGTGGGCATTAATTGTTAGGTCGTCCGTAACCGGCGGCAACACCAAGATGTGCTGCGGGTTTGCGTTGGCCGTATTCAACATATCAACGGGATCAATTCCCATCGTCACGAACGCGGTTGAGATTGGCTCAAATCGCACGTACATCATCGAATTACGCAAGGCTTTTCGTCACTTTCTGCATGGTCATGAACATTGTACACCGGTATTTTCATCCGGGCTATATACGTAAGTAAATCAAGTAAATCGCATTAAGGTTCCCTAATTTTAGAAAACCTTAATTCAATTTTCGAAGCTTAAACGTGTCGAGCCAGCGCCGGTTTTTTCTGATTGCAAAAAAGCCGTATATGCCAAGTAGCACGCTCCCCACTACGTCCATTAGCAGGTCACCCATTGTGTCATATAGGGCAGCTTGACCCACCAGCGCCTGACCGTGTGCCATGTATCGTTGCATGTTCATCCCCAGCAAGGAGTCACCCGTAAACTCATAGAATTCCCAGAAAACGCCAATGCTAATCCCGAAAACTGCAGCAAATAACCCAATTAATGCTGGGGAAATGTGGTCCAGGTACTTTTGCGGCGTTAATCCCGCAAAGACCATGTACCCTGTTCCCGCCAAGATTCCCGCGGAAAATAGGTGTTCAACCTTATCCCAATAGTGAATCGAGTATGCCTGCATCCCGGTACCAAGTAAAATCGCCATCAAAATGAAAATCTCGTATAGCGCCACGAGTACGTCTGGCAACTGCCGTTTCATTAGTCGTTCGAGAATTAGGGGCAATGATGCAATTACCAATCCCGACGCCACCTGCACGATCAGTTGCAACTGATCATGGTACAAGGGATGTCCGGCAGAAAGACGCTGGCCGCAAATCAGAATATAAGCGACGGCCCCAATCATGTTAATCCAGTAAAGAACTCTGCGAATCATATGCATGCGCACACCTCCTGTGACCAGTCTAGCATGTTTAGCGCAAATGCCGCCGGTCGCAGGTCTGAGATTTCAAAATAGCCGACTTTTATTTGTGCATTATGCATATGTAATAAGAGGAAAATTATCATTGTTTAAAAATGATTCACATTATTTTGGGACATAAAAAAACCACCGCATTGCGGTGGAAAGTTTGGGGGAACTTTTTTGGGGAGTGTAAGTTTAGGTTTGTATCGGGCTCTTTCGCCCTTGCAGGAACTATATTACCGCATTTAGTGAACAATGCAAACAGTTGACATCCAAAAATGGGTTCATTTTTGAACCTGTCATCACGGTAAAATTGAGCGTATACATAAGTTTTTTGTTTAGCATTGTTCATTTGCGCTGAACACACCAAGAAATTAGTTCGAACGAACATCGCCACTGCTGTTTTGTAAGCGTGGCTAACCGGCAACGTAGCAGCTTTTGTCACTAATCTTAATCTCATTTGCCGTTTTGCCTTAAGGTTTGCCTTTAATTTAGATAGCTTTGGCTAATGCTTACGATAAAGCCGCATTATAAAAGATTGAACTTTTTGGTCAAAAAATTTTTTGTATTCTTTATCGCTTTTTGCCCGCAAATGCACGTTTAAGCCCGATTAACAAAATTAGCGAGTCGCCTGCACTTATTGATCGACCGCCCGCCCCGAGCACCGGTACTTACAACTATAAATAAGGGACCAGGTCCGGTGCGCCACGCCGTTCACCACTAGTGGCGATTCGTGCAATTGGTGGTTAGCGGTTGTTGTAACATCAACTTGCCGACTAGTGGCTTGCCGGTTACGCACCGTGATGCGGTAATTACCACTTGCAAGCGGCCGTGCAAGACATAAAAAAACTCGCTCCGCGCATGCGCGAAACGAGTCCAAAAGCTAGATTTACTTGTTGAGACCGTACTTCTTGTTGAAGCGGTCAACCCGACCATCAGCCTTAGCAAACTTCTGCTTGCCGGTGTAGAATGGGTGGGAATCGGAAGTAACTTCGACACGAACAACTGGGTATTCGTTGCCGTCGTCCATAGTAATGGTTTCAGAACTCTTCTTCGTGGAACCAGCGATGAACTTGTAGCCGGTTGCGGAGTCGAGGAAAACTACCTTGTGGTAATCTGGGTGGATGCCTTGCTTCATTGTAATTACTCCTTTGCCCTGAGATATTGCCTACCTCAGAGATATTTATTTAACCTAGGTAGTTTACCACAACAAGACACGGTAAACAAATCCAAAACCCCGATTTACGCATAAAATGCCAACCAGTTATCGCTGTAATAATACCCTTCGCTGGATGGCCAACAACCCTTAATGGCAATGAAAAAGGGGCGCACATTAAGTGCGGCCCTTTTTGTAAACACTTATGGTAAATCCAGTAACTCGACGTCAGCACCCAGTGCCTTAAGCTTCATTACCACCCGGTCGTAACCGCGTAAGATGTTGTCGACCTTGGAGATAACGGTGTCCCCGCTGGCCATCAGCCCCGCCACCATGAGGCACGCACCACCGCGAATTTCACCGGCAACGACCTCGGCGCCGTGCAGGTTAGGACTGTGACGAATGACGATTTGGTCATTTTCCACGTGAATGTCCGCCCCCATTTTGGCTAGTTCGGGCACATGTCCGGTCCGCTTCGGGTAAATGGTGTCGATTACGCGGCTTTCACCCTGCGCTGTGAGGAGAAGCGGGGTGAGTGGCTGCTGCAAATCGGTTGCAAGACCCGGATACGTGTTGGTCTTAACGAGAACCTTCTTGAGTTCGCCTGAAGGGTACACAAAGATAGAGTCTTCGCCCACTTCCATGGTTACGCCCATCTCTTCCAACTTGGCCAAAAAAGCATCCAAGTGTTCCGTGATGACGTTACGCACCATAATACCTTCACCCATTGCCGCCGCAAGTGACAGGTAAGTACCAGCTTCGATGCGGTCCGGAATGATTGTGTGGGCATTGTGTGCGGCCAGTTCAGGGACACCGCTAATGCGGATTGTCTCCGTCCCCGCGCCCCGAATGGTGGCGCCCATGTTGTTTAAGTAGGTTGCAAGATCAATGATTTCGGGCTCTTTCGCCACGTTTTCAATGACAGTTTTCCCCTTCGCCGTAACGGCTGCAAGGATAATGTTAATGGTTGCGCCAACGGATGCCATATCAAGGAAGATACGGGCGCCGTGCAGTCCCTCTTTTGGTGCATCAATCTGAATAATTCCGTTGTGGTCAATAACGTGCGCGCCCAAAGCTTCGAAGCCGTTCACGTGCTGATCAATGGGCCGCGGACCAATATCGTCCCCACCAGGCATGCCAATGACGGCGTGGCCAAAGCGGCCGAGCATCGCACCCATGAAGTAATACGAGGCACGCAATGATTTTATTTTTCCATCAGGTAAATCGGTTTTGACAATTGCGGTCGGGTCTATCTTCAGTACGTTCCCGGTGAAATCGGACTTAACGTTCATTTCGCCCAAAATGCTCATCAGGTTATACACATCCTGAATGTGCGGAACACCATCCAGGATCACCGGCGTCCGGGACAGGATTGCGGCTGGGATAAGAGCCACAGTGCTATTCTTTGCGCCGCCGATGACGACCTCCCCGGCGAGCCGTTTGCCGCCGTGAATCAGCATTTTTTCCATTAAAACGATTCCTCACTACTCGTAATCGATCGTGTTACGAACTTGTAATTCGCACTCATTATTCCAGTGTATAGAAGCGCCCCTCAAAAAACAAGGGGCGCCTCCGTAACTAGATATGAAGTTAAATTGTTCTAATTAAAGTTTCCCGCAGCCTTAATGAATGCTTCGAACAAACCTTCTGGCTTAGTTGGGCGGGACTGGAATTCTGGGTGGTACTGGGAAGCAACGAAGAACTTGTTTGCAGGCAGTTCGATGATTTCCATCAACCGGTTGTCAGGTGATGTTCCGGAGAAGACCAGGCCCTTAGCTTCCATTGCCGCACGGTACTTCGTGTTGAATTCGTAACGGTGACGGTGACGTTTCTGGACTTCCTTGACGTTGCCGTATGCAGCAGCGGCAACCGTGCCGGGCTTAAGGTCACATGGGTACAGGCCAAGACGGAGTGTTCCACCAAGGTCGCCTTCCTTATCTTGGTCAGGGAGAATGTCGATGATTGGGTCGGCACAGTCTGGCTGGGTTTCGGTTGAACCGGCACCCTGCAGGCCAAGAACGTTCCGGGCGAATTCAACGGAAGCCATCTGCATACCAAGACAGATGCCGAGGAATGGCACGTTGTTTTCACGGGCGTAACGAATTGCGGCAATCTTGCCTTCGAGACCGCGGTCACCGAAACCACCAGGAACCAAAATCCCATCGGCGTTACCCAGAATCTCGGCTGCGTTGTCGTCGGTCACATCTTCAGCCTGGATCATGTCAATGTCCATACCCGTGTTGAAGTGGTAGCCGGCAGACTTCAGTGCTTCGGCAACGGAAATGTAGGCGTCCTGCAGGGAAACGTACTTACCAACAAGCGCAATCTTAACCTTGCCGTGCAGGTGCTGAACGCGCTGCTCGAGGTCGGTCAGGTCCTTGATGTCCGCTTCATCGGCCTTGATGTTCAGGTACTTGCAGATGTATTCGTCCATGCCCTGTTCGTGCAGCACACGAATAATGGAGTAGATGGTTGGTACGTCTGGTGATTCGATGACGGCTTCGGTTGGCACGTCGGTAAAGAGCGCAATCTTTTCCTTCATGCTGTCGGTGACGGGCTTTTCGGTCCGCAGCACCAGCATGTTAGGCTGAATCCCCAGCCCGCGCAGTTCCTTAACGGAGTGCTGGGTTGGCTTCGTCTTGAGTTCACCGGCTGCACGCAGGTAAGGAACAAGCGTGGCGTGAATGTAAAAGACGTTCCCGGCACCGACCTCGGACTTCATTTCCCGAATTGCTTCGAGGAATGGCAGGCTTTCGATGTCCCCAACGGTCCCACCGATTTCGGTGATAATCACGTCGGAGTCACTGTGCTTAGCCGCACGCATAATCTTTTCCTTAATCATCCCCGTGATGTGGGGGATAACCTGGACAGTCGCACCGTTGTAATCCCCGTGGCGTTCCTTGGCGAGTACTTCAGAGTAAATCTTCCCAGTTGTGACGTTGCTGTATTTGTTCAGGTTGATATCGATGAACCGTTCGTAGTGTCCAAGGTCCAGATCGGTTTCAGCGCCATCGTCGGTCACGAATACTTCACCGTGCTGGTAAGGATTCATGGTGCCGGGGTCCACGTTGATGTACGGATCGAACTTCTGAATGGTCACCTTCAGGCCACGACTCTTAAGCAGACGGGCAAGGGATGCGGCAACAATCCCCTTCCCGAGCGAGCTGACAACCCCACCAGTGACAAAAATATACTTGGTCATTAGTATCTCCTTCTGCAAGCAAGACAAAGTGCCAACCATGGCACAACGTCCCGCTTGTAAGCTATAGTCTACAACGCAACATCTTGGCGCAATGCATGCAATCACATTAACACTCAGCCAAATAATCGGGGTGAAACAACAAAAATAAAACAAGCCCCCCATTTCTTACGGAACGGGGAGCTTGTAACTGAATGACTCCATCTTCTGGAGTGCCCAAAAAGTATGGTATCTAAAACGGGGCGGTAAGTCAACCAATTCTGGCGACTTACTGCCCCGTTTGTGTGATTTGTTTCATTCTGAATGTGAAACATTTACAGAAAATCAGGCACATCGCGTTTCAAAATTAAAAAACAAAAAAGCAACCGAACACAATCCGGTTGCTTAATTAAGTGTCACTTATTCTTCGTCATCATCGTCGTCGGTGAATTCGTTGAGCTGACCTTCAATCCCATCTGGGAGGTCGTCTTCTTCATCATCGCCGTCGTCAGGGTCATCAGCGGCTGCATCATCGTAGCCGGCCCCGGATTCATCGTAATCTTCATCGGTGTCCAAATCATCGTCTTCTGGGTCGTCATCGTTGTAGTCGATAACGTCATCATCATCCCCAGCATCGGCGAGGAAGGCGTTAACCTTCTTGCGCTTCTTGCGGCGGTTTGCACCCTCTTCTTCATCGAGGTGGTTAACCTCTTCGTCGACAGATTCGTATGGGTACCAGGAGCGCAGTCCCCAGACGTTGTCGCCGAGGGAAATGAAACTCCCATCAACGTTCAAATCCGTGTAGAACTGCGGCAAGCGTTCGCGAATTTCTTCATCGCTCTTGCCCAAATAGGTCTGAATCTCATTGGCGAGATCGACGAAGGCCATCGTGTCGCCCTTTTCCTCCAAGATTGCGTGAGCAACCTCAATCATGGATAACTCAGTTTTATCGGCGTCTTTGAATACGTCAAGTTTCAAACTAGTCGCGCCCCTTTCAACATTTTCACAGATACATCTAAATATACTTGATTAAGCAGTAAAAAGCAATCGCATGCGGTAATCACCCAAATGCTCGCCGTTTGCCTTCAGCCGGTACTCCAGGTAAACCTGTCCGGACAAAGGTTCCGTCGTGAACAACACGTCGAGTCTTGGCGTCACCGTACTTACCGGAATGATACCATACGGCGTGCGGTATTGCGCCTGAATTTCCTTTTCCGCCATGAAATCCATGTGCATGTGCGTGGTCCCGTCGCTACTGCCGCGGGTCAGGCCCACCTGGTTATCGCCCTTAATTTTAATCGTCACCGGCAATTTGTCACCAGTTGGTTCAGTGTACCGTACATAAATTGTGTCGCCAATCTGAACCATCTGTCCGGCTTCATCAAACTGATGGTGCTCAGCCTGCCCATCTTGGGTCACCCACGTTTCGAGTTGCACGCGGACGGGAATTCCCTTCGTCATATCCATCAGTATCACCTCTACACTTTCCAATTGAATCCAAATCTGCACTTTTTAAGCTCCAGCCAACATTATAACGCGAAAAGCACGTTAAGCCGAACGAAAATGACTGTTTAGTCGCAAAAGCCAATTAGCTTGCCTATAATAGTAGATAACAGATTAGGTGCATGACGAAAGACCGCTGTGAGTCTTCCCGCCGTGCCCCACACAAAGGATGGTGTGCTTATGAACAGCCCAATGCTTCCCCGGGAAAAGGTCTTTCGTGATCCCGTGCACAATTACATTCACGTTCAGCACCAAGTGATTCTCGATTTAATCAATACTCCGGAAATGCAACGTCTGCGCCGAATCCACCAGCTCGGCGTCTCCAACCTGGTGTTCCAGGGCGCCGAACACACGCGTTTCACCCACTCACTCGGCGTCTACGAAATCGCCCGGAAAATTTGCGATAATTTCCAGCAAAATTACCCAACCAAAAATGGCGGCGCCGATGGACTGTGGGACGACAACGAGCGCCTCATTGCGCTGTGTGCCGCGCTGCTCCACGATATTGGCCACGGTGCTTACTCGCACACCTTCGAGCATATTTTCGGTACCGATCATGAGGCCATCACCCGCCAAATTCTCACCGACCCAGACACGGGCGTGGGCAAGGTGCTGCGCGGCGTCAGTCCGAAATTCCCGGAACAGGTCGCCAGCGTCATCGATCATTCATACCCGAACCAGCAAGTGGTCCAAATGATTAGCAGCCAGATTGACGCCGACCGGATGGATTACCTGCTGCGCGATGCCTATAACACGGGCACCAATTATGGCCTGTTCGATTTGACCCGGATTTTGCGCGTGATGCGGCCATATGCTGGCGGTATTGCCTTTGAGCCCAGCGGCATGCACGCCGTCGAGGATTACATTGTCAGCCGCTTCCAGATGTACCAGCAGATTTACTTCCACCCCGTTTCCCGCAGCATGGAGGTCATCTTGACCAATTTGCTCGGCCGGGCCAAGGAACTGTTCGAGGCCGGCGACTTTGATGACCATTACAATCCGCGCCTGCTCGACCCGTTCTTCAACCACAATTTCACCCTGCGCGACTACCTGATGCTCGATGATGGTGTGCTGAACACCTACTTCCATTACTGGCTCGATTATCCCGACCCAATCCTCAGTGACCTAGCCGACCGCTTCCTGAACCGGCGTCCATTCAAGTCCGCCACATTCACCACGGCGTCTAAAGATTTGCTCCCGAAAATGGCCGCACTAGTTGAGCAATCCGGCTTTGACAGCCGCTATTACACCGCCACCGACTCCAGTTTTGACCTGCCGTACGACCAGTACGATCCCACCAGCGCGACACCAAAAACGCAAATCGAAATCATGCAACTCGACGACACGCTCGAGGAACTATCAACGCTGAGTCCACTGGTCGGTGCCATCACCGGGAAGGTCACCGGCGACAACCGGTTTTACTTTCCCAAGCAGATGCTGGCCAAACCAGATGCACCAGAATACACCCCGGTAATTGCAGAGTTCCAGCGCTACATCTTGAACGACGAGATAATCGACCCACAAATTTTGTCCCGCTGAAGCACCTAATGTAAGTTGGGTTAATTCAATTTTGGAGGTAAATCATGACCATCAAGTTAGTTGCAATCGACATGGACGGAACGTTGCTGAACCCAGATCAGAAGTTAACGCCGGAAGTTGCCGAAACCATCCGGCAAGTCCGCGCCCAGGGAACCCGGGTCGTTTTGTGCTCTGGCCGACCGCTGCCTGGTGTCATGTCGTTTCTCCCCGAGCTGAATCTCATCAGCAAGGACGATTACGCCATTCCGTACAACGGTGCACTGGTGCAAAACACGGCGACGGGTGAAGTGCTAATTCGCCACACCCTTAGCTTTGCTGATTACCTGCGCCTGCACTACGAAGGCATTCGCCTGAACGTGACGGTTGCTGCAGAGGATGAAGAGGCAATGTACACCGACGCACCGGAACTGGGCCACGACATTATGTACGAGGCCGTCGCCACCAGCATGCCGCTGCGCTTCTGCAACCCGGCACAAATGGAGCGGAACCATGAATTCTCCAAGGTGTTTTTCACGGGTGACAAGGCAGCACTTGATGCAGCGGAAACAAACATGGATCCCGCTTTGCGCAACCAGTTTTACGTGGTGCGCAGTGAGGATTACCTGCTTGAATTCATGAATCGCTTTGTCTCCAAGGGGGCGGCTCTGCGCGAATTGGCCGGAAAACTCGGAATTGACGCCAGCGAGGTCTTGGCCCTAGGCGATTCGCACAACGACATCTCCATGTTCGAGTTTGCCGGCACGGGTATTGCAATGGGCAACGCCATCTCCGAGGTGAAACAAATCGCGTCCGGCGTGACCGGAACCAACGCTGAGGACGGCGTGGCCCAGGCGCTCAAGAAGTACGTACTCAAATAAAAAAGGACGACACCTAGCAGTGCGTCCCTCATGTTTTAGTGAAATTAAGATTGGTTCAGCTTGAGCCACTCCGCAACCGCGTAACGGTGCGTTGGCCGCTTCAATTGCGCAAGCGCGAGGTCAATCGGCATCATCATCAGGGTGTTGAAATCCTCTAACGGATTGGCTACCTGCTTAATGTCACTTGCTGCGTAAAAAGTTGCGGGATGGTAGTACGCAGTTTCGCGATGATGTGAATAGAAGTACTCGGCCGCTTTCCCAAGCTTCGGGCCGATGGTAACCGCAACGCCGAACTCCTCAAGCAATTCGCGCTTCAGCGTCTCCTCGTCGGTTTCACCAGGCTCCACCCCACCCCCGGGCAGAAAGATTGCATTATTGGGCGCCGCCAGCGTTAAGATGCGCCGACCAGATGCATCCGGAATCACTGCGTAAACACCAATACGTTCAACATAATCATAATCAGGATTTTTGGTACCAAATACTGGATTAGTCATTTTTCCTCCCGAGGGACGCTAACGTTTAGTCGAGCTCCGTGAGGCAGAAGTTTGCGGCTACCTGGACATAAGCACTGATGGAAAAACGCCATCACTGCTTATGTCCCTGTAGTCCTCAACTTCTGAACGCCTCACTCCGCTCTGTGTTTTAGTCGAGCTCCGCGCCCCAGAAGTCTGCGGCTACCTGGACATAAGCACTGATGGGAAAACCGCCCATCACTGCTTATGTCCCTGTAGTCCTCAACTTCTGAACAGGGCGCTCCGCTCTGTGTTTTCTAATTATATCCTAACACCACCCAAATCGAAAGGACACTTTTGCGTTTTGGATAATTTCGTTATATTTATCTCCGCCGTCGCCGTTATTGTTACGCTCGTTGCCGGAATCAGTTTTGCCGTTGAACCGCGGCAATTGCTCAACGGTCTGCTGATCAACATTGCCATTACCGTGGACATCCTCGCAATCGGCGGCTTAGTGATTGCCAGCCAGATTCAGTGGCTGATTGCCCCCGCCGTTGTCGCGTTCATCGTCGTGGTTGGGGTCATCGTCCTGTTCTTTGCGCTGCACTTAGTCTGGCTGATCTGGAATGCCATTGTCGTTTGGCGACGCGAACGTCACACCGTCGGCAACATGCTCACCCTGCTCCTGGCGCTGCTCATCATCGCCATCGACATTTTTGGCGTATTCGGCCAGCGTTTTCTGCCCGACTACATGTATGAAGCCATTAGCGGCATGATTGTTCTGCTCGTTGCCTATGTCGGGCTGACCCTTTTGAATTTCCTCACCGCACTTGTTGCCTACAACCTGCACCGACCGCTGCATAATCAGGATTACCTGATTGTGCTTGGCGCTGGACTACTCGGCGGTGAACGGGTCGGGCGGCTGCTCGGTGCGCGCATCGACGTGGCCATTAAGTATTACAACCGCCAAAAAGCGCGTGGCCGCAAGCTGCCCACCATCATCTTTTCCGGCGGCCAGGGTCCCGATGAAAAAATCAGTGAGGCGGAAGCCATGCGTAACTACGCTATTGACCACGGCATTCCCGCCAGCGACACCTTGCTGGAAGACAAAAGCCGCACCACCTTCGAAAACATGATGTTCTCCGCCCAAATCATTCACAAGGTCACTGGCGACAAACCGTATCGCGCCCAGTTCTGTACAAATAACTACCACCTTCTGCGTGCCGGTTTGTTCGCTAGAGCGGCCGGCATCAAGGCCAATGGACTCGGCGCCAAAACCGCGTTCTATTATTTACCGAACGCCACGATTCGCGAATATGCTGCCATACTGATGATTAATAAAAAGCGCCACCTAATCACCGTCGCGTTGTTATGCTTCTTCCCCATCATTGCGATTATTGTCGGTCTGCTCACCCATTAATGCTGACACACACTCGGGCTAAACGTTATAATTAAGTTAGATAAATCACGAAGACTAATCTAAAACGGAGGTACCATCATGCTGAAAGAATTCCGGGATTTCATCGCCCGTGGTAATATGCTCGATTTAGCCGTTGGGGTCATCATTGGGGGCGCGTTTACCGCCCTGGTCGGCTCGCTGACCAAGAACCTGATTGGCCCGCTCATTGGGATGTTCACCAAAACTAGCAGCCTCGCCAGTTTGAGTTTCACCATCATGAACGCCAAATTCACTTACGGAGCCTTTCTGAACGACATCATTAATTTCCTCATTACCGCCTTTGTCGTTTTCCTGCTCGTCAAGTTCATCAACAAGCTGGTCCGCAAACCAAAACCTGAAGAGGCTGCCCCAGCAGGCCCAACTCAAGAAGAATTACTGACCGAGATTCGCGATTTGCTCAAGGAAAAATAGTCACAAAAAGACCCCAGACATTTGCCTGGGGTCTTTTTGTGCAGAAATTATTCTGCGTCTTTACGGAAACGATTTTCGAATAATGGTGATACTGGCCGGTTTTCGTGAATGTGCTTAATTGCACGGCCAATCAGTGGACCAACGGAAACGGTGACGAGCTTGTCCATCTTGTTGGCTTCAGGCTGCTGAATTGAGTCGGTGACAACAACCTGTTCGATGACAGAGTTGGTCAGGCGTTCAATTGCAGGACCGGAGAACACGGCGTGCGTTGCGGCAACCATGACGGACTTGGCCCCAGCATTTTTTAGTGCTGCTGCGGCGAGCGTGATGGTCCCGGCAGTGTCAATCATGTCATCAATGATGATGGCGTGCTTGCCTTCAACGGACCCAACAATGTTCATCACTTCGGCAACGTTTGGCCGTGGCCGACGCTTATCGATAATAGCGATTGGGGACTTGAGGAATTCCGCGAGCTTCCGGGCACGCGTAACCCCACCATGGTCTGGTGAAACGACAACGGTGTCGTCACCGACAAAGTTGTTGCTCAGGAAATAGTCGGCGAGCAGTGGCGCACCCATCAAGTGATCGACAGGAATGTCGAAGAATCCCTGAATCTGGGCAGCGTGCAGGTCGAGAACGAGCGCACGGTCGGCACCAGCACGTTCAAGCATGTTGGCAACCAGCTTGGCAGTAATTGGTTCGCGGCTGCGAGCTTTGCGGTCCTGCCGAGCGTAACCGTAGTATGGAATCACAACGTTGATGGTGTGTGCTGATGCACGCCTAAGCGCGTCAATCATAATCAGCAATTCCATCAGGTTGTCGTTTACAGGAGCTGAGGTGGACTGAATCAAATAGATATCATCCCCCCGAATACTCTCTTCGATGTTGATTTGAATTTCGCCATCGGAGAAGCGACGTACAGACGACTTACCCAGTTCAACACCAACTTCAGCGGCAATTTTTTCAGCCAGTGGCTTGTTGGAGTTTAGGGCAAAAATCTTGAGTTTCGGGTCAGCGTAATGCGCAGACATGGTGGCCTCCATTAATTATCTTGTATTTTACTTCCGTATTAAAGTCTAACGGAAGTTATGAAAAATGCAAGCGTAAACCGTGAACACTTTTCATGAAAAGGTTTTCTACGTTCGTTATCTCGTCAATATCTAATTTGCCAAAAAATGCGATTATGCCACTCACATTTTAATCTCCACGCCCATATACGGGCATTTTCATTATTGTACCCAACGTTATTCTTTTCGTTGAAAACACCCGCAGATTTTGGCAAATAAAAATATCACGAAAGTTTAGGTGTGGAACTCATTCCTGCTTTTTAGCAAAATGGCTTGCCGGTTCTAAGCACAACTGCAAGAAAGCGGGCACCACAGCGCTTTCGCTACGGTGTCCGCTCGATTAATTAATTCCACTCCTTGGAGTCAGACAGTGGCAGTCTGCCCCAGAAGTCGTCCTTGTTCGTCTGCCGTTCACGCGCAATACCCATTGCGTGGAATGGTACGTCCTTTGTAATGGTGGAACCAGCCGCAACGAAACTGTGGTCAGCAATGTCCACTGGCGCAACAATGTTCGCGTTGCTGCCGATGAAGGCCTTGTCGCCAACGTTCGTGTGGAACTTGTGCACGCCATCGTAGTTAACGAACACAACCCCACAACCAATGTTAATGTCAGAACCGAGTGTGGCGTCCCCAACATAAGACAGGTGACCAACCTTGGTCCGGGCACCCAGCTTGGCGTTCTTCACTTCACAGAAGTTACCAATGTGGACATCCTCGCCAATATCACTCTTTGGCCGCAGGTGGCTGTTCGGGCCGATGTTGCTGCCCTTGTGCATGATGCTGTCTTCAATCGTGGAGCTGAGCGTGTGCACACCATCCTCAATGGTTGAATTGTCGATGACGGTGTTGCTGCCAATCACGCAGTCGCTGCCAATGACCGTGTTCCCCTTGAGGTAGACACCCGGTTCAATGATGGTGTCGTTACCAATCTTCACGTCAACGTCAATGTACGTGTTCTCGGGGTCAATGATGGTCACACCGTTACGCATGTGTTCCTCATTGATCCGCTTGCGCATCACCTTAGTGGCACTGGCAAGCGCAACACGGTCGTTAACACCTTGGCTTTCGTCAAAGTTGGCCATCTTGTATGCAGCAATGACGTCGCCGCGACGCTTCAGGATTTCGATGACATCGGTCAGGTAGTACTCACCCTGCGCGTTGTCATTTGTGATTTCGTGCAAAGCCGAGAACAATGCCTGGTTGTCGAAGCAAAAGACACCCGTGTTGATTTCGTCAATCTTAGCCTCTTCGGGGGTTGCATCCTTTTGTTCAACAATCTTCTGCACGGTCCCGAGATCGCCACGAACAATGCGGCCGTAGCCGGTTGGATCTGGTGCCTTGGCGGTCAAGATTGTGGCCTTGGCCCCCTTATCGCGGTGGTAGGCAAACAGCTTTTCAAAAGTCTTCGCGGTGAGCAGCGGGGTGTCACCGTTAGCAATCAGTGTCATCCCCTCTTTGTCCCCGAGAATTGGTTCGGCCTGTAAAACTGCGTGGCCAGTCCCCAATTGCTCTTCCTGGACTGCAAACTGGGTGCGGTCGCCGAGTTCTGCCTCAACCGCCTCAGCGCCGTGGCCAACAACCGTGACAACGGTGTCTGGGTGCACCTGTTCCACCTGGGTGAGCACGTGGTCAACCATTGGTTTGCCGGCAACCTCGTGCAAGACCTTGTACAACTTGCTCTTCATGCGCGTACCCTTACCAGCTGCAAGGATAATCGTGTACTTCTTTTCTGCCATCGATTCGGCTCCTATTCATTGTGGACTTAATTCGTCCGTAATCTACCTAACAATCATAGCCCAGCGCAGTCACACGTGCAACTGAATTCAGTAAGTGGAACACCCTACAAAAGCGGCGAAAAATCAGATAAAAAGGCCGCACGTCTGATTTTGACGTGCGGCCTTCTCTGAATTGGTATAGGTCATTTTTGAGATTAAATTAATCATTCAAACTAGCGAATGCGAAGTTTTTGTCCCGGCTGCAAGTCCGCATTGTCATCCAAACCATTCAGTGATTCTAGTTTCTTGAGGGGCATGTTGTTATCCGCCGCAATCCGGTACAAATTATCACCGCTTTTGATGGTATAGGTGTTTGACCTGCTGGACGAGCTAGCCGCAGTGACCCGCCGCCTACTACTACTGCGGGAAGATGAAGAACTGCGCCGCACGGATGAAGAGCTTACCGCCCTAGATGAGGATGACGATGTTACTCGACTGCTAGAGGAAGATAAAACAGATGAAGATCTCGATGATGACTTAGACGAGGAGCTGGAACTGGTCGAACTAACTGAACTCGACTTGCTGGATGAACTCTTCTTAGCCTGTTTGTGCTTCTTCTTGTGCTTACTGCTGCTGTTGTTCATAACCACGCGGGTGGTGCTACTGGAGCTGGACTTACTGCCACTGTGATTGCCAAATTTGGCCATTACAAAAATGGAACCGCCAGCCAGCACGAAGAACAAGACAAACCACGCGAGCACCTTGCGCGCATGTCGCGACTGTTCAAGGTGAATCATGCGGTCAATCCGGCGTTTGACCCCTCGGTTGGGCGCACTTGCTGCGGCCGACTTCATGATCTGCACACGGTCACGGTAACTCTTCCCGGCAACGCGACTGCGCGTTTGGGCAATATAATGTAAATCGTCGTTATCAACCGGCATAGTACACCCTCTTTTCTGCTACTTCTTCCATGTGAAAATTATAAGCTTTAGTTAAGGCGCCGGCAACGGTTAATAGTCAAAGAAAAGTCCTAAGTGGTTTTGGAGTTGGTGGGTACTGCGCGGTATAGGTGCCGCGCCTGGGCGGGGCCGGTGCGCGTTCCGTGCGGCTGGGATTTTCCGTGCGGCCGGTTGAAGCCCCCAAAACCGGGTCTTCAACCTAAAAATTTAGCCCCGCATCTGCTTCTTGGGGTTACGAGACTAATACGTGTTGTTAAGATTCGCTGGGAAAGCTTTAGTCCTCCTGACGGGTCTTAATTTTTGCCGGCTATGGTGTGGAGAAGCCCGATGCAAAGCCCGCATCGGTCTTCTCTCACCATAGCTTTCACAGGAAAATTCCAGCCGCACTACACGCGCACCGTCCCCACCCAATCGCTACATCGTGGTTAAAATATAAATCATACGACGACACCATATAAAACAGAAACAACTGTTGTACCGGGATCCGTCATGTTTCATGACGTTATGCCGTCTACCGATATGAGGCAACTGGATGTCACTGTCTATCCAGCGGAGCGTTGTGGGGTTTGGCCGGAGGGTCCGGGCTGGGCCTCGGGTGTGCCGCCCAGCTGTGGCAACAGTAAAGCCTGGGATGACTGGCGGGTTTTGCCAGGCATCTCAGGCTTTACTGAGGGAAAAATTTAGATTTGTGTGAGGAGCATTCAGGATTTGCGCACGAGATAGAGACTTCAATTACATGCCAAGCGTCGTACGAGTTAGATCCAGACTGCGACGATGCAAAGCTAAATTTTTAGTCTGGAGACGGCGGTTTTCCGGCTCCAGACGACCGCCACAGCGACCACGGCGAAGTACACCCGAGGCCCAGCCCGGACCCAGAGGCCAAACCCCACAACGCGTAGCCCCCACTGCGCAAAACCTCTGACGCTGCCGGACAGTGACAGCGAATCTATTCTTGTTTACTGTTTTGGCTAGTCACAGTCGTGCGCTTGACGGTGCTAATCTGCTTGGTTTTGGCCCAGTCATCGTAGAACAGCCGACCATCGCGGCAAATTAACGTCCAAATGATGTCGGCGGTGAAAAACAGGACGCCAACGGTCAAAATCCCAAGTGCAATGAAGTTTAGTTGCGTCCGCGCCTCAATGTGGGTAAGTAGAAGTTGCGCTTCCTTACCAAAGCTTTGCCAAATTGGTAGGGCAACAAGATAGAGCAGCGCCTCCCGAATCGACAAACGCCGACGCCAATTACGTTCTTCTGGGTCAACCGGTACGATTTTAATCCGTACAATTGCTTTGCCGACCGTGCGTCCGTGCATCGCGTGCGGTATTCCAATGAAGACAACCAGCACGGCCAGTGTGTACGTGAGCGCGTTGTTATCAGCAAGTGACTGTGCGTGGGCTAGCGCAAACCCGGTGTGGAACAGGAATCTAACCGCGGGCAACAAAACACTTGCGTCAACGAACAGGGCAACTAGCCGGCGAATCCAGCCGACCTTTTCCCCCTTCGCGTAACTGACCTCGTCCATCTTTTCGCGGTTGGGGAAGGCCAACCGCAATAGCGGTGTAAGCCAGAAGCCAATCATGCCACCGAGCGAATTCACGATGAGATCATCCACATCAAACAGGCGATACGGGCGCGGATAGATGAAGTACAGGCCGCTGAGCTGCGTTAGTTCGTAAAAAAGACTCAGGCAAAAGGCTAGTCCCAGCGTTTGCTTCCATGAACGGCGGAAGTAATAGCGCAAGTAGAACCCGAACGGAACTGTGAGCAACGTGTTAAATGCCGGCTGCAAAAAATACGAGCTCTTGAGCGCCCGCACCCAAGTGCCCGGCGCCGTGACAACGAACCCGCTCTTGCCAAAAAAATCACTGATGGCCGTAAATGGCAACAGCTGCATTCTGGCCGTGGTCAGCTTCGCCACGGCGTCACGCGCGGGTAACGGCAAAATTACCATGAAGTACGCCGTCAGCATGTAGAAAATGAACGAATAAAGTACAAACGCACGACTAAACGTGAAACTGCCATACCGCCGATACTGCACAATCAAAAACGGTAGGGCAATGATTAGGGCCAGGATGGGAAAGGTAATTACTGCGGTCCTAATCGGAATCAGGTACGCGTTCATTACTTCGCCATGCCCGCCAGCAATTCAGCGTTGCGTTCAAGATAGTTACCGGGTGCAGCGGTAATGTTATTGCCCTTAGCATCAAGCGTATCGATGCGCAGCAATGATGTGTAGTCGTTAACCATGCGTTCGCCGCCAAATGAGCCTTCAGCAAACACCGAAACCCCAACGAGCTTGGCGTCGAATTCCTCAATCAGGCTCTTCATCCCGTTGACGGTACCGCCGCCCTTCATGAAGTCGTCGACAATCAGGACACCGGCCCCGCTCTTCAGACTCCGCTTGCTCAATTCCATTTTTTCCACACGATCGGATGATCCGGAGACATAGTTAACGGAAACGGTGGAGCCTTCAGTAATCTTGGAGTCACGCCGCACAATTACGAACGGCACGTTCAGGTACTGCGCAACGCTCTGAGCGATTGGAATTCCCTTGGTGGCCACGGTCATGACCGCATCAACACTGGAATCCAGGTACTGGGTTGCAATAAGCCGGCCGATTTGGCGCAAAACTTCGGGCGTCCCGAGCAGGTCGGTGAGGTAAACGTAACCCCCTGGTAGCAGCCGTTCTGAATCGGACAAGCGCTCCGCCATTTCGTTGATGAAGCTATCAGCCTCGGTCGCCCCAATGATTGGAATGTAGCGCACGCCACCAGCTGCACCCGGAACGGTTTCCAGAATCCCCGTCTGCCGCTGGGCAAACGTCCGGCGCACAATGGCTAAATCTTCACTGATGGAGGACTTGGCCGATTCGTAACGCTGGGAAAAGAAGGTCAGCGGCACCAATGTGTGGGGCCGTTCCAACAGATACCGGGTCATGTCGATGAGACGGTCACTACGACGAACTTTCATTTTTTACTCTCCTTCACGTAGGCGAAAAGCGAACTCCCAAATGGAGTTCGCCTCACCGCTTTATTTACGTATTATATTAACTGATTATACATAAGCATACGTGTTTTTGACACTATTTTTGCGAATTTTTTGGATTTAATTCGTAATTAGGCGCTAAATTTCCCCAAAATCTAATGAAATGGGCGGATTCCGCCGCGCATTATCCGAAAAACACGAAGAAGTGCTTAGTAATTGTTATCGGCTGACACCTGGCCACACTCAATCTGGATCGTGACGTGGTCAATAGCACAGGTCTTGCGCAGGGCCGCAGCTAGTCCGTCGAGAAATTCATCGTTACCCTCACGCGTGGTGCGTTCCAGGTGCACGGTCAGAGCCGTGTCGGTGGTGCTAATGCTCCAAATGTGCAAATCGTGGTATGACCGCACCGTTGGGTAACTGGCGATGACGCTGCGCACATGTTCTGGATCCAAATCCCGCGGAACGGCCGCAAGCGAAATGTTGACCGCATCCCGCAGCAGGCCCCACGTTGCCCACAAAACAACGAAGGCAACCATCAGTGACATGAGCGGGTCAAGCCAGTGCCACCCCGTGAGCTTCATGAGGAGTCCTGCAAGCACCACGCCCACAGAAACCCCGGCATCGGCGGCCATGTGCAGGAACGCACCCCGCACGTTGAGGTCACCGTGACGGCCAGACATGAAGAGCAGGGCCGTGCCACCATTAATCAGAATCCCAATTCCGGCGACGAGCATGACCGTGTTTGCCGGCACGGCTTCAGGATGCCGCAACCGCCCAATGGCTTCAATAATGATTGCCCCCATCGCCACGAGCAGCAGCATCGCGTTAATGAGCGCCGCCAGAATGGAACCACCCTTCATCCCGTAAGTACGCATTGCGGTTGGGTGCCGGTGCGTGAGCTTTTCGGCAACCCACGACACAAATAAGCTGAGCACGTCGGACAAATTGTGCAGTGCGTCAGCCACCAGGGCCATTGAACCAATTGCCAGGCCAAAGACCATTTCGATGATTGTGTACAGTGAATTAATGAGCATCCCCAGCGAAAAGGCACGCCCCTTGTTTTGATGATTATGCATAGCAATTCTTCTTCCTACTCAAGGCGCCGGCACGAAGCGGGCGCACCAAAGACGATTACCCCTCCAGTATACCCAGTTCCACCGAATTTTTCCGCTGACAGAAAATAAGCTTGATTTGTGGACAAAAAAACCGGCGCTACCGCAATGACGGCCGCTACCGGTGCTTCGAATCTATCTGCTAGGCATACTACAGGGTGTGCACCAGGTACACTTCCTTGCAAAAACCCTTCATGCTGTTGTACACGTGAACGGCGCGGCTCTTCTTGGCGCAGAGACCGAAAACGGTCGGTCCGCTCCCGCTCATTTGTGCAACCTGAGCGCCGTATTTTGTCAGCCGTTGCTTGAGCGCTGTGATTTCGGGGTATCGTGCGGCCGTGACGGCTTCAAGCACGTTGGCCATGCCTGCCACCATCTCCTCGAAATCAGTGTGTGCAATGCCGCTGAGGACGCGCTCCGTGTCTGGGGCCGCCCCCTTGTTCGTGTCATCTACCGCGCGCAGGATTGTTGGCGTTGAGACCGACACCTTGGGCTTGGCCAGAATGACCCAAAAGCTTGGCAATTCACCTAGTGGTTCGACCACCTCACCCCGACCGCGAACGAGCGCCGTCTCCGAATACACGCAAAATGGCACGTCTGAGTCGACGCGTAGCCCAATTTCGGCTAAATGTTTTTTACTGTAACCCAAATTCCACAACTCGTTGAGTCCGCGCAAAACTGCGGCTGCATCAGATGAGCCGCCACCAAGACCAGCAGCTACCGGAATATGTTTTTCGATGTGGATGTGTGCCCCGTCCGTAATTCCTGCCTCTTTTTGCAATATCCGTGCCGCTTGGTACGCCAAGTTGCGCGGGTCTTCAGGCAAGAAGCCGCTGTCGGTTGAGACACTGATGTGTGCGGCCGGCCGGATCCGCACGTAATCTGCCAGGTCAACGCTGGTCATCACCATTTCCCACTCATGTTCACCGTCACTATGCCGAAATAGCGAATCAAGACTCAGATTAATTTTGGCCGGTGCTTTCTGATTTATTTCCATAAGCAACCACCAGTCGTTCTATTTATTCCTAGTATACGCAAAACAGTGGTGGTGCACAAAATAAAAACGGCTTTATCGCCAAAACACTAGCGGTCGCCACCACAGCCTGCAAGATTGGGGCAAATTACCATCAACCGCGTCGACGTACCGCCGCGCACCTAAGCTAAACGGTATTACTTCAGCCCGGCCAACCAGCTGGCCAACTGTCTTGCAATCCAGTCTTGCTGAAGTCCGTTAGTCACCGTTGCTTCATTATCACCCTTCTGTGTCCCGTAGCTACCAAAACCGGCGTGGTTGCCACCTTTCAGCTGCCGATACTTCCTGTCCGCTGACAGATACTGCCGCGCCTTGCGCCACGACTGCCAGTTGAGTACACCGTCTCGACTGCCGGTCAGGTTGAGCACGGGCAGCTGCGTCTTCGCCAAACTGCCCTTAGCATCCGGGTAACTGGCCAGAAAGTACACACCACGAAGCTTGTTACTAATGTGGTCAGCTGCGTACCGGCTGGCCATCACGCCGCCCAGCGAATGACCACCGATGACGTACCCGCGTTTACCAACCGGAACGATGCCGGCTTTGTTGCTGCCGAGCACAGCTAAGTCAAGCGGCATGCGGACAATCGCGACGGGATACCCCGCTTGGGCAAGCTTCTTGGCCCAAACGCTGTAACTTGCCGGTTCAACCAAAGCCCCCGGGTAAAAAATGACGGTCGGGCCCGTCTGGTTGCTTGCCTTAAACAACAACCCATAATTCGTTTCGGTGGCGGTCTTTGCCGCCTGCTGCGCCGTTTCGCTGGGCTTATATTCAGCATGTTTGAGAAAGCCGATGCCGCCAGCAACCATTATCAAGGCCGCAATTATAATGCCGGCGAAAACCTTAGTCCGTTTCTTCATGGTCATAACCACCCTACGTCTAATCTTGGAACAACTGCCTCAAGAGCATACAAAAAACACGTCACCGGTAAAGGTAACGTGCTTCAATTACGAAACTTGAGCTGCATCATCATCAAACTCCACTTCAATGGACTTGGTGAGTAAATCCGCGTAACTGTAGGAAACCCGTTCAAATGCGTTCTCTTCCTGATCTAGGTCAACAACGAAAATGGCTGGGAACGTTTCGCGCAAAACGCCCCGACGCCGGGTGACTTTCTTACGGCCAGCTTGTGCTACGACCATAATCTTCTCCCCGATTTTGTCATCGAGTTTATGCTTGATACTTGCTAATGTAGTTGGCATCCACTTCACCCCTTTATATCAACATTTTATCACTTTCGGGCAAAAATTGCAATTATACCACGATGACCCAAGCTCGACAATACATAAACGCGTCTGATTGCGAAAGAAAACGCATTCAGACGTACTTTTGGTGATTATGCTAAACCATTTTTATGCAAATTTTGCTGTAATTCTGCGAACTTTTTAATGCTTAATTGTTCCGCCCGTGCTTGGGGGTCGACCTCGGTTTCTTCCAGTGCCGCTTTGATCTTGTCCTTGGCGTCACCGGTCTTGCCGTAAAGGTGCACCAGGTTGTTCCAGATGGTCTTCCGGCGCGCCGCAAACGCGCCCTTAACCAGCTTGTCAAACCCGGCCTGGTCATCAATCTGCGCTAGGGGTACGTCGCGCATGTGGAGGACAACAATTGAGGAATCGACGTTTGGCGCCGGCACGAAGGAATTGCGGTTAACCGTGAACGCAACCTCAACCTCCGCCACGTTTTGGACGGCGATGGACAGACTACCGTAATCCTTGCTGCTGGGCTCTGCGGTGAGGCGGCTCGCCACTTCCTTTTGCATCATAACGGTAATGCCGGCGATGTTCACGTCGGTGCCAAGCAGGTGCATCAAAATGGGCGTGGTGATGTAGTACGGCAGGTTGGCGACCACCTTGATTGCGTGTTTGCCGTCAAAATGCTTGGCAATCAACGCAGGCAGATCAGCCTTCAAAACGTCCTGGTTCTCCACCGCAACGTTGGGGTAAGGCGCCATCGTTTGGGCCAGCACGGGCAGCAGTGCCGCATCGATTTCAAGCGCCAAGACCTGGTGCGCGCTTGCGGCCAGGAATTCGGTGAGCGAACCAATCCCGGGGCCAATTTCGATGACATCATCCGCATCAGTAACGTCACCGGCCGCGACAATCCGCTTCAGGACGTCCGTGTTGGTCAAGAAGTTCTGGCCTAGGTGTTTCTTCGTGTGGAAGCCAAACTCTTCCATGATGGCCCGTGTGCGGGCAGGCGAAGCAATTGGAGGTAAATTGTTAGTCATTGATATTATCCTTTGTGTTTGTCATTCGTTGCCATCCGGTTTATTGCCGGCCTCAGCATCAATCATCCGGAGTGCCGCCGCAAAATCAGCTGGTGCCACGCGAAATTCCTGCAGTCGGCGCAGCAACTGTTTGCCGTTCGCATACCCAATCCCCAGCACATCGCCGAGCAGTTCTCGCCGCTTCTTTGCCGCAGCGCCGCCGACTAACCCGGCGACCATTAAGTCACTTTGGGTTATCAGCACCGGGGCGTCCTTTTCCGGCGTGGCCACCTGTGCCAAAGCGGCACGCAAAGCTTCCGCGTCCGCGTGTTCAACCCCAAGGGACCCGCCGCTACGATCCGGCACCGCTAGCTTACGCGGCAAAAACGCGTGCTGCGCTTCCGGCACCGCCTGACGGATGATGTTGCGGATGCGTTGCCCCTGGAAATCGGGGTCCGTCAGTACAATCACGCCCCGCCGCTTTTGTGCCAGCGCAATCTTGCGCAAGGTCGCCGCGTTAATGGCACTTCCACCAGTTTCGATGGTGTCCACGTCCCCGAGGGCTAAGCGTAAACGCTTGGTGTCATCCCGGCCTTCAACCACGATGATTTGTTTGAATGCCGTCATTAATCTTCCTCGCTAAGCCCGAAGATGCGATGCGCATTCGCCCAGGTCAAAGCCGCAACGTGCTCCGGCGTCTCCCCACGGAATTTGGCCACTGCATCCACCACATAGTGCGTGTATCCGGGCTCGTTTGGCCGACCGCGGTATGGCTCTGGCGTCAGGTACGGCGCGTCCGTTTCCACCAGCAGGCGGTCAGACGGAATCACAGCCACCGATTCGTGTTCCTCGGGTGCATTTTTGAAGCTGACAATACCCGAGTAGGACACGTACATGCCAAGATCCAGGAACTTGCGCGCCCACTTCGCATCCCCGGTGAAGCTGTGCATGATGCCACCAAAATCACGAATTTTGCTGGCCTGCAAAATCTTGTAGGTATCTTCAAAGGCATCGCGTGAGTGAATGGACACCGGGATGTGCAAGTCGGCGGCAATCTCCAGTTGCCGCGCGAACACCTTGCGCTGCACGTCACGGGGTGAGGTGTCCCAGTGGTAATCCAGCCCGATTTCACCAAGTGCCACCGTCTTTTGATCCGCCAGCTGCTCCAGCAGAAGCTTCTCCGCTTCCGGCGTGTAGTCCTTGGCCGATTCCGGGTGCCAGCCCACAATCGCATACAGATTAGCAAAGTCGTGGGCCAGGCGCATTGCCCCCGCGTTCAGGTTGTAATCCGAGCCAACAATTGCCATCTTCAGCACGCCCAAGTCGGCGGCATGACGCACGTAATCTGCCTCCTTGCCCGCGTATGGCTCATCATTCAGGTGCGTGTGCGAATCAAAAATCTTCATTGCTTGTATCCTTTCGTGGCGCTCACTGCGGCAAAACGGGGCACTGCCCATTCAGCTTAATAGGGGGCAGCACCTGGTCAAACTGCCAGTTACTGCCCCCTATTAATTAACCTAAGAGTGCCCCATTTTCGAGGCTTTCATCTACAAATGTCAGGCTAATCTTGCCCTTGCTATCCTCAGTTGACAGGAGCATCCCGTTACTTTCAATGCCCATCATCTTCCGTGGCTTAAGGTTGACCACCGCCATGACCTTCTTGCCGACCAGGTTTTCGTAGTCGGGGTGGAATTTCGCCATCCCGCTCAAAATGGTGCGCTCGCCCTCATCACCTGCATCCAGCGTGAATTGGAGCAGCTTGCTTGAGCCCTTCACCTTCTCGACGGCCAAAATCTCCGCAACGCGGACCTCAACCTTGTCGAAATCATCGAATTCAATCTGGTCTTTCCGAGTTGCTGGGTCAACAATCACCTTGGATGGCTTGGCGTTCACCGGACTCTTGGCGCGCTTGTTCTCGTGCTTTTTGTCCTTACTCTTCGCCATTTCGTCCTTGATGTAGGCCACTTCTTCATCGCGGTCAAGACGCGGGAAGATTGGCGTCCCCTTAGCCACCACGGTCGCACCTGCTTGCAGGTTACCAAATTCAGGGGTGATCTGTGCCTCATTCTCAATGTCTAGACCCAGCTGTTCAAAAATCTGCTTGGAGGAGGACACGAGTACTGGCCGTGCGAGCAAAGCAATGACGCGTAGACTCTCGGCCAGGTGGGCCATTACGGAATCAAGCGCCGGCTTTTTTGCCGGGTCCTTCGCGAGTGTCCAAGGTTCAGTTTCGTCAATGTACTTGTTGGCGCGGGACACAAGCCGCCACGTTGCATCAAGCGCATCGGAGAACTGCAACTTGTCCATGTAGTCGCGGTAGGACTTAACCGCAGTGTCGGCCGCTTCTTCAAGGCTGGCGTCAAAATCAGTGTGGCCATTACCAAGCGCTGGAATGTGGCCATCATCGTACTTGTTAATCATGGCCACGGTCCGGTTCAGCAAATTGCCGAGGTCATTGGCGAGGTCATAGTTAATCCGTTCCACGAAGTCCTCGGGGGTGAAAATCCCGTCGCGGCCAAATGGAATTGCCCGAATCATGTAATACCGCAGTGCGTCAAGGCCGTAACGGTTAATCAGCGTCTCAGGGTAAACCGCGTTACCCTTAGATTTACTCATTTTACCGTCCTTCATCAGGAGCCAGCCGTGTCCGTAAACCTTCTTCGGCAGAGGCAGACCAAGCGCCATCAGGATGATTGGCCAGTAAATGGTGTGGAACCGCACGATTTCCTTACCGACGAACTGCACGTCGGCTGGCCAGTACTTCTTGAACAGGCTCTCGTCATCGCTCGTGTAACCCAAAGCGGTGATATAGTTCAGCAGTGCATCAACCCACACGTAGACCACGTGCTTTTCGTTCCCAGGAACGGGCACACCCCAAGTGAAACTGGTCCGGCTCATTGCGAGATCTTCCAGGCCCGGCTTGATGAAGTTGTTGATCATTTCGTTCTTGCGTGATTCTGGCTGAATGAAATCTGGGTGCTCATCGTAGTACTTGAGGAGACGGTCAGCGTACTTGCTCATCTTGAAGAAGTAACTTTCTTCTTCAACCAGCTGCACTTCATGGCCAGATGGGGCCTTCCCGCCGATGACCTTACCGTCTGCATCGCGGTACACTTCGGCCAGCTGGGTTTCGGTGAAGTACTCTTCATCTTCAACAGAGTACCAGCCGGTGTACTTGCCGAGGTAAACATCGCCCTGGTCAATCAGCTTGGTCACAATCTTCTGCACGGCCTTAACGTGATCTGGGTCCGTGGTCCGGATGAACTTATCGTTGGTGATATCAAGCGTCTTCCACAGCTTCTTGATGTCCTTAACCATGCCGTCAACATATTCCTGTGGCTGCATGCCCAGCTTTTCAGCCTTTTGCTCAATCTTGAGCCCGTGTTCGTCAGTCCCGGTGAGGAAAAATACGTCGTAACCAGACTGGCGCTTGTAACGTGCAAGCACGTCGGCCACGATGGTCGTGTACGCGTTCCCGATTGTCAGTTTGCCTGATGGGTAATAGATTGGCGTGGTGATGTAATATGTTGGTTTTGCAGCCATGAATGATGCCTCCAGAATTCTAAGTCGGGGGATTATATCCCATAGATAACAACAAGTATAACACAGCAAAAGGGGCAACTGCGAAAACAAACCTCGTTTTCACAGTTGCCCCTAGAATCTATTTTAGTGCCTTTTATTCAGACCGAATTTTAACTCCGCGCTAAGCAATTTTACGCGGGTCATTTTTATTCATCACGACTGCCGCGGTGGTCGCGCATGAACAGCAGCGCACTTGCTCCGGCGACAAAGAGGACCATAGCGGCGGTAAGCGTAATCCCCTTCATCGAATCGCCGTACGCCCCAAGCACCACGTTCTGGAAGTCGTGGGCAAATGGCATCTTGCCAATCCGACTGGAAAAGGCAACCCCATGGCCGGCAAACGGTCCGGCATCAATGAGTACCTTCTTCAGCGCACTGGCTGCTTCTGCTGGCATCGCCGCAATCTTGCCCAAATGCGCGTTCAGGTACGCGTCGTAGCGGTGGTCTTGAATCAGGCCGAGGCCAACAATCCCGACCGTCGTCCCGATTTGACGGAACACGTTGATGAGGCCGGATGCCATCCCCATTTCCTGTGGCGCAACGCCTTCCATCCCGGCAGTGTTGAGTAGCGGATTCACCATCCCGTTGGTAATCCCCATCAGGATCATGGCCGGCCACATGTTGCTAAAGCTCAGGTGCAACGTCATCGCGTTCATCATGAGCAGAAAACCAATTCCGCCCAAGAACAGACTGAAGCCAATCATCTTGCGCTTACTGAAGCGCGCACCCAAAATACCGGTGACCGGGCCCAAAATCAGGGACCAAATGCTGATGGTCAATTGCCGCACACCGGTTTGCAGTGCTGAGTAACCAATGTAGTTTTGCATCAGCACCGTGAGAAAGGCGTTGAAGGAGTATACCGCCACCCCCAGCGCCAGCGCGACGATGATTGTCCCGATGAAGTGCACGCTCTTGAACATCTGCAAATCAATCATTGGGTCCTTCACGGTCCGTTCAACCACAATGAAGATAGCAAACAGTACAACTGCGGCACCCAACCAGCCCGCAACGCGCACGTCGGTCCAGGCCCAGGTCGTGTGCCCTTCCTTTTCGATCAGGCCGTAAATCAGACTGAACAAAGTCGCCGCTGACAGCAGCATTCCCGCAAAATCAATGCGGGTGTTGGCGCCGTAGCTGGGTGTTTCCTTAACAAAGATCACCGCCAGCAGCACCGTGATGATACCAACGGGAACGTTGACGTAGAAAATAGACGCCCAGCCGAATTGCCCAACAAGGTAACCACCAATCAGTGGGCCGGACGCGGTCGACATCCCGATGACGGAACCCAAGATGCCGAGGGCCACGCCGCGCTGCTTGCCGCTGAAGTTGGACGCAACAAGCGCCATGGCGAGCGAGTTCATCCCGGCGCCCCCGATGGCTTGCACTGCACGCCCAATGTTCAGGATTAGCAGATTCGGTGCCATCCCGTTAATCGCCGAGGCAACGACGAATAAGACGATGGAGGCAACGAAAATCTTTTTGCGGCCAAACATGTCCCCCATCTTGGAGACAATGAGCAGGCTCACCGCGAGCACAAGGGTGTAAATATTCAGCACCCACTGCAGGTTGGTGAACGTTTCATTAAAGTGGTCCGCCATGGTTGGCAATGCCACGTTCACAACGGTGACATCAAGTAGACCCATGAACGTCCCGAGCGACATGGCTGCCAGGGCAATCCACTTGCGGTAACTCTTTTCCATGATAATTTCTCCTATTTGCCCGCACCGCCAATCAGCGGCCGGGCGTATAAATTGCAATTAATAGATAAAGGCGGCTAAATAAATCCGGCGCCAATCACTCCGGCATCGCGGTCCAGCTATCCGTGTCCGCCTTGCCGGCCAGCGCGTCTAGCTGCGTTTGCGCCCAATCGAGCTTAGCTTGCGCGATGGCCAGCTGCAGCTGCAGCGTCCGCACCGTCCACCCGGCGTCGGGTTTACGTTCAGGCCGCCCGCCCACTTCGTGCAAATGGACGAGCACCCACTTGTACACCACGCAGTCGGCATTAACCGCCTCAATGTAGGCGTTAATGGTTTCGCGCTGAAAGCCAACGTTTTCCCGGCCGAGTGCGCGAAACTTGAACATAAATGTGGATTCGCGCTTGGCGTCCATTGCAATGGGCGTGTGCATTAACTGGTCAAAGTATTGACGGCCCGCTGGCGTGATGTGCGCGAGCTTTTGTTCCCGACCGTTAACCACAATTTGGCTTAGCTCGATGTAGCCGGCCGCTTGCAGCTTGTGGAGCAGTGGGTAAAGCACCCCATTCGAAAATTTGCGCCGCGGTTCCAGATTTCCCTCCAGAATTAAGCGCAACTTGTACCCCGTGCGATCATGCACCATCAGCGCACCAAGAATTAATAAATCGTACACGTGATTCACCCATCCCTCTGCCTAAACTGCACGTCTGCCAATGCCGACGTGTCGTAACGACATGTATCATTATACGTCGGTCCGACACATTGTCAAATGTTTTCCGCAAACTATCATGGCTTAATCACAAATGGTGAAAATTTGTTTCACAGTTTAAGCGTGAATCCCGGAGCAATCGTTATTCTCATCCCGGGCAAAGATTGAAAATCATGCGAACAAGGCGTAACTTATTTAGGTAGAAAACACTAATCAAAGCGGACATTAAAGCACGGCAAGGTGACTATTTTCAGTCATCTGCCCTGATTACCCGAGGAGAAAAGATGGACGAAGAAGAGTTACGCAAAAACCACATTCACTTGACCCCATCGGCCAAGCACCACATGACTATCCACTGGCACAATTTTGTTCAAAACGCTGACAAGCCCATCACTGAAACCAGTCTGAGCGAGCGTGCCACCTTGGTTGGGCGCGTTGGGCTCATCATGCTCAGCTGTGGCACCGGGGCGTGGCGGGTGCGCGAGGCGATGAACCAAATCGCCCGGCCCCTGAACATGACCTGCGCGGCCGACGTTGGGCTGACCACCATCGAATACTCTTGCTTCCAGCACGGCCACCACTACACCCAGACTCTGGCCCTGCCCAGCAGCGGCGTGAACACCGACAAGCTCACCGAAATCGTTCGCTTCGTCCGGAATTTTCAGGATAATTGCTTGACGATGACGCCGCACGAAATTCACAACGAGCTCGACAAAATTGAGCACAAGCCGGGCAATTACACCCCAGTGATTTCGGGGCTGGCATCCGCATTCGCGTGTGGCGCCTTCGTTTTCCTGCTCGGCGGCGGTCCCATCGAGATGATTTGCGCATTCTTCGGCGCCGGCATTGGTCAATACTCCCGCCGCATCATGGGCGCGCACCACACCACCATGATGGCCGCAACCGCCGTGAGTGTCGCCCTCTCCTGTCTGGGTTACTCACTGCTATTCCACATCATGGTCATGCTGGGCAGCGTTGCGCCGGTGCACGAGGCCGGCTACATCGGGGCAATGCTGTTCGTTATCCCCGGATTCCCGTTCATCACAAGTGGGCTGGACATCGTCAAGTCTGACATGCGATCCGGGCTCGAACGGGCAACCTTTGCCATCACAGTGATTGTGATTGCTACCTTAACTGGTTGGATTGTCGCAATGGTCGTCCATTTTTCCCCACAAGACTTCGTGCCACTAGGATTAAACCGGTGGCTCAACCTAGTATTGCGGCTCATCGCAAGTTTTGTCGGTGTGTTCGGCTTTTCGCTAATGTTCAATAGTCCATACAAAATGGCGGCAGCGGCCGGGATGGTCGGTGCCGTGGCCAACACGGTCCGCTTGGAACTAGCCGACTTCAGTACCCCAGCTGCGGCGGCAGCGTTCGTGGGCGCACTGGTTGCCGGTCTGGGCGCGTCATGGTTCAGCAAAAAGCTCGCCTTCCCGCGGATTTCGCTCACTGTTCCGAGCATCGTCATCATGGTTCCCGGTCTGTACATGTACCGCGCCGTGTTCAATCTGGGGCTCAACAACTTCAACGTTGGCGGTTCTTGGCTAATCAAAGCCGCCCTCATGGTGGTCGCACTTCCGCTCGGACTGGCAACGGCACGTATCCTGACCGATCCTGCTTGGCGGCACAACGGATAAATTCAAGACGCTTGATGAAGGTATACCAGTAGGGGGAGGCTCCGCGCTGCGGGGTTTGACCTCCGGGTCCGGGCTGGGCCTCGGGTGTGCTTCGCCGGGTCGCTGTGGCGGTCGTCTGGAGCCGGAAAAGCGCCGTCTCCAGACTAAAAATTTAGCTTTGCATCGTCGCAGCTAGTATTAGGTGTGAACGATACTTTGCATGTTGACGCCCGTTTCATCTTGTAACTCAGACCTGACAGCTCCTCACACAAATCTAAATTTTTCCCACAAGAATAGAGGCTGTGCCAACCGCAAAAACCGCGGTCGTCACAACCTCTATTCTTGTTGCCACAGCTGGGCGGCACACCCGAGACCCAGCCCGGACCCTCCGGCCAAACCCCACAACGCTCCGCTGGATAGTAGTAAATAGCTCAGTCATTTCGGGTGCTGAATAGTGGTGGACTAGCCACTCGAGGGTATTATGCTTTCTGCTCTGTAAAAGCCGCGGTAAGATTTTCTTTTAACCACTCTGTAGCGACTGGGCGGGGTCGGTGTGCGTGTAGTGCGGCTGGGATTTTCCTGTGAAAGCTATGGTGAGAGAAGACCAATGCGGTTTTTGCATTGGGCTTCTCCACACCATAGCCGGCAAAAATTAAGACCCGCCAGGAGGACAAAGCTTTCCCAGTGGATCTTAACAACACATATTAGGCTCGTAACCCCAAGAAGCAGATCCGGGGCTGAATTTTTAGGTTGAAGACCCCGCTTTTGGGGCTTCAACCGGCCGCACGGAAAATCCCAGCCGCACGGAACGCGCACCGGCCCCGCCCAGGCGCGGCCCCTATACCACTACATTATCTAGAACTTTGACTCACGCTGCCGAACAGCGATAGTCGAAATGATTAAAATAGGTCGAGTTGCTGTGGTGCTAGATTGTCGAACTCGAGATTCAGCATGTCGCGAAGCCGCAGCGCGTTGCGGGCCGCCGCATGGCCAGCGTTGTTGTTGAAGATGAATACGGTGTTGTCCGACTTACCCGCAACCGCTGCTGCCAGCTGACCAAGTTCTTCATCGCTGTAATCGTAATTGGTCCGCTGCGCCCGCTCGCCGCGCAGCCACCCCGCCTGGTTGCGGCCATGGAGCCGGACGTACAGTGTGTCGCCGGCAGTACGTACCGGCAGGAATGGCACGGAATTGGTCGGCGTTTGCGGCTCATCCACCACCATGTTTGCTAGCTCATTGTCCCTGAGCACTTCCAAGGTGCTGGCCCTCATTGCCTCTGTGAACCAGCTGGTGTGCCGAAATTCAACCGCAAGCGGCACCTCGGGCAGCCACGTGCGGATTTGCGCCAAGTAGCGGACGTTCGCTGGTGTGGCCGCAAACATTGGTGGAAACTGAAACAAAATGGTTTGCAGTTGGCCAGAAATGAGCATTGGCGTGAACGCCGAATCAA
Organism: Lacticaseibacillus hulanensis; assembly: GCF_004010095.1. Classification (GTDB taxonomy): domain Bacteria; phylum Bacillota; class Bacilli; order Lactobacillales; family Lactobacillaceae; genus Lacticaseibacillus; species Lacticaseibacillus hulanensis. Next base: position 50,911 of record NZ_RRYD01000004.1, on the reverse strand, counting down.
AGCGAGCAAACTCGTCAATGAGCTCAGATCGACTTGCGGGGTGGTGCCGCGTCATCGTTTGGGTCGCCTTGACGATGAACCTAAATCCCCGCGGTACCTGGCTTAGCCACCTGGTGACCGTGGTTGACAGTGGTACCCCGTACGCCGAACTATCAATTTCGACTACCGGAAAAGTCTGGGCATATTCAGCTAACCCCTCACGTTTGCTCAGTAATTCCGGATGATCGGTGAACCCGGTGAGGCCAATTGTAATCATCTACAGTTCCTCAAACTGGGTCAGTTCATCACCGGTGTAGCGCGCCACCAGGTGCAAATTGCTGCGACCAGAAAGCATCGCGGGCAGTACCGCGCGTGCGTCCGGCACTGCACCCTGATTATCCGGCGCACTCAACCAGCTCGGATCAACGGATGCAAGTAGCCCCTCCCGCGTCACCCGCGGCAGTCCCAATTCATCACCAACCTTGGCCGAATACAGGTAAATAAGCCCAACCAGTTCGCCATCAACGTACCAATCAAGCACACCCAGACTGGTGAACCGGTATTCCGGCAGCAACACGCCCGTTTCTTCGTGCGTTTCCCGAGCAGCGCACGCCAGCAGTGTTTCGCCCTTTTCCACCTTGCCGCCAATCAGATTCCACATACCGCGAAATGGGGGCTTACGGCGATTAATTGCGACCACCCCAAGTGGCGTGAGCATGCTGACCAATGTGTACTTTTTAACCATCGTTTCCTCCAAACTACTTCTTGCGCCGGGTGACGTGACGTTCAATGCGCCGGTCCGGAATCGCCCACACCGCGGTGTTAACCCCGTCGATAATGAGCACGAGCGGCGGCCAGATGAATGCACTGCCCATCGCCACGACGTTTGCGGCCAAGCTGATGAGGGTCTTGCGCAAATTCCCAGTGTACAGTTTCACCGGCTCACCCGTTTTCTTGTTGCCGTAAATCAGTGTCCAGACCAAACCCGCGTAGCCCAAATCCGCCAGCAGGTTAACGAAGCCGTAGAACATCGCTGGCACTAGTGCGGTGAGCCGCGTGCTACCGAGCCAAGCGGTGGCGAACGGGAAGAACGACAGTGTTAACAGGTACAGCATGTTTGACCACAAAACCGGCGTGTCGACGTGGTCAACCACCTGAAACAAGTGGTGGTGGTTGATCCAGTAGACTGCAAGCGTCAGGTACGAAAACAGGTAAACCGCAAACTCATGGCGCAATGCCCAAAGCGCGGCGAACGAGGTCTGCTCTGGCGTGTGGAATTCGAGCACCATCACCGTGATGATGATGGCAATGATGCCGTCAGTGAAGGCAACAAGGCGTGATTCAGACATTTTCATCCTCCAAAGTAACCGTGGTTTTGGCCCCAAAACGACCAGCAAAGCCAAAATGGTGCGTGCAAAACCACCGCTTGCACGCACCATTTTTTATTAACGCTGCGTGAATGGTAGTTCGTAGCGGTTAATCACTTCACCCAGTGGCATTTCAATCAACTTGGCAATCAGTCCGGCTTCGACCATTTCCTGGTCTTCGTGCAACATGAGCGCGACCTGCTCGTCGCTGATGCCCACAAAGGCGATGACCGCATCCGCACCGAACGCACTCTTGTATGGTGTCAGTTCAACACGATACATGTCACCAACTGGCTGGCGCAACTGGCGTTCCGAAACGACTGGTGGCACAACAACCAGCTGGCCGAAACTGGCACCTTCCAGATCGAACATCTCGTTGAAGGACGCGAACATCGCCAGAATCGTGCGGCGAATGCCCCGCGCATCGTTCAGTTCGTTCTGCAGCAGCGTGTTCAGCAGCTGCCCGGCAACAGCAAAGGCGGTTGGGTACTTGTCCTGCCAGTCCGCAATCTTCGGGTTGTCGATGCCGGCAATGATGAGCCCGTCGAGAATTGTGAGACCCTCGCGCACGAGTTCTTCCGCTTCCTTGCCGTCGTCACCAGCAGTCACATCGGCTTCCACCCCGTCGATAACTGCACTGCGCACCGCGTCGGTCAAAATCCCGTGCTTACGCTGCCAGGATGAGATGATTGCCTCGTGCACCGCTTCATCAATGCCGGCCGCGACGTCAGCAACGAACTTGCTCGTTTCATCGGCTGACAAATCCAGTTCGTTGTGGACCATTGGGAACCCGCCCATGTCCACGAACAGGTGACTCAGTTCGTGACTGAAGGTGTATTCCAGGTTGTACGCGTTGTCGATTTGAATGAACGCGTTATCGTCATCGTCGTACCCGTAGCGACCATCGCTGGGACGCAGAATTGGGTCACTGGCATCGGCAATGCCGACGCGGACCGGCTTAGGCAAGGCCTTGTTAACACTGGCCAGCACTTCCTGGATGGCTGGATTTAGTTCGTCTATCTTTAATTCACTCATAATTAGTTCTCCTCATCATATGTATGGCGCTGGCCGCCGGAAAATACCAGGACCAACGCTGAATCACTGTATATCGCGGGGCCAAATATTACTGGCGCACCGTGTAACCAATGCCGAATTCATCGAGCACATCCCCAAGTGGCCGGTCGTACAGCTTCTGGAAATATTCGGGTTTGGTCTGGTTCTTGTCTAATTGCAACACAAACGCGGCCTGATTGTCGCTCTTCCCGAGGGCCGTGTACGCCGTGGTGTGCGGCTTGTCGCTGACGTACTCGGAGTTAGACAGCAGGTACAGCTGGCTGAGGCTAAGCCGCAACTGACGCTTCGACAGTACAGGTGGCACCACGATGAAGTTCTCAAAATCAAGGTTCAGGCCCATGACGCTCATCGTTTCATTGAACTGCTTGAACATCTTGACGATGGCAACCCGGTACGTCCGTGGTTCGCTAAGGTCCGCCTCAGTCAGCACATTGTACAATTCCGTGGCAAACTTCAGCGCCATCGGGTACTTCGTGTACCAAGCGGAAATCATGTCGCTGTCGGGTCCGCCCAGCACGAGCAGCCCATCCAGCAGGTTGAAAATGCGGGTGAGGACCATCCCGTCGTCCTCTTCGCCAACTTCAACCGGAGTATCGGCTTCAATACCGGCGCGGACCGCCTTAAGCACGGTCGGCGTCAGCAAGTTTGCCTCGGCCTGCCAGCCGACGATGATGCGGTGGATTACACCAGCTTCCAGTCCGCCCGCGATGGCGCGCATCTGGTCGTTGTAATCCTTGTTCTCCGTGTGCACCGCGGTGCCGGTAGATGGGAAATTCATGAGACGAAGCAAAACGTGCCACAACTCATGGCTTACGGTGTAGTCTACGGCCAGTGGATTGGTCACCGTGATGTGGCCGTGTAACTGCTCATCAATCTGGGTGTCGCCGTCCGCGTTGCGCAATTCAGCGCTGGGTTCGCCGGTAACGGTGATGTCCATTGGTACATCGAAGCCCTCATTGACCTTGTCGAGGAGCTGCGAAACTGCGGGGTCTAATTCTGTCATGACTGCGCCTCTTTCTACTTAATACACCCATTCTAAAGGTTTGCGCCGGGAAGGAAAAGGGTACGGGACATAAATAGTGTCCATCCCTGCCAATTTTGGGACGGAATTGGGTGGCAAGACGACGTGGCTCAACTCAATTTGCACTTAGCTGCGCCAATTACGTTCATCACTGTTCGTCCTGACTTCTGGCCCATTTAACCCGCTTACGTACTTTTGCCGCCAAATTTCGGACCGATTTTGACCACTTACGCACATTTTTTGACCGCTTGTGTTAAAACTATTTTGTTTTAATTCTCAAAGTAGTCTAATAAAAGCGTAGAGAAAAACAATGTTGCCACAAAGGAGGTGCCGCCATGAAGATCCACGTTGAAATTGATGATTCGCTAACCGAGCCGGTCGTGACCATCAAGGCAGCAAGCAATGATCCGGAGCTCGGCCGGATTCAGCAGCTGCTGACGGCACCGGCGAACCAAACATTGGCGTGCTACCAAGACGCCACCGAGCACTTCATCCGTCTGGGCGACATCTTGTTCATCGAAACTGACGGCCGCAACCTACAGGTACACACCGCCGATAACATTTACACCAATAAGCACTCGCTGCACGAGCTGCTCGGAGTCCTGCCGGGATTCTTCCTCCAAATCGCCAAATCCACGGTGGTCAACCTAAACCAGGTCGCCGCCGTCAATCACTCAATCGCGAATTGCTCGATTGGGTTCCACAATTCATACAAACAAGTTTACGCATCCAGGCGCTACTACAAGCTGCTCCTCGAACGGTTAAACGAAATGAGGTCATTGTCATGAGCAAAAAAAATCTAAAAAACATCTTCTGGGGCGTCTTCTTCCTCGCCTGTGCCGGATTAATGTTCGCCAGCGCTACCGGCAATCTGGTCGGAGTCGGCTTTTGGTCCTGGGTCTTCACGATTTGCTTTACCGCCTCAACCATCAGCAGTCTTGCCAGTATCGACGTCACCGGAACGGTCTTCTCGCTCGCCTTTCTGGTCATCATCTGGCGCAGTATGCTGGGCATCGATACCGTCTCGACCTGGACTATTTTGGCTGTGGCGCTGCTGGCTGACATTGGGCTATCAATGCTGCTAAAGCCGGTGTTAAAACGATTCAAGAAGAAAAACCACGCCACCATCATTATCAACAACAAGGTCATCAAGGTTGGCGGTAACAAAAGCCGCGACCACTCTGCCAGCAAGGCTACGATTAATACGGACGCGGATGTGACCGTCGACGTCAAAATGGGCAGTGCCACTCGTTACGTCCAATCATCTAACTTTCAGCACGCGGACATCAACGTCAACATTGGCGACGCGAAAATTTACTTCGATCAAGCCCAGATAGTCGGCGACACCGCCGTCATCGAGTTGAACGGCAGTATTGGCGAGGTCGACCTCTACTTTCCCAGAACGTGGCAGGTGGAAAACCAGCTCAATAATTTCATCAGCGACATGAATGTCCACGGGCAGGCGGCAACGGACGGGCCAACCGTGGTGCTGACCGGCACGTTCAAGGTCGGCGACGTCAACATCTACTACATCTAAATTAAATCACCCACAGTCTCGTTTCACCCAATTAAATCAGTCCGGACGCAACTCACCGTCCAGAAACCCGCACATTGCGCGGGTCAGGTTAATTATGCGCAAAATCTCCCCCCAAATGCTTCGAATCCTCATCATCAAATTCGCCGGCACGTTCGGCAGCGCCATGTTGTCCTTCGCCATCGGTCTTTACATCCTGCGCCGCACCGGCTCCGCCCTCAGCATGGGGGTCAGCCTGATCACCGGGCCCCTCGCAACGGTGCTGCTGACACCGCTGGTCGGTTACATCGTGGACACCATGAAGCACAAACGCATCATGGTGCTGGCTCAGATAGCCACCAGCATTACCCTAGTTGCCTTCGCCCTCATCTTTCGCGTCTGGCCGCAGCATTACTACATTGAACTGGTCGGCCTCATCGTGGTGCTCCAAATCACCGATGATTTCCTAAGCACCACCTTAACTGCCAGCCTCGTCCAACTCTTCACCGGCGATGAACTGCAGCAGGTCAACTCGCTTAACCAGTCGGTCAGTTCCCTGTCCAGTTTCCTTGCCCCAATCATCGGCGCCTTGGTTTACACGCTCGTGAACATCGACACGTTCGCCTACGTGGAAGTCGCCTTTGAATTAATCGCGCTGGTCGCAATTATCGGTCTGAAATTCCTGTTTGTGGCACCAGTTGAAGAAACAACCGCAAAACAGCCAACGATTATCAGCAACTTCCGCGAGGGCCTGGTCTATCTGCGGCACCAGCCACTGCTGATTCTGCTCATGGGCTCCAGCTCGTTCATCAACTTCCTGTTCGCCGCGCTGAACGTTGGTCTGCCGTTCATACTGGTCCACACGCTCAAGTTATCGAACACCCAGTACGGCATGACCGATTCCAGTTTTGCCATCGGGATGTTCATCGGCGGCATTGTTCTCAGCCAGATGCACCTGAAACGCCATCCCGTCACGATTTCCTACCTCAACCTAATGCTTATGGCCGTGGCCATCATCGGCTTTGGTCTGCCCACAATCACCGGGTGGAATAACGTGGTGAACACCGCGTACTTCATCGTCTTAAATATCCTGATGGGCACGCTCATCGTGTTCGTCAACACGCCAATGAATGTCTTCCAGCAGCACATCATTCCCCAGCAAATCCAGGGCCGCGTATTTTCCATTGATATGACCATCAGCACCGTATTGGCCCCACTTGGCACCCTAGTCTTCGGTGTCTGGTTCGACCACATGGCATCCATGCCCATCTTCGCTTTGTGCGGCGTCCTTCTTATCGGCATCACCGCTGGCATCCTGCTGTACATTAATCGCGCCGGTTTGCTCACGACACCCGAAAACAGCGTCGATAATTAACGCCCTGATTCAAAAACACCATCCTCATTTTTGAGGATGGTGTTTTTGTGTGTTGGGGTTTTGGGTATATGCCTAGGTTCCACTAGCCACAGCCAGTGAACTAACGCGGGGTATCTCAGGTGTACGGACCGGCACGCCTAAGACAACTTAAGCTTAACAAGCCGGCCAATTGGCAACAACAAATCGGTCAATTTTCGCCGGTTTTAACCAAAGTCATTTTAAAATCCGCAGTTAAAAGTCAGCTTTTTTGGCCAATTTACCGGGCGCCGCGCGTTGTATAATGGAACTAGAAAGGATGTGCTTTGTATGCAGATTTCAGTACCAATCACTTCTGCCAACCTCTTACCGGATAAATACGGCAAATATGCGGACGAAAGCGATATGCTTGAGGGCCAGCCGGTGCGCAGTTTCCCCGTGACCATCACGGGGGCACCCGCTGACACCAAGACCTTCGCGCTCAGTTTGACCGATGACGACGCAATTCCAGTCGCCGGCTTCACGTGGATTCACTGGAGTGCCGCAAACATTCCTGTCAGCATGAGTGCATTGCCAGAAGACGCTAGCCGCCTGCTCGCGGATCAGTTCGTCCAAGGCCGCAACTCTAACGCGTCGCACTTTATCGGCAGCACTAACCCCAAAATTTATGCACGTTACACGGGGCCAACCCCACCAGATCAAACCCACGTATACACGCTGACAGTCTACGCACTCGATGCGTCGCTAGAACTTGAAGACGGCTTCTGGCTGAATGAGCTCAAACACGCCATGAAGGGCCACGTGCTGGCAACAAGCACCCTTGAATTGCCAAGCCGCGCTTAAAACTATTTGGGGATTCATTCAACCTGTGCCCCTACTACCATAAAATATTTCCGAGCGGTCGCTATTGGGCCGCTCTTTTGCTGCCGGCAATTCCGCCACGAACATTACCACTCACGAACCATTTGACCGCGATTAACTAACGGCGTTTTGGCCGGCCGAACAGGGTTGCGAGCAGACCTTTTCGTTGCCGTTCAGGGCGGGCGGATTCCGGAACGGCATCATCGTCAATTGGCTGCCGGCCAGGAACCACAGCCTGATGTGTGGTAGACCGCACCCCGTCAGCTGGCTGGTCTCCTTGGTTAGCTGGTGCAACAGCGTTATCCTTAGCCGCCTGCTTCGGTGCTGGTTCGGGAGTGGGGCCGATTGGTGCGTGTGGCCGTGAAATTGACCGTAAAAGCGGCGACGCCCCGCCGTGAAGGACATTAAGCATGTCACTTGGCGGCGCCACCACGTGATCTTGCGGGGCAATCAGGCCACCAAAGCCATTGGCACGCAAGGTCTCGTAGTTATCCAGTGCCCACTGTGGGGTCGGCGGGTTGGTGTTAAAAAGGTAGTAGTTTTCACGTTTGCGGCCAATGATGAAGTGAAAAACGTGCTCATCACTGGCCTCGTCCGCACCAAATTCAGCGATGTCCGCGTGGTCCAGCACGCGCAAGGGGGTATCGTCGCGGTTAATCTGCTGCAGGTAGACCTTGGCAGCGGTGAAAATAATGAGGTAGTGGCGTTCAAAGTCCGCCAACTGCCAATCAACGGATGCTGTCGGATTGTTGTTGCCAAACGACAGGGACAACGCCACGAAGTTCGGGGCGCGCAGGTTAGCGATGGTGTAGTTATTCCCGGCGTCAGGTACAGCTTGGGCCACGAAGTCCCGCACCGCCACGGGGTCCTGAATATTAATATCGGTCATGTGCACATTCCTCCAGCAAACGTTTTATTCAGTGCGATTATAGCACGCAGTAACTGCCAGTCACTTGGACTTTCGCCCGATTTTGGTTAACCACATCCCCAGAAAAATTGAGGGCATGCGTATGTCATGATTGGCCGCCAGTTGCCGATTGCATTTTGTCCCCCAAAACCAACAGCTCCCCGCTGCGTTTTCCGTAATGCTAGGATTTTGGTAAAGTCTGCCCGCACGCCGCCCCTTTTGGCAGGCGGTCGGTTAAACTGGGGGCAAACGCACTAGGAGGAATGGGTTATGCTGAACCGAAAACATCATCGCAGTACTTTGGTTAGTTGGGGCTTACTTGCCGCGGGGATTATCTGCCTACTCATCAAGGCACTCGCACCGGTAACAATTGGCGCGGACGGCATGCTGCACGAACCGTTTTACCTGCTGATTTTGGGTTACGTGTTAGTGCTCGCCGCACTGGTGACCTACCTTGGTGGCGTGTTCTGGCGGCGCATGCGCCGATAAACGATCCACTAGGTGGTGCAGCGCTCCAGGCAAATTCGCGCCACCGGGTTAATCCAAGTGCCACAATAATCGCATAGTTGCTGAATGTAAGGTGGCCCGTTTGTGGCCGCCTTTTTTGTTGCCGCTGAATTCGCTGCGGCCAGGTGCAAGTGCTGAAGCGTTGCGTAACCGAACCGCGCCCTGTTCGCGTCGAGCTAGACGCTGCGGGAACAGACAAGCAGATTACGCCGTTGCTCAACGGAAATCTCGTCTTTTCGCCAATTTGCGACAGGACATATATTTAAATATGCGCAGAATCGCGCCAAAACCCAGGCCCAGCCTGATGTTCAGCGATTTTCCTGCGCATATTTTCAAATATGTCCTGTCTCAAATCCGCAGTAACGCCACTTTTTCGTTGAGCAACGGCCAAAATCAAAAGTGCAACGCCGAAAAGACTTTTCACGCGCAAAAAAATCCCCAAGCCAGTAAACGGTTTGGGGAGTAACAATCAATTAGTGTGCAACCTTACTTGCGCAGCGTGTACGTGCGAATGTTGCGACCCGCGTCATCGTAGCCATTCACCTCAACGGCGTGCACGGGTAACTTGAACAGGGCGGCGTTCGGGTGAACCGCGGAAACAATCCGCAGTTCCGATCCCGGAATCCGCTTGTCGGCGTTAAGCTTCACGGAGCGCATGTTGACGTGCAACCCGAGCTCACGCGTTAAGCTGTGTTCCCCGACGAACTCATCCATGATGGCCGTGTACTGCTCAATACGTTCGCGGCCGCCGTTGCGCAGTTCGAATGGCCCGGTGGCAACGTCGAAGTCAAACTCGGTGCCGCCGTTTTCCGCCAGGGTCGTCAGTTCTTCGCGCAGCGCCTGGAGCGAACTGGCAAGTAGCTTGTCGTGCCATTCCTGGTCGCGGTGGCAAATGCACATCTCAAGGCCCGTCGCCAACCGGTTTGCCCCCGGCCAGATGTGCGACGTTGTGTTGAGCACCAAAATCCGCTCGTAGTTCACAATCCCGCGTGAATTCTTCGTCAGCAGGCCGTTGATTGAAGCCTCATTGATGCGCCAATTGTCATCCTGCTTGTCAGCCAATGGTTCATACCAACTATTAAGACGCTTGCTGTAAGAATAAACCCCTAGTGGGCCCGGTTTCATCGTCAGTAACACGAGCAGCTTGCCCTTAGCTGCTGCGTTAACCGGCGGACAGTACACCCGTAGCCAGGTACGGTGCTTGCGTGCGTCGTTACTCAAATAATAGTTGGCAGAAGCCTGCACGTCATCCCAGTATAATTCTGGCGCAGTTTGGTCTTCCGGACTCATTAATGCCCCGCGGTAGAGTTTGAAACTTTCAGTTAGTTCCTCCATCGGTCGTCATTCCCCTCTAAATTTTGGCCGAGTGTGCTTAGACACAAAAATCGGCCGGTGTGCAGAATTAAATCTCTACATAGCGCAATATGAGTGTTGCATTTATGCAAAATGCTTTTTACTACAACGATTGCGTTTGACCGGCCGATCACTTTTAAAAAAAACGAACTATAGTTTATATTTAGTATGCTGTTTGTTGGGCCCAAATGTCAATAGTGTTACAAACAAAAAAGCGTAAAACCGCCAAATAAAACAGCGAATTTACGCTTGAACGAATATTTAAGCTCTCAGCCGCGTTCCGGCCGTAGCTCTGACCAGTCCCGCGGGCCCGTTTTACAAGTGCAGCAACTCTGCTGGCGCCATCTGTGACATCTGCTTGTGCCCGTCATTTGTAATTAACACGTCGTCTTCAATCCGCACGCCACCGATTCCGGGCAGGTAGATGCCAGGTTCGTCGGTGAGCACGTTGCCCGCCAAAATTGGTGTGTCCATGTACGGTCCCCAGGCACCGGGGCCCTCGTGAATGTCGCGGCCAATCCCGTGGCCGGCACCGTGACCGAAGTACTCCTTGTACCCGGCCGCATCGATTGCACGGTGGGCGGTCTCCTGCATGGTTCGACCGAGCGTGCCTGGGTTCATCACCGCGGCCATTTCCCGGTTAGCCTGAAAGACGTAACGGTACACTTCATCCATTTTCGGGTTCGGCGTGCCGATTGCAAACGTGCGGGTCAAATCGGACATGTAACCCTTGTAGAGTGCACCCCAGTCGAGCGTCACCACGTCGCCATCTTCAATCACCTTATCGTCCGCAAATCCGTGGGGCAATGCGGACCGGTAACCGGACGCCACGATGGTCTCAAAGGACACGGCCGTGGCCCCCAGACCGCGCATGAAGAAATCAAGGTCGGTGGCAACCTGCCGCTCCGTCATCCCGGGCTTAATGGTTGCCAGCACGTGCTCGTAACCGGCCTGCGCAATATCAACGGCCTTTTGAATCAGCTCAATTTCATCCGGCGACTTGATTTCGCGAATCTTCTCCACCAGGTGCCAGGTGGGGATGAGTTCTGCCTTGGTGTTCTTGGACAGCGCGTCGTAGTTCTCGTACGTCATGTAGGCCGACTCTAAGCCGACCCGCTTGGCACCGAACTGATCGACCAAACCGCCCATGAACGGCACCAGCCCCTTGGCGTGCAGCTGGACCTCGGCCTCCTTGACTTCGGCCTTAGCCACCTCCGCAAACCGGGAATCGGTGACCAGAACTGCCTCGTTTTGCGTAACGACGAGGCCACTTTCATCCCCGGAAAAATCACTCACATACGACACGTTCACCGGGTCGGTGAGAATCAGTGCATCAATGTTGCTGGCGGCCATTGCCGCGCGTACCTCAGTAAATTTTGCCATTTTTTCCTCCGCTTCTGACCGCCGTGCTGCCGGTCAAAATAATCTATGTACCTGAATCGGTGCTCTAGGCGCAATGCACGCCTGAACGATTCCATTATAAGGTTTTCACGGCCAAAATGTCGGGTTAAATGCCACTTGCTCCTGCCCGTGTGCACACGGTCGCAGGCAAAAAGGCCCGAGAAGGCTGGCAGCGATTACCGCCGCGTCAGCCTTCTCGGGCCTAACTATTGTCTGGATTAAGTTCACTGTTAGTTAAAGAACGATTCGACCCAGTTAATCAGGCCGCGGAAGAAGTTTGCAATCGCGTCCCCAATTTTCTGCAGGAAGTTGCGCCCTTGCTCTGAGTTCAGGCCCGACTTAATCTTGCTGAAGAGCCCCTTCGCGGAGTCCTGAATTGAGCTAGCAAGTTTTGTCGCCTGCTGCTTAAAATCGGCATTCTTGAGGGCACCGGAATCCTGGATTTTCACGAGCAGGTTAATAATCTGGGTGCGCTGATTGTTGTTGATGATGGTGCCCAGATTGTTGTTCTTCAGCTGCGAATCAACGATATTGCCAATCTGGTTTTGCGATAAGGCCTGTTTCCCGTCATTGGACTGGCTGGCCATGTCCTTCTTCATCCCCGCAACCGCGTTGTTCAGCTGCTTGTCGGTATAGCCATCCTTGCCCTTGTTGGCCTGGGTGATACCGGACAGGGTGTTCACTTCGGTCTGTGCGGCGGAAATCTGGGACGAATCCAGTTTTTCACCGTTGGCCGCAAACGCCGCATAAACGCCGGCGAGTGCGCCGGAACCGTCGATTTTAACCGCGGACGTGATGAAAATGTTCGCGTTCGCCACCCCGGCCGTCACCGCCGCGTTGCGGTACTGATCTTCGGTGATGGTCGTGATGTTGTTGACGCCGTTGTAGTTCAGGATTTGGACGTTGATGCCGCCGTTATCGGTTTTCTGCACCATCGCTGAGCTCCACACACCACTACTTGCGGTAAAATGGCTACCGCTTGGGTTGAGGTACTGCACCAGCGTTGCACCGGTGACCGTCATCGTCTTGTAGTTGCCGCCGTTCAAGCTGTCCGTCAGCGTGTTGATTGTGCCCTGCTTCTGCTCGCTGGTCAGGGAGGTCCCGAGCGTGACTACCGGCTCGCTCCACGCCCCAGTGCTGTAAGAAGTCGCATCCGCACTCGAGGAGCTGTCAGAACCAGTGTCCGCCGACACGGTGTGCAACCCGAATGCCGTGGCGGCCAAAATAGTAGTTAAAATTGCCGTGATTATTTTTTTCATCGTCGTTAATGAACCAAAAATCGGTTCGTTCCTTTCTGGACGCAGATAGCGCCTGTTTCTAACCCCGATTCTAGCAAAAATCGCCCCGCGTTACTGCTGCGGGGCGAAATTTTATCAATTCTGCAATTAATGGACGCCGATTTGCTGCCTAGAGTCTGTTGCTACTCTGGCCAGCAAACTGAACCTTGTTGAAGTCAACATCCGTGAGCCACCCGTGCTCTTCAGTTTACTTGCGCATGTAGTTGTACGTCTCGATGGGAAACAGCAACAGCGTTGTTTCAATAATCTGGGCAAACTGGTACCGGGTTTCCGGTGAGGGATTAACCACCACGTCTTTGAGCGCTGCGAGCGCGCGGAGATTATACTGGACCGTTGGGTTTTCCGTTAACATCGAGGCGAGCGTCTGGGCATCGGCTAGCATTTCGTCGACAATGTCGTATTTCTTCTCAATCAGGGCCTGTTCCCCCGTGGAGCAAACCATCGTCAGCAGGCAATCTTTCTGCTTGGGCTGAACCTGATCGGCATTGGCCATGGTGAAATCAAACTGGGTCCGCACCCACTTGACCGAGGTGCGACTCGGGACCAAGTACAGGATTTTCTCAATGATTGTTTCTTCAATCTGGGTCATTTCCGTGATGCGTTTGAAATACTTGTTCATGGCCTGAATTGCTGGTCGCCGGAACTGTTTTGCGCCCGTTTCCTTGACCCATAGTAATTCAGACATGGCCGTAATCACCATGTCCAAGAATGGGTTGGCGAAATCTTTTTCCTTCAGGCTCTCGTAGTATTTGAGCACCCGCTGCGCCGCTTCCGGTTCCCAGTCGGACGCCTCAACCTTGGGCCACTCGTTGTACAGGCTGAGGCCAATCATCCCCCGGTAACCAAAATCATCGAAGGTCACCCCGAGGGCTTGAATGATTTCGTCGAGCCGGCTGCTGGTCAAATCGATTTTGCCAGACTCCATGCGCGACAGCGACGAGCGGGAAACTTTGCCGGCCAAATCATCAAGGTGCAGGCCGCGCACGTACCGCACCTGCTTCAAGAACGGACCAATGGCTTTAGTTTCTGTCATAAAATCGCCCCGTCCTTTCGCTGCATAATCATTTCATCAAGGTCCCGCAGATGGTTCGCGGTGTGCTCAAGGGCCAATACATCCAATACGGCAAACAATTCTGCCATTTGTGCTTCTGCGAGTGCCTCGCCCTGGACGCGTTTGCTCTCAATCTGCAAGAACTGTGGCATCAGCGCATCTGCCCCCCACAGTGTGACGGTGCGCATCTTTTGCAGCTGCGCCAATGGTTCATCGATCAGGATGACCTGATTGCGCACGAGCAGGTTAAGCAACACTTGGCAAATCACAGTATTCCGGAACTCGGCGTAGTGCGTACCTGCAGCTGCCTCATCTTGCAGCATGTGTGCAAAACACTGCAGGATGATGTCCGTATCAAGGTGCGGTATCGCAAGAATGAACAACCCGTAATCGTACTGCAGCCATTGCTTATTCGTCAGCAACAGTTCTTCAATCTCGCCCTGGACCTGCTTGTCCAGCTTGAGGTTGTGCTGCTGCTTAAAGGACTGGAGCACAATGTCGAACACCTTGGTGTTTATCTGGTACAGTTTACCCTCAACATTGTGGCTGCGCTCATATTGATCAACCACTTCCGCAACCCGTTTTGCATCCAGTGTGGCCCGCTCATTGAACAAGGTTTCCAGCGCCGTGATGAACGGTGACTGGAATTGCTTAAAGTGCGCACGCAAATCCACCATACTGAGTCCCATCTTTTCCATGACCCGGTATAGCCGCTCATTGCTGAGGCTGTTATCACCCTTTTCAAAGCGCCACAAAGTTGACCGGTACCCCGCAGATACCGCATCCGGACTTATGTGACGTTCCTTGCGCACTTTGTGAAAGTATGCACCCAATTGCTTGTCATCATTAGCACTCATATTTTTCCCCTCAGATATATTATTCCAGTTAGTGCATACCTTTTCAATAAAAGTGAAATTGTTTTTGCATGTATGTAAGCGTTACTTAATATGGATTCAGCGCAGATAAAATAATTTATAGGCCCAAAAGTAGCATTTATGCAACTATCTCCTCAGTTATGCGGCCCTGAAAAAAATCAACGTGTGGCCGCCGCCTTTTACTCACACCAAACAAGTAGCTCGAACATGAAATTGTAATAGTATTCAGAGCGTTTTAAGCGCATAGTCAAAAACTACTAAGCTCCGCAAAAAATCCAACAAGCCCATCACTGTAACCTGATTCTTTTATCATAATAATCGAAGGTAGCTTCCGTAAAATAAAAAATACCCCTGTGTCACTTTGCGGGTAAACCGTGAATTGACGTAGGGATATTATCATTGTCAGCAGCTACCCACTTGTACCAAAAAGCACAAGCAACCTGCCACACTATTTTTCCGGTGCCACTTCCGTAACGCCGCCGATTACCTTCTGGACTCCCTGCAGGTGTTCGTACAGGGCACCCTCGCGCAAACCGTTCTGGGAGAAAATTAGCCGGTCTGAATCTAGGTACCGCATCATCGTGACCACGGGAATTAACCCGCCGACGATGATGTCCGCACGCTCCTTGGACAGCCCCGGAATGGCCTTGCGCTGCTCCAAGTTCGCGTCGAGGATCTCGTTGAATATTTTGTTCATCTCCGGTGTGTACATCCGGAAACCGTGAACGGCCTCGAAGTCGCGGAATTTTTCCTTGCGCCGCTCAATCTTGGCCAGCGTACGGTTGGAGCCGCCCAGCGCGATGAGGGGCAGGTTCTGGGCCTTGCGCAACCACCAGATACCGTTGAAGGTCCGATTCACCGCCGCCATCAGGTTGAATAATTCGCTGGCGGTGATTGGGTCGTGGTGCAGGTAACGCTCCGTCAGGTTCACCGAACCAAAGGGAATGCTGATGAGGTTTTGCATCTTGCGGTTCTGCACGAGGATTAGCTCCGTGGACGCACCACCAGTGTCCATAATCAGCGCGTTTTGCACGGGCAGCGTGTTGATTACACCCATGTAGTCGAGTTCTGCTTCCTTCGTGCCCGGAATCACCTGCAGCTCAATGCCAACTTCTTCCCGCACACGCTTCAGAAAAATCTTCTGGTTGCGCGCCTGCCGGGTTGCGGCAGTGGCGTACGCCGCCACGGTCACATCCTCGAATTCAGTCAGCGCCTCCTTGAATTTTTTTAGCGCCGCAATCGTCCGGTCAATTGCGTCTTCCTTCAAGATGCGCTCATCGCCCATGCCTTCAGAGAGCCGGACCATTTCCTTCATCTTCAGAATTGGCGTTGGTTCGCCCTCTTCAATCCGCCACGCCGACATGCGCGCAGAGTTACTGCCTAGATCAAACACCGCAAAGTGACTCATATCATACCTCCAGGGACCCGGGGCTAAATAATCAGCCCAACACGACTGACCCCCGAATAAATTTTCCGATTACACTCGACGACTTTAATGGTCGCCATTCATGAAACAATTCATTGTCATTATGAACCGTAAAAATAAGGAGCGCAAAGAAATCGGTCTGGCGACTTCCTGCACTCCTTGTTGTTAATCTTCTTCAGGTGCACGCAGAGGCACGAAATGCCGTGGACCCCCTGGTGTTTTTTGCACATCTTCGGTTTCTGGACCGAGCAACTCAGCGGACATCGCCGCCGCGTTCGCCACGAAGTATTCCTGCACGTTAAATGGCGTGCGGCCACGCCGGTCGATTCGTTCCCAGGTCGCGTCTGGCTGCAGGACCCGCGTCTTGGCGTTGTCTTCCCACATCAGGTCAAAGATATTGTTGACCTGTGCCCGGATGTTGTCCTGCAGAATTGGGAACAGAATTTCCACCCGCCGCGACAGGTTACGGGTCATTAGGTCCGCAGACGACAGGTACGTCTGTTTTTCCCCGTCAGCGTAGAACGCGTAAATCCGTGAGTGTTCAAGGTAGCGGCCAACAATTGAGTGCACCTCGATGTTCTCGGAAATGTGCGGCAGGCCCACTTTGAGGTCGCAAATCCCGCGAATCAGTAAGTGCACGTGGACGCCGGCAGCACCAGCTGCGTAGAGCTTGCGAATCATGTGCGGGTCGGACAACGAGTTCATCTTCATGTGAATCTCGGCTTTACGCCCCGCCTTGGCCGCCTTAATTTCGTCGTCAATTCGTTCGGACAAGAAGTCGCGAATCCCATCGGGCGAAATCACCAGCTTGTGGAAATATGGTGGCTCCGAGAAGCCGGAGAGCATGTTGAAAATGTTGCTGGCGTCGGCCCCGATTTCGGGGTTGCAGGTGAAGAGACCCATATCGGTGTATATCCGCGCGGTGACGTCGTTGTAGTTCCCGGTAGCCATGTGCATGTACCGGCGCAAGCCATCTTCTTCGCGCCGAACAACGAGAGCCAGTTTGCAGTGCGTCTTCAGGCCAACCAGTCCGTAGATTACGTGACAGCCAGCGCGTTCCAGTTCCTTAGCCCAGTGCACGTTGTTTTCTTCATCGAACCGTGCCTTGAGCTCGACCAGCACGGTGACCTGCTTGCCGTTGTCGGCCGCCTGCTTCAGGTACTTGATGATTGGCGACTTGCTGGAAACACGGTACAGCGTCATCTTCACGGCGAGCACCTTTGGATCAACCGCCGCCTGGTGAATGAACTCAACCACCGGCGTGAAGCTGTCGTATGGGTGGTGCAAAAAGACGTCCCCGTTGCGAATCGTCCGGAAAATGGACTGGTCGCTGAAGATCGGCGCCAGGTACGGCACTGCCGGTGGGAACACCGCGTCCGGCCGTGGCCCCACGTTTTTGACGAGCGAGTTCAAGAATTGCAGGTCAATTGGCCCGTTGATGGCGTACACGTCACGGGCGTCGATGGCCATCTGCTTGACCAGATACCGCTCCATGGACTTGCTCATGTCGCCCTCAATCTCGAGGCGCATGACGCGCCCACGTTCACGCTTTTTGAGCTGCTGCTGAATTTCCTTCATCAGGTCAGAAGCGTCTTCTTCATCGACATCAAGACCCATGTCGCGTGTGACCCGGAACATGGCGGATTCACGAATCTTGGAGCCGACGAACAGTTCGAAAGCATACTGGCGCACGACGTCTTCAAGCAGGACGAAATCATCGCCACTGCCCGGCAGCCGAATCACCCGCGGCATCGAATCCGGAATCTGAACGGTCGCAAAGTTGCGTTTGTCGTCCTTATCACTTGGCCGTTCAAGCCGCAGCGCGAGGTTCATGGTGTGGTCGGCGATGAACGGGAACGGCCGGCTAACGTCAACGGCAAGTGGCGTCAGAATGGGGTAGAGCTCCTGGTGAAAATAATCATCAACGAAGTCCAGCTGCTCCCCCTTAAGTTCACGCGGCTGGTGCACGTTGATGCCAATTTTGGCCAGCGCCGGCAGCAGCGACCGCGATAGCGTGCTGTACTGCTTGTCCACCATCTTGTGCACATCCTTGCTGACGGCATCAAGCTGCTGTGTTGCCGTCATCCCGGCGGCGTCGGGTTTATCGTAGCCAACTGACACCATTTTCCGCAGCGATGCCACCCGCACGTTGAAAAACTCGTCCAGGTTGCTCTGACTGATGGCGAGAAACGACACCCGCTCCAGCAGGGGGTTCGCCTTGTCGCGGGCCTCATCGAGCACCCGGTCGTTGAACGCAATCCAGCTAAGTTCACGGTTCGTATAGAATTTGTGGTCGGCAAATGCACTCTTAGTCATACTGACGACTCCTCCATTTCAAACGTATTGGCATCCCAAAGACGGCTTCAAAGAAATGACCCTTTTGCGCGAGTGTCCACTTTTCGAGCTCCAAGTTTTCCCGGCTGCTGGCCGTGATGGTCACGCGGCCATTCTTGGTCGACACACTAATCAAATCAATTTTTTGTTTACGACTCGTATCCAGTGAATCCGCCACTCGCAGCAGGGCCGACAATTTCGCGACAACCAGTCGCTCGGCCCCGGAAAAAGTCTTGAGCGCGGACATATCTAGCTGCGGCGTGGCACTGGTGTGATAACGTGCAATCGTCGCCACAATCTCCTGTTCGCGTTCGCTCAGCCCCATGATATCGGAACTGCGGATGATGTAATCCGAGCTCTCGGCGTGATCGTGGGTGTCAATGTAGCTGCCAATATCCGTAATCAGCGCCGCGGTCTCAAGCAGGAGCCGCTCACGTTTACCTAACCCATGTAGCTTGCGGAGCCGGTCAAACAGCTGCAGCGCAAACTTCACGGTGGTGTCGCGGTGCAGCTGGTCCACGTGGTACCAATTGGACAGCGTGAGCGCGCTGGCGCGAATGGACTCGGTTGGGTCAAAGCGAACGGCCCGCGAATCGGCGTTCACCGCCGCGTTCACCTCCAGCCCGTCAATTAGACGCAGGTCGCTGCGCCAAATCGCGTTGGCATCAAGCCGCTGAACTAGCTGGTGCACAAGTAAAATCGTCGGCAAAACCTGACTCACCTGGGCTCCCGCAATGTCGTAGGTGCTGGCGATGTACTGATCACTTGCCCGCGTCAATTCGTGGTAGAGCTTGCGGAAGTGGTGACGCTCAATCCGACCATCATCGTTTTTGGGCCACATGTTGCCGAGCAGGCGCATACCACTACCGGTCAGAATCATGTTTTGGTAGTCGTGCTTTTGCGGCAGCAGGCGCATGAAGTCAAGCAGCCGGCTGTCAATATAATCGCGCAGGACTTCCACGTAATTAGGCTCGCTGCGCTGAACGTCCTTCATCACCTCGAACACCCGCAGCGGCCCGAGGTTCAGGTTGCGGGCAAAGCTGAACGTGCCGTTACTAAAGGCAATGAGTTCAACGGTCCCGCCACCAATATCAACCAGCACGGTCCCATCCTGAATCATCTGGTCGAAGTGGGGAAAATGTTGACGAACGGCACTGGTTCGGTGGTACGCCTCTTCCGGAATCGCCAGTCGGTGCACCCACATTCCCGTCCGGTTAAACAGCTGATCGCGCACGAATTCGGCGTTATCACCCTCGAAGAACGACTGCCCGGCGTAAACTTCGTACTCCGTCACACCGTAGTCCGCAAACAATTGGCGCACGGCAAGCAGCGCGGTCTGCAGTGCGGCCGTGGTCGCGGGCGACAAAACGTGGCCACTAAAAATTTCTTCCCCAACGGGCACGGGGTACGTCCCCCGCTCAATCGTGGTTAAATTATTCAAATTAGTAATGGAAAAAGTAACCCCTTGACTGGCAATCACCACAAGTCCGTGTTCCATGGCTCCTCCTGGGCTATTGCTGGCGCCGCTTGCGTTCAGGCGGCTCTGGCTAATAGTTAACGACGGCGAGGCAAGTAAACATTCCACGCGAAATGTTCCTCGTTGCCAGGCCCGAAACAGTACTGATAAAACGTTAAAACATCTACCTTCATCTTACCACGCACTCATCCCCATGAAATCCAATATTTACGCTGTCCGGCAGCGTGAGTCGTTTTGGTAGTATGAGTTACTAGTGGTATAGGGGCCGCGACTGGGCGGGGCCGGTGCGCGTTCCGTGCGGCTGGGATTTTCCGTGCGGCCGGTTGAAGCCCCAAAATCGGGGTCTTCAACCTAAAAATTCAGCCTCGCATCTGCTTCTTTGGGTTACGTGACTAATACGTGTTGTTAAGATTCGCTGGGAAATCTTGTTCTCCTGGCGGGTCTTAATTTTTGCCGGCTATGGTGTGGAGAAGCCCGGTGCAAAAACCGCACCGGTCTTCTCTCACCATAGCTTTCACAGGAAAATCCCAGCCGCACTACACGCACACCGTCCCCGCCCAGTCGCTACATCGTGGTTAATAGAAAGTCTTACCGAGGCTTTTGATATATCACCCCTAATTCTTACATTCTCGAGCACCTAGCTCACGTTGTTCGTTTCCCGGAAATGACAGACTGCTGACTACTTATCTAGCGGAGCGTTGTGGGGTTTGGCCGGAGGGTCCGGGCTGGGTCTCGGGTGTGCCGCCCAGCTGTGGCAACAGTAAAACCTGGGATGACTGGCGGGTTTTGCCAGGCATCTCAGGTTTTACTGAGGGAAAAATTTAGATTTGCGTGAGGAGCATGGGGAATTTGGGTACGAGTTAGAACATGCGATTACATGCTGAGCATCGTACGAATTAGGTCTCGGCGCGACGATGCAAAGCTAAATTTTTAGTCTGGAGACGGCGCTTTTCCGGCTCCAGACGACCGCCACAGCGACCACGGCGAAGCACACCAGAGGCCCAGCCCGGACCCGGAGGCCAAACCCCGCAACGCGGAGCCCCCCACTGGTCTACCTCAGCAACCAAGCTGACGCTGCCGGACAGCGTGAGTGATCGTAGTCTGAACTCTACTTCACCGTAATGTCGCCGTCATCTGTATCCACGCTGACCGTGAACTCGGGCGTTGTGCCCTTTTGCCCGCGACGACGGTGCTTGCCGTGCTTGGTGAATTCGACCGCGGCTTCATCTTGGCGGATGTCACCGTCGCCAGTATGCAGGTCGAAATTGTAATCAGTAGTCCGTGGCAGGCTGATTTTCACGTCACCCTCACCACTAGTAACGTCGATATCGCCAGTAACGACCGCAAAGCTGGCGCGCACATCCCCATCGTCAGTGTGCAACTCGGCATTGCCGCGCAGGTCGTCGGCAATAATGTTGCCGTCATTGGACTTAACGGAAATCTGGTCAGCAACCAGTTCCTGAACGTGCACGTCACCATCGTCAGTGGAAATTTGCAGATTCTCGCCGCGAACCGCGTTCACCTTTGCATTCCCGTCACGCGTAACCAGCTGCACGTTGCCGCGAACGTTCAGTTTGCTTGCCTCAATGTCGCCGTCGTCGGAGCGTGCCGCAAGTGTGTCGATGGCGGATTTGCCAATCAGTAAATTACCATCGTGACTCGCCAGCAGCACCTCGCCCAACTGACTGCTCTGAAGCGACAGGTCCCCATCATCGGTCGTAACGGCCAATTGATCCAGTGCGAGGTAGTTCAAATCCACATTTCCATCGTGCACCGAGATGTTCATCCCGGCCAGATTCCGCAGGTTGAGCGCCCGCACCACACCGTCGCTGTTCTTCACGAGTAGTTTGCCCTTGAAATCACTTGGAATGCCGACAACAATGCGACTCCAGAAACCAATCTTGATGCCACCGATGTTCATCTGGAGTGCAACGTGGGGCCGAAAGCCGTGGACGACGTGGATGATGCCGCCATCACTCGTAATCTTCCCGGCGTATTCCGGCTTGAAATTCTTGAAGTATTCGCGCACCTGCAGCTGGCTGCCGTCGATTGGTACCAGCTGAATGTCATCGTGCGTGTAATCAACCTGGATTTCGCTGATGCCCGGCATTTCGTGCGTGAGAAAATTGTCTGCCTGCTTCTTTTGCGTCAGCTCGCCGCTGCCGCCATGCGCAACCAAATCCCCGTCCTGCGCCGCACTGTCTCCTTCAGTCACGTCCATCTGGGTAGTACTGCTTCCCGTAGCCGTGCTTGCGTCCGCTTGAAAAACGCTGTGGTTATCACTGCGTTCAGATGCGTCCTTAGCCTGGCCGGAGTCCGCTTCTTTGGTCGCCATCACCGGCGCTGCAGCCGTTACCCCGGTCGCATCATTAGCACCATCTTCATCCAATAGCTCATTAATCAGCTCAGCGATGTCGCCGAACTCCGCAATTGCCTCATCGACGGCGGCATCTGCCGTTGCCCCGGCAGCAATCTTGTCAATCGCCGCGGCGACCAGATTGCTGGTGACCTCGGCGCGCAGCTCGGTTAACGCTGATTCTTGTGGGTGCGCCGTGAATAGCGGGTCCAACCGTGTTCCGATTTTTTGTTCAAGTTCTTTAGTTGTTGCCATTAATCAACGCCTCCAAAGTTGTCTTGGCGAGCTTCCACGTTGCTCGTTCCTGTATTAATTGCTGCTGACCAGCGTCCGTGATTTGATAATATTTGCGCCGGCCACCCTGGCTTTCATCGCCCCAAAACCCGGTGATGCTGCCCGCTTTTTCTAACCGCTTGAACACGGTGTAAAGCGTCGCCTCATTGATGACGTACGCGCCACCACTGAGTGCGTTGATGTCCTTTGTGACCTGATAGCCATAGCTGGCGCCCTGACTGAGTACGTTCAAGACGATGGCGCTGAGATACCCCCGCACCATATCCTTCGTCAATTCCGGTTCCACTGCGACACGACCCTTCTTCTGTTTGTATGCCACTATATTAGCACAATTACTTTTTTGAAAATAGTACTTGGCTAAAATTGTTCATTGCAAATGATGCCACTCCGGTGATGCTGTTTGTTGCCGGGGCAAATGCCACCCTACCGCGGCAGCATCCCTGCCCACCAAAAAAGGCAGCGGGGCACGCTGCCTTAAATGCAATAGATTAGTGGTGCTCCGCCTTCATTGCCTGGCGCTTTGGTGAGGTCCAGGTCCCGGACCCGAAGCCCATGATGGTCTTGCAGGCGGGGATAAAGGTGGTTGCAATGGTGATGGGATTGACCATCCAGAAAAACAGCATGTAGAGCGGCGCGAACAGTAGGTACTTCAGCTTCGCGCCGCGGTGATCGAGAATCAGCGCGGCGAGCAATTGCAGCGTGCCGGCAAACATCTCGAACGTCACGAAAATCAGCGACATCATGATGCCATGGTAAATCCGTTCCCAGTTACCACTGGCGATAAACCAAATCATTGAGGACACAAACAGCACGGTCGAGATGATGAAGAAGAAGGACCAAATAATCGACAACGTGGAGTCCACGAACATCGACATCTGGTAGCGGTGCTTGATTGGGTGCAGGAAGAACTTTTTGAAGTTGGTGAGCCACACCTCAGTCCCGCCCTGGGCCCAACGTTTGCGTTGCTTGTACAAATCGCCCAGGGTTTCCGGCACGTTCATGTGGAAGATGATGTTCGGCGCAAAGCGCGGCACCGCGCCAATCATCTGGTGGTCCCAAGCGATACTGATGTCCTCAGTCGCCCGGTTCTGCCGGAAGCCACCGACGTCAATCAAAAACGACTTGCGGTACATCGTGTTCGCGCCACTGTACGCGTACATCGAGTCGTTGACGGCGGCCTGACTACGCTTGATGACACCGACGATGCTGGAAAACTCAACGGTTTGGGACTTACCCAGTAGTTTGGTCCGGTTCTGCACGTCCATGTTGGCCGTCACGGCACTCGTATTCATGTCGCGGTCGTGGATGAAATAATTCATGTACTTCATGATGGCGTCGGGCTCAGGAATTGTGTCCGCATCATTACTGAGAATGTACTCCCCGCGGGCGAAGTACATCCCAATGTTAAACGCGTGCGCCTTGCCCTTGTTCTTAAGGATTTCCACGGTTCGTAGCCGTGGATATTTCTCCTGCAGCTGCGCCACAATTTTGCCGGTGTCGTCGGTCGAGCCGTCATTCATCACGAGAACCTCGTAGTTATCGTAGTTGAGCTCGTCAAACAGATAGGTGATGGTCGATTCAATCATGACCTCCTCGTTGTGCGCCGGAATCATGATGGTGACCAGTGGCTGCTTACTTGGCGGCAACTGCTGCCAGTTATCATCCTCGCGCGTGTTGCGCAGCCAGCGATAACTCAGCGCCCCGAAGAACCACAGAAACGCGCCGGCGACGGGGTACAGGCAGAGCACCAGCAACATGATGGCAACCGTCGTTTGTAGCGGTGAACCGTAAAATATTTGGTTAATCATGGTGCTGCCCCCCCTTCACTCCTGGTTGATGTCATTCTCGCCGAACAGCTTGTGAATCGCGTCGGTGTCCAGGTTCTGCTCCGACTGCACCTGGTACGTCCGCACGTGGTGCCGGAACTCGTCATCGCCGAACCGTTTTTCCATAAACGCTTCGAGTTCGGCCGCCCGCTTTTGTTGGTCAATCGGGTTGAACGTCGGCCACTGCTCCACCAGCCGGTCACGCTTACGATTTTGAATGATCGACATCGAGACGGAGAAAATCATTGCGCACACGGCCATGAACAGGATGACCACGAGCAGGAACTTAATCTCGATGATGCCCTCGGTGTACGTCCACAGCGGCTTGAACACACCAAACTGCACGCCCATGAAGCTGCGCACCGTGATGTAAACGGGCACGAGAACGCACACCCAGCCGCATAGCGCCACGAGCGTCTGCCAAATTTTGAGTAGCCAGTGACCCTTGGCAAAATAATCATCCGTGTAGAGCTGCTGGTGGGCGGTGGGCTTGCCGGGGGTCACTTCAGCATCCCCGTTATGCTCGAGATTAGCTTTGGGCTCCGCAACCGCCGGCTGGTCGACGTTTTCTGGGTGGCCAAACAGGTAGCCCTGCCGCAGATCAATGTCCAATTGTTTGGCCAGTGCCGCATCCTGCTCGTTTTCGATCCCCAGGAGTACCAGCTCGATGTGGCGTTCAAGGGCAAACTCGCGCCAAAACTGCAGGTTGAGGTCCAGCCACTTACCGTCGAGCTTGCGGAAACTGCGCATCTGACACTTAAGCACGTCCACCACAGGCAACATCCACTGAATGCTGCTGAGGGCGGAGTTATCCGCGCCTACGTTGTCGACGGCAAAGTGCATCCCGTAAGTCCGCGCCTGCCGGATGTGCCGCAAGAACGTCGGCCGCTGCCAGTAGCGCCGGTCACTGTCCACGGTCAGCTCCACCGTCAGGAGCAGCGGCGTGATGCGGGAAATTGCCCAGCGCACAAAGTAATCGAATTCCGGGCTGATAATCTGCTCATACTCAAGGTTGATGGACAGCCGCAGCGCCGAATCACCTGTGGGCAATGAGTCAAAAGTTTCCGTGAGCAGGCCCACCACCCGCTGCAAAGGCAGGGTCGCAAGGTGGTGGGGCAACACCCACTTGCCTTCCGCGTTCTTTTCCCGCAGCAAACATTCGTAGCCGGTGGTCTGCCCATTTTCGTCGACCTGCCGCTGAATGAAGTAACGCAGCTCCGCCTGGGTCTTCGCTAGGTAATTTTTGGTCCGAATGCGTGAGTGATAATAATAAACCACAATGGTTATCGCAAACACCGCGAGTAATACCAGTGCCGCTATGAATAACCGTCTCGTCAATAGAATCAGCATGTAATCCCCCTGACAGCAAACCTAACCGTCGCTATTTTCCCCAATAGTTAATCGTTAACTTAAAACGTGTCATGCGCGGCGTTCTTGGCGCGCCGCCACCCACTGGTCCCAAATAATGAAGACCGCAGCAATCGCGAGGACCCACCGCAGCGCCGCGCTACTGAACAGCTGCTGCACAAGCGGTTTGCGCACAACCTGCACATTCACGGTGCCCAATCCCCGGGCCGGCACCGTGTAGTGCGAACGTTCACCGCTTGCCAGCTTATAGCCGACTGGCGCCACGACCCGCACCACAGAACCGGTGCGGGCCTTGAAATACTGCTGTCCAACTTGGGTGTGCCCGTCGCGGTAAGACAGCATGACCCCCTGCTGCGCCGGCCGCACCCAAATGGTGACGTCCTGCACCCGCGCGCTCGTGAATCGGTACGTATCCGGATTGCTGGCTTCGGTGGCGTACCCGCGGACGGCGGCGTGACTGATATCAAAGGCGTGCCCCGCCTGGCCGCTGATGCGCTCGGTGCCCACGACCCGACCAGTTTTGCGGACAGTGTAACGCAGCGTCGCCATGTGCATTGCGGCTTGTGGCCGGACGAAAATGGTGACCGTCTGGCGCTTCGCTGCCGTAAACCGGTAACGCTGCGGGTTGCCGGGCAGTGTGGAGTAGCCAGAAACGGACGCGTGACTGATGTCAAAGGTGGTGCCCACGTTGCCGCTGATGGGTTCAGTACCTACCTGCCGGCCACTTGGATCAACGTACTGCAAGTATGCCGTGCGCATAGCGGTCGCGGCGTGCACCGCGTGTCCCTGCAACTGGCCAGTAACTGCGGCGTAGAGGTGGTTCAACGCCTGGTAGGTGCGCCAGGTGATGCCGCGTTTGTTGATGGGGACGCGCACCGGCCTGATGGAGTTGTCGATGCTGACGGTCTTAACCCCGTAATATTTAGCCATCCACACGTTGAACCACTGTTTCTGCGGATCACCATTTGCAACGTACGTTTGCGTTAGATATACGTTGTGGTTGTTGACCGCTGGTGGCATCCCCGGCACCGAAACATTCATGATGCCGCGTGCTGCATCCCGCCGCGCAATCGTGTCACCCGTGAGCCAATAACGGTAAGACGCGTAATTGGACCGCACCGCCGCGTCGTAGCTGGGAATGGTCATAAAACCGATGCCAAGCGCGGCGAGGAACGGCAACAACCGCGCCAGCCAGGACCCCGCCCGCAGCTCAGCGTGGTCGGCGAGTAAACAGAGCAGCCCGAGGATGAAGTAAATGTTGGGGCCAAAGAAATTCCGGCTGACAATTTCCGGTGAGACCACGAGGGCGACGATGCCGAGCATGCCGCCGACCGTACACAAAATCCCAGTGAGGTAGGTGCGTTGCATGTGCCAGCTAAACACGTGGCCATTGCGGTGGTGCTGGATAAACAGGTACACCGCGAGTAGCCAGAACACCAACAAGATGGTGCCCGAATACTTCCCGGCCTGCCGCACAATTTCACCCACGGCAAACTGATTATCCCCGCGTTTAGCAATTTGGTTCATCCCGGACCGCACGAGGATCAAAAAGCCCTCCACGCCAGCAAGCCCGCCGGCCCACTTCCAGGCAAGCTGACCATCATGCCAATCAAACAGAGTGAAGGCAAACGCCACAAACAACGTTACCGGCGCCACGTTCTCGTTGGTTGCCCCGGTCAGAAAACCGAGCACAATCATGCCTGCAAACATGAGACGCGGATGCCGCGCATGGTAGTTAAACCGGTACGGCAGCAGGAACGTCAGATAAATCAGCACCATCCAGAGGTAGTTAAAGCCGCCGGACAGCCACAGGATTGAGCTCCCGTAATCCGGCAAGAACAGCCACATCAGCGCGTAGGTGAGCGCGAGGTAACCCACGCGCAGGCGCCGCAAGTGGCCAAACACGTGCAGGTCAATTAACAGCCCAACCAACACAAATACGACTGAGTTGGCCACGTTGAACACCGCTTTCGGCAGCTGCATGAAAATCTGCACGCCGATGTGCGCAACGAAGCGCCCGTTATTGATGCGGGTGTGGTTCTGAATTGACTGCACCAAGTCCAGCAGGTTGTTGATGTTCCGCACGTGCTTAGCGGACATCTCTCCTTGGAAAAAGAAGTGATACAGGTAATCGTCCGCGGCGTAACCCGTCAAATCGTTCAGTTGTTTGAATAATATGTACACGAAGAAAATAATAACGACAAATCCGCAAATTTTCAGAGTGCTAAATGTTCTTTTATGCACTGGCCACTCACCAATCCCCTAATCCTACTGTAATTTTATCACTAGTTTAGAGCTATACAAAAAACGCCGCGGCGATACCCTTGGGCATCGCCACGACGTTGTTAACGTACACCAGCCTACGTTGCAGGCACGGCAACAATTAAATAAATAACCATTACGCAAAAACGCAACAGATTATTCTAGATTTGTTCTTACAAATTTTTGGTCCATACCTCAAACGTGTGCGTCAGTGCGAGATCAACGTTGACCACCGTGTGCGCGCTGATTTGGTCGAACTGCGGCCAAGGCAGTGCGGGCATCCTGGTGTCGCCGCTGAACGCACCGGCAATCCGCGTCACGTAAAGCGTATCCACCACGTCAGCAAACAGGCGAAAAATCTCCGCACCACCGATAATCATCAGGTCCTGGTCCGGGCGCTCCTCGGCAAACGCCAGCACACCAGCTTTATCGTGCAACACCGTCACGTGGTCGCCGGCGGTAAAGTCATCTTGCCGCGTGAGCACCACGTTGGTGCGTCGGGGAAGCGGCCGACTACCCATGCCGGTGAAGGTCTTGCGCCCCATGACCACAATTTGGCCAAGGGTCTGTTGCTTGAAATACTGCAGGTCATCGGGCAGCCGCCAGGGCAAGGTGCCGTTATTGCCGATAATCCCGTTCACGTCTTGCGCCCAAATATAGGCAATCATGTGTTTCCTCCACAAATGTTTGTCCACAGCAGTTGGCATCGACACCGGAGTAATCAGACGGCAACTGGCGCCTTAATTGCCGGTTCGCTCGTGTAATCAATCAGCTTGATGTCCTTCATCTCAAAGTCCATTAGGTCGTGCTTGTCGGGATTGAGCCACAATTTTGGTGCCGCGTGCGGGGTGCGCCCGAGCTGCTCTTTGACCTGCTCCAGGTGGTTGCTGTAGATGTGCGCATCCCCCAGCGTGTGGATGAATTCGCCCACCTGCAACCCCGTGACCTGCGCCACCATCGACAGCAACAGTGCGTAGCTGGCAATGTTGAACGGTACGCCGAGGAATACATCCCCCGACCGCTGGTACAGTTGTAGCGACAGTTTGCCGTCGTTCACGTAGAACTGGAACATCGTGTGGCACGGCGGCAAGGCCATGGTTGGCACGTCCTCGGGATTCCACGCAGAGACAATCAGCCGGCGTGAGTTCGGATTACGTTTGATTTCTTCAATGACATTACCCAGCTGGTCAATCGTGCTACCGTTACTTGTCCGCCAAGCGCGCCACTGACTGCCGTAAACCAGCCCGAGGTCGCCGTACTTGGCCGCAAAGTCATCGTCGTTTAGGATGCGGTCGTCAAAAATGGCCTTCTGCTCCTGGTAATCCTTGGCGAACTGCTGATCCACCAGGCTGCGGCGTCCGAAGTCGGTCATGTCGGGGCCGGTGTACTCACTTGATTCAATCCACTTTTTAAACGCCCACTCGTCCCAAATGTGGTTCTTGTGCTGGAGCAAGAACCGGATGTTGGTGTCACCGCGCAAGAACCACAGCAGTTCACTCTTGATGAGCCCGAACGGTACCTTCTTGGTCGTCAAAATGGGGAAACCTTCGCTCAGGTCAAAGCGCATTTGGTAACCAAAGATACTGTACGTGCCGGTGCCGGTGCGGTCACCCTTGTAGTGGCCAGTGTCCAAAATGGTGCGGGCTAAATCCAAGTATGATTGTTCGAGCATGATTACCTCCGAGTGTATATTGTGGTGGCTTTTAGGATAAAGTACTACCAACAGTATATCAGGACCCGCCGCCAGCGTCTGTTACGCATTAATTACTCTGTCAATTCGGCGGTGGCAAAATTCGCGATTAGCCGCCGCGTGCCCAAACAAAAAACGGCCGGTCAAAATTTGCCGCACCGTCTTTTACCAGATTAACGCAAATGCCAAAACCTATCGCGCAAAATTGCGCACCGCCGCAATGAGCCACTGACCGGCGCCGACGCCCGCCAGCTTGTCGTAATAGTCGGTAAACCTGCTGTCGGCGGCGTACATGTCCGCAAGCCCGCGGTGCATGGCCGCCGTGTAGTGGGGCCACATGATGGTCAGCCACTCCCGGTGCAACGCATACACTTCCTGGCCTGCCGCACTGGCTGGATCCGCTTCGTTCGAAAGGGCCGCGCGCAACGCCGCAGCTAGCTGCCCTTCGACCTCCTGGCTCCGTGCAAACGTGGCTGCATCCAGATTGGCAAAGTGCGTGTCGCCCTCCTGTTTTGCGACCGCACCCCACCTAGCCGCAACCTCTTCTCCGTACTGCTCGTCATTCTTGCGCAGGGCGTCCTGTTTGAACGCCGCAAATTTTTCCGTATCCGTCATTGTCTGCTCCTCCTGATTGGCAATCGTGCTGTCCACCTGGGCGATGAGCACCGTCAGTTCTGCCTGCCGCCGTTGCAGCGCGCACCGCTGCTCGCGCAGGGCGGCCACCCGCGCCGGTGCATCCTGCCGCAGCAAATCCGCCACAGCCGTGAGCGTGAACCCCGCGGCCGTGTAAAACCGAATTAGTTGCAACGTATCCGCGTCGCCGCTGGTAAACTCGCGGTAGCCGTTCGCCGCCACGTGGGGGTGCAACAGTCCGCGCTCGTGGTAGTAGCGCAGCGTCCGCTCACTCACACCGGTTAGTGCGGCAAATTCGCTAATGCTGTAATGCATGGTCATCACCTCGTTAATTAGGATAAGGGCTGACGTAACGTCAGGGTCAAGCACAAAAAACAGGAACTACGCGAGTTCCTGCTTCTTCATTATTTCGGCTCATCCGCCGCCCCGGCGCGCGCCAATTCTTGTTGTTGCTCCTTGGCCTTCAGTTTCTTCATCGTGTGGAAGTATGACGTAATCAGCACCGCCACGGACCCAATCCAGGCCAAGGGGTTGGCCATGGAGGCACCGGTAAAGCCAAGCAGTGGCACGAGGCCAATCCCGGCAATCACACGCATAATCAGCTCGAACAAACCGGCGAGCATTGGCACGCCCGTTTGGCCAAGGCCCTGGAGCGTGTACCGGGTCGTAAACAAAATGGCCAGGAACCAGTACATGCTCGAGTTAAAGTGGAAGTAAGTCTGGGCCATGCTGATAACGTGCGTTTGATCAGAAGCAACAAACAGACCGATCAGTTGTTTACTGAAGAGAATAATCAGCGCACCCAGCACCGCGGAAATCCCGCAGTTCAGCGCCATGGTCTGGTGCACCCCTTGGCGAATCCGCGCGTACTCCCGCGCCCCCAGGTTCTGAGCGACGTACGTGGCCATGGTCACCCCAAAGCTGGCGGCGGGCATGGTCGCCAGCTGGTCAATCCGCCCCGCCGCGGTGTACGCCGCAACGGCATCGGTGCCCAGCGTGTTGAGCATGACCTGCAGGATAACTGCCCCGATGGCAATGATGGACATCTGAAAGCCCATGGGCAAACTAATGCCCAGCTGCTTTTTGATTTCGGCCCAATCGAAGGTCATGTCCTGTTTGCGCAGGTGCAGGTACGGAATCCGCTTGCCGATGTACCACACACAGCAAAGCGACGAGAACACCTGCGCCGTGACCGTTGCCCACCCGGCACCGGCCACGCCCATCTTAAACACGAGAATAAACAGAAAATCGAGCGCAATATTGACGATGCAGGCAATAATCAAAAAAATCAGCGGCGTCCGCGAGTCACCCAGTGCACGAATTTGGTTACTGAGCATGTTAAACGCCATGGACGCGCCGAACCCAAGGAAGATTACGCGCACGAAGGAGGCGGAATCCGCAATGATGTTGCTCGGCGTCTGCATCACCTGCAACAGGGGCATGGTGAGCCCGGCAGTCAGCGCGGTGATGACCACGGTAACAAAAATGGCAATCCAGATGCTGGCGACAAAACTACGCCGCACCCCCGCTTCATCACGCGCACCAAACGCCTGGGCCGTTGGAATTGCGAGCCCGGAACTGGCCCCCTGCGCAAACCCAATGACCAAAAACGTTAAACTCCCGGTGGCCCCAACCGCCGCGAGCGCGTTGAGGCCAATAAACCGCCCCACGAATAGTGCATCCATGAAACTGTACAGCTGCTGGAACATGTTACCAATGAGCAGCGGTACCGTGAACCAGATTACCAATTTCATGGGACTTCCCGACGTTAATGATTTCATTTTGCTAACCCCCATCCTGCACCGAATCGTTATGTATTTAATACCCTCATGCCACTTTAGTCGAAAACATTCGTTAGGACAACATACATCTCGTTATTTTCGTCCGTAAATTTTCCCAAAATTAAGGCGCACCCTTCCCGGCCGCACCAATAAATGCGTTAAGATGAAAGTATAAATCCAAAGTCCAGGAGGCTTTCTATGCCGCAAGTTACGAGTCGGCGCAATGCACGCCGCAAAAGTGCCACTAGTTCCAGTTATGGGTATTCCAAAAAACGCCCGCAGTACCGGGTGCAGCGCTGGTTTGCCACCTTCTTCCTCGTCCTGGTTGCCACAATGGGAATTGGGATTTTCGGGGCTAAGCAAACCATCCTGAGTTCTGACTTCACAACCAAGACGTTAACCTCTGGCGATAATCTAAACAGCATCACCACGCAGGTACAAAAAAACGTCGGCGGGAGCCTCACGAACATCCCCGGTGCGACCACGCTTGTGTCCCGCGCAATCAGCACGGCCACCGCTAAATCGGTCGTGACCACCGCCGTTGCCGACGTCTACACCAACACAACCAACCAGATTGACTTTACGGCCATGGACAACGCGGTCAAGGACGCGTTTAGCACCGGCACCAGCGGTCTGAGCGCCACCCTCGCAGCAACCCTTGCCACCTCCGTCCTCGACACGTTGCACAGCTACTTCAACAACCAGCTCGCGACGCGCACGACCGCGGCCCGCACCTACTACCAGGACGCAAGCAGTGCCGTGAAGTCGCTGACCATCCCGCTAGTAGTCATCGGTGCGCTGTGTGCAATCTGGCTCTTAATTGTCGCCGGGTTCGCGCGGTTCCTGCACAACCTCGGGTGGGCCAGCATGTTCGCCGGCCTGCTGGGGCTCGGCGTGCTGCAGCTCGGCCAAAACCTGCCGATGGTTACCAGCCAGATTGATAAGTTCGGCGACTTCCAGCTGGTGGCTGCCGACTATCTCGCCCAAGTGGTTAACCACATGAGCGGCTACTACATCATCGCCGCAGTGGCGGGCCTCGTCGTCCTCGTCATCACCATCCCCTTTATCCGGGCAAAACGGTAACAATATTTGCACTAAAAAACGAGCCGGGCAATCCGACTCGTTTTTGTTTGCCTGAATCATCGCGGTCAGCCTCAAGCCGCTGCCCCGATTGTATCTATTGGTGTAGCAACAATACCGGCCGATCATTTAACGGCTGTAATTCCCGGTGGTTATCTTCCGGAAAACGCGCCTGGTAGCTGGCCAATTGTTCCACGCTAATGGTTTGCGGCCGCGCGGAGACGTACCACGCGACCCCCTCAATTACCGGTGGCGTGGTCAGCGAACCCAGGTAGTGGTACCAGTCCGCGCCATTTGGAATTAAGCCGTTCAGCGCGATGGGCGTATCGATTGGCTCTTCCGGCATCACCAAGATGGCACCCAGCACCGGGCTAGGCGCACCGATAATCAGCGGCACCGCCACGACGACAACCTGCCCATCACTGAAATGATGCACAAAATGAGCTTCCATCACGCCGCGTTTGCCGTTAGTTGCGTGTTCGCCGCCGCAGTGAAAATGCAGATGGTCAAAGCTGGCGGTGCGTCCGCCGATTTCGGTCAACCCACCACCCGTTACCTGCAAGTTATACCTCGTCGCCCGGGCGGCCGTTCCGCGCAGCGCCGGGTGCAACCCCGTCCACCGCTCCGGCTGCGCATTTGCCATCTCTAGATCAACCGGCGACTGCGCCTGCCCCACCACCTGGGGCCAGTCATTTTGGTGTGCATAATCGAACTCCATCGCGTCCACCTCCACTAATTTTCACCTACATCATATACCCAATGGAGCCTTTTTCACCAGACGAAAAAGCGGCCTGCGCGAATGCACTCCACTCATGCGCGCTGACCGCTTGTTCTATTTAATGGCAGTAAACTGGCTCCTAATCGCGCCGTGAAGCGTTGGCGACAGGGAGTTCATGTAACTGAGCACCGCCGCCGCGCTACTACCCGTGTACGGCGTTGGTTGATAATTATTGTAGCTCTCCGTCGCCGAGATGCGGGTCGGAATGGCGCGGAATGAAACAGCGCTAACCTTGCTCCCGGAAACGGTCACGTTCGCCTGGAGAATGAAGGAGCGCATGTCACTTGGGTGGCTATTTCCGCCGAAGCAGAAATTGCTCATGGAGTAAGCAATCAGCTTGCCCTTGTATTTTTCCATGGATTCAATGACGTGTGGGTGCGAGCCAATCACCATGTCCGCGCCGGCATCAATTGCCGTGTGCGCCAGCGTTGTCTGGGTGGCGTTCGGGTACGGGCTGCGTTCAATGCCCCAGTGGAAATACGGAATCACAATTTGGCACCCCTTCTTGCGGAGGTTCTTGATGTCCGTTTTGATTTTGTGCTGGTCACTGCTGGTGGCGGTCCAGCCCTGGTAGCCCAGAATGCCAACCAACACACCCTTAATCTTGGTCACGTACTGGTAACCCTCGCCGGTGTAGCCGACACCCGCGGCCTTGAGCGTGGCAATCGTGTCGGAAAAGCCCTGCTGCCCGTAGTCGTAAATGTGGTTATTGGCGACGGTCACGGCCTCGATGCTGGAACCGGTCAGCACCTTCACGAGTCCGGGATTACCCTTGAAGTGGAAAACGGTGCCCGTGCCCTTGAACTTCTGGGTACTCGAATTCGTCAAGGTTGTTTCCAAGTTGGCCACGGTCAAATCATCACTGCGAAAGTAGCTGGCAACGTTCTGGAAAAAGTAACTCGGGTCATTGCCGTGTTGTGCCCAAACCGTTGGCAGTGAGGTTGACGCGTTGAACTTCGGATCCGTCCCCAGGGTGTTGTCGCCCATAAAGGTCAGCTTGAGCGTTGCGTGCGTCTTGGGTTCGTCCTGCACGGCACTGCTGGCGGACTTACTGCTACTTCGTGTCACCTTACTGCTGGACTTTACCACCTTACTGCTCTTTTGGCTGCTACTTGAACTGCTCTTATCGCTCTTGCTAACGGAGCAGCCAGCCAGCAGAACCAACATTAATCCAGCAACAATCACGTTACGCCCTTTACTTACAATCATCGCCCTTACCCCGCTCTTCATAGATATCACCTGTGATTTTACTACACTAGCGCCTCCATGAAACCGGATTCAATGCTTTGTTGTGTCAATGAAACATTTCCGTTAAGTGGTAACCGGAGTTTGACCGCGCCAAGCCCTGCACCCGCACATTGCTGAATCGCATCGCATTAAAAAAGGAGCCTGCTCCAATTGAGCAAACTCCTAAGAAAAACTTGTTGGCGGAATGATCTCGACCATTAACGAGTCAACCAGCAATCCGTCGCCGCTGGTTAGACGCTGGCGCCACCGCCACCGGAGGAACCACCGCCGAAGCCGCCGCCCCCACCGAAGCCGGAACCGCCGCCGAAACCACCACCAAAGCCGCCGCCAAAGTGGTCATCGTCATCGTCGTGGAAGCCGCCACCGTAGTACCGGCCGCCGCCAGAGTTCAGGAGGCTACCAAGAATGAACCACAGCCAGCCGTTGCCGCCACCACCGTGACCGCCGCGTCCACCGCCGCTAAAGACGCCGAGGATGACAAGCACCACGATGAGCACAATCACAACTTTCATGATTCGCCCAATTAGGCTACTGCCACCATTGCTAGATTGGCTCCGGCCGCGGTACTCGTTGTACTTGGCATTGGAAATGGTGTTGCTGTCGGCCTTGAACTTGTAGTGTTTGTCCACCATCGTGGTGACCGAGTTAAAGACGTTGCGCAAGCCGGCGTTAACCTTTGCGTCGTCACTACTCTTGAGGTCACTCAGGTTATCTTGCAGAATCCGGCCGGATATCGCGTCGGTCATGTAGCTTTCGGCGCCATAACCAACCTCAATCCGCACATTGTTGTTACCATCATTGCGGGCAAAGAGAATCAAAATCCCGTTTTCCTTGCCCTTTTGCCCGATGCCCCACTTGCTGAACAAATCTGGGGCGTAGGAATCGATGTCGTCCCCGCCAGTTGACTTAATGGCCGCGAGCACCACCTGGGGCTTTTGCTTAGTTGACTGATAATACTGGTTCTTATCCTCAACTAGCTGCCGCGTGGTGTCGTCCAGCAGGTTGATGGCGTCATAGTAATCGGTGTCCGGCCGTGCTGGCAAAGATGCCGCCTGAACGGTCGCCGGCGCAAACCCGATAATTAGGAGGAACGCCGCAATAACTGCGAGTCCAAAAGCATGCAGTTTGCGCATGCGCTCACCTACTTCCCGTCGTCGGTGTCAAGATCCACGGTTGGGGCCTTGCTTGCATTGGCATCAGCCTTGAAGTAGTCCTTCTGCCCCATGCCCATCGCGTTGGCAAAAATGTTCTTCGGGAACGATACGACGTCCTTGTTGTAATCCTCAACCGCCTCGTTGTACCGTTTACGTTCAACTGAAATGCGGTTTTCGGACCCTTCCAGCTGCGTCATTAACGTCTGCACCTGCTGGTTACTCTTGAGGTCTGGGTAATCTTCGCGGATAACGTTAATCAACGTGCCAACACTGGAGTCCAGTTTGGCGTTAGCGTTAGCCTTGGCCTTGGTTGAATCAGCATTACCGTACGCCTTGCGCGCATCAGCAACAGCCGTGAAGACTTTTTGTTCCTGCTTCATGCTGCCCTTAACCGCATTAACCAGGTTAGGGATGAGGTCATACCGCCGCTGCATCACGTTTTCGACCTGGCTCCACTTCGCCTCAACGGTCTGATTTTCCTTTGCCAGTGAGTTGTACGTGCCAATCCCGGTGGCGCCGACAATAATCACGACAACTGCGGCAATAATCACCCCGATGAAGGTAGAATTATTTTTCTTCATAATAGTCTCTCCTTGACGCGAGTTACGCGCTAGTTTCTATATCCTAATTGTACCGTGCTCAGCGCAAAAAAACTCGGTCCGAAGTCTCATCTTAAGGCCGGTAACTAATTCCGGGGCAAAAAAACACCGCCAGCACCAAATATTGACGGTGACGACGGTATTTACCCGGGCTAACTCTTGTATTTATCCCCGCAGCACCTTATCGATGGCGGCTAAGTCTGCGTCCGTGAAGTCGAGCTTACTCAAGGCGTTCACGTTGTCCTCCAGCTGACTAACACGACTAACCCCGACGATGACGCTCGCGACCGGCTTTTGCCGCAGATCCCATGCTAGCGACATATCTGCAAGTGACTGACCGCGGCCTTCAGCAATTGCGTTCAGGGCCTTAATCTTGTCCAGCTTGGCCTCAACCTGATCGACTGACAGGTGACTCGAATCACTCCGCTTAGCCCGTGAGTCTTCAGGAATGCCATTCAGGTACCGACCGGTGAGTAGTCCCTGCGCCAGCGGACTGAAGACGACCGCGCCCTGGCCTTCCTCTTCCAGTGTCTTAAACAGTCCACTTTCTTCAGGTGTGCGGTCAAACATGTTGTACCGGTTTTGGCTGACCACGTATGGCGTCTTCAAGTCCTTGAAGATGGCGGTGATGGCGTGCGTTTGGGCCGGTGAGTAATTCGAAATGCCAACGTACAGGGCCTTACCCTGGTGCACCAGTTGGTCGAGAGCAAGTGCGGTCTCCTCAACCGGCGTTTCTGGGTCTGGCCGGTGTGTGTAGAAGATGTCGAAGTACTCAAGTCCGGTGCGTTTGAGACTCTGGTTGGCACTAGCGATGATGCTCTTGCGTGAGCCCCAGTCACCGTACGGTCCGGGCCACATCGTGTAGCCAGCCTTCGAGGTGAGAATCAATTCGTCGCGGTACGGTTTGAAGTCAGCCTTGAAGATGGTGCCAAAATTGCTCTCGGCAGACCCGGCACTGGGGCCGTAGTTATTGGCCATGTCAAAACAGGTAATGCCTAAGTCAAACGCGCGCCGCAGTATCGCCCGCTGGTTGGCGAGCCGATCAACGTCACCAAAGTTGTGCCACAATCCCAGTGACAACGCGGACAATTTTAATCCGCTCTTCCCCACACGCCGGTACTGCATCGTATCGTACCGCGTTTCTGCTGCATCATAAGTCATAAGCATCCTCCTAGATAAATACGTTTTGTGGACCTACGTAACTACCGGCAATACTAACGTGCATGGCAATTCGTGTCAACGCTTCCAAAAAGGCTGGGACAACAAAAAAGCCAAGACAATTACGTCTTGACCCTCCTGTAATCCATACTGCTTGTCTTATTGACCTGTGCAGTGATTATTCACTTATTGCCAAATCTTTACATCACGGAATCCGTCAGCGTCCACGTCAGGTTTGCGGAGTAGCTCCCCTCGACGTTACCAGAAGGAATGTCGAGACTAACGTTGTCAGAGCCAAAGTTGGCATCAAACGCACCAACACCGGTCCCCTTGTCCGCGTTCAGCAGTGTCTGTGCATCAGCACCGGAAGCCACGGTGACGCTTTGTGCGACAGGCGCAACACTCACGTTGCTTGCAACTTGTGGCTTAACGTTAGCGCCGGTGAACTTGATTTGTGCACCGTGCAGATTAACGTTCTTACTGCTGTCAGTAAATTCGCCGGCCTGCACATCAACTGCCCACCCGGTCGCAAAACCAGGATTATCAACTGACAATGGTGCATCGATGCTTTTTGCCTGAACATTCTTTGCACTAGTCGAAACTTCTGTGGAGCCGAAGTCGATGTTTGGCATCGAAATGATGGCGATTTTGCTGTCCGCGGGCATCGTGAGCGTAACGCTCGCTTGTGTCGTGGTGTCGGCCTGCGTCTCCTGCACGTTACTCCCCGTAACTGCAGCGACGACAGCACCAGCTGCGATTACAAAGAATCCCAGTAAAGATTTGTTGATCATATGCGTTTCCCCCGAACCGTCTATGATAATAAGCGATATTCAATTTCCTAAACTATTCCCCAATTAACTGTTTTCTTTATAACATAAAAAATAGACACAATCCACCTAGCAAAAGCCAAATAGAACGTGTCTAGACATCAAGTCTTGTTATTTAATTTTAAAATGTAACCACTCTTTTGAGCGTTACACAACAATCTATCGTTTTTATCATACGGACGATTAAGTTCTTGATTACGTTTTGATTACATAACCAATTTAATAGCTAAAACCGGTTCGGGGGAAAGGATTTTAGTTATTAAAGTAAAGAAACCCGTACGCATCGCGGAGTTCGCATGCGCACGGGTCGTCTCATAATGCCGTTAACGGACTAACATATGAGTGAGCAATGTTTAACTTAATTTACGTAACCTATCGTACTCCAAGAATTATGGATGTGCAATGGGTTTTACAAATAAATTGATAATTTTTTC
Source organism: Lacticaseibacillus hulanensis (assembly GCF_004010095.1). GTDB lineage: Bacteria > Bacillota > Bacilli > Lactobacillales > Lactobacillaceae > Lacticaseibacillus > Lacticaseibacillus hulanensis. The sequence continues at coordinate 11,628 of NZ_RRYD01000004.1, read as the reverse complement.
TTACCGCGCAACCAGCAAGCAATAATGCACCACTGTTACTTAGCCTGGCCCTGCTCGTCATCATCCTTCCGCCGCTTCAGAAGCAGAATGATAATCAGAATCAGGATCAGGAAAATCAGAATGGCCAGCGCAATCAGGATGTAGAGCAGCCAGTTGATTTGCGGCTTCTTCTGATCAACAGCGGTCTTGTTCAGGTTATCAGCCAACGCCGCGGAAATCACAAAGCTCTTGGCAAAATGCCAGTGGTACTTCGCGTTTTCCGCCCACGCGTCAACGACCACGCGGTAATTACCTGGCTTGAGCGGATATTCATTGGCGTTAATTGGGTAGGCAAAAACCGAGTTTGGCGCCATCATCATGTCCGACTTGTCATTCTTGACGAACACGCTTGAGCTACCATCCTTGTAAACCTTTGCCCGCACGCGGACGTCCCGCATGATGGTTGGCTTGGTGTTCTCAAGATAGGTGGAAATGTAATTACGGTTGTTGATCTGCGTCGCGCCAACCTTGTTCAACGTCATGTCAGGTTTCACGCCGCTAACGTCTTTGTCTTCGCGCAGCTGCAGGCCCAGAACGTAGGCAAACTTGTTCTTCAGGGTCAGGCCCTTGCTGCTTGTATTGCCGCTTGTTGTATCGAGCTCCGCCACGCGAATCCCGCCGAGCAATACGCCGCTGAAGCGCTGCATCGGCACGGTTAGCTTGAGTGAAACGGTCCGGGCGCTTTTGGCGGGCACGGTAACCTTGCTCGTCTTGGGCATCATCGCTTCAATGTCCAGGGCTAAGGACTTGGGCCGCTTTTTACCGTGCTTGTTGTAATCAACAATCCCGTTCGTGTTGGTTTCGGAGCGGTTCGTTGATACGCGGTACTTGTGCGCCCTAGTGTCACTATTGGTAATCACCACGCTCAGGTTCTGACTGCTACCGGGCTTCACGAGCAAATCAAAGTAGGACGCGCTGGTATTCAGCTGGTTCTCCGGCAGATTGGCGGAAATGCTGTAGTGCAGCGTCTCCGCATTCGCCTTGTGTCCGGGAATAAAAAGTAATGCGGCAACAAGTGCGAGCATCGATGTAACTAGTTTCTTCATTAACGGTTCCCCCGAAATTTTATCAATCATTACGTGGACATCAGCGCGGCGGTAAAGCACCTAGCACTAAGCCTAGTCGTTAGGCACATATCTCACTGAATTAGCGGCCGCTTCACGCTCTTTGCCAATAAAAAAGGGCGCCGGCCCGCGCATCTGAAGTCGAGTCCAGAATTGCTGACAGCTTACGCCCCCATGCGCTTATTCTACTTTAGTTTACCAGTGGACTTTGAGTATGCCAACTGAATTGAAGAGTTACTGTGCTGCATCTTCAGGAGTAACTTCGAGAGCACTCGTAGGATCTGCAGTAAGTGTCCAGGTCAAGTTAGCCTTGTAGTTACCCGCAGCGTTACCAGCAGGAACCGTAATTGTCGCTGAGGTAGTTTCTTTAGTCGTCCCAATGCCTTGGAATGCACTGCCTGCCTTGCTTGCAACCAATACATCATTTGCTGCACCCTGACCATCTCCGGCTAAGGTGAACGACTTTGCTACTGGCAACAGCGAATCTTCTGTAGTCGTCGTGTTGGTAACACCTGTAGAAGTAATGTCCAAGGTAGCACCAGTGAGCGTCGCATCATTTGCTACTTCATTGCCATCCTCAACGGTGTAGCCAGTGAAAGCACCCATCTTGACACCAACAGCCCAAGTTGCAGCGATTCCAGGATTTTCAACAGTTACAGCGGTTTTAGCGGCAACCGTCTTAGTAGTATCACCACTAGCTTTAAGTGCCAATGAACCAAATTTGTAAGTTGGCGCAGACTTCAAAATAATGCCATACGTATGATTTGAGTTCTTACCTGCAGTCAACGTTACTTTAGCAGTCGTGTCCTGCTTCGTTGCTGCAGAAACCCTGCTGCCCCCCCACAACGTTCAAAGCCAACGCTGCAGCAGCAGCGGTAACAATCATCATAATGGTCTTCTTCATCAGAAGTTCCTCCTCGAATAAATAGCACATCTTACCTGGCTCAAGTGAACCAATTCCCCAAAAGTATAAAAAAGCCCCGTCAACACTGCAGGCAAAATGCCCCAGTGGACGGGTCGTCCTCATCACCGTTTTAGTAGACGGCTTGTTGATGAGGTGAGCAAATAAATTCAATTTTAGATTGCGGATAGACTCCCCGCAACAAGATTAATATACAGCACGAACGAAATGTTTGCAATTAATTTTCGAATATTTTGTATAAAATAATTAATTGATTTGTTTACTCAACAACTTCCGCTAATATCAGTCACGTTATCGACAAAATGGCCACAGAACCGCGCAGAAGCGGTCAAAATCGTCCTTACGCGTAACTAGGCCCTAAATAAAAGATAGTAGCATAAGTTATTAGTTAATCACGTGCGAATAAAAATCCGATACCCATCACCCCAAGTTATACCTATTTAAAAGAAATTAGAATTATCTGCATATATTCCCCGCAAAATATCCAACGAAAAAACTAGTTACACTATAAGGTAATTACCTGATAAATATTTTTGCTTGTGTCCACCCACACATGCTGTGCATTCGAGTTAATTCCCGGCAAAAAAAGCTCACATCTAGGAGCACTAATGCAGCCTCAATGTGAGCCATCAACATTCAATTAATTTTGGTTACTGCCGGACACCAAGGTGATTGGTCGTTGTCTTCGCCCATCAGCTACCCGGACTATATTCTACCAGCCCTGCGCGGTCATCGCGTCGGCAACCTTCACGAACCCAGCAATGTTGGATCCTGCCAGGTAGTCACCGGCAACCCCATACTCCTTGGCAGCTGCCACACTGTTGGCAAACAGGTTCTCCATGATTTCCTTCAGCTGGCCATCAACGGTGTCAAAGCTGTCGGCCATGCGCCGGGAATCCTGACCCATTTCAAGTGCGGAGACGGCAACCCCACCGGCATTAGCGGCCTTCGCTGGCCCGTAGAGGATTCCATTCGCCTTGTAGCTGGCAATGGCTTCGGGGTTGCTTGGCATGTTCGCCCCTTCTGCAATCGCAAAGACGCCGGCAGCCTTGAACTTAGCGGCCTGGTCGCCATTGATTTCATTTTGGGTGGCACACGGAAGCGCGATGTCGTATTTCAGATCCGCGTCCCACACGGAGCCCTCGTGGTACTGTGCACTTGGCACTGCCTTGGCGTATTCGGTCAGGCGGGCGCGGCGAACTTCCTTGACGTCCTTCAAAACGGCAACGTCAATCCCGTTTTCATCATAAACATAACCGTTGGAGTCGGACACGGTGAGCACCTTCGCCCCCATCTGTTCAGCCTTTTCGGTGGCGTAAATTGCCACGTTCCCGGCACCGGAAATCACGATGCGCTTACCGGTAATGTCCTTGTCGTTTTCCTTAAGCATTGCCTGGGTGTAGTAAAGCAGGCCGTAACCGGTCGCTTCCGTGCGGGCAAGGGAACCACCAAAGCTGAGGCCCTTACCGGTTAAAATGCCGCGTTCGGCGCCGCGCAGCCGCTTGTACATTCCGTACAGGTAGCCGATTTCGCGGCCCCCAACCCCGATGTCACCGGCAGGCACGTCAATGTCGAGACCGATGTGGCGCTGCAGCTCAATCATGAAGCTTTGGCAAAAGCGCATGATTTCGGCATCACTTTTACCCTTAGACGTGAAGTCGGAACCACCCTTGCCCCCACCGATTGGCAGACCGGTCAGACTGTTCTTAAAGATCTGTTCAAAACCAAGGAACTTGATGATGGACAGGTTAACGGATGGGTGGAAACGCAAGCCACCCTTGTACGGGCCAATGGCGGAGTTGAACTGAACCCGGAATCCGCGGTTGATGCGCAGGTTACCCTCGTCATCCTGCCAAGGCACCTGGAACGAAATAGCCCGTTCTGGTTCGGTCAGCCGGCCCAAAACGTTCGCCTTAATGTATTCGGGGTGCTTCTCGAATACGGGCGTAATTGTGCCGAGGAAGTTGCTGACAGCTTCCTGAAATTCTGGCTGGTTAGGATCACGCTTAGCAAGATCCGCGGCGACTTGTGCAATGTAATCAGTAGCTTGAGTCATCTTTTCACTCCTTAACTTCGGGGGTGGTCTCGCCTCTGCGCGTCCAATCCCCAATCAACAGTTTTCATTTCAACCTCTTGATTTTACCACGAAAGTTAACAAATTATGTGTAAACTATGAACAATGTCATCATAATGTTGTCAAAAGAACGTGTAAAAGCCGAACGGTACAATTTCTGCTAATATATGCGAGTTCCATCTTATTGGCTAATTATTTCACTAAACTGCGGCGGCTCATTCTGGATGGTTAATTGCCGCGCAGTACCGTGTGTTTTGCCGCAACATGTCCAGCAATCATTCACTAAAGTAAAAAATGCCCCGCGACACGTAATGCAGCAATCAACACGAGTACATGCCAGCTAGGACCACCGCAACGTAACTTTATTAGTAATATTCCGGTCCAAATGAGCAACAGACTACCGATTTAAAAAAAGCGCCCAACAACCGTTCATCGGTTGCGAGGCGCCTTTAACTTAGCGGATGGCTTTCAGTGCATCATCAATCTGGCCGAGAACAATATCTACGTTCTTCGGGTCTTCCAGATCGTATTTCTGCAAGTCGATTTTCATCTTGGGACTAACATCGTATTCATCAAACCACTTCTTGTACGCGGACCACATCTTGTAGTAGTAAGATTCCAGTTCTGGATTGTCGTCGAATTGCTCGTAATCGCGACCGCGCTTCTTAATCCGGTACAGAATCGTGTCGAAATCAGTTTCGGCGTAGACAAGCAGATCTGGTGCCTTCTTTGGCATTTCGTCAAGCTCACCCATCATCTTGTCGAGCAGTTCAAGGTAAACGCCAAGTTCGGTGTCTGAAATGTTACCCTCGGCGTTGTTTTCCTTCGTGAACAAGGCATCTTCGTAGATGGACCGGTCAAGGACGTTGTTGTCATTGGACAGCGCCTTTTTAATCATGGCAAAGCGCCGGTTCAAAAAGTAGATTTGGAGCAAGAAGCCGTAGTTTTTCGGGTCCTTGTAGTACAGTGGCAATACCGGATTATCTCCGACTGGTTCAAAAAATGCTTCCGTCCCGAAATGGTCGGAAATTTTGGCGGTTAGGGTCGTCTTCCCGACACCAATCATCCCTGCTGTAATAATCACCATGATGGCCCCTCTTTACATTATATTTCCGTACGCGTTATCTAAAAACGCACCTCAAGTATCCTAACATAAAAGGCACTACTCGGGGGAGAAAATCCGGGCTGATTTTACCGCCCACAGTGTGTATTGACACCACCGCTTGCGTGCAGTTATGCGGGTGCGTGCGTTTTCGCTTCCTGATTATTAAATTTAGATTGCACCGCCCCGTTTGTCATAGGCGTTAAACCGGTAAGCATTTCTTGTTATAGGCAGTGCCTTTAACCAACTACCCTAAAACCCACTAAGCCAAACCGTTGACCAGGCGCGGCTTTACGCCTAAACTATTGTCAACAAGTTAAGCGCAAAGCCAAGATGAGTAAGTTCACGCCCAGTCATAGAGAGCGGCAGAAGCTGGAAAGCCGCACTGGAACGAACCGAAGATGGTCTTGGATGAAGCCGGGTTAGTGAGCACTGCAAGCTAACTCTGGGTGCCGCCCATTATCGCGGCCGGGTTTGATTCACGTAACACTCATCAAACTCACGAAGGAGCAAGTTGTAAGGCTTGCTTGAATCATGGTGGCACCCCGGCAAATCGTCGTCCATGGCGCGCAGTATCTCGCTGCGTGCCGTGGACTTTTTATTTTGCGCACAACGACAGACATCTTTTCTATATAAAGGAGAACAACATATGACAACCACAATCGTAGGCTACCCCCGCATCGGGGAAAAACGGGAATTGAAATTCGCAACGCAGAAGTACTTCAAGAAGGCAATTAGCGCCGATGAGTTGCAGGCCAAGGGCAAGGAACTACGGGCAAAGCACTGGGCAACCATCAAGAACGCCGGAATCGACGAAATTCCAAGCAACGACTTTTCCTTCTTCGACCAGACCCTTGACGCGGCTACACTGCTGAACATCGTGCCCAAGCGCTACAAGGACCTCGGCCTGTCCCCACTTGACGAATACTTCGCACTCGCACGTGGCTACCAGGGCCCAGCCGGTGACGTCAAGGCACTGGCCATGAAGAAATGGTTCAACACCAACTACCACTACCTCGTGCCCGAATTCGACAAGGACACCGACATTAAGCTCGTTGGCGCCAAGATTTTCGACCAGTTCGTTGAAGCACAGAGCGAAGGCATCACCACACGCCCTGTAATCGTTGGCCCGTACACACTGCTGCGTCTCGGCCGCTTCCTGGACGGCAGACAGCCTGCTGAATTCACGGCAGCATTGATCACGGCGTACACCGAAATCGCACAGCGCCTGAGTGAGCTGGGCGCAAAATGGCTCCAAATTGACGAACCAGCACTCGTGTACGACCAGTCCGCCTCCGAGCTCGGCCTGTTCACCGAACTCTACGCCGGCATTCTCGCCGGTAAGGGCGACCTCAAGATTCTCGTCCAAACCTACTTTGGTGACGTGCGCGACTCACTTGAGACCCTCGTTGGCCTCAATTTCGACGGCATTGGTCTTGATTTCGTTGAAGGCCGCACCAACTTGGAAGTGCTGGATCAGGTGAAGTTTCCCGCCGACAAGACGCTCTTTGCCGGCGTCATCAACGGGAAGAACATCTGGAAGGCCCACTACGCCAAGGTGCTGTCCACGCTCACCGGCATCAAGAAGCACACGGACGCCCCAATCGTTCTCAGCACCTCCTGCTCCCTGCAGCACGTGCCATACACCCTGCGCAACGAAACCAAGCTAGCCGCTGACGAGAAGCAGTACCTCGCATTTGCTGAAGAAAAATTGACCGAACTGCACGAGCTGGATCAGATTGACAAGACTGACTTGAACAACCCGCTCTACACCGAAAACGTTGCCCTCTTCAGCAAGCCACGCTACGAAGAAGACAAGGCGCTAAACGCCAAGATTGCCGCCTTGAAGCCGGAAGACTACACGCGCCTGCCAGAACGCAAGGAACGCCTGCGCATCCAGGCCGAGAAGTTCAACCTGCCAATTCTGCCAACGACCACGATTGGGAGTTTCCCCCAGTCCCCCGCCGTCCGCAAAAACCGCAGTCAGCTGCGCAAGGGTGAAATCACCAAGGAGCAGTACGACGCATTCAACGAGGCCGAGACCCGTCGCTGGATCAAGTTCCAGGAAGAAATCGGCCTGGACGTGCTCGTTCACGGTGAATTCGAACGTAACGACATGGTTGAATACTTCGGTGAACACCTGAATGGATTCCGCTTCACCCAGAACGCCTGGGTGCAGTCGTACGGTACGCGCGCGGTTAAGCCCCCAATCATCTGGGGCGATGTTTCCCGCCGCGAACCAATCACCGTGGCCGCTTCCGTGTACGCACAGAGTCAGACGGACCACATCATGAAGGGCATGCTCACCGGCCCCGTAACCATCCTCAACTGGTCCTTCCCCCGTGAGGATATTTCCCGCGAGCTGTCGACCAAGCAAATTGCCCTGGCGTTGCAGGATGAAGTGCTCGACCTTGAAAAGCACGGCATCAAGATCATCCAGATTGACGAAGCCGCACTGCGTGAAAAGCTGCCACTGCGCAAGTCCGACTGGTTCAGCAAGTACCTAGACTGGGCCGTCCCTGCCTTCCGCCTCGTTGCAAGCAAGGTTCAGCCGGAAACCCAGATTCACACCCACATGTGCTACTCCGAATTCGGGGACATCATCAAGGCCATCGACGACCTAGATGCCGACGTGATTAGTTTTGAAGCCAGTCGCGGCGAGCTCACCTTACTGGACGACCTGCAGGCGAGCCACTTCGAGACCCACGTTGGCCCCGGTGTTTATGACATCCACTCACCACGTGTGCCATCAATTGACGAGATCAAGGACGTCATCCACAAGATTTTGGCCAAAGTGCCCGCAGATCACGTTTGGGTTAACCCAGATTGCGGCCTGAAGACCCGTGAGGAACCCGAAACGAAGGCCAGCTTGATTAACCTCACGGAAGCCACCCGGCAGGTACGCCAGGAGCTTGCCGATGAAAACTAGTGAACTGTTCAAACGCGACCGGCCGGTATTTTCCTTTGAGGTGTTTCCGCCTCGAAATTTTAACCGTCCCAACGCCGAGCAGCGCGTCTGTGCCACGATGGACGTGCTGCAGGAAGTAAATCCCGACTTTGTGTCCGTCACCTACCGCGGGTCTGGCCCCGATGCACCCAAGGCGACAATTGGGATTGCCAAAATTATTCGTGAACGTTACCAGACTGAATCTGTCGTGCACCTGCCAGCCGCCCGGTTGACCAGGGCCGACGTCGACAATTTCCTGGCCATGGCCGAAGATGCCGGCATTCAGAACATCCTTGCCCTGCGCGGTGACATTCCCGAGGGCGGTCGCGTCAGTGATGACTTCCACTACGCCAGCGACTTGGTGCGCTACATCAAGAGCAAGGGCGACTTCAACGTTTCGGGGGCCTGCTACCCAGAAGGCCATCCCGAATCACCAGATGCCCTGAGCGATATCCAGTCGCTGAAGATCAAGGTTGACGCCGGGACCAGCGAGCTCATCAGCCAGCTGTTCTTCGACAATGAGGCGTTCTTCCGGTTCCAAGACCGCTGCAAGTTCGCAGGTATCAACGTGCCCATCGAGGCCGGCATCATGCCCATCATGACCGCAGCCCAGGCCAAGCGGATGCAGGAGATGGCTAGGGTGAACCTGCCCGCCAAGCTGCAGGGCGTTTTGCACCGCTTCGCCGACAAGCCGGATGCGCTTCGTGACGCCGGCATCGCGTACGCGGTCGACCAAATCGTCGACCTGCTCGCACACGGCGTTGATGGCATTCACCTGTACACAATGGACAACCCCGAGGTCGCGGCACGCATCATCGAAGCAACCCGCAACATCATTCGGGCATAGTAAAAGGACCACGCCAATGAAAATTTGACGTGGTCCTTTTTTGCGATCAAACGCTAAACTACCCAAACGCGGGCAGCAACATTACTTAGCGGGAGTCAGCTTCCGCAATCCGGGCAGGCTGAGCATCGTAATCAGCGAAATAATGTACAGCGCTGACAGGAAACCCATCGTGACCATGAGGGAGTAGTGGTCCATCAGTACGCCAATGACAACGGAGGAAAAGCCGCCGATTGCCCGTCCGACGTTCATGATAACGTTGTTGGCCGTGGACCGGATGCGTGCCGGGTAGAGCTGGCTGATGACGGCCCCGTACCCGCCGAACATCCCGTTGGAGCAAAAGCCGACGACCGCCCCAATCACGACCAGAACAACGCTCGAGCGAGCCATAGTAATGGCAAAGACGATGAGCGCACTGGCGGTTAAGAAAAGACCAAAGGCAACGCGTGGACCCAAGTGGTCGAGAATGTTACCAAAGACCGCCATGCCCAGGCACATGCCGCAGATGGTCGCGACCATCCAGAGCGCGGAACCGGAAACGGACAGGCCCTGCTGTTTTTGCACGATGACGGGCAACCAGTTCATGAGGCCAAAGTACCCGGCGATTTGGACAATCGTCATCACCATAAGCCCCAGTGTCTGGGTCGCAAGGTGCGGCGTCTTAAACAATTCGCTAAACGCAACCCGCTCGTGCTTTGCCTTTGCTTCCTTCTTGGCCGCAAGAAACGCATCTGATTCGTGCAGGTGCTCACGAACAAAGAAGGTCAAAACAACCGGCAGCACACCCATTAAAAACAGTGCATGCCAGCCCCACAGCGGCAGAATGAACGATGCCGCCAGTGCCGCGATAATCGCCCCAATCTGCCCACCAATGGCTGCCACAGACGTCATGCGGCCAATGCGGTCGTGGTTGAACGACTCAGCAATCAGCGCAATTCCGACGCCGTATTCACCACCGGCACCAATCCCGGCGAGAAACCGCAGTACGTAAATCATCCACATGTTGTTGGCAAAGGCCATGAGCGCCGTTGCCACCGCAAAGATCAGAATGGTGTGGGAGAACGTCTTGACCCGGCCGATTTTGTCCCCTAGAAGACCAAAAAGCGCGCCACCAACCAACATGCCGACATTGGTAATTGAGCCAATCAAGCCCGCCGCCCCACTGGAAATGTGGAGTTCGGCAATGATTGGCGTCAACGCGAACGAAAGGAACATGATATCCATGTTCTCAAGCGAAAATCCCGATGCCGTCGATGCCATCACGAGTTTTTGCTCGTGTGACAGTTGGTTAGTAGTGCGCACTGCTGTTTTTTGCATATTCAATTAACCTCCAAAAAGAACGCTCTCTGTCGTTCCTTATTTTGTCGAAAAGTGGCACATTGCGCTGCGGCCACTTCGTACATTGGTGAATAGTATGTCACCAAGTCTGCCTGTTTGCAAGTAATTTTACAGGTTTAGTTCGTAAGCCAGACGCGCCCGATCTTCTCCGTGCGTGATGTAAATTGTCCCGCGCAATTTGAACCCCGCCGCCGTGGCCACCCGCTGCATCGCTTGGTTAAGGCGGTGGGTGTCCAGCCGCAGATTATTAATGTTGTGTGTCCGTGCGTAGTCAACAATTTGCTTCATGAAAACATGCCCGAGGTGCTGACCGGCAAAATCTGTACTGATGGCAATCCGATGAATCGTCGCGTATGGTGCATCCGGTCTGGCCCAGCTTCCACCTTCAACGGTCGCATAAGTTGGTTCGGCGGCGGTAATCAAGCTAACCGTCCCCGCCACTTTACCATCCACCGTGAGCAAGTGAACCACACCAGCGGCAATGTCACTACCAATCGTGTTAGCATTCGGGTACCCGTCCTGCCACTGCGGACTACCCGCAGCCCGCAGTTGTGCCTTTGCCCCGTTGATGATGGTCATAATGGCCGCCAAGTCATTAATATTTGCCTGCTGTAATGTAATTTCTGCCATGGTGCACCTCACTAATCGATTTTCTGAAAGTGGTTCTATTGTACAGCAATTTTCGCTACCATTGAATAATAATTCACACTTTTCTGCGGTAAATTGTTAAATATGCGTGTTTTGGTTGTCCACAGACATGGTGTTTAAGTTTTCTGCACGTGCAATTTTTATCGATTATTCTGGGGATAACTAGCGCAAATCACGCAGACATCCACATTATTTTGAATACGAACATACGTTGTCCACAACCACTTGTGGATTATGGTGATAACTCCCACTATCGCTGTCCGGCAGCGTGAGTCCTTGGTGTAGGTATACCAGTGGGGGCTCCGCGTTGTGGGGTTTGGCCTCCGGGTCCGGGCTGGGCTTCGGGTGTGCTTCGCCGTGGCCGCTGTGGCGGTCGTCTGGAGTCGGAAAAGCACCGTCTCCAGACTAAAAATTCAGCTTTGCATCGTCGCAGTTAACGTCTAACGGTTACGGAACATTGCAATTAAGTTTTGCTTTCTTCTCGTAATCCACATCCAGTAAGCTCCTCACACAAATCTAAATTTTTCCCACAAGAATAGAGGCTGTGCCAACCGCAAAAACCGCGGTCGTCACTGCACTAGGCCCTGTCAAGTTGACAGATGAAATAATATAAAGTTTTGTCTATTTCTAAATGGCTTCACTCCAGTATT
>NZ_RRYD01000039.1 GCF_004010095.1 Lacticaseibacillus hulanensis | reverse complement strand
ATGCAAAAATCCCTCCGTAATCATCAGATGAATTATGATATTTCATCTGACAACCACAAAGGGATTATCGCAACCAAAGCCATCTCGCATTTGCGGGGTGGTTTTTTTGTGCCCCAAAAAGCGGCAACTTTGACACATTACCTAACCTGGTTGGCTAATCTTGGCACTTTTTGTTCGGCAGCGCGTTGGCAGAGGGGATTGGCCACAAAATAATCATCACCTGAGCACAACCAAGTTGATTTTGTTCAGGATAATCTAAATTGTGAGTATTAATCTTGGCTTTTTTTGCCCCAGGTGTCACAATGGAATTGTTGCAAAAGTTTTACAAAACTGGCGCCATGCTGCACGTTGCGTGGCGTGAGTAATGCACAAGCAAATCAGACTAACAAATAAAAACATTTTCGGCCTAAAGGGGCCTGATTAGTACGTACTAGGGGGATTTTGACATGGCATACCGGACACCACCACTGCTTTCACCAACCGCAATCGTTTCACTTATTTTGTTCATCAGCGCATTTACCGTTATCAACACAACCGTCAATCCGAAGAGCCGGCCCAAGAGTGAGGCTGATCAAAGCTCGCTCATTTCGAGCCTGGACGCTAAAAACAGCTCATCCTCCGCTAAAACCAGTTCGTCCAGTAGCGATAAGGCAAGTAGCGACGACGCAAAGTCCTCATCGGCAAAGTCTTCATCCAGTTCCAGTACCACACCTGAATCAAGTTCGAGCAAGACGCAGACAAGTGGCACCAAGGATACGACTGACACCAAGACCACTGGCACAACGAAAAATGACACGGAAGGTGACACTACCAAGACGGACAAGAATTCTGAGTCCGCGGCTGGCGCTTCTTCGGCCAAAGCGGATAGTAGTAGTAAGGCTTCCGCAACGTCCAGTAGTAGTGCAAAGACGCAAACTACGAACAATGGCAATGACACGACGAATGACACGACAACAACGACCAATAAGTAGTTTTCAGCATCTAAAAATTAATCGTGCCATAAGGAGGCAACTATGCTCACTGCATTAGACGTCATTAACCGTTTATTCAGCTACCTAAATATCCAAGATAAGCCCAAGGGCAAGGCGTTTACGGTCGTTGCCTTTGTGGCCAACTTCTACATCCTGTACGTTGCCATTAACCACCTGCGCTTTCCGGGTTATCGACTTCGCGGATGCTTATACTTGTTACTATTTTTCGTATTTCTATACTTTATCTTCCTCAACTATGTGTATTATTTTACGAAACGCAGCTTCAAATACGACATTTCGCCAATCATCGAGAAGGCGCTGGGAGGTAACGCCAAGGCGCACCTAGAGGCTGAAAAGGCCTACACCCAAACCATCGATAACGGTAACGGGGTCTTCGATACCAATCACGTGCTGCCGGCCAAGCTGGTGATTGACGATAATGAGCAACTGGCCATTAACAATTTGGTTGATGCGCTGCAAAAGCAAGGCATTCTGACACTAGATTACCACGGTTTAAGCGACGAAGAGCTAAGCAAAATCACGCGCAAAACCGCGTCACCAGTGCTTGCAATGGGGGCGCCACTACCTTTACCATACTATGAATTGCAGGAGACACTGGACCACCGCTGGGTCATTAGTGGCGGGTTAAATGCACTCGAAAGTGCGGAACTGGCAACCGTGGAAGCAATTGGCTTGACCCCAATCGAGGACGCAGCCAAGCAATACCAATTGGCCGCGGCTCGGGTTGTCTTGACAGGCGGGCCGCAGAAACGTCCGGGCCGTTCCGGGCTGATGAAGACGACTGAACCGTTCGGAATTGAGGCACGAATCGCCTTCACAGAAAGTGCATAAAAATTAGTACCCGCTAATATTTATTTGAATTAGATTTGCTTTTTCTGTTAAATCAAAGTAAAATTTAAAAATACAAACATTAGGGGGTATTGCCAATGTCCATGATCGAGTTTCACGATGTTGAGAAATATTACGGCAACAAATTCCATGCATTGAAGGACATCAACCTGACTATCGACCGGGGTGAGGTCGTCACCATTATCGGCCCTTCTGGTTCCGGGAAGTCCACGCTACTGCGGACAATTAACGGGCTCGAAAAGATTACGAGCGGGCAGTTGATTGTTAATAACATGGACCTGGCAGACAAGAAGACGGATATGAACCGCACCCGGCGCGATGTCGGGATGGTTTTCCAACACTTCAATTTGTACGCGAACAAGACCGTTTTGGATAACATCACGCTTGGCCCCCGCCTGGTTCTGAAGCAGGACAAGGCGCAGGCGGAGAAGAAGGCGCGTGATTTGCTGGCCATGGTTGGTTTGGCCGACAAGGAAAAGAGCTTTCCAAGCATGCTGTCAGGTGGGCAAAAGCAGCGGGTCGCAATTGCGCGCTCACTGGCCATGGACCCGAAGGCAATCCTCTTTGATGAACCGACCAGTGCTCTTGACCCCGAAATGATTGGGGACGTGCTCCAGGTTATGAAGAAAATTGCTGAACAAGGCATGACGATGGTTGTGGTTACCCACGAAATGGGCTTTGCCCGGCAGGTAGGGAACCGAATCATTTTCATGGACGACGGGAAGATTCTGGAAGACAGCACGGATGTGAACGACTTCTTCTCGAATCCAAAGGAAGCACGTGCCAAGGAGTTCATTAGCAAGATTAATAACCACATGGAGGGATGATTATGCAAAAACGCATATTAAAGTTCTTACTCCCCGTAGTGTTTTTGCTGACGGCAGTGCTTGCGGGATGCGGGAAAAGTGTTGCTAGCCAGGACATTTTGACCAACGCAAGCCAGACGAACACTATCATCTGGGGAGTTAAAGCAGATACGAACCTGTTCGGCCTGATGAATGTGAAGAAAAATAAGATTGAAGGCTTCGACGTTGACGTGGCCAAGGCCCTGACCAAACAGATTCTGGGTCCAAGTGGTAAGGCTAAGTTCGTGCAGGTTACATCAGATACCCGGATGCCGCTCCTGAAGGCGGGGAACATTGATGCCATTATTGCGACCATGACCATTACTCCTGAACGTAAAAAGCAGGTTGATTTTTCTGATATTTACTTCAAGGCTGGGGGTTCCCTCTTGGTTAAGAAGGGGAGCAAGATTAAGAGCGTCAAGGATTTGAAGAAGGGCACCAAGGTAATCGTTGTCCAGGGGTCCACGTACGGTGACAACATTAAGAAGGCCGCACCGGACACGCAGGTACTGCAACTGGCCGATTACGCACAGGCGTTCACCGCGCTGAAGTCCGGGCAAGCTGATGCGCTGTCCACTGATAACGGGATTCTTTACGGGATGTCAATCCAGGATAAGGATTACGTTGTTGTCGGTGGTACGTACACCAACGAGCCTTACGGGATTGCGATTAACAAGGGCCAAAAGCCATTCCTGCACACGGTTAACTCGGCACTAGCGAAGATCAAGGAAAACGGAACGTACGACAAGATTGCGCAGAAGTGGTTTGGCGACGTACCGGGCTTTGATGTAAAGGAGGTCAAGTAGATGTTTGATATCCTTACAAATAACTGGGGGTTACTCAGCACCGGCTGGGGCTACACCATCATGTGTAGTGTTCTCGCCCTGATTGGTTCATGTGTTCTCGGAACGCTCTTTGCCCTGATGGAAATCAGTCCGTACAAGTGGGTTGCCACCATCGGCCGGGTGTACGTTGAAGTGGTCCGGAACATTCCGCTTCTGGTCATCACCATGGTCTTCTACCTCGTGATTCCAAAGTACGTTGTGGCAATCAACGGATTTACGGCCGGGACAATTGGGCTGACCATTTACACCAGCGCGTTCATCGCTGAAACGGTGCGTGCCGGGATTGAGGCCATTGCGAAGGGCCAAATGGAAGGTGCCCGCTCCGTTGGGTTGACCTACTCACAGGCCATGACGCAGATTGTTTTCCCCCAAGCGATTAAGATCATCATTCCACCGCTTGGTAACCAGTTCATCAACCTGGTTAAGAACTCGTCTGTTTTGGCCTTCACATCTGGTTTTGACCTAATGTACCAGGGGAAGATTATTGCCTCAACGACCCTGGATACGTTCAGTTCATATCTGGCTGTTGGGCTCTTGTACTTGGTATTGACGTTGCCATTGTCCTACCTCATGCGCTATCTCGAAAAGCGCTGGCAGACGGCTTAGGGAGGGGGATAACTTATGAATACATTCTTTGATGCAATATCTTGGGTTAACTTTAAGTACCTCCTCGAGGGGATGGGCGTCACACTTGAAGTGTCAATCATCTCCATTGCCATCAGCTTCGTTTTGGGCACGTTCCTCGGAATTATCCGGTACGTGAACATTAAGGGCTTATCGCCAATTGTCGGTTTCATCATCGACATCATCCGTAACCTGCCACTCATGCTGATTCTGTTCTTCAGCTACTTCGGTCTGCCTGAAGTCGGGGTCCGGCTGAACGTTGTGACGGCGACGGTGATTGCGCTCAGTGTGTTCGAAGCGGCAATGATTGCTGAAATTGTCCGTTCCGGGATTAGCGCTGTGGCAAAGGGCCAGATGGAAGCCGCTCGTAGTAACGGGATGACGTACGCGCAGGCCATGTACCACATTATTTTGCCGCAAGCTTTGCGCAAGATGATTCCACCACTGGTTAGTCAGTTCATCAGTTTGATTAAGGACACGTCACTTGCGACGATTATCCTGCTGCCAGAATTGACCTACCACGCGCAGATCATTTACGGGCAAAACGTTAACTACATGATCCCCATGTACGTCATGCTCGCGCTGCTTTACTTCGTTGTGAACTACGCTTTGTCGGTTGCTTCGCGGGTAATCGCCAAAAAATTAGCAATTTAATATAATAACAGAAAACGAAGGACCAACCTGAATTGTAGGTTGGTCCTTTTTTGTGTCTGTTATCGTGTTGATTAGTACTGGCTGCAACGAATTTTCTAATAGTTTTGGTTATTGAACTAGCCAACTCAAACATGGGGCAATCATGGTTATATAATCGCGCGGGTGAAACATGCATGGTTGAGCGATTTGTGTGTACAAATTGTGTCAGTTATGTGTACGATAAGTTCTATGCCATGATTTTAGTTCGAAAATCATGGCGATTAACTGGGCTTCAACTTATTATTAATCATAGATGCAAGCTATTAAAATACTGAATATTGCTTGTGAAACGGCAAACTTGGCCTGCTGTGAAATACGGTAAAAACCCGGCACAATAGTGATATAACACACTAATTCGCCGCGAAACAAAAAGCATAAATCTATTGATAGAATAACGTTGACATGCACCGAAATTAGTATTCTAATGGACTATGTAAAACTATACTTATCAGATTATTGTTAGATAAATGCGTCGTTATACTACCTGAGCCCGCGGGGGGATACTGGTAGCTAAGGGGGAATACGTTATGCAACGTAATCA
Organism: Lacticaseibacillus hulanensis; assembly: GCF_004010095.1. GTDB lineage: Bacteria > Bacillota > Bacilli > Lactobacillales > Lactobacillaceae > Lacticaseibacillus > Lacticaseibacillus hulanensis. Next base: position 4,191 of record NZ_RRYD01000039.1, on the reverse strand, counting down.
CGAAACTAAACTACACTACAAGATGTATAAAGATGGCAAGAAGTGGGTTTATGCCGGCATTTTTGCAGTTGCACTTAGCGGCGCGGCGATTTCTGCTAGCGTCCTAGCACCAATCGCTCCAGCACAGGCGGAAACAAAAACGGAGACAAAAACTGAAGTTAACGTCAGCTATCCTTGGGCTGGGGATGGCACTGCCGTCAAGAAGGCCATTGCGAGTGGTAATTTCGTTGATGCCACGCCTGACAACAAGCTAAGTACGGTTTCGCTTAATGCTGAGCAAATTAAGAACGTTGTGGCCGCACACCTCAAGCTCACCTTGGACGGCACTAAGTGGTACATCAGTCCCGGCCCGGGTTACACCAAGGCTGATTTGAATGCGGTACTCAAGGGTTCTGGGTTCCCATCAGATGCGGTGCTGGCAAACCCAACTGATGCAGCAAACGAGAAGACTATTCTCGATTACATCGGCAAGTCCGCGATGTTTACGATGAACGGTGGTAATACCGGTTCTAACGGGAACAATATGGCTGACAGCATTGTCAGTGCCAGCTCGTATTCTTTTGTCACAGCTGGTGGTGAAGCAACGAGCACGGCGGCGCTGATTCCTGGAACTAACTACGCAAACGTTATTGCTGGTAGCCTGATTACTAACTCCGGATCAAAAAGTCAGAAATTTCTGCTGACGAATGGTGGGATAATTGAAGGCACACAGCCAACGATTCAGTGGGGGATTACCGATAATCTGGCCAACTATGATTTCACGGATGATTCCTTATCTGGCCAGCTGACCAAGCTGAAGCAAGCTGTTCAGAAGATTAACGCTGAGTATGATGCGGATGCTGGCAACAAGGTTGTGTTTGATCAGTACAACAAGAACCAGATTCCGCTAGATTTTGCCACAGCCAAGCAGGTTAACGGTCGGTATGTCTTCACCGTTAATACCGATGACTATGTGGACACAAAGGCCTGCATGTTCGAGGTCAAGAATGCTGATAAGTATGCTGGTGGGGACATCGTCATTAACCTTGTTGGCAAATCAGCCTTTAACATGAAAGATGCCGGCGCGATTCAAGGACTGCCTGCCAAACTGTCTGGCAATGTTATCATGGCCAACTCAACGGGTAATTCACTTGACCTGACTGACGAAGAAGTGCTAATGAGTGAGGCTGCCGAGGCTGCCGGTGGGCATTTCATCGTCTTAGCACCACTTTCAATTAGCACCGGGAATTCTGCTGCCTTCCACGGCTTTATTGGTGAATACAACACGGGCACGGGAAGCACGGCCACACCACCAGATCCAACTGGTAATGGGATTACGACCGTTGTGACCCCACCTGATGGTAAACCGAAGACAACGACAACCAAGAAGACATTTAAGATTACCCAAAACGCCACCTACAGTTACGCAAAAAAGGCGGAGGGCACTGAAAGCACCACACCTGAAGACCCAGCCAAGTTGCCGGCAAATACCAGCAAGACAATCACGGTTACCTACGATGAAACAACCGATGACAAGGGCAATGTTGTTAGCCGGGATAATATTGTCTTCGATGGTGGCGAACCGTTCCAGGCAATTAAGCCGGCCGAAATTGATGGCTTCACGGCCGAGATTACCGCGGCCAACGGCAATTCTGCGCTTGATGAATCCGCCATTCAGGCTAAGCTGAATGACCTGGCTTACACCGCAGAGGACACCACCTACAACGTGGCGGTTGTTTACTATCCAAACAGCACAAGTGTCCACAAGACGATGACGTTCTACAATTACGTCAATTACGATTACGCTGAAGACACTGACGGACCGAAGCTGCCGTCAGATACCACTAACAAAATTAAGGTTAACTACATCCAGATCACGGACACAAGCAACCACGTCAAGCGGACGAATTTTGAAGTTGATGGCGATGTCCCACAGGTTAGTGTGCCTAAAATTGCGGGTTACACGACTGAAGAATCTGGACAATTAACGGCGGAATCTATCGTCGCCATGCTTGAAGCAACTAATGGGGAGACGACATTTGCAGACACGGATGTCATTTACACCCCTGTTGCACAAACACTGAATGTGCACTATGTTGACGGAAACAGAACTGAACTGGTACCAACGAAGACGGTAACCGGTGATACTGGCGAATCATTTACTGAGAATGCACCTGCAATTACGGGTTACACGCCTGACAAGACGGAGCAAACCGGGACTTTTGATAACGACACTGACACGGCTCAAGACATCACGTTTGTTTACAACGCTGATGATCAGAAGCTAAACGTCAAGTATGTAGATGAAAATGGTAAAGAGATTGCACCAAGTACGTCTACCACGGGTAAAACCGGTGCGGCGTACACCGTAAACGCAAAAGCCATTGACGGCTACACACCAATCGGCCAGACCACGGCAACGGGGATTTTTGATAATGACGATGGTCAGGATCAAACTGTAACGTTTACGTACGGCAAGATTGGGCAAGTGCCTGATGAAGATGAGGGCAAAGTTGTCCGCGTTGTGGCTAAGCAGAACGTGAACATCCACTATGTTGACCTCGAAGGTAACGAGATTCAGACGGCCACGAAACAAACCGGTGACACAGGTGAAACGGTAACCCTGACGCCACCAGCGCTTAAGGGTTACGTAACGGTCAGTCAGCCAGCACAGTTCACTTACGATAAAGACGACACGGTTGACCAAGACGTAACGTTTACGTACAGCCAAATTGGGCAAGTGCCTGATGAAGATGAGGGCAAAGTTGTCCGCGTTGTGGCCAAGCAGAACGTGAACATCCACTATGTTGACCTCGAAGGTAACGAGATTCAAAAGCCAACGGTCCAGACTGGTGATACTGACGAAACGGTAACCCTGACGCCACCAGCGCTTAAGGGTTACGTAACGGTCAGCCAGCCGACACAGTTCACTTACGATAAGGACGACACGGTCGACCAAGACGTAACGTTTACGTACAGCCAAATCGGGCAAGTGCCTGATGAAGACGAAGGTAAGATTGTCCGCGTTGTTGCTAAGCAGAACGTGAACATCCACTATGTTGACCTTGAAGGCAACGAGATCCAAAAGCCAACGGTCCAGACTGGCGATACTGACGAAACGGTAACCCTGACGCCACCAGCGCTTAAGGGTTACGTAACGGTCAGTCAGCCAGCACAGTTCACTTACGATAAAGACGACACGGTTGACCAAGACGTAACGTTTACGTACAGCCAAATTGGGCAAGTGCCTGATGAAGATGAGGGCAAAGTTGTCCGCGTTGTGGCCAAACAGAACGTGAACATCCACTATGTTGACCTCGAAGGTAACGAGATTCAAAAGTCAACAGTTCAGACTGGCGACACTGACGAAACGGTAACCCTGACGCCACCAGCGATTAAGGGTTACGTCACGGTCAGCCAGCCGACACAGTTCACTTACGACAAAGACGACACGGTCGACCAAGACGTAACGTTTACGTACAGCCAAATTGGGCAAGTTCCTGATGAAGATGAGGGCAAAGTTGTCCGCGTTGTGGCCAAGCAGAACGTGAACATCCACTATGTTGACCTCGAAGGTAACGAAATTCAAAAGCCAACGGTCCAGACTGGTGATACTGACGAAACGGTAACTTTGACGCCACCAGCGCTTAAGGGTTACGTCACGGTCAGTCAGCCGACACAGTTCACTTACGATAAGGACGACACGGTCGACCAGGACGTAACGTTCAAGTACAGCCAAATTGGGCAAGTGCCTGATGAAGATGAAGGCAAGATTGTCCGGACGGGGGTTGCAGTTGGTGACCCACTCAGCGTGAATGCCGACCAGAATGTAACAATTCATTACGTCGACGAAGCAGGTAAGCAGGTAAAAGCTGACACGACGGATACCGGAATGCCAGGTACCAAGAAGACATACACGCCTGCTACTGTGGCTGGATACTACACCATTAGCGTTCCAACCGAACTGACCTTTGACAGTGATGATGAAAAAACTCAAGAAATTACATTCGTATACCGCCAAGAAGGTCAAGTTCCAGATGATGGTGTCGCGGCATACTTCAAGGCAGAGGTGCCAGATGACACGCCATCAACGACCACTGACCCGGTAAATCCAGGCCAAGTCCCAGATGGCGGTGTAGCAGCATACTTCAAGGAAGAAGTGCCAGACGACGCACCTTCCACAACTGGTGACCCGGTAAATCCAGGCCAAGT
>NZ_RRYD01000038.1 GCF_004010095.1 Lacticaseibacillus hulanensis | reverse complement strand
ACAACTGGTGACCCGGTAAATCCAGGCCAAGTGCCCGATGACGGAGTTGCGACCTACTTCAAGGCAGAGGTGCCAGATGACGCGCCATCAACCACCACTGACCCAGTAAACCCAGGTCAAGTTCCAGACGACGGTGTAGCGGCGTACTTCAAGGAAGAAGTTCCGGACGACGCGCCATCGACAACTGGTGACCCGGTAAATCCAGGCCAAGTGCCCGATGACGGAGTTGCGGCGTACTTCAAGGAAGAAGTTCCAGACGACGCCCCATCAACCACCACTGACCCAGAAAACCCAGGCCAAGTGCCCGATGACGGAGTTGCGGCATACTTCAAGGCAGAGGTGCCAGATGATGCACCATCAACGACCACTGACCCGGTAAACCCAGGTCAAGTACCGGATGACGGTGTAGCGACGTACTTCAAGGAAGAGGTACCCGACGACGCACCTTCCAAAACTGGCGACCCAGAGAATCCGGGACAAGTACCGGATGACGGTGTAGCGGCGTACTTCAAGGAAGAGGTACCCGACGACGCACCTTCCACAACTGGCGACCCAGAGAATCCGGGTCAAGTACCAGATGACGGTGTAGCGGCGTACTTCAAGGCAGAAGTTCCGGACGACGCCCCATTTACGACGCCTACACCAGCAGACACTACAGACACGCCAACTGGTGATCGTAGTGTCACACCGCCACCAGCGGACACTACAGACACGCCAACTGGTGATGGGAATGTTACACCGCCACCGGTAGACACCACTGACACGCCAACAGGTGATGGGAATGTCACACCGCCACCAGTAGACAACACGAACACGCCAACTGGTGATAGCAATGTCACACCGCCACCGGTAGACAAAACGGACACGCCAACAGGTGATGGGAATGTCACCCCACCCGCAGGCAACACGGACACGCCAACGGGTGACGGTAGCGTCACTCCACCAGCAGATAACACGAACACACCAGCAAATGGTGGTGGCGCAACGCCGCCAGCAGCAAATACCACTATCCCAACAGGTGATGGTAATGTGACACCTCCTGCTGCAGGCATGACCACGCCTAGTGTACCCGGCGACGGTGCCACAACACCGAAGACGACGGGGACGGCAACGGCTACGCAGGATGCTGATAACACTGTATCCCTGCCGGACAGTGAAGCTGCGGCGAATGCGGGTCTGGAAGACACGCTGGCAGACGGTGTTTCCGATTTGACGCCAGAAATTCCTGACGCTGACACGCAAGCACCCGCGGACATGTTGCCAAATGACGACATCATCACGCCGACAGTCTCGGTTACCAGCAGCGCCGACGTGACGAACCTCGAAAGCAAGCCAGAGAGTCGAATCGCTGGGATTGATCCTAGTCTGAGCGGTGAGAAGCGTTACCGTGGGTTGTTCAACGATCCGCAGCGGACACCACTTCAGCAGAGCACCACAACCGATGTTGAAAACAACATCACGGAAACCGCGAAGAATGCCAAAATGGATAATCGTGGCGGGATGTTCTAAAAAGGCAGTTTTTATTGAATGATTGGTGGTAACACCTTTCATAAATAACTACCAAACTGTAAAATGGGTACAGGAGAAATCCGTGTGTTACGGCACACGGATTTCTTGTCGATAAGTTTAGGCACCGTCGTTCAATTTGGTGGTATGGGGGTACCTAGAATTGAACCTTTTATGGTGATGCAGCGGCGTGGGCCGCGAAAGGGGAGAAGTAATCGTGATTACGTACACCTACTTTTCACAAGCGATTGTTGAACTTAACACGCAGGAAGTGGTTCGGCATGAACTGCTGCTGCGGATGTGGGATGCCGATCAGAAAGTTTGGCGGCTACCTGATGATTTTGAAATAACAGTAGCAATGCAAATCAAATTAATGAAGCGTGCTTTGCGTCGGCTCAAGGTTAAGAACGTGAACATCAAACTCACGCCCAGCCAATTTGCGGACGCAGATGTGATGCACAAAATCGTTGACTTCGTGCACTCAACCGACGAATTGGGTAGCCTGACCGTGGAACTGACGGCGGCACCTTCCCTTGAGGACATCAAGACAATCGGCGCGGAATACCGGAAGAACGGTGTTCAGCTGGCCATCGACGACGTGGGGTCTGACTGTGATGACTTCGATGTGGTTGAGAAGCTCGTGCCGTACGTTGATTGCCTGAAGTTCGCCTTGCAGAACATGCGGGCACAGGGTAAGATGGATAATCTTGAAGAGAACATTGAACAGTGGGCGACCTTGGCGAAGGAACACAACACGCAATTCACCTTTGAGGGGATTGAATCCTTCAGTGATTTGCGCCTGGCTAAGAAGTTCGACGTACAAAACGCGCAGGGCTTCTACTTCAGCCACCCAGCTGAGCCGGTTGCGACACATTAAGAGCCAAAAAAGGCGTCCCGCCAAGCAAATTGCCTGGTGGGACGCCTTTTTAATGGTCTTATTCAGCTTCAAGTGCATACTTTTGAACGCGCGCTGCCTGGGCCTTGCTCATGGTCGCCGTGATCAGCGTACCAGTCTCGTTGTAATCGGTCTTGGCAATCTTGGCCACACTATTAATGTAGTTAACCGCTGCACCATCCGTGAACGGGATTTGGTAGGTTGCGGTTACCTGGTTGGCAAAGATGCGGGCTTCAATCATGTCTGCAAGTTTGCGCAGGGATGCATCGTCCCGGGCCGAGTAGATGAGCTGATTGCCGTTCACCTCGGGGAACTCCGCGTGGTCTGCACGCAGGTCGGCCTTGTTGAAGGCTTCAATGACGGGAACGTTCTCGTCGATGCCAATGTCCTTCAGGGTCTTTTCGGTGACCTTCATCATTTCCGGATAATGGTCATCGGCGTAATCCACGACATGGATTAACAGGTCGGCATTCTTGGCTTCAGCAAGGGTTGCCTTGAATGAATCCACCAGCTTGGTTGGCAGCTTACCGACAAACCCAACCGTGTCGCTGAGGAGAAATTGACGGTTGCCCGGCAGGTCGATGCGGCGCACGGATGTGTCGAGCGTGGCAAAGAGCATGTCCTTTTCGAACACCTGCTTATCCGTTGGGCGGTCTGCGTACAGGTTCAGCAGGCCGTTCATCGTGGTGGATTTGCCGGAGTTGGTGTAGCCGACGAGGGCAACCGTTGGGATGTCGCTAGCGGTTCGCTGGCTGCTCCGGGTTGCGGCGTTTTGTTCCTCGTCAAGCAGCGCGTGCTTGATGTGGCTGATGCGCTTGGTGAGAACACGCTTGTCCATTTCCAGCTGGGTTTCCCCAGAACCACGGTTAGCAAGTGCCGCACCACCGCCACCGGTGCTCCCACCACCTTGCTGGTCAAAGCCAGCGGTCTGGTTACGCAGACGGGGCAGGGCATAGCGCAGTTGCGCGATTTCAACCTGCATCTTGGCTTGCTTGGAACGGGCACGGGTGCCGAAGATATCCAAAATCAGCTGGGTGCGGTCGACAACGTGGCGCTTGATTTGCTTTTCCAGGTTACGCAGCTGGCTAGGTGACAGTTCATCGTTGACAATCACAACGCTGGCATCGTGCAGTTCCGCCGCCTCACGGATCTCCTCAACCTTGCCGCTACCAAAGTAGGTAGCACCGGTCGGGAAGTCAGCTTTCTGGCGAACGTCGGCGACAACGGTGTAACCACCGGCCTTGGCGAGCTCACCGAGTTCGGTCATGGTGTAGTCAAAATCTTCTTGGCGTTTGGTAATCCCACTAATGAGGGCGTTAATTGTCTTAGTGGTTGTTTCTAGTGTTTTAGTTTCAGGCATATAATTACTCCAATCTTAGTCAGTGTTAACTTGTACGTTACTGATGGTGACCGACTTGCATTGCTGAGCGCGTTTTTCCTCACGCACACAAAAAGGGCCGCGCAAAAGCACGACCCCTGCGAAGAACACACGGATGCTTACAGCGCACTACAAGTCTAGTCTTGGGCGTTCCGTAAACGAATCCGCATAATGTTCCCCTTCTTTCCGTTATCGATTACCTTGAGTTTAACACAGAATTGACGTCTTGGTGGGAGAAAATAACTAACTTGGCTCCCGGAATGGTGCGGGAAGCAAACAAAAATGGTACGGGGCAAAGCTAAATTGCATTACCTCGGACCATTTATTTGCGCTTAGTTAGTCGCCTGGGTGCGGCCTTCACGGGTGACGCCCCAGATGATTGCTGCGATAATCAGGTCAACAATGACGATAACAATCCAGCGGCCAATACCCATGCTTGCGGGCAGAATTGAGCGCTGCAGCCCATCGCTGACAACTGCAATCAGGCCAATCATGGTGATGGCGGTGAAGAAGTACCAGGTACTCTTGCCGAACGCCAGGCCGTTTGTTGCCTCACGCTGGCGGCGGGCAATCCACGGCATCAGGAACCCGAGAACAACCATTGCGGCGGTGACACCAAGGTTCATGATGATTTCCATCGTCCACTTGGTCGTCCCGAACACGGCGTCAACGGGGAAGAAGCCGAGCAGTGCAAGCAAGGCGGTGATGCCGAACATCCACCAGCCAACCGTGAGTCCAGCCCAGCGGTGCTTCATGTAGACGTATTCGCCGCCCTTGAACTTGTCGTTGTGCTTCCGGACCATGATGTAAGCCCAGAACAGGAACAGGGTGCTGGCTGGGGAAACAATCCCGTTCAGGTTCAGCAGCCAGTTGAAGATGTCATTAATCTTTGGCAGCATACCAGCCAGGGCCATAATCAGGCCACACAGGATGGTGGTCAGCCAGTAACCGTTGATTGGCAGGCCATCTTCGGTAATCTTGGTCAGTTGCTTAGGCATGTAGCGCTTAGCAACATCCCCGAGGAAAATACGGGTGGAAGCGTCCAGGATAACGGCCAACTGGGCGAGCATGTAGACACCCTGCACGAAGGCGAAGATGTACATGAGCCAGTTACCCATACCGAACTGCTGACCAATTGCCTGGAACGCGTAGTAAGAACCGTTCATCTTCAGGTCATTTGGCAGGTGGTGGGCGTTAAAGTAAACACCAAGGGAGAATGTCCCAAACAGGGTGAGGAACATCGTCATGATGGCAATCATTTTGAGTGCCTTCGGGAAATCACGCGATGGGTGCTTCATATCCTTGGTGTATGGCGCGGCCAATTCTGACCCGTTCATCGCGAAGACGAACAGCCCGAACGCGGCGAGGAAGTGCATGTCAATCTTGTGGGGCAGGAAGTTGGTGAAGTGGAATGGGTGGGTCGCAATTGGGTTACCGTGTGCGAGGCCAGCGAAGGTCATGATGACGAACAGCACGGTCATGAGGAACATCGCACCCCCACCAATCGTGGACATGATTTCAAGTGACTTGTTCTTGAAGAAGTGCTGCAGCCAGATGAAGCCCACGAAGATGAATGCGGTCAAAAGCCCGAACCAAGCGTTCCCGAGGTGGCTTTGGATGTCCCCGTTACCGGTGATAATCCAGCCAAGGGAGATAACCACTGAGTTTGCCACGTCGACCACGTATGGCAAGCCGGTAATCCAGTAGAACCAGGCTGCGAAGTACCCAACCTTGTCCCCGTTGGTTTCACGCATCCAGGAGGTAATCCCACCCCCACGCTGGTCGAACTGGGAACCCATGTGGGCCACGATGAGGTTGTAGGGAATAACGTAGAAGAACGTCATCAGTACCCAACTGAAGACAGCCACGAGCCCCTGGTTCTGGAAGTTGTAGATGATGTCGTCAAAACCGATGACGGTAACGAAGTCCATCAGTCCGACAATCATCCACGTAATGTAACGATTTGATTGTTTGTTTGGTTGAATCACGATTTTGCTCCTTTATTCGTAGTGATACGGATGGTCACTACTAATTAACAATGAAAATTTTCAACGTTAATTGGCGCGACAGGGAGCCTTATTGTAAGCGTTGATGCTCAACGGTCTGTCCTCCAGTAGAGATAATTTCAGAAATAAATGCCTGGAAAATTATAACAAAGTTTAAAGAAAAAAACTGCTCAAATCGAAATAAATTCATAATCGGGCCTCAGGCGGAAGCGACATTTTGCGTTTTATTGTAAAGTATTAGGGAACGAGGGGGGTCAACGCGCCATTTTGGCGGACCCAACGTAAATCAGAAACCTGGATGAATTAGTTGTTGTCTGGGTCAGGAGGAGTTAATTATGGCAGAACAAAAGGTTGTGCAGCTGCGCGACATCACTAAGACGTACGGCAAAAAGGGCGAAAAGCAATACACCGCGCTGAAGGGCATCAGTTTCGACGTGGCCCCAGGCGAGTTTGTGGGTATCATGGGGGCAAGTGGTTCCGGGAAAACCACGCTGCTCAACATTCTGAGCACTCTGGACAAGCCCACCAGCGGCACGGCCACGATTAACGGTACGGACGTTACGAAGCTGAAGGGCAACAAGCTGGCTGATTTTCGGGCCAACCAGATTGGCTTTATCTTCCAGGACTTCAACCTACTTGAAAGTCTGACTGCCCGCGAAAACATTGCCCTGCCCCTAGCCCTGCAGAACGTGTCGCCAAAGAAGAGTGATGCGGCGGTGGAACGGATTGCCGCAACGCTCGGCATCGCCGAAATCCTTGACTCCTACCCAACCGAGATTTCCGGTGGGCAAAAGCAGCGGGTGGCCGCGGCCCGAGCATTGGTGCACGAGCCGGCCATCCTGTTTGGTGACGAACCCACGGGGGCGCTGGATTCGCAAAGCGCGCGGGAACTGCTCGAAACCATGCGGGATTTGAACGACAAGCAGAACGTCTCCATCCTGCTTGTGACCCACGATCCATTTTCAGCCAGTTACGCCAAGCGGATTCTGTTCATCAAGGACGGGGTCATTGGTAAGGAATTGCTGCGGGGCGACAGTACACGCGAGCAGTTCTACGGCCAGGTGCTGAACGAACTGGGAACATTCCAGCAGTAGGGTGTCGGTTGATTGGAGAGGTGAATAATGCTTAATAAACTTGCTCTGGCCGGCATCAAGAATCGCTTTCGGGACTACGCGGTTTTGTTTTCCGGTCTTATCATTGGTAGTGCCATTTTTTATATGTTCATGACGATTGCGACCAACAAAGATTTTCAGGCGGGCAGTACCGCTGGACTCAGCGCCACACCGTTCATCTTCTTGTTCGGCGCCATTTTGCTCATGATTATCACTTTAGTCTACGTCGTTTACGCCAATAGCTTTTTGCTGTCGATGCGCAAACACGATTACGCCACGTTCATGATGCTCGGTGCAAAAAGCAGTAAGATCAGTCAACTAATCTTCACGGAGACCATGGCCATTGGGACCGTGGCCACCGTTGTCGGGATTGCCTTTGGGGTCGGGCTGACTCAGGTTGTGGGGTCATTTTTGATGAAGACCCTCGATGCGGCGCAGAACCACTTTGCCCCTTTTTACTTGCCGGCCGTGATTGTGACGCTCGTGTTCTTCGTGATTTTGTTCTTCTTGGCCGCGATTGTGAACGCCAGCAAGATGCGGGCCACGCCGATTTTGACGTTGCTCCGGTCAGATGCGACACCAACCCGAATCAAGCAAAAGCCAGTTGTCTTGATGCTCGAGGCAGTCTGCGGCCTCGTTTTGCTGGCAATTGGCTATTGGGCCATGACCAAACTACCGGTACTGGGCCTGCTTGCCATTCCGCTGGCACTGGTGACAATTGTGCTCGGGTCTTACCTGCTGTTTAACGCGGTTGTCGTTGAGGCAATTCAGCTGTTGAAGGCGAACCGCAATTTTGCCGGTAAGGGTCTGCGCAACTTCACCTTGTCCCAGATTAGCTTCCGCGTGCGTTCGTACACCGCAATTCTGTCCGTCGTCTCGATTCTCTTCGCGCTCGCGCTGGGCGCCATCACGGTGGGGATGGGCTTTTACAACGAAGTACCGAAGATGGCCCAGAACTTTAGCAGTTACGATCTGGTCCAGCACAATCCAAGCGCAAAGCAGCGGGCGGAGGCAAACAAATTGCCGGGTGTATACGGGCAAGCCAAGTACACCGTGAAGGTCAGCCAGAAAATGGTGACCTTCAACCGCGGTGAGATTGAAAAGCGCCCGCTGGTGTTTGTGCAGACCAACTACAATGGCGGGAGCGCACGGGCAAGACATGTCGCGCTCAGCGCCGCCAAATTCGCACAGGCACCGCTCAAGTACACGCAACTGATTGATTCGCTGCTGACGGCGCCCAAGGTTCAGGGCGGCGCGAAGGTGCAGGTCACTAGTGACCAGAACTTTGCGGCGGCCCCGGGAACGACGATGACCGTCTACGTGTACCGGTTGCGTGATTTGCGTGCCAATATCAGGCCGCTCACACGCCTGCAAAACATTGAGAACAAGAAGTATCCGGGGTTACTTGAACGGGGCGCTACGGGGAGCGTAGCAGCCTCATACGGAGTCTTTAACGCGATGTTCAGTGGCTTTGCGTTCATGGGCTTCTTCCTCGGCCTGGCATTTTTAGCCATGCTTGCCAGCACGCTCATGTTCAAAATCCTCTCCGGGGCCGATTACGACCGGAGCCGTTACGCCATGCTGCGGCGCGTCGGGGTGCGTGAAGGGTTGCTCCGTCAATCAATTCGCACCGAACTGCTAACTTTGTTTGCACTGCCGGGAATCTTGGGCATTGTCCACGTGCTTTTTGGGCTCCAGCTCTTTAAATCATTGTTGTTAAATCCTTATGACAATTTGTTACTTCCGTTTGGTGTTTTTGGGATTCTGTATGTTATTTACTTCCTGATTACTGTCTGGCTGTATAACGGAATTGTCCTGCGAAAAAATAATTGATTTTTGGAAGATAACGGATTAGTTAAGTGTCATCTAATAGAAGATAACAATCGAAAAAAAACAGCTTACGTTCGTAAGATGCTGTTTTTTCTTGGTTTTAATTGGTATGATAGCGGTTTAAACACGAACGTTATCGTTTGTATTATTTTAATTGTTCTTGCTGTTAAGACGCCCACGTGGTATATTATCGGTAATCGGGGTAACCCCCAAACGAGGAGGAAAAAGCAGTGAAATTCACTTCTAAAGCAGCAACTGCATCCGCAGTTGCAGTGTTGGCTCTTGTTCTTGGGGCTTGCGGTAACAGCAAGTCTAGCGATTCTGGGAAGACGGACAAGGCTCACTCAGTAGCACTCGTTACCGATGGTGGCGGTGTTGATGATAAGAGTTTCAACCAGTCCGAATGGGAAGGTTTGCAGAAGTGGGGTAAGAAGAACGGCATGGAGAAGGGCGTAGGTGGTTACAACTACGCACAGAGTAACTCCGATGCTGACTTTGTCCCTAACGTTAACAAGATGATCCAAGCTGGTTACAAGACCATCATTGGTTCTGGGTACAAGCTGGAGAAGACGATTAAGGATGCTGCCAAGAAGAATCCTAAGATTAACTTCATCATCATTGATGACGTAATTCCACAGAAGAATGTTGCTTCCGCTACGTTCAAGGATAACGAAAGTGCATTCCTTGCAGGGGTTGCAGCTGCAGAAACCACCAAGACCAACAAGGTTGGGTTCATTGGTGGGGTTCACGGTGAAGTTATCGACCGCTTTGAAGCTGGGTTCCGTCAAGGTGTTGCTGCGGTCAACAAGAACATCAAGGTTGACGTCAAGTACGCCGACAGCTTCTCCAAGGCTGATGTAGGTCAGGCTCTTGCACAGGCTATGTTCAACAACAACGAAGACGTTATTTACCAGGCTGCTGGTGGTACCGGTGCCGGTGTCTTCTCCGCTGCTAAGAACGCCATCAAGACCAAGAAGGTTTGGGTCATCGGTGTTGACCGTGACCAGACTGCCGATGGTAAATACAAGGGCGGCAACCTGACTCTTACCTCTACCGTTAAGGGTGTTGACATCGCAGTGCAAAAACTTGCAACGGCAGCCAAGGAAGGCAAATTCCCAGGCGGCAAAACTCAAGTTTATGGACTTAAGGGTAACGGTGTAAAGCTGACTCGTGGTAATATGAGTGCTAAGGCCTGGACTAAAGTTCAAGAATTCAGAGAAAAGATTATTAAGGGTGATATCTCGGTAGCTGAAAAGCCATCCGACCTCTAATATATCGTAGTACCAATTTAGAACTGGCCGGAACTGTATTTGAGTTCCGGCTTTTTTGTAGGGTAACACTTACTGGGCAAAACATTCAGAAAGGAATCGCAAGCGGACATAACGGTGTCCGTGCGTGGGGAAATAGCGATGACACAAACACCAGCAATCGAAATTCACCACCTAGTGAAGGCCTTCGGGGACTTCAAAGCGAACGATGATATTTCCATCAACTTCTATGGTGGGCAGGTTCACGCATTACTGGGTGAAAACGGTGCTGGGAAGTCGACCCTGATGAACATGCTTTCGGGGATTCTACGACCAACCAGTGGTCAAATCAAGATTAAGGGGAAGGAGGTTGTGCTGCACTCCGCCAAGGATGCGACCGTTTTGGGTGTAGGGATGGTGCACCAGCACTTCATGCTCGTTAACGCCTTTACCGTGCTGGAAAACATTATTTTGGGCGCAGAGCCAACGAATGCCGGTCGGCTTAATTTCAAGCAGGCACGCCAAAAGGTTGAAGCAATTCTTTCCCGTTATGATTTGGACATTGATTTGGACGCTCGAGTTGAGGATATCTCCGTGGGGATGCAGCAGCGTGTTGAAATCGTCAAGGTCCTCTACCGGGAAGCCGACGTTGTGATTTTTGACGAACCAACCGCCGTATTAACGCCGCAGGAAATCGATGACTTACTGGAAATCATGCGGAAGCTGGCGCAGGAAGGCAAAGCGGTTATCCTGATCACCCACAAGCTGCAAGAAATTCGGGCGGTGGCGGATATCACGACAATCATTCGCCGCGGCCGCGTTATTGACACGGTGAAGACCTCCGAGTGTTCTGCTGAAGATCTGGCCACGATGATGGTCGGTCGCCCAGTTGATTTCGACCTGGATAAGCCTGACATTAAGCCTGGGAAGACAATCCTTGAGATTGACCACCTGAACGTGGTGGATAAGGCCAAGGTGCAACGCGTTACCGACTTTAGCCTCGACATTCACGCCGGGGAAATCGTTGGTCTGGCCGGCATCGACGGTAACGGTCAGTCGGAATTGGTTAAGGCCTTAACCGGGCTGATGCCAATTGCATCCGGGAAGGTTGCCGTTGACGGTAAGGACGTGACCCACGCAACGCCACGGCAGATTGTGCGCGATGGGGTCGGCCATATTCCTGAAGACCGGCAGCGTTTTGGCCTGATTCTGCCGATGACCGTCATCGACAACATGAGCCTGATGACGTACACGGAAGCACCACTTGCCAAGCACGGGATTCGCAACGAGAAGGCCGCAGTTGAACTGACTGAGGAACTGACGAAGAAATTCGACGTGCGGACCAGCAGCATTCACAACACTGCCGGCTCACTTTCAGGTGGTAACCAGCAGAAGCTGATTATTGCCCGTGAAATGAGTCGTGATCCTGAGCTCATGATTGCCATGAACCCAACACGTGGACTCGACGTTGGGGCAATTGAATTCATTCACCAGCAGATTTTGGATGCCCGTGAATCTGGGCACGCGGTACTGCTGATTTCCTACGAACTTGATGAAATCAAACAATTGGCGGACCGGATTGCGGTTATCCACGCTGGCCGGCTCGTCGCAACCGAGAGTGCGGCAAACCTGACTGAATCCGAGATTGGGTTGCTGATGGCTGGGGACGAGATTGCCGGGAAGGAGACTGCCACTAATGCGGATTAAAAAGACCACAATCCAGAGCATCTGGATTCCACTCATTGCAATTGTTCTCGGGCTGCTAGTCGGGGCCATTGTGATGCTTCTATCCGGATTCAATCCGATTGAAAACTATATTAACCTCTTCACGGGTGCGGTCGGGACGCCAAATGCGATTGGTGAAGTTATCCGGACTGCTACTCCCCTTATTCTGACCGGGGCTGGCTTTGCCATTGCCAACTCAGCCGGGTTCTTTAACATCGGGGTCGCTGGGCAGGCACTGGTTGGCTGGCTGGCCTCCGTAAGTTTTGCACTTGCATTCCCAAGTCTACCTAGCATCATTATGATTCCGGGTGCGGTTATCGCCGGGGCTCTCGGTGGGGCACTGTGGTCCGGGATTGCCGGTTACCTGCGTGCCTACTTTGGTGCCAGTGAAGTTATTACCACAATTATGCAGAACTACATCGCCCTGTACGCAACCAATGCCATTATTAAGGGTGTACTTGCTAAGAACAACGCTGACTACTCACCAACGATTCCCAAGGCTGCACGTCTGCGGACACCGTTTCTTGAGAACCTGACCCAGAATTCCACTTTGCACTGGGGAATTCTGATTGCCCTTGCTGCGGCCGTATTTCTCTGGTGGTTCATGAAGAAGACCACCATGGGGTTTGAGATCCGGGCCGTGGGGATGAACCAAGACGCATCCCGGTACGCGGGGATGTCCACGAAGCGCACCATTATTGTGGCCATGCTCATTTCCGGTGCGTTTGCCGGTCTCGGCGGCGCGATGGAAGGCCTTGGGGATTTCCAGAACATCATTGTGAACACCGCCATGCCGGATATCGGTTATGACGGGATGTCAGTCTCGCTGCTAGCTGGTGGTGCACCGATTGGGATTATCTTCTCGGCGTTCCTATTTGGGATTTTGAAGATTGGTGGACTGAACATTTCCATCACCTCAACGACACCATCAGAAATCGTGAACATTGTTATTGCTGCGGTTATCTTCTTCGTTGGGGCACAGTACCTGATTCGCTACTTCTTTGAAACCGGCCGGATTGGTCGGGGCAAGAAGAACAAGCGGGGCGGCACTGCGAATGCAGATTCGTCCGCGCCGACACCGCCTGAGAGCGGGCCCGAATCGGTAACAACTAATAAGAAGGGAAGTGACGCACGATGAATATTACGACCTTATTGATGACCGTTGTCTCTACCTCGCTCATTTACTCTGCGCCACTTATTTTCACCTCCATTGGTGGTGCATACTCAGAACACTCCGGGATTGTTAACGTTGGTCTCGAAGGCATCATGGTCATGGGCGCCTTTTCCTCCGTCGTCTTCAACCTGAAGATGGGTAACACGTTCGGTGCGGCAACGCCGTGGCTCGGACTACTTGTCGGTGGTGCGGTTGGTCTTGTCTTCTCACTGATGCACGCGGTGGCCACGATTAACTGGCGCACGGACCACATCATTTCCGGGACGGTTATGAACCTGATGGCACCAGCACTTGGGGTTTACCTGACCAAACTGATTTTTGACGGGCGTGGGCAGACCGATATTCTGCAGCACCCACTTGCGACCGTGACGATTCCGTTGCTGTCGAAAATTCCAGTCATCGGACCGATTTTCTTCACGAAGACTTCGCTGGTGGCGTACATTGGGATTTTTGTCTCCATCGCTGCTTGGTGGGTTCTTGCCAAGACGCGCTTTGGTTTGCGCTTGCGGTCCGTCGGTGAACACCCCGAAGCGGCCGATTCCGTTGGTATTTCGGTTTACGCGTACCGGTACGCAGGGGTGCTGATTTCCGGTTTCCTCGGCGGGATTGGTGGTGCGGTTATGGCGCAATCAATCACCCTGAACTTCTCCGCGACGACCATTGTTGGGCAGGGGTTCATGTCCCTTGCAGCCATGATCTTCGGTAAGTGGCACCCGGTTGGCGCCATGGGTGCGGCCGTCTTCTTCGGCTTCGCACAGAGCTTGGCCATTGTTGGTAAATACATCCCCGTCATCAAGACGATGCCGGATGTGATTTTCACAATTGCCCCATACCTGATTACAATCATTGTCCTGGTTGCCTTCATCGGGAATGCGCGCATGCCTGAAGCTGACGGGTCAACCTTCATTAAGGCGAAGTAAACTAAACTAGCTATGAACAAAAAAACTGACACCGATGTGGTGTCAGTTTTTTTGTCTATACATATAGTAGTTAGACGGTGACAGGGCAAATGCCGCGCTGACAGCGAGGCTGCTGCTGAGGTCAACTAAACGCGGGTGTATTCGACGTCGCCCATTCCGAGAATCTTCAGGAAGATCCGCTTAACGAGCAGGTACAGGTTGAAGTAATCATTGTCGGTGGCGTCTGCGTGCCAGGTAACGACTGTTTGCCTAGTTGCATCAACGTCCCGGAAGAGGGGCTCGTCGTCGATGTTGGTGATGATGAGGTCTGCCTCGTCCACATCGTCGGAGTCACCTTGGATGCGCACAAAACTCATGTTGCGCAGGAATTTGACGACGCGATATGCGTTCACGTCGCCGTGCTCAAGCAGGATGCGGCACTTGACGATTTGTGGCCAGGTGAAGTTTTGCAGGTACGGCGTGAGCATGTAGGTGAGCGTGAGGGTCATTGGGACAACGCTGCGTTTGAACGCGCTGAAACTCGGTATGTCCGGCAGCTCCTCGTTGAAGGCCAGAAGTGATGCGTAAAGCTCGGAGTGCGGGTAGAAATCACGCTTGGAGTCGAAGAAATCGGCCATTTTGGCGTAATCACCGCCGAGCATGTAGTAGCTCATGACGGTGCGCATCATGTTGGCAATTAGCACAACGTTGTCCCCGAACGCGACGGGGGCGTCCTGACGCCAGAACTGCTCGAGGTAATCGGTGATTGCGTTAATGTATTCGTGGACCGGGTTGTCGGTGCTAACAACGTTGGCGTACAATTCAAGCCAGCTATCTTGGGAAGTGGAGAAACGCAGCTGGCGGTTTTGCTGGTAGTGGAAGAACTTTGATTCACTCGCCAGCGTTTCCGGACTGAGTTTCGGGAACATTTCCTTGGTGTAGATTGGGGTGTTCATCGCCTCAACGCTACCGAAGATGTCGTCATACTCGGGCCAGGAAGTGATGGTGTGGCCACGGACAATGCGCAACCGGCAAATCCCCCAGAACAATACCTCCTGCAGCGCGGCGATGGGGCTGGACTTACGGGTTGGCAGTTTGCTGTAAGCTAGATTAAGTTGCTGCGGGTGAATTGCGGTGATTGGCCAGCGTACCCCGTGGTAACCGAGCCAGTAGAAGATGAACAGAAACAGGCGAATCTTCTGCTCGGATCCGACAAGTCCGGGTTGTGTGAACGAGATTTTGATGTCGTAGTCCGCAAGTAGTTTGCGCAGCGGCATGGTTTTGCGCGTTAACGTGGAGCGCGAGATGAACCGATCTTGGCAGAACTTGTCGACGCTCAGGCTGGTCGATTGAACGAGGTAGTCGACGAACTGAAACTGAATGGAGTTCTCCAGCAGGAATAACCGGTATTCGTCAACCGATACCGGGAAGTTGTCCTGGGACATGACCCGCTTTTTCGCTGCCTTGTTCGCGTGCCCGGTCATCTCCTCGATGTCGGCAAGCAGTTCGCGGAAGATGTTGTACGCCTGTTGGTAGGAAACCTGCATCTGCACACTGAGATCGTTAATCGTGAACCCAAAGTTATCAATGGTTTTGAGTGAGCGATACATCTGGTATTTTTGATAATCGGCGTTATCAAGAAACGTTTCTTCGTACAGCAATGCGGCCACCTCCGACAATTCGAACTTATGAAGCGTGTACAGTGCATCCATTTTAACGGAATAAATTTGCTCTCTAGAAGGTCAGTATAACAAAAATAATGGCGTTGCATAAGGGGCTGGCGCCTTTTTTACGCCGCAACAATAACGCCTTTTTGGGGCAAATAATTACAGATTGCGGTCGGAAATGGTTGGGGAAAATGCGAATCTTGGTACAGCCAATATCTGTGCGGGTTGCCAGCTTTGCGGCGCCAAAAAAAGCCAGGAACCTTAGCTCCTGGCTGGTGTTCATTATTCGGTTTAGTTACGGTGAAGTTCAGCAAGTTTGGCGTCGACAAGGGCTAGGACCTTATCGCGGGCAGCGGGATCTGCAACAAAGTCGAGTTCATCACCATCGATTTGCATCTTAGGGCTCTCGTCGTAAGCTGCGTACCAATCCGTGTAACGCTGATTCAACGTTTTGTAGTAATCGTATAGGGAAGGGTCGCTTGCAATCTGTTCATAAGGACGACCGCGGCGCTGAATTCGTTCCAGCATGGTGTCGAAGGAAACGCGGATGTGAATGAGCAAATCCGGATTCTTCTTGTAGTGCGCGTTCGGCATTTCTTCCATCATGTTGGCCAGCAGGTCATCGTAAACACTGACTTCGGTGTTGGTTGCGCGGCCAAGGTCGGCATTGAGGTGAAAAAGCAGCGAATCTTCAAAGATAGAGCGGTCAATTACATTATTTGGGTTGCTGTTAGCAGCGTGAATAGAGTTAAACCGCTTATTTAAAAAGTAGATTTGGAGAAGAAAGGCGTACTTCTTCGGATCTTTATAGAAGAGTGGTAAAACCGCGTTGTCGTCGACTGACTCGTAGAATGCTTTGGTGCCCAGGTGCTTAGCAATCATGCTGGTCAAACTGGTCTTACCAGCCCCGATAGTGCCCGCTAAAACAATCATTTATTGTACTCCCTTTATTATATGTAGCAGTATCTGTTTACGACAAAGGTGCGCAAACGTCCTTGTCTAGTCTACTGGTGCAGGTTGGGAAAAGCAACACCACAGTTGGTGAATGATATATTTTCGTGTACCACCGCTTGTGGTTCCGGGTTGTTTAGCGTGTTTCGACGCGGTTTATTTGGCGAGAAGAAGAACGAGCTTGCAAATCGGTAAAAATTGGGTTACTTTAATAGCAGATAAAACACGTCATTAAGCGCCTATTTGCAATTCAGAGAGCCGGGTTTTGGTGTGAACCGGTATTGCAGCATTCCAGCGTGATAGTGGGCGGCGAGGAGCCGCACGGATACTGCCCGTTATGCAGATTTGAGTGCGCCAGTTTGGCGAATTTGGGTGGTACCGCGGAAAGCAAGCCTTTCGTCCCATGAAGTATTTGGGGACGAGGGGCTTTTTTCGTCTTCAGGCTTGCGTTGATGAACGTTATTTCTATATAAGAAGCACATTGCGTGAAGTGATGTGCACAGGGAGGAATTGCCATGCTTGATTTGAAGTTAATTCGTCAGGAACCGGATTGGGCCAAGACTAAGTTAGCGGCGCGCGGAATTAAGGGCGAAGAGATTGACGAGCTGCTGAGTCTTGATCAGGAACGCCGGAACTTGCTGGCTGAGACTGAAGAACTGAAGGCTAAGCGGAACCAAGTATCTGCTGACATCGCGAAGATGAAGCGAAACAAGGAAGATGCCAGTGCTGAAATTGCGGCAATGCGCGAAGTCGGCCAGAAGATTGGCGCGCTGGATAAGCAGCTTGCAGACACTGATGCAAAGGTGAAGTACATTCTTGTGCGTTTGCCCAACTTCCCCGATGATTCCGCCCCAGTTAGCCTGGACGAGAAGGATGCACGGGAAGAACGTAAGTGGGGCAACATTCCAGACTTCGGCTTCACACCCAAGCCACACTGGGAAATTGGCGAAAACCTGGGCATTTTGGATTTTGAGAATGCTGCCAAGGTTTCCGGCAGCCGGTTCGTGTACTACCGCGGTTCTGGTGCCCGTCTTGAGCGTGCGGTCTACAACTTCATGCTTGATCAGCACTATGCAGAAGGTTACACCGAAGTTCTGCCACCTTACCTGGTGAACAACGACTCAATGTTTGGCACCGGCCAGTTCCCTAAGTTTGTTGGTGACAGCTACACGGTTACGAATGAAGATAGTGACCTCACGCTTATCCCAACGGCCGAGGTGCCACTGGTTAACTACTACCGCGATTCCATCATTGATGCGGACAAGCTGCCAATTTACGTTACGGCGCTTTCCCCAGCATTCCGGTCCGAAGCTGGTAGTGCCGGCCGCGACACACGGGGGCTCATCCGCATGCACCAGTTCAACAAGGTCGAGATGGTTAAGATTACGAAGCCAGAAGATTCTTGGAATGAACTGGAGAAGCTGACGGCGAATGCAGAAAGCCTGCTCCAGAAGCTTGGCCTGGCATACCACGTCATCACGCTCGCAACGGGGGATGCAAGTTTTACTTCCGCCAAGACGTATGATCTTGAAGTTTGGCTCCCAGCTCAGGATACGTACCGCGAAATTTCTAGCTGCAGTAACTGTACCGACTTCCAGGCACGGCGCGCGCAGATTCGCTACCGTGACGATAACGGTAAGCTGCAGTACGCACACACGCTGAATGGTTCCGGCCTCGCTGTTGGACGTACCGTTGCCGCAATTCTGGAAAACTACCAGAATGAAGATGGCACGGTGACAATTCCAGAAGTATTGGTTCCATACATGGGCGGACAGACGAAGATTACTCCAGAAAACTAGTCTTATAGATATACGAATTGGCGCACGGTCGAAACTGACTGTGCGCTATTTTTGTTTCTTGACCGCGATATTATCTAAATTGAGGATAATGACGGAAAAATTATTCATAAACCAATTAACGATAATTTGCGGTATGCATAAGCAAAAAGGGAGTGGTTGTCTTACTTCAACGTCTTTAGGCGAATTTGCCCAAATGTTTTGCACCCGGCTGAGTGTTTCTTTATTATTTAGCAAAGGCCGGTACAACGGGCCTAATCAACAGGTGTGTGGCAAAAATGTTGTGGCGTAAATCAAAATGGGCCGAAAAGTTACGAATTATTGCTTGACGGTCGTTAGGCAGGCTGGTAATATACTTTGTGTTGTCACGTTAGTAATGACGCAGCGGAGCATCACATTTGCGAGGCTGAATGATAATTTAAAGGCGTTGCCAATAATTATTTAAAGTTATTGCTTGACAGCTAGAGCACCGGATGATAAGATATCCAAGTTGCTTTAAGATAGTTCCTTGAAAACTGAACAAAGTTTCGTATAAATGTAGGTTCTTCAGCTTTAGCTGAAGGAAGAATTAACACATTAT
>NZ_RRYD01000037.1 GCF_004010095.1 Lacticaseibacillus hulanensis | reverse complement strand
TTAATTCTTCCTTCAGCTAAAGCTGAAGAACCTACATTTATACGAAACTTTGTTCAGTTTTCAAGGAACCACTTTTTGACAACTTGATGATAATATCAAGTTAATCAATCGCTGTCAAGCGCTTATTCAGCCGCTGCTTTCCTACTACCGGAGCAGCAACGCCTGCCGCGCTAACAACAAGAGATATCTTACCAGCTACCCCCGAAACGGTCAAGGCACCAAAAACATCCTCCTTCTGCGATTCCGAATCACAAACCGACCAAGGTAGAAGATTATCCGTCTATCTTTCGGATTTTGCCGGAAGTTATCCTCCCACCTTCCCCGTTAACTCCACTAACACCGAACAATGACTCGCAAAAAATATTTTTAGCCATCTTATTAATCTTCCTTAAAGCCCCAAAATACTGCAAACGGCCGTAGAAAATTCGTTAAAAAAACCGCTAGCAGCCATCAACGGCCACTAGCGGTTTTAATCATCGAAACTATTTTTTACTGGACTTGGACGATGAGCTTGATGAGTCCTTCTTCGCGCTAGATGAAGGAGAACTGTCATCAGCATCCTTACCCTTCTTAAGTTCAGGTGCATCCGTTACGTACTGATCCACTACAGACTTCCCCTTGTTCTTCGCCAATAAGGATGTACCCTTCTTCTGGGCTTTCTTCAGTTCCTTCTTGGCCGCGGACAGCTTGTAATTGTAGTCACCAGCGTCCACCTTTTTGTAATTCTTCGGCTTGTAGAAGCGAAGCAAATCACCATTAACAACTCGATCAGAAAGCGAGAGGACGGTTGTTGTTCGGTTGATTGCCTCGTCTTCCGCCTTCTTCTGTGCTGGCGTTGGCTTCTTAATTAGTTCACCAGTTGTCGTGTTGTACAGGTGACTGCCAACGCGGGTTAACTGCGGTGTCACAAAATTCCCACTTCTAAAGGCGACAGTCTGATTGCGGTTAGCTGCCAGCAAGTCATTCCCAAACATCAGGTACTTAGAGGAATCCACCCCAAGCAGGTTCAAGAGCGTCGGCATAACGTCAATTTCACCACCATACGTGTGGTTGATGCCACCCTTAAGTCCAGGCATGTTGAACATCAAAGGCACCCGCTGCTGCTGCGCGTCATTATATTCGTTGTAGCCCTTAATGTTCATTAACTTGGCCATGGCCTTGTTGTGGTTACCAGAAACCCCATAGTGGTCCCCATAGAACATGACAAGCGAGTTCTTATCGAGGCCGGTCTTCTTGAGCCAGGCCATGAATTCACCGACTGACTGATCAAGGTAATGTGCCGTCTGCAGATAACCATCAACGGTCTTGTCCCCTGTATCGGTCTTCGGGATGTCGGTGACGTTCTTCTTATCCAGTGGGTACGGGTAGTGGTTCGTGAGGGTAATCATTTTTGCGTAAAACGGTTGTGGCAGTTGTTCAATATACTGCGCGGACTGCTGGAATAACAGCTTGTCCTTCATCCCATAACCGATATCGTAGTCGCTCTTGACGTCATAGTAACTCTTACTAATCCAGTAATCGTAGCCCCACTGCTTGTACGTGTTATCACGGTTCCAAAAACTACCCTTGTCCCCGTGGAATGCCGCCGTGGTGTAGCCGTCCTCATCAAGAATCGATGGTACAGCCTCAAACGTGTTACTGCTCCCGTAGTTACTCATAACGGAGCCGCCATCAATCCCGTAAAGCGAGTTTTCAAGCATCAGTTCCGCGTCGGAAGTTTTACCTTGCCCAACCTGGTTGAAGAAGTTATCAAACGCAATGGTGTCATTTGCGTGATAAATCTTGTTGAGGTTCGGCGTAACTTCCTTACCGTCGTACTTAAAATCGATTAGGAACTGCTGGAAGCTTTCGAGGTGAATGACAAACACGTTCTTGCCCTTCGCCACCCCGGTGTATTGGACGTTCGGTGCAATCCGGTTATTATTAATCCACTTCTTCACACTCTTCAGGTCACTTGCGGAAGCCTTGGCACGCACTGCACTGGTCTGCGCCGTTTTGACCCCATCGTAAACCGTGTACACGTCTAGCCCGAGATACTTAACGATGTAGTTATTGTCGAACGTCCGTGTTAGTAATCCAGAACGGTCGTGGTACGCCATGGACAGGTTCGCCCCGAACAAAACGACAGCAAAAACAGACACCAACATGGCGAACCGCTTCTTGATTGGCCGGATGTCCATGCGAATGAGCTTGAACGCGAGCACCAGAATTAAAATGGCAACATCCAAGAAGACAAGAAAGTCTCCAGGCTTAATAATTCCTGCAATCGCGGTGCTCAAATTGTTGGACACCGAGCTGCTCCCCTTCATGAGGGCAAACGTGATGAAATCTGAAAATTCGCGGTAGTACAACACATTCGCGAAAAGCCACATGCTGGTCAGGAGATCAACAATGATGATGGAAACATAGGATTTTCGCCCCGTCATGTACAATCCAATGCCGAAAAGCAGGATGGTTGCGGGAAGAGGGTTCAATACAAGCAGCATTTGTTGGAACCTGCCGTCAACGCCGAGCGCAAATCTTGTATTGTAAACCCAGAGTGTTTTTGCCCAGAACAGGACAATCGCGAGCACAAAGAATCCGAGTCGTGAATTTAACCACGACTGAATTCGACTGCCAACTTGCTTCATGGTGAACCTCCGTAACGTAAACTATTAACAGAATAAGTCTACACATAAACCCCCGAAATAACAATTTGGACGGGTAAAAGTGACAATAACTTAAACAAAACGCCAAGGGTTGTAACAAACAACACCCCATTGGCGCCAAAACACGAATGACTTGGTCAAAATTCTATCGGCTAATCAAAGAAAAAGGGCTGAGCAACACGCCCAACCCTTTCTTTGCGCACCACAAGCTAGGGCAATACCCCAGTGTATGCAAATTATTAGTCTTCGTTAACGTCGGTACCGTCATCGAGGAGGTCAAAAATCTCCATTGCGACAAGGTCGATGTTGTCGAATTGGAAGGTCTGATGATCAGCCAGTTCTTCCAGTTCAAATGTTTCTGTCTTTGGGTCGTACGTTACGAGACCGCGTTCTTCACCGTTCTTCTCAAACCGACGTGTCTGCACCTCGGTAGAGTCAGTGTCTTGCATTGCCTCGAGACGCTTGATGATTGCAACGAGTTGTGAGCCTTTCATGGGAGTGCCCCCTTCTTTTATATCCGGTATGAGCATACCACGGATTCGCTACTCATGCCGCAAAAAATAGTTAGTTTGTGCGAAAAATAGGGATTTTTTTACGTCTTGTTCATTCGTCATCGATTTTGGTGAGCCGGTGTGGCTGAATTCCAACCGCGATAATTCCGCAAACCATCCCCAAGTAGTACGTGAGCACACGCCACAGCAGCATGGCCAGCACCAACTGGGCGGGATTACTCATAAACGTGGAGAAAATACGGCTGAAACTGTATTCCGCGCCCCCACTGCCCCCAGGAATTGGAAACAGCGACACAATCATCACAATCATGACGTGCATGACGATGACCCGAATGAAATTCACTTGCGGAACGTGCAGTGCGAGAAGCACAAAATATGGGACGCTGTAATACATGAGCAGCTGCACAAGGGTCAGCAAACTCGCCTTGATGACCTTCTTCTTCTCGCGTTTGAGGTGCAGGCTCTCCTCGTAAAAGCTGTCGATTTTTAACTCGGCACGTGCTTCTAGCTTCAGCCTGCGCTCTTCGCCAAGCACCCAACCAACCGGCACGAGCAGTGCAGCAACCATCCTCTTAGTGAATCCGTAACAGTACATCACCAGCAGCAAACCAGCAATGACCGTGACGTGAATTACCATACCGAAAATGATGAACCACTTGATCGGGCCCAACTGGTCGGCGATGTAATGGAAACCTACCGCAATCGTCAGCAGAAAGTTCACCAGGACCATCAACTGGTACACAACAAACTTCATCAGGAGCACCGAACTAGCCCGTCCGCCTTCGATGCCACTGCGCATCAACGCGATTAGCTGCGCCGGCTGACCACCAGTCGAAAACGGGGTGATGGCGTTGAAGAGCTGTTCAACTAGCGGTACACGCACCGCTTCCCGAAATGGTAGCCGCTCGTGTTCTTGTTTTAAAAAGACCTGAACAATAATCGTTTCAATTAGCCACGAGCCGAACATCATCAAGACACCGACCAGAATCCACCACCAGTTAAGGGTGTGGAGTTGGTGCAACATGTGCCGCATGTTCGTGTGCCGGCTCTCCCACGCGAAGATACCCACCCCGATGAGTAACATCACGAATGTAGTTAGCTTGTTTTTGAGCGACATCAGCTGACCTACTTCTTTCCGACTTTTTTCTTGTCCTTCTTGCCCTTCTTGAAGTGAACCTTCTTGGCCTGGTCCTTATAGAACTGCTCCCACACGTGCGCCAAATGTTCCTCGGAATATTCGTCCGTGGCCACCGCGCTAAGTTCAGCGTAGTGCTGCAGCTTCCCCGGGTTCGCCTTAAGATCCTGAATCTTTGCTTCCATATCAAGCATGTCGTCCGCTTCAACCGCGTAGGGCTCAATGATTTGGTCGTAAAGTTCGAGGCTGCGCACCATGACGGGGGTGTGCGTCGCAAAGGCTTCAAGCACCGTCATCGGAAAAAGCTCTTCGTAAGATGGTAGCAGGAACAAATCGGCCACATTGTAGTAGTGAATCATCGTGTCACGGGCAATGATGCCGGTGAATTTGAGGTTAGCGGGTGCATCCGCCACCGCTTTTTTGAGGTGACTGTACCCGTTAGTGATAGCACCAAAGGAAAAGCCCCCCGCCCAGATGAACTGCACGTCTGGGTTGCGTTTAGCTAGTTCGATAAAGTCATCAATTCCCTTGCGTTCTTGTACCTGTCCGGCACCAAAAACAACAAAGGCATCCTGGTCGATACCTAAATCTTCGCGGAGTAATTTTTGCCGCTCTGCGGTTTCCGGATGGAACGTCTTCGTGGCCACAAAGTTGGGAATGTAGGTCACGGTGTCGGGATCAATCCCGTAAGCGGCGAGCCGCGGAATGAAGTTGGGATTGACCACAACCAAGTGATCCATGCGCTTGTAAAAGGCAATCACGTACTTATCTAGGCTGACGCGGGCCACTGCGGGCAGCGTCAAACTCGAATCGAGCGTGTCGGGTAGAAAGTGAACGTAACCGATTTTCCGTCCGCGCTTTGGCGCCCATGTGGACAGGAAAAACTGGGGGTCGATGGTGTGGTAGTGACTGATGGTGCTGCGGCTGTAGTTATTCACCCGAATTTTGAATTCATCCGGGAAATACTTCTTCAGCAGCCCCATGAGCTCCAGGTACGCCGACCCGACGCCCTGCCCCGCCACCTTATCTGCGGAGCTAAACATGTTAATACTAATCATTCTTCATCTTTCCCCCATACGCGCCGAAAGTTCAGTGGCTTTGCAAATGAGCGCGTCGTTAGGCGATCATCAATTGTTTCATTGTAGTAAACCGTTGCGTCCTTGTAGAACTTGACCACGCGTTCGCCAAAGCGGTCCGCGGAAATGGCGTCCAACTTTGCCTCCCGTGCCGTCGGGTCAGCGTACTTGTCAGCATTCTGCAAATACTCGATTGCCAGCTGTGCCATCTCGGTGGTGCGGTGGAAAGTGCGGCCAATGGTTGGGTCGCTCAGCAGTGCGTTGGTGTAATCGCCAGCCAGGGCCAAAACCTTGGTCCCCGCCGCCATCGCCTCAAGGTACGTCAATCCCTGGGCCTCCGAGTCACTAGCTGACATAAAGATATCGGCTGCCCGGTAGTAAAGCGGCACCTCATCGTGATTAACCTCACCGATAAAGCGCACGTGTTCACCCAGTTCGAGGGATTCGGTTTGTTCCTCCAGGCTTTCGCGAGCAGGCCCGTCACCCACAATGAGCAAAACGGCATCTGGCACCGCCTTCAGAATCCGCGGCATGGCGTCAATCACGCGGTCAATGCGTTTTTCGAATGCAACTCGAGACAGCGAAATAAGAACCGGCACGTCCGTTAGTCCCAGCTCGGCACGAATATCCCGATTGTCGTTTTGCTTGTAGGCACCCAGCTCAATCCCGGTTGGAATGACGCGGATTGGCGCGGTCACGCCGTAGCCAGCGAGCGTTTCGAGCACCCGGTCACTTGGCGCCACAATCCCGGCGTCATTGTGCACGAAGGTTCTGGTCATCTGGCGCACATGGTACGGCCGCAGAAGGTGGCCGTTCAGAATGTAGTGCAGATAATCTTCATACATTGTGTGGTAAGTATGTACGGTTGGAATGTGCATATTCCGCGCCACGAATTTGCCAATAAAGCCCAGGGAAAATTCGGTCTGCGTGTGCACAATATCGAGCTTCAAATCCTTCGCCACCTGCAGCGCGTGAAATAAACCGCGCACCGCAATCCGGCGGTCTTTGAAGGACACGAAGGCCACACTGCCGAAGCGGAAGATATTAGGTTCAACCGCGTCATCAGGGACGTGGGGATCCGTAGTCGTAAAAATGTAGACAGAGTGTCCGCGTGCCTCCAACTGATCCTTTAGGGTCTTGATGGACGTTGCAACCCCGCTCACTTGCGGAAAATAGCTGTCTGTGAAAATACCAATGTTCACCTGACTCACTCCAAACTCGTCAAGAATTATGTTTAGTATAGCGAACTCACACGCGCATATGCAATTTGCGGCGGTGAATCATTACTCTTAATCAACAATCATCGATTCTTATGATGCGCCACGGTGCGCGCAAAAACATCAGACTACCGACCTATTTCCCAATTAATCAGCAAAAAGATATCGGCAAAAAGGGCGCACAGAGGGAAAGCTCCCCCCTGTGCGCCCTGCTAATCCCCAGCAATCTCGACGTGCTGGTTGCTGGCCCAATCAACAACAGAATCACTGCGCGAAAATTGCCCGCCGGTACTTCGCAAACCAGCCCTTACCCAGACTGTAATCCGCAACGAACAATAACTTGCGGTCCGTGTACACGTGCTTATTCCGCTTGACGAAGTAATCGCGTGCGGTGTTGGCATACGCCTGCGTCTTAAACTGCAATAGCTGCATTGGCGTATCGCTGCTACCATTAAACTTCACACCGCTCGTGGCCTTAATTGCACTCGGCAACTGCGCAACTGATATATTTTGAACATGTTCCGCCGGCAAGCCGCGCTCCTTGAACCCATCCAGGTAATCACGGGCCGTCTTACTCTGGACCCGCTTGTTGCTCGTCGCCGAGGAGGAAGCGGAATCCGACTTCTGAGCGCCGCAACCTGCAAGGGTCAACGCGGCAAGCACAACGACAAACGTCCCAGCCAAACTTTTTTTCATGCGTAAATCACTCCTAATGTTCTGATAACTTAAATGTACCAAATAACAGCCAAATATATTTCCCCCGCGTTTTACAATCAAGTTAGCCACTATCGTTAGCACTCAGACAAAATAAAAAACACCAAGTCGATACGACCTGTTATCATTAAAGTTCCTACACAATTAATGAAAGAGGTATCGTCTTGATGCAAGAACAGAATATCATGTCTCACACCAAAGGTCACCATCTGACTGCTTTCGAACGTGGAAAAATCGCTGCACTTCATGGAGAGGAGAAGTCAAATCGAGAAATTGCACGCATACTTGGTATCTGCCGGCAAACCGTCGCCAACGAGCTAAACCGAGGCCAGATCGATCAGGTTCAGAAGGTCAATGGCAAGCGTGTGTATCGCACTGAATACAGCGCTGAGACAGCCCAGCTTCGCTACGAAGAGAACCGGCGGCGATGCCACAGACCTCTCAAGCTCGTCCAAGCCGCTGACTTCATCGCTCACTTCACAGAACACTTCAAACAAGACGGCTGGTCCCCAGACGCCGTGGTTGGCCGAGCCAAGGAAAAGAAGCTCTATCGACCCGAGGAGATGGTTTGCACGGCGACGCTGTACAGCTACATTGATGCTCAGCTCCTGGAGATCAAGAATATTGATCTGCTGGAGAAGACCAGCCACCACATCAAGCACAAGGCCAACACCAAGCATAAACGCCTGCTTACTGGACGCAGTATCGATGAGCGCCCCAAACGTGTGGATAGTCGCCGTGAGTTCGGCCACTTCGAGTTAGATACAGTGGTGGGTAAGCGTGATGGTCAAGAGAGCGTCATTATGACGTTCATCGAACGCAAGTCCCGTTTCCAGTTCATGCGTCTGATTGATGGCCGCGACGCCGACTCCGTAAACTACGCCATGCGCGGTATCGTTGCGGAGTACGGCGACGTCATTAAAACAATTACTGCCGACAATGGCTCTGAGTTTGCCGACCTAGACTCGGTGCTCGATGGCGTGGCCACCGTGTACTATGCGCATCCATACCGTTCCAGCGAGCGCGGCACCAACGAGGTCCACAATAAGATGGTTCGGCGAGACTTTCCCAAAGGTGAATCCCTAGACGCTGTCAGCCCACAAGCTGTCGCCGAAACTCAAGATCGGCTCAACCGCCTCCCTCGTCGCCAACTCAGATATCGGACGACCGAGGAAGTCTTCGTCGCTGAGCGCGCTCGAGCTCAGCGACGAGCTGCCAAGGTAGTCGTAGCCAGCTAACTCAACTCATCAAAGATAACAGTTCATCTCACGGTGTCGTGCCATGGGTGGCTAACTTGTTCTTGCAATTTGCGCAAATATATTTCCGTCTTAGGTAGGATTTATTACTGGTTACTCGCCATCATCGTGCTTTTCGTGCCAATTAAGAACAAAGTAAGCCGCGCCGCTCGTCAGCAACATTAACGCCAAGACTATGCTGGTAGCCGCTGAAGTCAGCCCATTTTGCCAATAATAACTAATTCCAAGCCACAATAATCCCTGAATAACTATGAAGACATTCATGACTCCAAGCAGTGTAAACAGAACTCCATACATAAATGCGTGTTTAAGTGTCTGTGGGTACGCGTTGTGCACAATAAAATAAGGAACGCCGGTCACCGCAGCACTAGCCATCACGGTCAGCAGCAGAATATCCTGACTGGCGAATAAGTGTACACCCAAAACAGTGCAAATCAGTGTGACAAAACTCACAGCCATCATCGTGACGCCGGCAATGCGTCATCCCCGCAAGCGGAAAAGCAGTTGTCTTTCGTCCATACCGCGGCCTCCCTAATTGTCCTTGTCAGCTTTACCTTCGCGCCAGGCGTAAATCGTTAAACAAATCGCCAAAATAACAAACGTAACGGCAACCGCCACCTGCGTGAACCCTGCTTGCAACTTACCGTGGCTGAAAAGGTAATTAAGACCAAGCCGCCGCATCTCCGGTACCACCTTAATCAACCACACTAGGGCCAAAGCGAGCCAGAACCAAATCATGGACTTCAAATGCTTGACCTCGTCAGGCATAAAATATGCGCTGCTAAAAATAAAGTACGGAATCACCGTTATGGTCGGTAGAATCAGCGCAATCATGAACAAATTCCAGCCAGAACCAAATATATTCTGGCCAGCGTCACCCGCGATTGCATTAATGAACAACACAACCAGCACTTCAGCAAGTGCGATGAACCAGCCCCGTGCCCTAATTTGTTTTTGCCGTTCGTCCATCCTAGTCACCTTCCCAAAAAAGCTCATCCAAAGTTTTTCCTAACGCTCGGCAAATGCCAATGCACAGCTGAATCGTCGGGTTATAGTCACCCTTTTCAATCGCACCAATGGTCTGGCGGGTGACGCCAACTAAATTTGCCAGCTCGGTCTGCGTCAAGCCTCGTGCTACTCTTGCCGCCTTAATGCGTGCGTTCGCCATGCAGTTCACCTCAAACTCATTGTAATATATATTTTACATATTGCAATATATATTTTACATTAATTGGAATTTTTTTGTTGCTTCCGTCGCCATCTCAGTTGTTGCTGTCTCTGTAAACCGAACGGCTAATCACCTGCGTCTGTGCCCGCCTCCCGGAAGCAGTTAATCAAGTCGCGTTCCACCTGCGTCAGTTCCGCGCTCGCTAAGGTAATCGCATAATTGGTGGTGGCCAACTTCTTGCCGGGTAGCCGCATTTGCACGAGTGCACCGCTCGTCAATTCTGGCCTGGCAATCGGCGCCGGTAAAATCGTCACCCCCAGTCCCGCTCGCGCCGCGGCAATCAGGACTTGGGTATTCACGCTTTCCAGCATCGGTTCAACTTCCAGCCCGAGCTCATGCATGCGTTCATCAAAATGATCACGCAGCGTGCTCCCTTTTTCCCGCAGCAAAAATGGTAAATCCGGCAGTTGCCGTCTCGTCAGCTGCAAATCATCCGTGAAGTCCGGTGCGGCCACCGGCATCAGTTCATACTCGGACAAGCGCTCCGTGCGAAAAGATTTTCCCGACGCAAACCCCTCCACGAAGGCCACGTCGATATCACCATCGAGCAGGCGCTGCTTGATTTGCTGAACATTTTCCGCGAATAATTGCAGCGGCACATCCGGATATTGCTGCCGAAACTTGGTAATGGCCGCGGGCAGCACATTCTGACCAAACGTCAGACTGGTGCCCACACGCAGCGGCAGCTGGCCCGTCTGCACGGAGCCAAAATTTGCCAGTGCCGAATAGTCGGTGAGTAGTTGCGTTGCCCGGATGCGAAAAGCGCGTCCCGCATTGTTAAGGTGCAACCGGTGGTCAATACGGTCGAATAGCTGAATGCCCACGCTCTCCTCTAATTCTCGAATTGCCTTGGAAACCGCTGGCTGGGACAAGAACATTTTGCTTGCCGCCTTTGTGATTGAGCCCGTTGCCGCAACGTTGTTGAAGATTTCTAGCTGTCTGATGTTCATGGGCGCGCCGCCTTTCTTAACTAATTAGATATGTTAAGTGCACAAAACATGTCATTTTAGTCAAGTTTACCACCATGTAGAATTGAGTGTGAGGGAGGCGCGATACTCATGCGTAAAAACTGGCTTTTGTTTAAAATCTATCTTCTTGCGGGCACCCTAACCTTCTCGGGCGGGATGGCAATGCTGCCGACGATTGAACGGGTCGTGGTGAACAAATACCACCTGATGTCTCGTGCGGATCTTTATGAATACTCAACGCTTTCGCAAACTCTGCCCGGAGTGATTGCCCTGACCAACGCCTGTTTCATCGGCAAAAAGGTTAATGGTCGCAGCGGAATGATCTTTGCGGGCCTCGGTGCCGTATTGCCCGCCTTTGTGCTCATGTCGCTTGCGACAACGGCTTACCAGTTGGTGCCAAAAGAAGGGATTGCACTCAGTATCCTTGGCGCAATTCGCGCAGCCTCCGCCGCTTTCCTGTTCAGCGCGGCGTACAGCTTGGCGCGGTACAACCTCTCCGATAAGTTGTCCGTGTTGCTCGCGCTGGGCTGTTTCCTGCTGACGGTGCTTAGTGTCGCTTCCGCCCCTACGTTAATCATTGGTGCCGCAGTAGTTGGCATCACCAGCACGTTCGTTAAGCGTCAGCGCGACCAGAAAAAGGGGTAATCCACATGCTGAATGTCTTTCTTGCGTTTCTCAAAATCGGATTCTTGGGCTTTGGCGGTGGGTACGCAATGCTCTCCTTGATTTTTGCTGAATCCGCCCGTTTCGGCTTATCGGTTCAGCAATTCGCCGACTTAACGGCACTCGACGGACTCATCCCCGGCCCCATCGCGATTAATTCGGCCACCTACATCGGCCAAATGTACGGCGGCTTCTGGACTGGTGTTGCCGCAACGCTTGCCGTGAGCGTTCCGTCCATGATTTTCGTACCGCTGTATATGCACTTTGAAACTAGGATTAAGAATAATTGGCTGCTCAGTGCAATCCTGAACGGCATCAAGCCCGCAGCTGTTGGCCTGATTCTGGCCGTGGCACTCAGCTTGCTTCTGACAACCGTTTTTGGCATCAACGATATCTTCAGCCTGGCCCAAGCGCACGTTGACTGGGTAAGCATCGTCGTCCTGGTGCTGGTCCTGGGTCTTGATTTGAAGTGGCACACTAACCCCGTTTTATTAATGCTGCTGGCAGGCGTCATCGGTGCAGTTGCTTTTTATCTTTAGCCTCGAAAAAATTTTTGGCTTTTTTATTCCCAGGCAAAAGTCCCGCGGATCAACGTTTGGTTACCCATTCAGGTCGCCACGTTCTTGCCATATTGCTAATTATTTTCACATTTGCCTTTTACATTTTGAAATTACGTGCTAAGATAAGCGCAAGTTAAATATTCAAGGCAATAAGGAAGACCAGTAAGGCAGTGCAACCTGACAGTGACTTGGGAATAGTGAGAACCCATCCAGCGTTTGTGCTCCCTGAATAACCCTCCCTTAGGCTGCTAACCCAAAGGTCCCTGACCGAGTAGACTTAGCCGTTACCGGAACGTTATCACCGGCGGAGTATGTTAGTACTCTATGAGGTGGTTTATTTTAGATAAACAATTTGGGTGGTACCGCGAAATTAATTTCGTCCCTGTAAATAGCTTAGTGGCTATTTGCAGGGACTTTTTGTTTGCCCGGAGTCGGGGTCCTGAACGCCCTGATGCCCTCTGTGCTAGTCGAGCTCCCGCCCCCAGAAGCTTGCGGATATCCACACCCTGACCATGATGGGAAAAACGCCCATCATGGTCAGAGTGCCGATAGCCACTTGCACTCACCGATTTATCGGTGTTAGTGCAATGGACATCGAAGATTCCTCAGCTTCTAAACGGGGTCGGTCGCTCTGTGCGGTCCCAATGCCTCAGTTGTCCGTCACTTTCAGTCACCTAATACCAAGGAGAACTTATTATGCAACTCATCATTCCAGATCACTACGACCCAAAGCTCAGCATTCGCGAAACCCAGGAAGCCATTCGCTACATCCGGGAAACCTTCCAGGATGAATTCGGTAAGGAGCTTAACCTATCCCGTTTGTCCGCACCAATGATGGTCCCCCGGTCCACCGGGCTCAACGACAACTTGAACGGTTACGAAACCCCCGTTTCCTTCACCATGCAGGAAATCCCAGACGACACGATGGAAATCGTCCACTCCCTCGCTAAGTGGAAGCGCTGGACCCTCGGCCGTTACGGTTTTAAGCCCGGCGAAGGTCTGTACACTAACATGAACGCCATTCGCAAGGATGAAGAACTCGACAACATCCACTCCATTTACGTTGACCAGTGGGACTGGGAAAAGGTCATCACCCGCGAGCAGCGCACCACGGACACACTGAAGGAAACCGTGCGGCACATCTTCAAGGTCATCAAGCACATGGAGCACGAAGTTTGGTACAAGTACCCAGAGGCCGTTCACCACTTGCCTGACGAAATTCACTTCGTCACCACGCAAGAACTCGAAGACCGCTGGCCAGACTACACGCCAAAGGAACGCGAAGATGCAATCACCAAGGAACTCGGCTGTGTCTTCCTGATGCAAATCGGTGGTGCCATGAAGTCCGGCCAGATTCACGACGGCCGCGCCGCAGACTACGATGACTGGTCCCTGAACGGTGACATCCTGTTCTGGTACGAACCTCTCCAGCACGCCCTCGAAATTTCCAGCATGGGTATCCGTGTTGACGCCGAAGCAATGGCACGTCAGCTTAAGATTGCCGGCCAGGAAGAACGCCTCGCACTACCATTCCACAAGGCAGTCATGAGCGAAGAAGTTCCATTTACCATCGGTGGTGGGATTGGTCAGAGCCGCCTGTGCATGTTGCTACTCGGCAAGGCCCACGTTGGTGAGGTCCAGGCTAGCGTTTGGCCAGCAGACATGCTCAAACAGACCGAAGCTGCAGGCATCCACATTCTGTAATTGACAAACTAAGCATTAAAAAAAGTAGCGGCCAGCAATGGTCGCTACTTTTTTTGTCTAATCCGTTTCCGTCATCGAACCACAATCGCTGTGCGCGGTTAAAATCATTCCGCCGCTAGTGCTTCGATTCGCCGTCCAATTTCATCCCGCACGTCGCGGAACACCTGCAAAATTTCCGTTTCGCTGCCGCGCGCCTGCGCGGGATCCGGCAGTGGCCAGTGGCGTTTTTCAACTGAAGCCGGCGTTACCGGGCAGCGGTCCCGCGCGTCGCCGCACAGCGTCACCACGAGGTCGCAGGTATTCAGGTACGCCGAATCAATCAGCTTCGATTCGTTACGACTAATATCGATGCCCACCTCGGCCATCACCTGCACGGCCCGCGGATTCAGTCCGTGCTTTTCAATCCCAGCGCTAGCAATCCGCCAGTCCGGCAGGTATTTGCGCGCAAAACCTTCCGCCATCTGACTGCGGCACGAGTTACCCGTGCACAGAAAATATATTTGCTTCATCACGTCACCTATTGCAGATACAACTGTAATTCCGGAATCAATGCGTTGGTCTGGGCCAACCCCGTTTCGTACAGCGCTTCCAGCTTGCTGGTATCTGGTTCCAGCCGCCCCACGGTGACCGGGTCGTTGGGGGCGATGACGAAGACTTTCCCCGCCGCCTCCAATTCATCCAATTGGTCGGCTTGGCGGTTGTACATCTCGGGCCTTGCCGCAGCGGCCTTGACAAAATCAGGGTACTTGGCGAAAGCGTGCTCGTACGCGTACCGAAGCGGCGATTGTGTCCGAGACTTGCGGTATTCGCGCTCGCGGGTGCGAATCACAACAATTTTGTCATAACCCGACAGCTGGGCATAGGCGTACGGAATCGAATCCGTAATGCCACCATCAAGGCACAGGCCCTGCTTGGTTGGAGTTGGCGCAGAGATGAATGGCATCGAGCTAGACGCCTTGAGCGTTTGGACCATTTCGCGGCCGGTTGGGTGGTCAAAGTAAACCGCACGACCCAATTCCAGCGAGGTGGCCACAATCACAAACTTCGACGGTGAGCGGCGGTAGGTTGTCGCGTCGAAATCAACCCAGTCGGAACCGTGTGATTCAAATAGGTAATTCAAATTAATAATATCCTGCCGCCGAAATGCCCGGCGCACGGAAATGTAGTTCTTGTCGTGGCGGTACTTCGTGTTGATTTCGTTCGTCCGCCCGCGCTGCTCGGAAATGTAATTGGTCCCGCAAAGCGCACCAGCAGAAACACCAATGACCGTCTCAAAATGAATATCGTGATCAAGAAAGGCATCAAGCACCCCCGCCGTATATTCGCCGCGCAGGGCCCCGCCTTCAAGAACTAATGCTGCTTTGTACATTACAAACTCCTCCTTGTACCAATCACCAATTGGTGCATCAACGGGCACACCACCCTTGGTCCGTCGTTAGTGTGATTATACTCAATAATTACCGGCTTGACCCATTTAATCCTTCAGGCCACGTGAAAATTAAACGTTATGTAAGTAAAATGGTTCCGCTTACTTATAATCAGTATCATTGGTATAATTATATTAACCAATAACCGACTTTGCAAATGCAACGCCACTGTCCCGCCAAGCGGCCGTGTAGCCAAAAGGAGGTACCCGATGACAACACCAATCATCAGCACCATCGACAGCCTGATTGCAAATCGCGCCACCACCGCGTGGGAAAAGGAGCAACTAACCGCTGCGCGCACCGCCCTTAGCTTAGGGGATTCTCTAGGCAGAACTCAGGCACAACTAGAATTCGCGTTGCGCCCGCTGGCAATGCGCAACAACCTGACGCCGGACGTGGCCGATTTGTACTTTCAGTTAACCAACAACCACCAAGCCGGCATGCGCTACGATTACTCGACACACAAAATCACTGACCCAGAAAACCAGGAACGCGCGCTTTTCGCGGGTGGCTGTTTCTGGTGCATGGTTGAGCCCTTCGAGACAATGCCGGGAATCGTGTCCGTGCAATCTGGGTACACGGGCGGTCACGTTGATGCGCCAACTTATGCCGAGGTTAGTTCGGGGCGAACCGGCCACGTTGAAGCCGTCGAGATTATCTATGACAAGCGGCAAATCAGCTACAAGGACCTGCTCAATATTTACTGGCAAATCAGCGATCCCACCGATAACGCCGGCCAGTTTGCCGACCGCGGTGAGAATTACCGGCCGGTGATTTTCTGGAGCACAAAGCCGCAGATGGAGCAGGCACTAGCATCACGCCAAAAGCTCAGCGAATCGCCAAACTACCGGCGGCCAATCGTGACCGCAATCCGACCGGCGTCAAAGTTCTGGCCGGCTGAGAACTACCACCAACAGTTCTACAAGAAATTCCCTAAGCGTTACTCGCAGCTGCACCGCGAGCGCAAGCGGTACTTGTTCTACCAGCGGCTCCTTGCGCGCCTCACTCACCTGGCTGGTGCTTTGCGGAAAAAATAAAGCCGTGCGGGTAACGTTCGCCAAGCCAAGCCCATGCAGACGGGCGGAGGATGCCATTAACCGTTTCTGGTTAGCGACATCCCCCGCCCGTTTTTTAATTTAGCCCAGACTGCTGAGGTCAAGTTCAGTGAACTGGCTGCCATAGCGACACACTACCCGGCCATGTAATTGGTCCATCATCATCAAGAGAAGCGTTGCCGCAATACCAACACCGGCAAGATTGACGGGGAGAAACATGATGATCATCAAGCTGCCCGCCACCACCGGCGATTCCAGGATGGTTGCGCCCATGCTAATTGCAAACACGCCAATGACAAACACGGGATCAAGCTGTGGCACCAGGTGACTGAGCGCAATCCCCTGCGCGGTGGCAGCAAATAGTACGGGGAAGATATCCCCACCGAGCCAACCGGTGTTCAGGCAAATGGTTAACAGCCCCAGCTTGAGCACCGACCGCAGCAGCAAAAAGCCCACGTCTTTTTGCTGCCACAAGCCGGCGAGTAGGTGAAAATTGTGCTGGCCGGAAAACATAATCCCGGGCGCGAGCAAGCTGGCCGCATAAATCGCCAAGCCGCCCAGCAGCACCAATTGCCAGTTGCGGCGCACGCGGCCGAGGATGACCTTACGGAGTTCAACCATCAGTTTCAGGTAAACTTGACCGAGCGCAACGCCAAGCACCATTAATGGTAAAAACCACCACAATTCCTGCAGTTGCCAGTTCGACTGCCCCACCCGAATAATCATTGATGGTTCGCCGCCCAAATTGAATACCAGGCAGAAAAACATCACCCCAACCGCAAACCAAATGATGGTCCACGGCGTCCAGAGCGATTTGTTTTTGACACTAGGCGGCCGCCGCACCAGGAATTTATTCGGCATCACCAGCACGCGCAGTTGCGCAAGCCACGACTTACCGCGCAGCACCGCATAATTTTGCTCAACGTAACGGACTTTGTCGGTCAGCCACAAGCCATAGAGCACGGTCGAGCTGACCAGCGTGGCTTCTGGCCCGAGGCTCGTCCCGCTGGTGAGAATAATGGCCGGGAGCACCATCTGCACTAACACATAGCGGTAATCCGACCAGCCGTGGTCCTTTAAATCGGCACGAATCAGGCCAAAGCTTTTGGGCATCGGTCCGCCAAAGATGCGCTGTGCACTGTAGATCAGCACCCCAACAATCAGGAGCCACACTGCATTGAACAAAGGGCGGAACGTTGGCCCGGGCCAGATGACTTCAATCAACCAGCTTTGCAGCACGTAAAAGCCGCCAAGCAACGCGCCCAGAATCGCACTCATGGTGATGCCGTAGAATAGAATGTATGCCTGCTTCCCAGTTCCCGCCACGCCGAGCTTCCTCCCAGATTGTTTTCAGAAATATCCGTTGATGCCAATTGCTCAAGCATACTATTCCTGCCGAACATTTTCAAAAAATAGTCCGCAAACCTGCATGTCTGCACTTAACTTAATGGGCGTATACTGAAAGTAATGTTCTGAAAGGGAGTATTGGTTTGAACAAATCACAAGCAACTGGTAACCCGATGGTCGTCGTCACCGTCGTTGCCCTCATGTCCTTCATGGGCGTCCTCACCGAAACGTCCCTTAATGTTAGTTTCCCGGCACTAATGCAACAATTCAACGTCAGCCTGAGCACAGTTCAGTGGGTGACGGCCGGTTACCTGCTAACGGCGGCGCTGGTCATGTTAACCTCGGCGTTCATGAAACGGCGCTTCACCAATCGGCAATTATTTATCACTTCCGCACTGCTCTTCATCGTTGGTGACATCCTGTGCGGGGCCGCCCCCGTCTTCTGGGTCATGCTCCTTGGCAGAATTGTGCAGGCAGGTTGTGTTGGCCTGTGCACCCCGCTCATGGTCAACATTATCTTGGACGTGGTGCCGCGACAAAAGCTCGGAACTTACCTTGGCATCGCCAACCTGATCATACTAATTGCCCCCGCCCTCGGCCCTACGTTTGGCGGCACGGTCGTCGCCTTTGCCAGTTGGCGCATGATTTTCTGGATTCCACTCCCACTGGCAGTCATCCTGCTGCTAGTTGGCCAAGGCCGCATCAAGCAGTACAAGCCGACGCAAAACTACGCGTTCGACTGGTTGCGCTTTGGCCTGCTCGCTGCGGCGCTAATCAGCTTGATTGTCGGGATTAACGCCCTGGGGGAGAGCAAGTGGGGCGAATTCGCCGGCCTCATTGCTTTCAGCCTCGTCCTGGTTTGGCTGTTCTACCGGCAGTCGCAGCACGCCACCCGCGCACTGTTTGATCTGGCTGTGTTCAAAAACAAGGCGTTCCTGTTCAGCTTCTTCCCCTACATCATGTTGCAGTTTGCCAACGTCGGTATTAACTTTTTGGTGCCAAACTATGTTCAAGATGTGTTCGGGGCAACCTCACTCATCGGCGGGCTCGTGCTTCTACCGGGGAGCCTGTTCAACGGCTTCGGCCAACCACTTTACGGCTGGATGCTTGATCATTTAGGTGGCAAAATCCCGCTCTACGTCGGTGACGTTCTCTTCACGCTGGCCCTTTTCGGCCTTGCTGTTGCCGGGAATATTTTCGGCGTCGTTGGGGTAACCGCCGCCTACATGATTTTTGCCATTGGCCGGTCCATGGCGTTCGGGAACTCCGTGGCGTATGGCCTGAAGCACATCCCGGAGGAGTTGCAAAATGACGCAAACGCGCTGTATAACACAGGCCAACAGGTCACCGGTGCGCTCGGGACAACGGTGCTGGCCCTACTCATGGACTCCGTGCACAAGCCGGGGTTCACGAACGGACAAAACGTCGTGGCCGGCAGCCGCATCGCCTTCATCCTGCTAGTGATCTTCGGGATTGCAATCGGCTTCCTTTTCCGCCGCCTAGTCAACCTTCCCGACGACAATAAAGTATCCTAAACTGTCGCTGTCCGGCAGCGTAAGTGGTTTTGTGCTTGTTGGGTACTGCGTGGTATAAGGCCCGCGCCTGGGCGGGGCCGGTGCGCGTTCCGTGCGGCTGGGATTTTCCGTGCGGCCGGTTGAAGCCCCAAAAGCGGGGTCTTCAACCTAAAAATTTAGCCCCGCATCTGCTTCTTGGGGTTACGAGACTAATACGTGTGTTAGGATCCGCTGGGAAAGCTTTGACCTCCTGGCGGGTCTTAATTTTTGCCGGCTATGGTGTGGAGAAGCCCGATGCAAAGCCCACATCGGTCTTCTCTCACCATAGCTTTCACAGGAAAATCCCAGCCGCACTACACGCGCACCGACCCCACCCAGTCGCTACATCGTGGTTAAAAGAAAGTCCTACTGAGGTTTCTTCAACAGAGCATAAAGGATTTATCAGATCTGAGTCTTTTGCCCAGCCTAATGTTGTTCGGCACCCGGAAATGACCGATCTTTTCACTACTATCCAGCGGAGCGTTGTGGGGTTTGGCCGGAGGGTCCGGGCTGGGCCTTGGGTGTGCCGCCCAGCTGTGGCAACAAGAAAACACGATGTGACGACTGCGGTTTTTGCAGTTGGCACATCGTGTTTTCTTGAGGGAAAAATTTAGATTTGTGTGAGGAGCTGTCAGGTCTAGGTTACAAGAGGAAACGAGCGTCAACATGCTAAGTATCGTACACACCTAATACTAACTGCGACGATGCAAAGCTAAATTTTTAGTCTGGAGACGGCGCTTTTCCGGCTCCAGACGACCGCCACAGCGACCACGGCGAAGCACACCCGAGGCCCAGCCCGGACCCGGAGGCCAAACCCCACAACGCGGAGCCCCCGTATACCTACACCAAGAGCTGACGCTGCTGGACAGCGATTGTTCTTCTAGATGCGTGCCCGGTTAAGCAAGACTGAACTGGTGACGACGGAGAGGGAAATAAACGCCATTGCCAGCCCCGCCAGCTCTGGGC
The DNA here is from genome assembly GCF_004010095.1 of Lacticaseibacillus hulanensis. Lineage (GTDB taxonomy): Bacteria > Bacillota > Bacilli > Lactobacillales > Lactobacillaceae > Lacticaseibacillus > Lacticaseibacillus hulanensis. The sequence continues at coordinate 10,043 of NZ_RRYD01000037.1, read as the reverse complement.
TCAGCGTGAGGCCAATCCCAGCAAACACGCCGGCCGCAACCGGAATCCCCAGCACGTTGTAGATGAACGCCCAGAACAGGTTCAACTTGATCCGGTTGAACGTCTGCTTGCTGAGGGAAAGCGCGCGGTCAACATCACGCAGGTCGTTCTTGACGAGGATAATCCCACCTGACTCGATGGCAATGTCCGTCCCGGAGCCCATCGCAATCCCGACGTCGGCCGTTGTTAGTGCTGGCGCATCGTTAATCCCATCGCCGACAAACGCAACGGGACCATCCTGCTGGAGCCGCTGGATATGTTCCGCCTTTGCTCCAGGCAAAACGCCCGCAACAACATCGTCAATCCCGACCTGATCAGCAATCGCCCGTGCAACCCGCTCGTTGTCACCGGTCAACATCACCGTTTTCAGCCCGCGCTTGTGCAACGCAGCCATTGCTTCCTTGGACGTGGCCTTTGGTGCATCCTGAATTGCGATTAAGCCAATCACCTTACCGCCAAGGCCGACAAACACGACCGTCTTGGCCTCATCCTGCAGCTGCGCCATCTTCTCGCGGAGTGCATCGCTGACCAAATAGTCCTCTAGCAATTTTTCACTACCGACAAAGGCTTCCTGACCCTCGACCGTGGCGCGCACACCCTTGCCCGAAATTGCGGCAAAGTCTGTCGCTACCGGAGCCTCAATCTGCATTGCCTTGGCCTTCGCCATTACCGCCTCTGCCAGTGGGTGCTCGGATGATGCCTCCAGACTAGCCGCAACCCGAATTACCTGGTTATCACCGACAATATCGGTCACAACAGGCTTACCGGCCGTGATAGTTCCCGTTTTGTCAAACACCACGGTGCGCACATCGTTGACCTCTTCCAGAACTTCACCATTCTTGATGAGAATCCCCATCTTCGCACTGCGGCCAGTACCGACCATGAGTGCGGTTGGTGTTGCCAGCCCCAGGGCACACGGGCAGGCGATAACAACCACCGCCACCGCGAAAATCAGTGCGTGTGCCAGCGTTGCACCAAGAGCGACGTACCAAACTAAAAAAGTTGCTAGCGCGATAATCAACACGATGGGCACAAACACGTCCGCCACTTTGTCAGTTAACTTCTGAATTGGTGCGTGACTGGTCTGGGCCTTTTTCACGAGCTCCACAATCTGCGCCAGCATGGTGTCACTGCCGACCTTCTCGGCCCGGAACGTGAACGTCCCCGTGTTGTTGATGGTGGCACCGATAACTTTGTCGCCGGCGTGCTTGGTCACCGGCATACTTTCACCCGTCACCATTGATTCGTCGATTGTGGAACTGCCATCCACGATTTCACCGTCAACCGCAACCTTCTGTCCGGGGCGGACGCGAATCAAATCACCTTGGACCACCTGATCTAAAGGTACACGCACAACTTTGCCGCCACGCAGCACCTCGGCGTCTTTTGCCTGCAGGTCAACCAACTTGGCAACCGCGCCCGATGCATTGCTGCGCATCCGTTCCTCAAAGACTTGGCCAAGGAGAACGAACGTGATGACGAACGCCGCACTTTCAAAGTAGACCGGCTGATTGGTCAGCATCGCGTAAATGCTGTAAATGTACGCTGTCGCGGTACCAATTGCTACGAGCGTGTCCATGTTTGAGTGGTGCTTCTTGGCCGACGCCCACGCGCTCTGAATGAACGGGCCGGCCGCCACAATCATGATGACCGTCGTCAGGCCGAACTGTATCCACTTACTGCCGGGCACCTCAATGTGAAGCGGCATGAGCACCATGTTGATTAGCATCGGCACCGATAGCACCAGTGCGGTCCAGAAACGTTTCGTAATGCTCATATTAGCGCACCACAATTTTGCCAGAGAACATGTCCATCCCGCAGCTAAATGTGAACTCCCCAGCCTGATCAGTGGGCACCGTCACCGTTTGCTCCTCGCCAAGGGGAAGTTCGGTCTCAAAACCAAGGTCCTTGCTGTGCACAACATCCAAACATCCCTGGCTGGACGTCCGGTTAAAGGTAATTGTCGCCGGAACACCTTGCTTGAGCTCAACGACCTCAGGGCTGTATCCACCCGCAACGGTTACGTACGCTTGCTGCTTTTCTTCTGCCATCATGTTTTCCCCCATACTTATTCGTGCCTAAATCAATCGAATCTACTTAACAATCAGCTTGCCGTGGAACATATCCATGCCGCAAGCCCAGGCGTATTCACCCGGCTTGCTGGTATCAATGGCGATGCTTTCGGTCTGATTCTGCGGCAGCTCCTGGTTCACGCCGAAGTCAGGAAAAACGACGTGGTCCAAACAACTGGAAGAATCCAAGCGGGTGAAATTCAGCGTTGCCGGAACGCCCCGCTTCAGCTCAATCACTTCGGGCGAGTAACCACCCTTAACCGTGACGGCTACCGTCTGCTGATTCCCCTCAACGCTAGCCGCCTCGCTATCCACGGCGTGATTGCCAAAGAACCACCAAATGATGAACCCAATGAGTGCCACTCCTGCAATTAACACAATTAATTTAGCCATTACTGTTCCCCCACACTACTTAATTAGTTACATCTACATCCCGCAGCAGTCCGCATCCCCCGAACCCAGGCAATCACACGCCACCTGCTTCGGCGCGGTCTTCAACTTGGTTTCAAGGAGTGCCTGCATGCTGCGAATATCGTCTTGACTCAGTTCGGTTTCGGCAATCAGGTTGTTCAGCACGACACCCTTTTTCATGGCACAAAGATGATCAAACAGATTGGTGCTAGTCTGTTCCATCGCGGTCTTCTCGTCGATGGTTGGGTGGTAAATGAACTTTCGGCCCGCCTGCGCCGTCGTCAACATGTCTTTATTCACGAGCCGCCGAAGCAGCGTCTTGACCGTGGACTCTGTCCAATCGCGCTTCTCCTGCATGACCTTGATCACATCGCTACTACCGATGTCGCCCAAGGTCCAGATGACACGCATGATTTCCCATTCCGCCGGTGTCATTTCCGTTGCTGTTTGCTCCATTGCCAATGCCTCCCAATTACGTTTACAAATGTAACCCTGCATAGATTATATTAGCCGCTACGTTTACAAATGTCAACGTCGAATTTTGTCTTCAGCTAGAACAATTGCCAATATCACGCGTGATGCCCATCCACAGTCGCTATTTGGGGGTGATGAAATACGCGATACCCGTTACAGACTATGGAATGCAAGATTCGGAATACTGAATTCGGGTTACGCCCATGTGCCGTGCCCTTTCAGCTATTTCTGGAGCAAAAAAAGACCCACAGTGAGTCAATTCACCTCACAGCGGGTCGCGCTAATCCATACTCAGGTTTGCTTTCAGCGTATGTGTAGCCTCAGAACTCATCCTCTTTTGCGTTCGAATTGAGCTCAACAATCTTCCCCGTCTTCTGGTACACGATGCGCTCGCAAATATTGGTCACGTAATCCGCAATGCGCTCCAGGTACGTGGCAACGAGCATGTAGTCGGTACCGCCCACCACGGTGTCGGTATCGGCGCGCATGCTCGCGATGCAGTCTAGGTATATCTGGCGTGAAAACTCATTCACCCGGTGATCCCGGCTGGCAATTCGCCGGGCTCGCCGGTCGTCGCTGTGAACGTAGGCGTCAAGGACCTCATCGCTCATCTTGCGCACAATCGCAAACATCTCATTCAGATTGCTTTCAATGCTGAACACGCGCGGATTGCCGGTCAGCTGAATGGTTCCCTTGGCAATCGACACCGCGTGATCGCCCATCCGTTCCAGGTCGGAGCTGGCCTTCATCGCGGTGATGATTTGCCGCAGCGCACCCGTCACCGGTTGCTGCAGCGCGATTAGCTCCAAACATTTCTTCTCCAGTTTCATCTGACTGGCGTTGATACGCTCATCGCCGCCAATCACCTCGTATGCGAGCCGCTTATCGTGAGTGGTGAACCCCGTAACCGCCCGGTAAACCGCCACGTTGACCATCATCCCCAGCTCCAAAAACATCATGTCGAGTGTCTTCAACTTCTGTTCAAATTCATCGTTCATGTGCACAAGCCCCCCCACATCCGCCCAAAGTTACTAAATATATTAAGATATTTATCAACTTAAGCGTACCAAGGGCATGTATCGGGAACGTAAAGATTAATTGCATTATTTGTAAATGCTGTGTAAATGAGGGCAACAATCAAAACATCCCCGCAAATGGCAGGACCGCAAAAGCCTAACCACCGCGGGGACACATTTAGAATTTGATTTCGGTGACGAATTGCAACTTGCGCTTGTAATCGAGCTCGACAAAATCGGTTGGGCGCACATCGCCCGGTTTCTTCTGGAAATAATCAACGCCAGCCACCTGCAACATCCGGTAAACAAATTGCGAGCAAAACATGATGTTGGTGCGTAGTGAGCGCTTGGTTACAAGCCCCAGGATGTTGTACGCGCTGCCCGTCAGGTTAATCTGACGAATGGTGTCGATGACGCACTGCTTCTGCGTTTGCGTCACCGGCAGCCGGTACACCAGCACCGAGGCGTCGGGCTTCTTGTGGAACGCCTCCACCATTTCCGGATTCAGGCCGGGTGGATAAACCCGCTCGCCCCCGTTATAGCTGATGATGGTGGTCAAATCACTGTCGAAGCTGAGTGAGGCGTGATTGAATTGCTTCTGGGTGAACAGCGAAATCAGCTCACTGGCCGGACTGCCCGTGTTGGAAATAACTATGTAAAGCGATGGATCGGCCAGCGACTCTTCTGCCCGGTTGAAGTATCCGGCGTCAAGCGAGCCCTCATTCACGTACCGGACAGCACTGTGCCGGTGCAAATCAGCCATGATGTCCTTCACGTTATCAAGCGACAAAATGCTCTTCACCCGGTCGGCACCGGCCATCGCTTGGCGCAGGCGGGCTTCATTCTTCTTGAATTCTGCGAAACTGATTGTTGCCACTTGCCCCAATTTTGGCAGATAGAACCGGTCGTTATTGCTCCGGGTGACAATGAACTCCACCAAAAACGGTGCTGGTAACACGACCGCGGCAACCATGCGTACTAGAACCGCACGGTAACCAAAACCGGAATTAATGACGTTCACAAAGAAGACAATCTGCAAAACCAGGATGCCCAAATATGCCAGCGCCAAAACGAATTTCAGCCCCCGCGCGTACTGTTCAGTCATCCCGACTTTAACGGCCAGGAAAATTGCGATAAAAACAGCACTAATAATGAACAACTCAGCATTGCCAAATATCGCCATAATGACGAGCATAGAAAGCTCCATGCGGTTAATTAGGTGCTGGTAATTGAAAATATCGTTCATGCCGCGCTCTTTCAACAATTTATTTATAATTCCAACCCACAGCATCCAAGTCTAGCATAGCAAGTGCGCAATGCCTACAGGACCTATGGCTGATTTTTGCCCAGACACTGGTATAATGGAAGGAATTAATTATATTAGGGGTACATATATGTTAGGGACTCTATTTAACACCGCAATGATTCTTATCGGTAGCTGCCTTGGCGCCCTGCTTGGTAAGGGACTGAAGGCCGAATACCACCAGGCAATGATGGACGCAATGGGCCTGGCCGCCACCTTTATTGGCATCAAAACCGCATACGGCGCCGCCATCAAAAGCCAATTCCCAGTGATGTTCATCGTCAGCCTCGCACTCGGAGCCCTGATTGGTCAGCTGCTTCACATTCAGGAGCACTTTGACCACCTCGTTGGGCGCTTCGACAACGAATCCGGTCTACAAAAGGGCCTGTCCACCGGAATTTTGCTCTACTGCATCGGCACCTTGTCGATTGTTGGCCCCATCGAAGCGGCCCTCAAAGGTGACATCACGATGCTCCTGACCAACGGCATGCTGGATTTCGTCACGTCGATGGTACTCGCCAGCACTTTCGGCATCGGTATGACCCTGGCTGCACCCGTACTATTTTGCTGGCAGGGCAGCATCTACCTGATTTCCTTGCTGCTCCAAAATGCCATCAGCTCAACCATGATTACGGAGGTGTCCATCGTTGGGGGCATCCTCATCATGACCTCGGGCCTCAGTATTTTGGGAATCAAAAAATTCAGCACGCTGAATCTACTGCCGGCGCTGGTGGTGCCAGTCGTCGGGGTTATAATCATGGGGCTGTTCTAAAACACACAGCCACCAGCTGCGCCATAGTTACTTCAAGCCAAAAAGACGCGTGACCCAGATTTTGCTGGGTTACGCGTCTTTTTGAATCAACTTAGTCAAGTTATTGATATCACTGGCAGCCAAGCGCGAATGCCCCGCCGACCGCCTTGCCGTAATCAGACAATTTGCACCCCAACGCCAATGAGGCCGGGGCCGGTGTGAACGCCGAGCGATGGGGAAATATCGCCGCGATAGTCAACCGGATGATCAGTGGCATTTGCCAGCGCATCTGCGACCTTACTGAGCAGTTCGGGATTGGCACCATGGGCGACCGCAATTCGGCCAGCCCTTCCGCCGGCAAAATCAGCAGCAACCAGGTCCACCATGTTTTTCATCGCCTTAGCTTCGGAGCGCGACTTGCCAACCACGTAATACACGCCATCATCCGCACAGGAAATGACCGGCTTAACCTTGAGCAATCCACCGAGCAGACCGGCAACACGGCCAATTCGACCACCAGCTGCTAGGTACTTGAGCGACGGAACGTAGAAGTACACGTGGCTCTTAGCAATTGATGCCTGCACCCGCAACACAATGTCGGCAAACGGCACCCCTTCGTCAATCAAGTCGAGGGCATAGACCGCCTGCAGCCCGCTACCAATACCAACGCTCTTGGAATCGAGCACTTCAACCGTCCCCGCGGGCAAGTCGGCAGCGGCGAGCTTGAACGTTTGGTAAGTTGCCGATAGCGCGCTCGCAATTGTCACACCGATGATGTGGGTGTAGCCGGCATCAAGCAACTCCTGCATCTTCGCGGTAACCGCAAAGGGCGCCGGACTGGCAGTTTTCGGCAATTCATCGGCCGTTTCGAGGTATTCGTAAAACGCGGTGGGCGTCAAATCCACCCCATCATGGTATTCACGGCCGCCAAAGGTAACCGTCAGTGGCACCACCGCAATGTTCGCGTGGCTTACCAGCACCGACTGCGGCACATCTGAGCCCGAGTCGACTATAACAGCGATTTTTCCCAAGAATAGGTCCTCCGTCTAACGTTTGTATCCAAACTATATAGTATTTGACTCTAGATGTAAACGGTATTGGTAACCACAAGTGTAACGTATACAAAAAAGGACCGACTCACTAACGAATCGGTCCTTACCCATGCTTAATTATAATTACTAGTTTTGCACGTGTGCCAACTGCTTCCGATAGATCAGGTAAACAATCGCGGTGACCGGCGCGGTTAACATCAGCGCCGGGTAAAACATGCTGTACGGCAAGAAACCATACAGAATCCCCCCGATGATTGGGCCCAACACCATTCCCGTGTCCATGCCGATGTAGAAGGTACTGTTTGCCAATCCCTGCTCATCAAGCGGGGCAACGAGCAGCGCGGTGGCCTGGCAGACGGAATACATCAAGCCGTAACCACCCGCCAGTCCCGCGGCGGCGACAATCATCATCCAGTTGTTGTACAGGTTGTTCAGCGCAAACATTCCGACAAGGTTGCAGATAATCCCCGCCAGCAAGAACCACTTAAAGGCAATCCGGTCAAAGTAATCCTTGAGCGCCAGCCGCATGAGCAGCAAGATAATCGCATAGATGATAAAGAAGCTGCCGACCATGACGTGCATGTGCCGCGCCGCCACGTATTCCACAATGTAGGATTGCGTGGCGAAGTACGGAATCGACAGCAACATGATCACAATTGCCACCGGAATCACCTTGGGCTGCACAATCCGGAATTTTTGCTTGGTATTGGAATGCACGACAATCGGCTTGCCGCGGTTAATCGTGAACTGAATCAAGATGATGAGCAGGCCGCTAAAAATGGCGGAGCACAGGAACGCAATCCGGTAATTAACGTGTTGGTAAACGAAGATCCCGAGCGCAGGCGCAATCGCCATCCCGAGCGCGTTCATCATCCCGTAATATCCCATCCCGGTCCCGACGCGGTTACGCGGTAGCAGGCCGGACAGCCAGGTGGCCATGCACACGGAACAAAGCGCAAAGCCAATCCCGTTTAACACGCGAAAAATCGCAATCATCCACGGCGCCACGGACACCGCGTAACCCACCGCGGCAACAAACAGCAGAATCCCGCCGACAAAGGCCAAGTTGTACTTTGATACCCGGTCGGTCAGTTGGCCGGCAAACGGACGAAAAATCAGGGAAACAAAGTTCATGGCGGCCGCGATTAACCCCGCCAAAAAGGCACTGGCACCCAGACTGTTGGTGTAGCCTACAATGAGCGGATTCATCAACATCGATGCGGCCATGTAGCTGAACGCACCAAACAAGATTAGTGTTGTGTCCCGCGTGAAGAGGCTCGCGGTCTTGGAACCATTGGCTTTCAATTTGCATGCTTCTTTCAGAAAATATTTATTCTACTATAACATATTCGCCAAATTAATAGGAATCGGTCCCCCGGTTTCAAGCCAGGATACTGCGCAAACCTGATCCCGACAACCGGGCAGGCTAAGCACGGCACCGCAACCAAACCGGCACCCTCCGCAAAAATCGATTTTGCTTTTGCGGCCGTTCAGCTTACACTTAGCTATGGTTAAAGTGCAGCAAGCTTTAACCTGAAATCCATCTTCTGGAGGCAACCATGACCCCAAATGAAAAAAATGTCATTGCGCTGTGCGGCCGCGTGGGCAAAATTCTGCTGGAGAACGGCGCGGAAACTAGTCGCGTTGAAAGCACCGCGGAATACATCGGTGCCGCGGCGGGCGTGCCCGTCTCCTGCCACGCAACAATGACGGCGGTGTTCGTCGACGCCAACACCGGGACGCACACCCACCTGGTCAAGGTGCGCACCAAGAACTTCAACCTGCGCAAGGTCGATGACATCAACTCGCTGTCCCGACAATTTACGGCCGGCCACATTGATTTTGCGGCCCTGTCTGCCGGCGTGGCCACCATCGAAAACGAGAAAAAAGATTTTACCCTGCCCCAGAAAATTCTGGGTGCCGGCCTCGTTTCCGTTGCGCCGATGTTGTTGTTCAAGGCAACTTGGGGCGACCTGGGCCTAGCATTTTTCGTCGGTATCGCCGGCTACCTCGCGTCACTATGGGCGGACCAGCGCACCGTCACGCCTTACATTGCTTCCGGGATCGGCGGCCTGGTGATTGGCCTGCTTGCTACCTTGCTTCAGGCAATCGGCTGGGGCAGTAATGCGGACAACATCATCATCAGTGCCCTCATGCCGCTGGTCCCGGGGGTGGCAATCACCAACTCGCTGCGTGAACTCATCGGCAAGGAAACTATTTCCGGTACCGTTCGGGCAATCGACGCGGTCCTGGTTGCCGGAGCCATTGGTGGTGGCGTCGTCGTCGGCAGTGCCGTCATTCGCCTGCTGACAGGAGGTGCGCTCTAATGCTGCAATTACTAATTCACGCAATCATCAGTTTCGCTTCCAGCATCGGCTTTGGCATTATTACAAATATTCCAAGACGCACACTGCTTCCTGCCGGGATAACTGGTTCGGCTTCCTGGGTTGTCTATGTCCTTTTGACTGGGGCAACCAAGTCGGTCATCATCCCGAACCTCGCCGCGGCGGTCACCATCGGCCTGCTCGCCAACACAGCCGCCCTGATTGTTAAGGCACCCGTGAACGTCATGTACATTCCCAGCCTCGTTTCCCTCGTGCCGGGCGCCATCATCTACATGAGCATGAAGGACTTCACCCTAGGCAAAGACATGGCGGCACAACAGGGCTTGGTCAAAACACTCACCATCGCCATCGCGCTCGCAGTCGGCTTCGTCATTGCAGAGGCCCTATTCAACCAAATTCGCCAGCCATTATTCAAAGCCCTCCACCGTCAGACTCAGCGCTAACGCTGTCCGGCAACGTGAGTCGTTTTGATGAACTAGACCAGTGAGAAGGCTCCGCGTTGTGGGGTTTGGCCTCCGGGTCCGGGCTGGGCCTCGGGTGTGCTTCGCCGTGGTCGCTGTGGCGGTCGTCTGGAACCGGA
>NZ_RRYD01000036.1 GCF_004010095.1 Lacticaseibacillus hulanensis | reverse complement strand
TAAGCTTAGTATGTTTTTAGGTTGAAGACCCCGCTTTTGGGGCTTCAACCGGCCGCACGGAAAATCCCAGCCGCACGACTACGATGTCCAGAGCTGTAAAGGCGCTAAAGCGCCAACAGCTTCTGGCGACCGCGCACCGGCCCCGCCTAGTCGCGGCCCCTATACCGTTTAGTACTGATCACCATTGAAGATGGAATTCTTGACGATGACGTAATCAACTTTCCGTAGTGCCGGCAAGTCTCGGCCGCCCGCGTATGAAACGGCGCTCTGCAAGTCTTCCTGCATTTCCGTTAACGTGTCAGCGATCTTCCCCTTGATTGGCAACAGAATCTTCTTACCTTCAATATTGTGGTGGGAATTCTTCTGGTACTGGGAAGCTGATCCGTAGTATTCCTGGAAAAGTTGACCGTCAACCTCCACCTTCTTACCGGGCGTTTCTTCGTGCCCGGCAAAGAGTGAACCAATCATGCACATGCTGGCACCAAAACGAACCGACTTCGCAATATCCCCGTTGTTCCGAATACCACCGTCGGCAATGATTGGCTTGCTGGCCGCCTTAGCACACCAGCGAAGAGCGGCCAGCTGCCAGCCACCGGTCCCAAACCCGGTCTTGAGCTTGGTAATGCAAACCTTCCCGGGGCCAATGCCGACCTTAGTTGCGTCCGCACCAGCGTTTTCCAGTTCGCGCACCCCTTCAGGCGTCCCGACGTTGCCGGCAATCACGAAGGCGTCAGGCAAGTGGAGCTTGATGTGGTGAATCATATCAATAACTACCTGGGAGTGCCCGTGGGCGATGTCGATGGTGATGTATTCGGGCACGAGCTTCTTGTCTTCCAGTTCTTGAATGAAGCCAAATTCGCTGGGTTTAACCCCGACGGAAATCGAGGCAAACAGCCCCTGCTTATGCATGTCCGCCACGAAGTCAGCCCGCGTTTCGGGAGTAAACCGGTGCATGACGTAGAAGTAGTCGTTCTTCGCGAGCCAAACAGCCAGGTTCTCATCAATGATTGTCTGCATGTTCGCAGGCACCACGGGAATTTTGAATTTCCGCGGGCCAAATTGGACGGACGTGTCCACTTCACGACGGCTGCGCACAATGCACTTGTTCGGGATTAGCTGAATATCTTCGTAGTCAAAAATCTGCATAAGGGTTCCTCCACACTTAAAAGGCGAACTATATTGGCTGAAATAAATTAATCATTCACACCAAGGAGCTACTATACTAGCGCAGGGACTTTTTGTCAAACCCGAACGAAAAATACTTTTCAAGAGGCCAATTAACGTATTTGCGAACGATTCCTCGACACATCTAAATATTGTTCAAGCAACTTGCCACCAGCGGGCCATGTCCATGCTCGTTCTGGTCAGAAAGATACGGTTGCTTTTACCACGCCGACCATGCTATCCTTAGCGTATGGTGCCAAACCATATTGGTGGGTTAGCGGATCGGCGGGAAACCGTTCAGAAGGTCTTAAGGCTCACCGCTACATAACGAATAAGGACGCTAACCAAATCGGTTAGCGCCCTTATTTTTTACCCTGAAATACAAAAGCGGCGGTGCACCGATGCACCGCCGCTAATAACCCATTACTTATTGTGGACCCGAATGTATGTCAGCATGAATTTAACCGCAATTACGCCGACAACCACCAGCAAAGCCACAACGACAAACGTCGCTGCGGCAAATATGGTATCGCCCATGGTAATTCCCGCCTGTGTCATCATCTTACTAGCCCCCAAGCTTTGACTTGCGCTTAGAATAACAAGGATGGCAACTATTTGCAACTCGGTTAATTATTCGGCAACGATTCTGCCCGTGGCCTGATTTATTCCAGTTTCAGCGTGTACACGTCCAGCAGCTGCTGGTTGCCAGGCGATAATTCACCCTCCACTTGGCGCAACAGCTGAAAGCCAAGCGCTAGCCAGAACTTAGCCGCATCCTTATTGGCGTGAACGGCTGCCAGCTCCATCCGTTTGTACCCGTGGCTACCAATCTGCTCCTTAAGCTGGTCAATGATTGCGCGTCCGTGACCCTGCCGCGGTGTTGCCACCTCCAGTTGCCCAATATATAACGTTGTCTGGTCCGGGTAACCTTCAATTAAATCAAGAACCGCGACGGGTTTACCCGCCTGTTTCACCAGCCAAAAATGCTTGGCCCGCGCTGGGGTCGCTGGGGGCAATTCCTTCGCGTCATCCAGCACCGTCTGGATTGTCGGTCGCGGTTCGCCGATTTTCTGATAATAGGCCGCATTCGCTTCGTAAATTGCCAGAGCTGCAGCACCCGTTTCCGCGTCCTTAATTGGCGCAAATGTATACATCGCATCCACCGTCCTTTTTCCCCAAGTATACACCGGGCTCAGCTTTAAATCCGCCCGCCACGCCCCACATTTTGCCTCAGCACCGCCCCTGCAGCTTAGCAAAATAAGCGGCGGCGGTGCTGGCGGGACACACCTGTTTAGTTGTCCTTACACATCCTCGCCTTGGCAACTTAAACTAGACTTGTATTCGGGGAAACTACAATCAAAGGAAGTCGTAACATGCCAAAATTCAATGAACCACTAACCTTAAAATCCGGCGTCACCATCAATAACCGGCTATTCATGTCGCCAATGACCACCCAGCAGAGCTTCTACAACGGGACCGTCACCCGCGACGAAATCGAGTACTACAGCGCGCGGGCGGGCGGCGTTGGGGCCGTTATCACCGGGGCCGCCAACGTCCAGGACGGCGGCAAGGGTTGGCCCGGCGAGCTGAGTATCGCCTCTGACCTGTATCTGCCCGAGCTGCAAGCCCTCGCCAAAGGAATCCAGGCAAAGGGTGCTAAGGCCATCATTCAGATTTTTCACGGCGGCCGCATGACGAGCAGCGCCACACTGTCTGGCAAGCAGCCGGTATCTGCCAGCGCGGTGGCCGCAGAGCGCCCCGGAGCAGAAACTCCGCGCGCCATGACCACAGACGAAATTCACGCAACCATTGCCGCATTCGGTGAAGCAACACGCCGCGCAATCCAGGCCGGGTTTGATGGCGTCGAACTGCACGGCGCTAACACGTACCTCATTCAGCAGTTCTTCTCCCCGCACTCCAACCGGCGCACCGACGAATATGGCGGCAGCCTAACCAACCGCTACCACTTCATCAAGGAGTTGCTCGCCAGTGTGTTTGCGGCGGTAGACAAGTACGCCGACCGGCCGTTCATTGTTGGCTACCGCGTTTCACCGGAAGAATTCGAAAAGCCGGGTATTTCGTTTGCGGATACCCTTTGGCTTGTCGACCAGCTGCGTGAAACCAAGCTGGATTACCTGCACCTGTCCTTGAATAACTACACGCGCAAGAGCCAAGATCCCGCTTACCAGGAACAATCCATGCTGGGTTACGTCCAAGCGGAATTGGCTGGCAGCATGCCGCTCATCGGTGTCGGTGGTGTTCGCAACCGCACCGACGTGGCCCGCGTTTTGGCGAGCGCTGATGCCGTCGCCATTGGTCAGCAACTGATTTTTGACCCGACCTGGGCCGAAAAATTGCTGAGCGACAAGGACGACACGTTCGTTACCGCGCCATTTGCGGACCTGATTGACACGTCCGCCCTGAACACGCCCCTGCGCGAATTTGTCCGCGCCATGATTACCAGCCGGGCCGCTCGAATTGCGGCTTACCGGGCCAAGTCAAAATAGAACTTATCGTTTGAGTAAGCAATGTGTTACAGGTGTCGCGAGGAAAAATAACAAATAAAGATGGTTAACTTGGCGTACTTCCGTTAAACTACTATTAATGAGGTCACGGGGGGAGTGTCATTATGCCAGAGTATTGTTTTTTTGCGCAGCCAATCGAGAACATAAAAACGGGCCGGGTCATTGTGTATGAACTTCTGCTGCGCGAGTGGAACAGTGAAGAGCGTCTCTGGCAGCGGCCGGATACGTTCGAACTACCTGCAGATACACTTATCAAAACGTTAGACAACGCTATTCGTGACCTGCACTTCCACCGCGTCAGCATCAACCTCACGAACCAGCAATTCGCGAACATGGCAATTATGCGGGCGCTCACCGCATACGTGAGCACGCACATGGTCCCGCGCCAATTAACCATCGAGCTGGTCGAAACGCCAGATTTTGATGTTCTAAAAAAAATGAGCGTCTACTACCGCTCCGCCGGCATGCTCATTGCAATTGATGATGTCGGGTCGGACAACCTGTACGCCCGGGTAAAGGACATGTTGCCGTACGTAAACACGGTTAAGTTTGCGCTCCAGAACATGCGCCGCCTCGGTGAACCCACATCGCCCGAAACCATTTCGTCATTACGCTTTTGGTTCAACCGCGCTGAGGAGCAGCAAATGCTCTTCACCTTCGAGGGCATCGAGAACGAAGACGACGTGAGCCTTGCCCGCAGCATCGGCATCTCCCGCGGCCAGGGCTACTACTTCGCAAAGCCCCAGCTGCCAGTATGTTTTTGTTCCTAACTACAAACGCGCCCCGTATTGAGGAGAAATCATCCTCAATGCGGGGCGCGTTTGTAGTTCACAGAGCGGAGCAACCCGGGTTGCTCGCGAGCATCGCTGGTGCTGAGCGGAACGAGCAGGGCTGCGGAGCTCGCCCTTAACATTAATTTTCTCTACTTCCGCGGCCGCTGACTCGTGCCGATAAGTCCAGCCACGTACGCAACCACGCCGCAGATCAAAAACAGCTTAACATCCCCGTTTTTTCCGAAGAACAGCCACAGTGCCGCCATCGCCACAACAAAAATCGCCGTGTAGCCCGCAATCCATTTGCCCATTAACTTACGCCTCCATTATCCGGCTTCCATCCCAGAAACCGTTTGCACTGACTATTATAAACTGCTACGCTAATTACCGACAACTCGAGGTGAAATCATGACACGCGCAGTAGTATTTTTTGACCTGGACGGCACACTGTTCCAGGATGATAAGACCGTTTCGCCTGCAACGCGAGCGGCGCTTAAACAACTAGTTGCTAATGGCAATGAGCCGGTGATTGCCACTGGCCGCGACCTGTGGGAAATTAAGGACCTAATGTCTAGTACCGGCATCACAAACGCCATTGCCGGTAACGGGGCCACCATCGTCGCGCACGGTGATATAGTCGAGCGCCAATACATCAATCCAGAACTGACGCGGGCCATTTCGATGCAGTGCGCCGCGGATGGTCTGGTTGCGGCGTGGTACAACGAGGAAGGCACCGTACTGTCGGGGCTTGATGACCTTAGCCGCGCCAACTATGAAGACGTGCGCCAAACGCTGCCGCCCGTTCAGCCCGATTATTACCGCAAAGCGCGGGCGACGCGCATGCTGATTTTTGTCCCCAACAACGCGGCGGGCCGGGCAATAACGGACCGCTACCGGGCACTGTTCCCGCAAATCAGTTTTTACCATGATTCGCCCTACGACATTGACCTCATCGAAACTAGGTTGAGCAAAGAATCCGGCGTTAACAGCCTGCTGGGCCGCGCCGAGTTTCGCGGCGCCACGAGCTATGCTTTCGGCGACGGCGATAACGACCTGCCCATGGCGCGCGCCGTCGACCACGTCGTCGCAATGGCCAATGCCAGTCCCGAATTCAAGGCCGCCGCGGAGTTCATTACCCGCAGCAACATGGACGGTGGCATCGAATTTGGCCTGCACCACTATAATTTAATTTAGAAACTTGGTAGTTATTATTATGAAGAAATCATTCAACGTTGCCTCACTCACTTACTACACGCTTTACGTCGTCGTCTTCATCCTCTTAGCCCTCCGCCAGCAAGTCGCCGCGGTCATCGTCATGCTAATTGCGGTCATCCTTAACGTATGGCTGGTGCGGCGTCAGCGGATGCGCGCGGCCCAAAAAGAGCAGTACCGCGAAAAGCACCCCATCCAGCACCACCGTCGCCGCAAGTAACTAACGCGGTCATTCATCGCAAAAAGGCCAACATCCACGGATGCTGGCCTTTTTATTTTGACGCCTATTACTACCTAACTATGCCGCATCCGCAAATGATGCCGGTGCACCCGCAGCCTAAATCTCAGCCAGGGGCACCTTGAGCGTTGGCGCCGGGAAAAACTGGTCAATGAGCGCGCAGTCCGCGCTGGTTAGTTGCACCGCGGCCGCGTCAATGTTGGCCTGCATGTGTTCGATACTGCTGGCCTTGGGAATGCTGAGGACGTTCCCGCTGCGCAAAACCCACGCCAGCAGCAACTGGTGCACCGTAATTCCCTTGTCGGCGGCCAAGCCCTGCAACGCCGCGGGCACCCGAATTGCCCGCCCATCGCCGGAACCGTACGGCGAGTAGCCAATCAGCGTAATGCCTTTTTGCTGTTGCGCTGGGATAAGGTCGTACTCAATACCGCGCGCGGCCACGTTGTACAGCACCTCGTTGGCGACAATTCCGGCACCACCTGGGACATTGCAAGCTTCCGCCAAATCATCCGTGTCAAAGTTCGAGACACCGTACGCCCGGATGCGGCCCTCTTGTTGCAGCTGAGCCAGCGTGGCAATGGTCTCCGCCAGTGGTGTCGTCCCGCGCCAGTGCAGCAGGTACAAATCAAGATAATCCGTCCCCAACCGCACCAGGCTTTGCGCCAGCGACTGCCGAATTAATTGCGCAGTTGCATGCCACGGGTAGAACTTCGAAATCAGGTAAATTTGCCGCCGGTCCCGGCCCTTAATTGCCTGGCCGACCACGCGTTCCGCCGCGCCCTCGCCGTACATTTCGGCCGTATCAATGACCGTGAGCCCGTGATCTAGGCCATAACGCAGGCTGGCGATTTCCTGATTAGTCTTTGCGCTGCCACCTTCACCCATGTGCCAGGTGCCCATACCCAGCGCGGGCACGGAATCTGAGCCGATTTTGATTTGCTGCATAATGCCACTCCCTACTATTAATCCTCATCGATAACGTGAATGTCTGCCTTCTCGCTTGTGTAACTGGCCGGGGCAAAAACCGCGGCGAACACAAGTGCAAACATGATGTGCGACCAGGCAAACAACTCATGGCTGTCTAACATCTGCATCACTAGAAGGATGACAATCAGGAATGCGGTCAGCCGAGCCGTGCGCCACCGCAGCTGCCGAAGCGCCGACGAAAACTCTGCTGGCGTGACCTCAATCAAGGTCAGTCCGGCGCGTTTTAACCCCACACCAACATACACCCTAGCCGAATAAATTTCAGCCCTCCGCCCGGCCCCCACTCGCCCAATAACTGTTAAACTAAGCCTAGCAATTAAGTTGCGCACCGCGTTATCGGGTGCGGCTAACTTTCTGGAGGACATCATGGCGCAAACAATATTCTTAGTTGAAGATGAACCAACAATTGCTGGCACCATTGCGCAGTACTTGCGGCAGTGGGGCTACGTTGTTATGACCGTGCACGATTTCACGAAGGTTGACGCCGAGATCACAGCCGGCGCGCCGGACCTTGTGCTCATGGACATCCGGCTGCCGTTCTTTAACGGCTTCCACTGGCTCGAATTGTTGCGGCAACAATCGAAGGTCCCCGTCATGTTCCTGACCAGCGTCAGCGACGACATGAACCTCGTGATGGCGATGAACATGGGAGCCGACGACTTCCTCACCAAGCCAATTGAGCTGCCGGTGCTGCTGGCCAAAATTCAGGGGCTGCTTCGGCGCACCTACGAATACCAGCAGGCGGACGGCCGCTACACCGTTGGCAATTTTGAGCTGGCCGCACTAGACAACCGCGTGACCCGGCTGCCGCAAAATGACGCGCCGGCGCAGACCGTTGACCTGACACCAACGGAAACCCGCATCTTGCGCATGCTCTTTGCCGCACCCGGAACCGTCATCGGGCGCGAAGCAATCATCCGCAAGCTCTGGGAAAATGACGCCTTCATCGACCAGAACACGCTGGCCGTCACTATGACCCGGTTGCGCCAGAAGTGTGCGGCAATCGGCCTGGATGCCGCCATTCAGACGGTGCGCGGCGCCGGCTTCCGATTGGCGGTGACTGCCGATGCGTGATGTACTCGCCTACGCGAAGGCCCGCGTCTTGACCTGGAGTGTCCTCGCCGTTATCATCGTTGTCGCCGCCAGCATTGTTTTCCTGGAAGACCTGCCGCCAGTTGCGCTACTTGACGGGGTGGTCATCGGGGCCGCCCTGCTTTTGCCCATCATTGGTGTCGACGCGTGGCGGTGGTGCAATCAGTATCACGAACTGAATTTGACCCCCGCCGAAGATCCACTCAGCCGCATGCCGGAATCAAGTGACCCGATGGCACAGCAGTACCAGAGCATCATCGCCGCGCAAAATAATGCCCAAGCGGCGCTGCAGGTCGCCACCCAGAAGCAAACGCAGACTCTGAGCGATAATTTTGCCCTCTGGAGTCACCAAATGAAGACCCCGCTGGCCGCCCTCGACCTGCTCCTTCAGGTCCCACCCGTGGACATCCAAGCCGCGCGCACCGAGGTCCGGCGCATCGACCGCTACGTCCAGATGATGCTAACCTACATTAAATTAAACGACGTCAACCGGGACCTCGTGCTCACCGCCACGCCGCTCACGCCCCTTGTTAACCACACCATTCGTGAGCTTGCCGACCTCTTCATTGGTAAGAACCTCGCCGTGCACGTTCATCAGTTGCCAGTAGTGGTCACGGATGCCCAGTGGCTCGGCTTTATTTTCGAACAAATTCTCACGAACGCCGCCAAATACACCGAATCCGGCAGCGTCGATGTTTACGCCGAAGCGGACGCAATCGTGGTCGCCGACACCGGCATCGGCATCGCCAAAAGCGACCTGCCCCGCCTGTTTGAACCAGGCTTTTCCGGCTATAACGGCCGCATGAACCAGAAGGCCAGTGGGCTTGGACTCGCCATGAGCCAAACCATCGCCGAAAAGCTCGGCTTCAAGCTCAGCGTGCAGTCGCAAATTGGGGTGGGCACAAAGGTCTTCATTCACCTTGCACAAAAGAGTTTCCGCAAAGAATAAGCGCCGCGACCGATTTGGCCGCGACGCTTATTCTTTTAATTTAATTTTTACTTGCCAGGAACATAGTCTTCGTCAATTACGAGGATTGGCTTGATTGTCTTGCCGGCCTTCGAATCAGCGCTGGCTTCGTTGATCTGATCGAACTTGTAGAACTTTTCGGTCTTATCAAAGTCGAACATGCCCATCTTGTAGAACTCAATCAGACGCGGAACGTCGATTTGTGGAATGGAGTCACCCATGTTGACGCCGACAATCTTCTTGTCGTCAACACACAGGTCATTCCAGGTGTCGACATCAATGTGGTGGGCCGTAACGGCAATCGTTGCGGTTGTCCCGCCCTGTGCGAGCACCTTGATGGAGTCTTCCATCACGGCGGTAACACCGGTTGTGTCAACGGCCCAGTCAACGCCGTAGCCACCAGTTAAGTCCTTGACCGCCTTGACCACGTCAACGTTCTTGCTGTTGATGACGTCCGTTGCACCGAGCTCCTTGGCCAGCGCCAAACGGGAGTCAACGATATCAATCCCGATAACCTTGACGCAACCAGAAATCCGGCCGGCCATCATTGCGGCCAACCCAACGGCACCGGTCCCAAAGACAGCAATCGTGTCACCAGGCTTTGGCTTCAGTGTGTTCAGCACGGTCCCGGAACCAGTAACGTAGCCGCAACCCAGTGGGCCGAGCTTGCGGAGGTCGAGATCCTTATCAACCTTCACGATGTTGCGTTCACGCACGACGGTCGTGGTGGTGAAGGAACTCTGGTCGAACATGTCGGCCACGTGCTTGCCGTCGATGGTGAAGTGACTGCTACCATCGGGCCGAACACCAGAAAGATTGTTGTGCGCGTAGTTTTCGCACTGCGTTGGAATCCCCTTGAGGCAGCTCTTGCACTGGCCGCAAGCGTAAAAGCTCAGTACAACGTGATCACCAGGCTTAACCTGCGTGACTTCAGGTCCGACCTTTTCAACAATCCCGCTGCCTTCGTGACCAAGCACGATTGGGTAGTCGATTACGGCATCCCCAATGCGCAGAGCCTCGTCGGAGTGGCAAATCCCACTGGCAACCATGTGCACCTGCACGTCATCTGGACCCATTTCACAAAGTTCAACGTCGTCCCGAATTTCGTAAGGCGCGTTTTTTGCAGCAACTACCGCCGCTTTAATCTTCATACAAATACCTCCTGCCTTGCAGCCACTAGCTTTACAGTTGGCAGTCACAAATAAATTAATGTAACCGCCTTTAGTATAGGTCAGTCAGGCCAAACCGGTAAGGGTATTTACGATGATTTTGTGAAAACACAGGCAAAGCTCAATTGGCGATGACGTATCCGTTCGCGCGGGCCCATTCAGTTTTGCACGGCCGACCGTATCTGCGCGACCTGTTCGGCAAAATCGACGGAGGCTGTAAACGTGCCGTCCTCAAACCCAAGCTGGTCATCCTGTTGCCACCACTTGCGCAGCCACGCTTCGGGGAACGGCCGCGGTTTTTGCTGATTCCGCGCAGCGCACGTTGCAAACGTCAGGTCGAAATAATACGTGTGCAGGTTTGCGCCGGCACGTTGGCGCAAGTCAGACAGCATCTGGCCGTAAACGTCACGGCGCAAAATCCCTTCAATAATTAGGTAGCGCACGTTTTGCAAGGCCCAGTTAATGTTGGCTTGCATCAAACCAATGCTTTTATTGCCGGGCCGGTCACGCTCGTCCAGCATCTGCTTGCGCACCACGTCCTGGCTAATTAGCATGCAATCGGGCAACTCCCCGCGCAAGCTTTGTGCCAGCGTCGTTTTACCGCTGCCGGAGTTACCCCGGATTAAGATAATTTGGCAGGTCAATTTTGCCACCTCCGCGCTTATTTTGTCTGATAATACCACCTAGACTCCGCGATTGCACGCGTGTAAAATGGGCACAACTACACTAGCGCAAAACGCCAGCCCCCACCTAATTTCCTGCCTAACTATGTAACTACCACCAAAGGAGACCGCCATGCCTGAATTACCCTTAATGCACCTCGACCACGGGGAAGGAGTCATCCGCCCATTTCGCAACGAGGGTTACACCTTCCCTGCACGCATGATCTTTGCCTTCATTACACCGGAGAATTTAGCCAAATTCGTCAGCCAGTATCCACACACGGAACGCGGCGTCTTTGAGACGGTCTCAAACGTGTTCACGGTCTATGCAATCGATGTGGACGGCACCGAAATTGGTGTGTGCCGGGCCCCACTTGGCGCGCCTGCAGCCGTCCAGCTCATGGAATTCCTGATTGCGTACGGCGCCCGGGACATCATCGCCCTTGGTTCGTGTGGCGTGCTGACGGATACGCCCGAAAATCAGTTGCTCGTGGTGACGCGTGCCCTGCGCGATGAGGGCACTTCCTTCCATTACCTCCCCGCGGCAAGTGCCATCAACCTGGACGCTGATTTTGCCCGCTACATCCGTTCAGTGCTTTGCGATGCCGACCTCCCCGTTGCGACCGTGCGGACCTGGACCACCGACGCGTTCTTCCGCGAAACACCCACCAAGATTAAGGCGGCGCTGGACAGCGGCTACACCGTCGTTGAAATGGAGTGCGCCGCGCTGGCCGCCTGCACGGAATTTCGCGGGGCCCGTTTCGGGCAGCTGCTCTTCACCGGCGATTCACTGGCCAACGTGCACGCGCATGATGCACGCAACTTTGGCCAGGACACCCAACTGATTGCGCCGGGATTGGCCGCACGGGTACTGGCAAAATTGCAGTGAGCAACGAGCAGGACGAATAACTTGCACTCACCAATTAAGTAGATTAATTCCGATGATACGGTGTACAGTAGATGCTTTTAAAAGGCAAATTAGTGTTTAAAATGACAGTTATCGTTTAAACTGCATTGCTCTCAAACAAGTAGCTCTCCACTCGTCAACTGATACACGAATCAGTCGTCAAAAGTGATTCTGAATCGTCTTACGTTATTAAAAGCGAATATGTAAATTATTATCAACCTAATATTAGGGCCCATAATACTACTTACAAAGAAGTTAGACGCTTCATTAAATAACGCAAATTGAAAACGATTAAAGAAAACGTAATAGATGGGCATTCTGAAAATAAATTCCAAAAATAACACAATTCCTTCGCGAAAGTGCTTGTATTAGAACTGGTCAAACTGATACATTTGATTTAGGGGGTTAACCGGAATCTTACTACCAGCTAGCCTACTAACATACTGAGGAGGCACCACACTATGAAAACATCAAAGTTAGGTTACGCCTTATTAAGCGCATTAATGCTTGCAAGTGCATTAGCTCCGTCAATTTCCACATTTGCAACAACGGATGCTGATTATGCAACTACCAACATCGCTACTTCAGATTTAACAACTGGTTACTCTGGATTTGAATTGCCATCAAGTGGTTTGGGGCAAACAGGTTATCTGAACAACGATACGGGCTTCACCGATGCACAGGTTAATGCCATTGTTGATGAAGTTAACTTTTATTTTCACGAAGTAGGTTACATTGATGACAATAACAATTATGTCATCACGAACATCAATCCATTGCGTGAACGTGCTCTTAATGGGGATGAAAGTTCTCAAGCAATTGTAGAAACTTATGAACAGCAAACCTTTGGCGAAGGGGAAAAAGGGTCGGTTGCATATTTAACTTGCATTGCGCTAAACTCAATTCCAGGAATAGGCGAAGTTGCTTCATTTGCATCACTAATTAAAGCGTATACCAAAAGCAATCTTGCGCTAGGCAAAGGAACAGTGGGTGCGTATGCAATTGCAAAGGCGCTTGGGAAAATAGTCGTGAAGATGGGATCTGCAGCAAGTAAGATTTTAGCAAAAACAAGTGTGGCTGGCATCATCGGTAGTGTTGTTGTATCAATGGTTACCTGTAGGAACGAATTATAATTTCGGGAAGGCAAAATAATGCGCACTATGATTCATGGGTTTGGCTATTTCATCGGTGGTGCTGGAGCGTTAATGTTAAAAGCCAGTGTTTACCGTGAAGAAACGAAAAAATACACAATAATTACATGGGTATTGATTATTGTCGGGTTTTCACTAGCGTCGATTTAGGCATCAGCTGACGTAATTGGGTGTTTTATGCGACCCTCATTCTATGTGGTCCCCGCCACGACGATACGGCGCCGACTTTGCAAGCTTTAATTGATCTCGCTTAAAGGCCCCGCAATTGCGGGCTTTTTTTGTCCCTGATCCACTTAAGCCAATCTTCCATCGATGGGGGCTATTGGTCCCATGTCTAACCTTACAACATTGTAAGGTTAAACCGCTTCTCGTAAGTACCACTGACGGCCGGTGCGGGCTATGCTATAACCAATAAGAAGTTCGCGGTCACTCGCGATGACGCGCCGATTGTTTCTGGTCCCGGCGCGAAGGAGGAGAAAACATGTCCACAATTTTGGAACTAAGCAACGTTGCCAAGACGTACCACACCCGCTTTAACGCCAACGCCGTGCACGCGCTAACCGACATTTCGCTATCCGTTGAGGCCGGCGAGTACGTCGCAATAATGGGTGAATCCGGTTCGGGTAAAAGCACCCTGCTCAACCTCATCGCCGCCCTCGACAAGCCCACAGCCGGCAGCATCAACCTTAACGGCACTGAGCTGCAAACCATCCCCGAAAGCAAGTCCGCCAAGTTCCGGCGCGAGCACCTCGGCTTTGTTTTCCAGGACTTCAACCTGCTCGACACCTTCAACGTCTTCGACAACATTGTGCTGCCCCTCGTCTTAAGCAAAACGCCGGTGCCCGAAATGGAAAAGCGTGTCGCCGCTTTGGCTCCCCAACTCGGCCTGGACGACAAGCTTGCCAAGTTCCCGTATGAATTATCCGGTGGTCAGCAGCAGCGCGTTGCCGCCGCGCGGGCCCTGATTACCAAGCCGGAGTTGCTGCTGGCGGACGAACCCACCGGCGCACTGGATTCACGCACGGCCGATGAACTGCTCAAACTGTTTAGCGAGCTGAACGCCACGGGCCAAACCATCCTGATGGTTACCCACTCGGCCGTCGCCGCCAGTCACGCCCAGCGCGTCCTGTTCATCCGCGACGGTCAACTTTTCCACCAGCTCTACCGCGGCGATTTGACTCAAGACGAAATGCTGGTCAGAATCAGCGATACGATGACGGCAATGCTGGCCAAGCAGGGTGACGGCAACACCGCCAACGCAACTAAGGGGGCCATCTGATGTTCTACTTTCGCTTAGCCGCCACCAACATCCGCGCCCACAAGCGGATATTTGTCCCCTTCCTGCTCGCGATGACGCTGCTCATGATCATGAACGTGGTGATGCTGTCGGTTCACGCCGACGCCAGCGCCATCTTCGCGGATAATAGCCTCGGCGTGCAGGCCGCCACAACCGAAATGTTCAAGTATGGCTCCGAAGTCATGATCATTTTCGCCGTGATTCTGGCCTGGTACGCAAACGGCTTTTTGCTCAAGCAACGGACCAAGCAGCTTGCACTCTACAGCATCATTGGCTTTGGCAAACGTGAATTGCGCCTAATGGTCACCGCCGAACTTACCATCTGTGCGGCTATCAGCATCGTCTGTGGTGCGGTTTTCGGCGCCGCCTTTGCCCGCCTCAGTTACCTCGCGCTGGGCAAGATGCTCGGTGTCCCCGGCAAGATTCACTTCGGCATCGATCCGGGGCCCATCTTGCTGGCGGCCGGCATTATCGCTTTGATTTTTGTTCTCCTCGTCTTACTTGACGCCAACTGGCTGCGCAAACACCGGCCACTGGCAATGCTGCAGGCCGTCAGTGCGGGCGAACGCGAACCCAAGACGCGCTGGCTGCTACTGATTGTTGGTGTCATCAGCCTGGTTGCCGGTTACGCCGCAGCCATCGGTATCACCAACCCACTCGGAGCCTTGCAGTGGTTCTTCATCGCCGTAGTTCTGGTCATCATCGGCACGTACGCGCTGTTTATCGCCGGCTCCGTTTTCATCTACAAGCGCCTGCGCCAAAACAAGCGCTACTACTACCAGCCCGCCCACTTCATCAACGTTGCCAACATGATTCACCGGATGCGGCAAAACGGTGCGGGTCTGGCCTCCATCACCATTCTCGCCACGATGACGCTCGTCACGATTGCCACCACCATCACCTTGTACCTCGGCGTACCGCAAATCGTGAACACGTCAAACCCGGCCGACTTCCAGTACCTGCGCCAAACAACGGCGGACAAGAACGCTAACACCAAGATTACGCCCGCCCAAAACAAGGCGCGGGTCGCTACGATTGCCGCCAAGCACCACGTGACCATCCAAAAGCGCACGGTGACCGTCATCAGCACGTCACTGCCCGTGAATATGGGTGTCAACCATGTCCGCCTTGCCAGCGACAAGGATTACGCCGGCGTGTTCGGCCCCAGTCATGAGGTTACGAATACGGACATCATGACTTTGGCCAACTACAACCGCATGACGGGCAAGCACGTGACCCTCACAGACGATGGTATCCTGCTGGGCACGACCAGAAACCTGAACCGAACAAAGCTGGTTTTTGGTCACCACGTGATGCAGGTTCAGGGACGGGACGACATGCCCTACACCACGAACCTCTCAGCCACCGGCAACGCGCTGATTGTCTTCAAGGACGACGCCACCATCACCAAGATGGCCCACGCACTCAGCCCCAAGCTAGGCAAAACGGAAATGGCAGCAATGCTCAGCAACGCCCAGACCTCGGTTTACCTCAAGTTAAAGGGTAAGCCAGCCAACCAGATTGCGATGGCCAATGAGGTCCAGAAAACCAAGCTGGGGGCATTGCAGGTACAAAGCGCCGCCAAGAGTCGCAAGCAAGTCCTGCGCTGGATGAGCGCCTTCCTCTTCCTGGGCATCCTCATTGGCATCATGTTTATCCTCGCCACCGCGCTGATTCTGTACTACAAGCAGGTCGCCGAGGGTCTCGCCGACGCCAAGCGCTACAAGATTTTGCAGCAGGTTGGTCTTTCAAAGCGTGAAGTCCGGGCCACAATCAACTCGCAGCTGCTCACGCTGTTTTACATCCCCCTGATTGTCGCCGGCGTGCACACCGCAATTGCGGCGCCGTTCATTCAACGCGTCCTCACCCTCTTTGGCATTTTCAACTGGGGCCAGTTCGCAGTAATCACCGCCGCCACTCTTGGTGTCTTCGCCTTGGTTTACGTTCTAATGTACAAGGCGACCGCGCAGGTGTACTACAGAATTGTTCGCTGACTAGGGTAATTATTCAGTCAGCTTACAATCCCCCACAATTACGCTTGTCCGCGTCCTGCTAATTTTGGATCTGACCGGAAAGCACCTCAAAATAATTAAAGAGCAGTAACCACGCCGATGCGCGTGGCTACTGCTCTTTTTGATTAGCTAACATTTGCCCTGGCAACCATCCTGACGCCAGATCCTGCAACGTTATAGGCTCCCGGTCAGTGTGGCAACACCAATAATCGCAAAAATCACCCCAATTATGAAGCCGTACCACAACCCATAGGCGGAAAATGCGGACGAACCGGCATTAGCAGTTAGCTTAAATTTCTTGAACGACCGGTAGCCAATGTACATTTGTAAAACCCCAAGTAGGATTGCACCAATACCAACAATTGCTTGCATAATTTGCCTCCACAATGTCTCTAACCCGCGTTACGTTCAATAAGAAAGCCCTTACTTTCTTTACGCCTTCAGTGTAGTCCCACACATTGCTCGCGGACCAAGGACTAAAGTCTGATTTTCCGCGGAAGTGACATGTCCCGGCCAATGTGACAAATCAGCGTGCGCCCAATTAACGGCGACCACCTTGGAAAAATCGGGTAACTATATTAATTGTTAGCGCTGTCAGGTACAATGGAAAAGTAATTGACGCAATTTTATTTCAAACAATGGAGATGGAATTATGAGCGGCTTTCTCGGTGAATTCTTCGGCACAATGGTGCTGATTGTGCTCGGTGTCGGGTGCGGCGCGGGGGTTAATCTGCGCAAAACGTACGCGCACGGGCAAAACTGGATGTTCGTGACGCTCGCCTGGGGCATGGCGGTAACGTTCGGAGTGTACGTTGCTGCCCACTTCGGTGCTGATGGTCACCTAAACCCCGCGGTGACCATCGCGTTTGCGACGTTCGGCTACTTTCCCTGGACGCAGGTCCCAGGTTACCTGCTGGGGCAATTCTTGGGGGCCTTCGTCGGTGCGGCCATCGTGATTGTGCAGTACTACCCGCATTTTTGGCAGACAAAATCGGAGGCGGATGGCAACACGGTCGGCATCTTTGCGACCGCGCCGGCGATTCCCCAGCCGTTCTTCAACCTGATCAGCGAAATCATCGCGACGTTCATCTTTATTTTCGCGTTGCTGAACCTCGGTGATTTCAGCGCCGGCCTCAAACCGTTCGTTGTTGGTCTACTCATCATGGTCGTGGGGCAGTCGCTCGGGGGCACGACGGGGTTTGCGCTGAACCCCGCCCGTGATTTCGCTCCCCGCTTGGCCTACACCGTTTTGCCCGTTCCCCACCGGGGCAACACCCACTGGGAATACGCGTGGGTACCGGTCGTCGGTCCCATCATTGGCGGACTAATCGCGGCGGGACTCGAAAGAATGATTTAACCTGAAAATCATTTCTATTTTCACAGCTAACTTACCAAGCGCTAAAAGATGCCGCACACAATTCAGGGTGCGGCATCTTTTATCTCCCCAGGTTCTGTGCTACTCTGGGGCAAAGACGTTAACACCCGGGGGTTATACTATGCATCTATCCGTATCATCAATCCTAATTTCTTTATTGGTGACGACCATGCTGGTGGGCGTACTGCAACTGTTTATCGTCCGCACCCGCGCGTACGGGGTCTTTCGCATCGACTTCATCGGCGGCTTTGCGCTAGTGGTCATCCTGCGCATGTTGCTGCCGTGTGAATACATTGACACCTACACGATTTCTTCCCACAAAATCTTGCCGGCAATCTATGGCTTCTTGGCACACACCAGGTGGACCATGGGCGGCGTTAAGGTCACGTGGTTCATCATGCTCGGCGTAATTTGGTTAATCGGTGCGGTCATTGCGCTGACCCGTTTAACCTGGCAGGCCTACCATTTGGATAAGACCTTGGGCTCACTGCCGCGCATCAACGCGGCGGACCTCGAATTAGCCGGACCCGTGCAGATTCCGCCAAGGGTGAAGCTTTACCGCATCAACGGTGTCACCTCGCCCTTCGTCTCCGGACTGCGCCACCCCAAGCTGATTCTGCCCAGTATCGCCATCGAGCCCACGACCCTCACCTACATCATGCGCCATGAAGTGCAGCACATCAAAAACCGTGATGTGCTGGTGAAATACCTGATCAGCCTTTTGGTTTGCGTTTACTGGTGGTTCCCGCCGATGTACATTTTCCGGCGCCAGGCCAACATGATTATCGAAATGCGCGTGGATAACCAAATCGTGCAGCGGGCCGGCAAGGACGATTACTACGGCTACACGCAGAGCCTCGTGACCGTCACCAAGCAAATTCAAAATGCGGCAAAATCACCAATTGCGCCGGCGCTGTCCGCCGCCCTTTTGCCCCAGTTCACCATGTTCGAGCAGCCAACGTTAACCCACCGCATCAAGTTCCTGCTCACCGGACGCAAGGTTAAGCGGACCAACCGCTTCGTCTTGGCCATGGTGGTCATCCTGCCATTAATTGTGACCTCCATTATTTTCGAGCCGGACTCCATTAATCCCGCCGCGGCCAAGGGAACGTTCGAAATCAATCCCAAAAAGGACAAAATCATCGAGTATCGCGGTAAGTACTACATCTGGGCCGAGGGTAAAAATCAGGGCTGGATTAAGAACCCACACGTCGGCATTCTCAAGAAGCTGCCAATTGAAAAGCACTAAAAAAATGGCCACGACCATGATGTCGTGACCATTTTTTGATTAATCAGCCTTGACCCAACTACCCAGCCACTTCTTGGCCGTGTAGTTGTACAGGCGTTTGTACATCACACCGTTCTTGAGCTTGTAGCGCCACCGAATCTTGGCGCTCTTGTACTCCACCACTGGCGCCACATCCGCGCTCGCACTCACCAGATTCATCGCCTGAACGCTGGACGTGACCAGCAATTCACCAGCAACGGCAATGAGTACAACCACACGTCGCATCTTCGTCAATGAACATCAACCCTTTCTGCAGCCGCGTCGTTTTCGCAGCTGCAATTGCTCACAACCAAAAATGTCAGGACGCTTACCCCAGCCCACGCCGACAGCGTCGTCATAACGTCTGCGGCAAACCACGAGCATGCAAACCAGCTGATTGTCAGAAGTGTGGTGCTGATGAGCGCAACGTGGCGTTGGGGCAACCAGATTGTCATGCCCACCTGTGCCAGTAGCAATAACAACGTACCCATTCCCAGCCCAAGTAGGGCAAAGATGGCCGGGTGCCAATTGGCCGGTATGACCGCCGCCAATATCACCTCACCCATAAACCCATGCCGCACGAATTCCCCCGCTGTCACCAACCCAGTCACAGCAGATGTTCCCCGCAATAAGTTCAGTAGCCGCTGCGAAATCATCTTACATTCCCCCAACCATCCGTTATCCGGATTTTGCCGATGCCGATAACGCTCCACCGCTACCCGCACAGGCCGTTAATTGATAAGCCAACCTTGATTATTACATTACGACTTTTTGCATTATCCTGCAACATTTTTTTACACTTAAATATATATTTTGGTCAAAGAATGCTATAATATATTTATGGGAACAAATAATGCTATGCGTTGGCTCGAACGCTTATACGCATAATTTATATCCGGAAACATTTATAACGTTCTGTTGCTTTTCTTACGTAGAGTTTTATAATGAAGGCAAATACTAAAAGGGAGCTTAACTCATGCAACGTAAAATCAAACTTACTCGTCGCGAAGAGGACATTCTTCACGTACTCTGGGATTCAGACAAGGTGATGTCCGCCCGCGACGTAGCAAACGAAACCGACATCAGTATGAACACCGTACAATCCGTTATGCGGAAACTACTGAAGGGCGGCTACATCAAGACCGCTAGCATCGGTTACAGCGGCACCGTGCTCACACGTGAATACGTGGCCAACATCACGGAACAAGATTACTACGCCACCCTCATCTCCAAGCCAGCCCTCAAGGCCCTCGCGGCAGCATTCATCAACAAGGATGCAGCTGGCGATGACCTGGACGAGCTGTCCAAGCTGATCGAAACCAAAAAGGACGAAGATTAAGCTGTACTTTAAAGCGGCGCCATGAAGAAAACTAGCAAGTTTTCTCCACGGCGCTATTTTATTAGGGACAAAAAAATCCCGCCATTCACGGCGAGATTTTTTATTTTATTTAGCCCAAACGTCCTGCAACACGTTCGTCTGGTCACGATCAGGACCAACGCCAAAGGTCAAAAGGTCGGCCCCCACCAGTTCGGTAATGCGCTGGATGTAGTGCCGGGCCGCTTCTGGCAGGTCCGCCAGCGTTTTGGCACCAGTAATGTCTTCGGACCACCCAGGCATTTCTTCGTAAACCGGCTGGCATTCAGCAAGTTCCTTGAGTGAGGCCGGGAACCGGGTGATGATTTCACCATCTGCCTTCTTGTAGGCCGTGCAAATCTTGATGGTATCTAGACCCGTGAGGACATCCACGGAGTTCAAGCAGATGTCCGTCACGCCGGCGACGCGCTTGGCGTGGTTCACCACAACGGTGTCAAGCCAGCCAATGCGCCGCGGCCGCCCCGTGACCGTTCCGAACTCATGCCCGGCATTACGAATGAAATCACCGGTCTCGTCGTTCAGTTCGGTTGGAAATGGTCCGTCACCAACACGGGAGGTGTACGCCTTCGTCACCCCAACAACCCGGCTCACCCGGGAAGCACCGAGGCCGGAGCCGGTGGACACCCCGCCAGCCGGATTGGATGACGTCACGAATGGGTACGTCCCCTGGTCAATGTCGAGCATGATGCCCTGGGCGCCTTCGAACAGCACGTTGCCGCCCTGATCCACGGTATCGTTTAGCAGCACCGAGGTGTCGACCACGTACTTAGCGAGCTGCTGCCCGTATTCGTAGTATTCGTCAAAGATATCGTCGAAGTTCATTGGCGCCACGCCGTAAACCTTAGTGAACTGAACGTTCTTTTCAGCAAGGTTAGTGCGCAGCTTAGCGGCGAACGTGTCTTTTTCTATGAGGTCACAAATTCGGATACCAACTCGGCCAGCCTTGTCCATGTATGCCGGGCCAATGCCGCGGCCGGTTGTCCCAATCTTGCTGTCACCGAGCGCTTCTTCACGCAGCTTGTCGAGCAAAATGTGGTAGGGCAAAATCACGTGGGCACGGTCGCTGATACGCAGGTTATCCCCCGCAACACCCTGCTCCTTGAGGTGAGCAAGTTCAGCCACCAGACTCTTCGGGTTCACCACGACGCCGTTACCAATCACGGAAAGCTGGTGGGGGTAAAGAATCCCGGAAGGCACGAGGCGCAGCTTGTACACCTGTCCGTTCGCATGAATGGTGTGGCCGGCATTGTCACCACCCTGATACCGTGCAATCACGTTCGCACCCTGACTAAGGAAGTCGACAATCTTACCCTTACCTTCGTCGCCCCATTGCGTACCTACGATTACTACTGTGCCCATGAATTTATACCCCTTCCTGGATATGCGCATTTCAAAAACCTTAACAATAATAGCAATAACCCGAACAATCAGCAAGGGCTAATCCGGTATTTGTGGGAATAAGCGGACCAAAGCCACCTGCAAATACGTCAAAACACGAACGTTAGGCGCAAAGCCCACAGGATTTAGCGTGCCAGCATCCCCGAAAACAAAAAATCGGTTCGCATCCAGCTTATCACTGAACTCGAACCGATTTTTTCTGTTACTTGCTGGCGAGCCAGCGTTCTTGAAGGAAGGTGTACACGTTACCCAGACTCAGTGCCTGCACTTCGGTGTTTCGGAAAGTGACGCCAGCTTCGGGATTGGCCCCGGTTGGAATGATGGTGAAACTGTCATCCGTCACCGCGCTCGGCGTGCCCATGACCGGTTCGGCACCGTTGTCCTGCGTCCCGCGAACGCGGTAGACGCGCCCGAAGATTTCACCCTCGCTGAGCAAATCACCCAGCAGGTCCGTATTCGCATCGAATTCCCGCTCCTGATTGAGTGCCGGCACCTGAATGAAGCTGTGTGCCTGACCCCAGCGTTCGTAAAAATCGACGGTGGCTAGGTAATCAGACGCGATGATGACGGAGTGCACCGCGCTGAGCCGCAGTAGCGTGTAGCCACCAAACTGACCAGCCATGTCGAGCAACTTGAGTACCGCCCACTGCTTGTTTACCGTCAGCACGCGCCCGACGTAGAAGTTTTCGTAATTCTGTCGGGTCAAAACGGCAATCGGCTGCTCTGAGTCGATGGCCGCCTGCAGAATTTTGCCCGCGTTATCATTGTTCATGTAACGCTGCGTCGGGGTGTGCGTTAACATTCCCTTCTGCGTGAGCAACGCCGTTTCGAGCGTCAAATCGTAGCCTTCGTATTCCAGTACCTGCAAGCTGCTGTAATCAACCTGGATGCGGCGCCGGTCCGTGTAATTGAACTTGTTGAATACGGACAACTCAAGGGCACGCTCGTGAACCGCCACAATCTGCCCCTCAAGGTAGTTCTCCGCATCCATCGTCACGCACAGTACCGCCTGCCCGGTACGGCGCAAATTCTCCGCAACCTGGTAGAGCAGCGGGGATTCGTCACGTAGCGGCATTGCAAGCGGTGGGTGCGGTGTCGCCCGAAAGCGCAGCTCATCGGCGGTGGCAATGCGGTACGCCATGTTATCAAGGTCTGCGCCCGCCACCTCAATCGAGGCGATGGCGTGCAGCGCAACAAAGGCGTTGCCGTCCGCTAATCCCGCATCGCTGTACGTACGCAAAACCACGCCGTCTTCAGCAACGGACTGGACGTAACCAGTGTAAAAATCATCAACGTCGTGCTGGTACACGTTGATGAGTAAATGTTGGGTGCGAGCCGTCATGAGGCTCATCACAATTCCGTCCATTCGGTACCTCCATCCGCGCAGCCCCGCAGGCTTTCACCCCACGTGGTTGTGCTTAAAATTTGCGCAAAACATCCCGTTGCTAGCGCAGGTAAACCCAAAATTGGCTAACCCGCGGCCCTAACCGTCACCATTGAGTCCGCTTAGTGCTGTCCTGGTTGGTACGCAATTGACGAGAACTTGTTCAGCGACTTCACGAACATCAATTTGACCGTGCCGCGCGCCCCCGACCGGTTCTTTTCGAGGATGATTTCCATCTCGCCAACATCCTGGTCTTCGGGATCTTGCTTGGGTTCGTCGTCATCATCGCCACCATCTTCATCGCGATAGTAATCTTCCCGGTAAAGGAAGGCCACGATGTCCGCGTCCTGTTCAATCGCCCCGGATTCACGAATATCGGAAAGCACGGGCCGCTTGTCCTGCCGCTGCTCCACACCACGTGACAACTGCGACATGGCAATGACGGGTACGTGCAATTCCTTGGCCAACTTCTTCAGCTGCCGCGAAATGTTGGACACTTCCTGTTGCCGGTTTTCCTGACCACTGCCTTCAATCAGCTGCAGGTAGTCAATGATAATCAGGCCGAGGTCCACGTCTGGTTGGCGGGCAAGCCGGCGACACTTCGCCCGGATTTCGCCGACCCGAATCCCCGGAGTATCGTCAAAGTAGATGTTGGTCTTGGACAGACTCCCCATCGCAATAATCAAGTTTTGCATTTCCTCTTCGGTTAGTTGCCCGGTCCGCAGGTGGTTGGCGTTGATGTTCCCCTCACTGCAAATCATCCGGTTAACCAGCGACTCGGCCCCCATTTCTAGGGAGAAAATCGCAACGGCCTTGTCGGTTTTGGTCCCGACGTTTTGGGCGATGTTCAGCGCAAAGGCCGTCTTCCCCATCCCTGGCCGGGCGGCAATGACAATCATTTCGTCCTCGTGGAACCCGGTGGTCATACGGTCAAGGTCCGCAAAGCCCGTCGCCAGACCCGTGATTTCCTCGTGCTGATTGATGAGCTCATCGATGTTGTTCATTGCATCGCCGAGCACGTCGCGAATCTTGCGGAAATCGTTGCCCCCGCCCTGACCGATCCTCGAAATCTGTTCTTCGGCTTCTTCTAGCTGCACTTCGGGATCATCGTGGTCGTCAAACCCGCGTGTGGCGATTTCCGTTGCGGTGTTAATCAGGCGCCGGCTGGTGGCCTTTTGCCTAACGATGCGGGCGTAGTAACCCACGTTGGTTGCCATGGCCACCGCGTCCGTGAGCTCCATCAGGTACGGAATCCCGCCGACATCTTCAAGGTTGCCATTCTTTTCCAACTGTTCCTGCACCGTCACAACGTCAATGGCGTCATCGCGGTCCGAGATCTCTTCCATTGCCGAAAAAATCAGCTGGTGCGCCCGCCGGTAAAAGTCCTCCGCAGTGACGTATTCCTGCGCATCGGCCACCGTTTCGGGCTTGAGCAGAATGCCCCCGAGAACAGCCTGTTCCGCTTCGTTATTTTGCGGCATTTGCCGGTTAATTGCTGGTTCGTCCATGTTTTGGCCCTTTCTGGTGGATGCAACTTTTATTAGCGTTGCTGCTCCCATCATTTTACTGGTTTACTGCACTTTTACTTTGCGTGCTTTGTTCCGTTCAATGTGAATGCTTAGTAAATTCTACCATAAATGCGCGCCGAAATTACCCGCCAAAATAGACGAATAGTCCGGCCAGCAAATACGTAAAGCAGATACTTGCTAACCGAACTATTTTAATCGCCAAAATGTGGTCGCACCTGGCGTTAACAATGCACTTTACACCACAATTCTTACTTGCGCGACGTCAGCAACGCCTCCGGAATCTTGTCCGCAGCCGTAATTGCCCGCACCACCTTTGCCGGGGTGCCCACCGCTACCACGCCGGCGGGAATGTCGCGCGTGACCACACTGCCGGCACCAACAACGCTGCCCGCGCCAATGGTGACGCCGCCACACACAGTGACGTTTGCCCCAAGCCAGACATCATCCTCCAGCGTGATTGCTTTGGAGGCACAAATGCCAAAGCGCCGCTGCGCCACATCTAGGGCGTGGTCAGGACAGGCGAGCACGCTGCCGGGGCCAATCATCGTCCCGGCACCCAGGTTAATCGGCGAGGTGTCGAGCATCGTCACGTTGTAATTGATAAACACGCCATCTTGAGCGTGAATGTTGAGCCCATAATCACACTGAAAGCCGCCGTACACGTTCGCGGTGTCCGCAAACGTGCCGAAAAGCTGCGTCAAAATCTGCCGGCGCGCAGCCTCATCCAGCGGGTCCACTTGGCCCAGCTGCCAGCACAGTTGCCGCGCGCGGGGCTTCAGCTCAGGATCCTGGTCGTGATAATCAATGATGTAACCATTCGGGTCGGTTAGAATATCCATGAAGGGGCGCATTGTAATCTCCGTTTCTGATGATGGTTGTGGGGCAAATGAGGGAGCGCGGGTCTCGAAGGCAACCCGTGAGGCTACCGCTCTGTGTTCTAGTCGAGCTCCACCTCACTGCCTTCTCCGCCTGCCAAGGAAAAACACCTGATGGGCAAAAACCGCCCATCCGCTGTTTTTCCTCAGCAGTGCTCGAAGGCAACCCGTGAGGCTACCGCTCTGTGTTCTAGTCGAGCTCCGCCCCGCTGAAATCTGCGGTCATCCCCAAGCTGTCGCCGACGGGAAAACCGCCGTCACCGCCACCTTGCCGATGATCCTCAACTTCAACCCGCGGGGCTACCGCTCTGTGTTCTTAGTCGAGCTCCGCCATCCTGCTTTCTGCGCTTACCACGAGTCTGGCTCTGGCGGGAAAAGCACCGCCAAAGCCAGACTCACGGTAATGCTCGAAAGCAAACCGGATGGCTACCGCTCTGTGATTATTTCATGTACCCTCTTCTTAAAATCAGGCAGAACATCCGCCGCGAACCATGGATTGCGGCTCATCCAAAGCTGGTTGCGCGGGGAAGGGTGGACTAGTGGGAAGTACTTCGGCAGATATTCCTTGTAGGCGTGCACCGTATCGGTTAGTGTCCGTTTGCGCTCCTTGCCCAGGTAGAACTTCTGCGCGTACATGCCAATGAGCACGGTCAATTGCAGGTTGGGCATCGCCGCCAGCAGCTGTGGGTGCCATTTTTCCGCAAAGCCCTTGCGTGGCGGCAAGTCGCCGCTCTTGCCCTTGCCGGGGTAGTAGAAATCAAGCGGCACAATGGCAACTTGCTTCGGATCATAGAAAGTCTCCCGGTCAATTCCCATCCAGTCGCGCAGCCGGTCGCCACTCGGGTCGTTCCAATACATCTTGGACTCCTCGGCGCGGATGCCGGGTGCCTGCCCAATCAGTACAATCTTAGCGGCGGGGTCCACCGCGTACAACGGGTCCACCCCGCGCGCGGTGTACTCGGCGTTTTGTGGATCGGCCTTAATCGCGTTAAATATTTCGTCTAGTTCAGTCATGACTGCCTCCATTTCCGGCATGTCGCCGGGACAACGCAACTTGCTTACGTGTATATTATTGCGCATTCAGCAGTGAAATTCACCCATTGCGGCGTGCGCCTACGCATTAAACAGCACCTTGTATGCCCCGTAGCCCGCCGCATCGAGCTTAGCCAGCGGCACGAACCGCAGCGCGGCGCCGTTGATGCAGTAGCGCAGGCCACCTTTGTCTGCTGGACCGTCGTTAAATACGTGGCCGAGGTGTGAGTCCGCCTGCTTGCTGCGGACCTCGGTGCGCGCCATGAACAGCCGGTAATCCGTCAGTTCGGTCAACTTGGCGATGGGCTTCGTGAATGACGGCCACCCACAACCCGCGTCGTACTTATCCGTGGAGGAAAACAGGGGTTCACCCGACACGACGTCAACGTAAATCCCGGGCTCGTAAAAATCATCGTACTCGCTCGAAAACGGCCGCTCGGTGCCGGCGTTTTGGGTCACGTCAAATTGTTCCGGCGAGAGCTTGCGCCGCAGTTCGTCTATATCCTTTTCCATAACAATCACCTCACGTTTAGTAATGGTCAGTATACGCGTTGCAGTGGCAATTACAAGGAATAACCAAGTACACCTTGCAATTGGGTTCGCACCCACCCACAATCCTGCGCATGAACGCCGCTTACAGTGAAGTGGCAGCAGGCAACAGTTTTGTGTCTCCCCCGTCAATTAAACAGGTTCATCCAGCGTCAGTCTTGCCGCCATCAGCGATATGCCGATGGTACTTGTAAATGGCCCCATAAAGAATGCTGAGGGCGATGGCACCAGCAATCAACGCGTACTGACTAGTGTATTGCGACCAATCTACTTTCAATCCCAGCATTTTGAAATCAGATTGCACGTATACTGACGCACTAATCGAAACAACATCTGTGAGGTAGTGTAAAACAATTACAACAAGTAGATTACCCGTCAGTAAGTAAACTGTCCCTAATAAAAGCCCCGCGCCGAACGCAAAGAGTACCGTACCAATGACATCAGGCCACGTGGCAGTTGCCCCCGAAATATTAGTGAGGTGGAACAACGCAAAGATAGCCGCCGAAATCATCACGGTTAGAATTGCGTGTCCCTTAAATGTTTTCTGCACTAGCTGCTCAATGGAACCACGAAAAATAATCTCTTCAGCCACGGCCACCAATCCGGCCATCACCATCATTAAAACCATCATCGGTCGAAAATCGGTGTCCCGCCACATTTCACCAACGTACGGGATTTCGGTCACAAACAAAACCATGAACGGCCAGCCCATAACCAATCCCCAGCCAATGTTTTTCAGCCCCACAGAGTAGTTCAATTTCAAATATCGCCGCAAAAGGGCCATAATCACCAGCGCCGATATCAAGGGAACTACTTCCAAAGTGCTGTGCCATCTGCCAACATTGATTGAAGGATCTAAATCTAGAGCAGTATCGGTTGCAATTAATATTAATCCGCAAAGTAGCACGTACCTAAGTCGCCATCGCATAGGTTTACCCCCTAATGGTGCCCAATAATCTGCGCACGCAAACTAAACCAAAAAAAGCCAAAGCTATGACTGCCACTGAAGTAGCTGGCAATCACAGTTTCGACTTTTTGATTGTTACTGTTCCACCACGTGCACGCGAATCTTAGCGTCCACGCCGGGTGCGAGCTGCACCATGAGGTTACGGTAGCCGAGGGCGCGGATTGGTTCGGGCAAATCAATCTTACGCTTGTCGACCTTGTAGCCGAACTGCTTTTCAAGTGCCTGGGCTATCTGCTTGCTTGGCACGGAACCGAACAGGCGGGAGTCGGCACCGGCCTTGGATTTGATCTCAACCACGGTCTTGTCGTCTTCCAGCTTCTCCTTCAGCGCAACGGCCTTGGCCTTGAGTGCAGCCGCCTTTTTCTCTTCGGCCTTTTCCTGACCCTTGAGCTGGCTGATTGCGGCGGGTGTGCCGGGCTTTGCCTTACCGTTCTTGATGAGGAAGTTCCCGTAACCGTCAGCAACTTCCTTAAGTTGGCCGCGATTACCTTTGCCGCGGACATCTTCGGTGAAAATAACCTTCATTGTTTCTACCTCCGTTTGGGTTCACAAACACTGGGTGGCCGTGAACTTATTCCTTTGTTGATACTCTTAGTTTACATATCTAGCGGCCAAACGCAAAATAATTGACCAAAATTTGTACTTAATGACTAAAACGGGGTTCGCCAGCGCTAATCGTCTTCCTGCGTCAGTTCTTTATGGATGGCGTTCAGCAGCTCGCCCTTCGCGTCGGCTACCGTCACCCCAGCCATCTGGGTGGCAGCGTTGCTGAGGTGACCACCGCCGCCCAGCCGTTCCATAATGAGCTGGACGTTGATGTCCCCGAGGCTGCGAGCGGAAATACCAACCTTCCCGTCACGCCGCTTGGTGACAACAAAGCTGGCGTCAATCCCCGACAGCGAAAGCAGCGTGTCGGCCGCCTGCGCCGCGATGACGGGATCGTATGCCTTGACCTCTTCGCCGCACGCCACCGCCATGTTGTCGCCAATCATCTCAACGCTTTCAATCAGGTGGTTCTTCTGAATGTACGAATCGATGTTTTCCTTCAGCATCGTCGAAATCAGCTTGGCGTCCGCACCCATGGAGCGCAGGTACGAAGCCGCGTCGAACGTCCGGGTCCCGGTGCGCAGCGCGAAGTTCTTGGTGTCGACCGTAATCCCCGCAAGCATGGCGGTTGCTTCAAGTTTGTTCAGTGGTGCGCTCCCCTGCGGCTGGTATTCGAACATTTCCGCAATCAGCTCACAAGTACTGGAGGCATACGGCTCGATGTAAACGAGCATTGGGTTGTCCGGGAACTCCTCACCGCGACGGTGGTGGTC
The DNA here is from genome assembly GCF_004010095.1 of Lacticaseibacillus hulanensis. Classification (GTDB taxonomy): domain Bacteria; phylum Bacillota; class Bacilli; order Lactobacillales; family Lactobacillaceae; genus Lacticaseibacillus; species Lacticaseibacillus hulanensis. The sequence continues at coordinate 1,654 of NZ_RRYD01000036.1, read as the reverse complement.
CAAGATGACCACGCGGTTTTGCAACTTGGTGTAGAGGTCCGGAGCGGTGGTAATGGATGGCTTACTGTGGTCGACCATGACGAGCATCGACTTGTCCGTGGCCCCACCAATGGCAGCTTCCGGCGTGATGATTTGGTTGGCCAGTTCTGGATCCGCGGCAACCTTTTCCATCAGGCGCTCAACATCCGAGTGCAAGTTCGTTGGGTCGAGCACCACGTAGCACTCTTTTCCGTTCATCTGGGCAATCCGGCGCACCCCGAGGGCGGCACCGATGGAGTCCATGTCGGGCCGGCCGTGACCCACAACGTAAATTTTGTCAGTCTGCTTGAACAATTCCTGCAGTGCCTGACTAATCATGCGCGCCCGAACTCGGGTCCGCTTCTCCATTGGGTTGGTCTTCCCGCCGTAGAACTTGGCTTCACCGGCGCGCGCCTTAACCACGACCTGGTCACCACCACGACCAAGCGCCAGGTCAAGGTTGCTCTGACTGGTCAGTGCTAGCTGCCCCAGGTCAGTATCGCCGTACGCAATCCCAATTGACAGGGTCAACGGTGCGTTTTGCTTACTCGTTCCCTCACGGATGGTGTCCAAAACCCGGAACTTATCCTTAATTACCGCCTTGAGCGCCTTGGCGTACGCAATCAGCAAGAAATGGTCGTCATCAACGCGCTTAACGAAAAAGCCAAACTTGGTTGCCCAGTTCGTGAGCTCCGTGGTCACATAATTACTGAGGTTAGAAATCAGCTGATCATCGAGGCTCTGGGTGACCTCATCGTAGTTATCCAGGAAAATCTGGCCAATCACGATTTTTTCATCCTCGGCCTGCTGCTCAATGGCCGCGTACCGGGTAACGTCCATCATGTAGACGACCCCAATGCTACTTTGCACCGTGATTTCGAACTGGTTATCGCCCCAGTGCACCAGCCGTGGTTCCTTGCTGTCTTGGTGGCCGGCAATAATCTCGGCGAGCTCACCGTCGACGTCTGCTAGGTTCCGCCCCAGCGTCGGTTCATCCCCGAAGTAGGTCCGCAAGAAGGGGTTGAGCCATTCAATGTTCATTTTCTTATCGTACATCAAAATTCCCATCGGCATCCGCACGAGGGCTTCTTGTTCCCCCCGCTTGATGCGGTACGACAAATTGGTGATGTACTTATTCGTATTCTTGGTAATCGTCTCCAGCGTGTAGAAGGACGCGAACAGGAGACCGAGCAGAACGACGGTCAGCCCAATGGCCAGCCATGGTTTAATGAAGAACGCAATCACAATGCCTGTGATTGTGAGCACCACCATGGTGAGCGAGACGTACCGCAGCCGGGTGTCTTCAATGAAGGCCGGCAGCTTAATTGTGCTTTTGTTTTTTTGCATGAGTTTTCGCGCGTGCTCCTCTCATAAAAAGCGTCACTACTGGACCATTTTACCACAAGGGCCATAGTGCAACACGTAAATAAAACCGCTTACCGGCTCTGCGTCGGTCTGCCCGCGCTGGCATCATTTGCATTTCACCCGCCACCAGCTCTGCTTTTGCCCGGCGTAAATTTGCTAATCAGTGCTCCGCTTGCGCCGCCCGTTTTTTTGGATGACGAATTTACAATGTAAGTGCAACAAATTAGCCAAATAGAAAAGACTCACAGCCTGAGTCCTTGTACAATGAAAT
>NZ_RRYD01000035.1 GCF_004010095.1 Lacticaseibacillus hulanensis | reverse complement strand
CACGCAAGGTCCTAGGCTGGAAGACGCCATCAGAAGTTTACCTGGGTAAAAAGTTGCACTTGAGTTGACAATTCGTCATAGCCAGATGCCCCCCAAAATTCTATACTGGTTACTAGCGGTCAAACATAAACGCAGGCATTCCCGCCTGTTTCACGCAAGCGGCCCGCGCTTTTTTCTGCGGGTTCTGAAAGGATACATACATAATGGCAAAAACTAAATTACGTGCCGCAATCCAGGCCGGCATCGGCACTTGCATGTGGGGTGTTGGCGGCGTTTGCAGCAACATTATCTTCAACCACACGACCGCCACACCGCAATGGCTCAGCGGCATGCGCATGTTCTGGAGCGGCCTGGTGATGCTCATCATCGCCGCCTTATCTCAGCAAAACATCTGGGCCATCTGGCGGGATAAACACTTGCGGGGGCGTCTAGCCGCATTCGGTTTGTTTGGCGTCGCCGCCGCGCAGCTAACCTACCTGCTGGCAATTTACTACGGGAACGCCGCCGTGGCGACCATCTTGCTGGCATTAGTCCCGGCCATGATTACCATCATCGTGTCGGTACGCCAGAAGAGTCTGCCCCGCCCCATCGACACCATTGCCATCATCGCCGCGCTCTGCGGGGTGTTTCTCCTGGTGACAAACGGGAACGTCCACGAACTTGGGGTGCCGCTCCTCGCAATCTTCTGGGGCTTCATGGGTGCCTGCACCGGGGTCGCGTACACAATACTGCCGCGCAAATTGCTGAACCACTACGCGCCAACGGTTGTGGTTGGTTGGGGGCTAATGCTGGGCGGCATCGTCGTCAACTTCCTGCACCCGATGTGGCGGTTGCCCAAGGGCCTCACGCCGGCATTGTGGCTCGCCGTTGCCTTCGTCATTTTCGGGGCAACCCTGCTTGCCTACATTTTGTACGTATCCAGCCTCAAAATCCTCGCGCCCGCGGTTGCCAGCATGATTGGCAATTTTGAGCCGATGACCGCCACCATCCTGTCCGTATTGTTTTTGAACCTAGACTTCCACCCGCTCCAGTTTATCGGTATAATCACGGTGCTGACGGCAGTCTTCGCCATGAGCTGGCAACCAAAGAAACAGCGCCGCCGCCTAAAGTAACTGCAATAACGCGCACGCAGCCATCCCGCTAACAGGTAGGTCAACACCATGGAATTCATTCTGCAAATACTCTTTGAGATTCTGATTGTCGTGGATGATCCGTTTAAACTCGATCACGACGGGGGCTTTCATGCACGCCAAAATATTCTGGGCATTGTCAGCTTCACCTTGAACATCGCCTTTTTTATCGCGTTCGCCGCGCTCTTCTTTGGCCAGATACTAATCACGACCCAGCTGGATGGTACCGGGATAACCGGGGCAGGCTTGCTTATCCTGCTCATCTTTATCGTTATTGCCGTTTACTTTGCGCGCAACATCATCATCTATACCGTCCAGCTCCGGGCAACGCTGCGCGGCGAGCGTGGCCCCGGGCGCCACAGCCGGCACTGATAGTTTAGGTCCCCGGCCGAAGTGATGCGCCATTAGCATACTAATTTCTACGTCTAACTAACATTTAAACCGACAGCTCGTGTGGCAAAAACACATTATTTTTGCCGCACGAGCTGTTGTTTGTTAGATAAGCTGACATAATCCATGGACATTTACCATAACTTTACGCTATCCTTAAACCATTATTTTTTACAGAAAGTGGTGGCACAAATGAAGCGTAGTTGGTTCTGGACCGCCTTAGTTGCAACGTTTATCACTGTGGTAGCATTCCTTGCACCACAGTCGGTGCATGCGGCTGAGAAGACTTACACGATTGGGACGGATGTGACGTTTGCTCCGTTCGAATTTGCGAACAAGGACAATCAGTACGTCGGCATCGACATTGATTTGATGAACGCAATCGCCAAGACAGAAGGGTTTAAGGTCAACATCAAGCCACTCGGGTTTAACGCCGCGGTGCAAGCACTTGAAGCCAAGCAGATTGACGGTGTCATTGCCGGCATGAGCATCACCCCTGAGCGTCAGGCCAAGTTCGCCATGTCCGACCCCTACTACACATCTGGGGTTGTCGGCGCCGCCAAAACTGGCGCACACATTAAGAGCCTGAACGATCTGCGCGGCAAAAAAGTGGCCGTGAAGACCGGGACAGCCTCCGCCGATTACGTTAACTCCATCAAGAAGAAGTACAACCTAACCGTGGTGACGTTCGACGATTCCAACAACGTGTACCAGGACGTCATCACCGGCAACTCCGCCGCTTGTTTTGAGGATCAGCCGGTTATGCAGTACGGGATTGCGACGGGGCTGGCCCTCAAAATTTTCACCAAGCCCGCTGAATCCGGCACGTACGGGATTGCCATCAAAAAGGGTGAGCCCGAACTACTCGCCAAGGTCAACGCCGGCATCAAGAAGCTGAAGGCGAATGGCCAGTACGACAAGATTGTTGCTAAGTACCTCGGCACCGGCAGCAATAAGTCACAGAAGGAAAAGAACGACAGCACCCAAGAAACCGACCACTCCTTCCTGGGCTTACTCAAAACCAACAGCGGAACCCTCATGGGCGGGCTCGGCGAAACGCTGCTGCTGACGGTGGTCGCCATCGTCTGTGCCACCGTGGTGGGGATTCTCATCGGCCTGCTTGGCGTAATTCCGAACAAATTGGCGCAGGGCACCGCCACGACCTTCATCTACATTTTCCGTGGTCTGCCACTCATGGTGCTCGCCCTGCTCATTTACACCGGAATCCCGAGTCTAACGGGCACCAAGATTCCGGCATTCGTCGCCGGCATTGTCACCCTCACGCTGAATGAGGGGGCCTACACCGCCGCGTTCGTTAAGGGCGGGATTGGCTCCGTCGACAAGGGGCAAATGGAAGCAGCACGCTCTCTCGGGCTGCCTTGGAGCAAGGCCATGCGCCGCGTGATTTTGCCCCAGGGGATTAAAATTATGATTCCTTCCTTCATTAACCAATTCATCATCACCCTGAAGGATACCTCCATCCTGTCCGTCATCGGCCTGCTCGAATTAACCCAAACCGGGAAAATCATCATCGCCCGCAACATGGAAGGCTTCAAGATTTGGACCATGGTCGCGCTGATGTACCTCATCATCATCACGTTGCTGACATGGCTATCGAACTGGGTACAAAAGAAGGTGAACGCATAATGACAACGCGAGTAGAAATGAAAAACGTGCACAAGCAGTACGGCAACAACGATGTGATTAAAGGTGTCGACCTGCAGGTGCAAGACAATGAAGTCGTCGTGCTGATTGGCCCGTCTGGTGCCGGGAAAAGCACGGTGTTGCGCATGATCAATGGACTGGAAACCACCACCAGTGGCTCCATCATGATTGACAACGTCGACATCGCAAAACCGGGTGTGAACATCAACGCAATCCGTGAAAAAATCGGGATGGTGTTCCAGCACTTCAACCTTTTCCCGAACATGTCCGTTCGCGACAACATCACCCTCGCCCCGATTGAGCTGGGCGTGATGGACAAGGCAACGGCCAATGCGGAGGCAGACAAGCTGCTCGCCACCGTGGGGCTCAGCGAAAAGGCTGACGAAATGCCAAATTCGTTGTCCGGGGGCCAAAAACAGCGCGTGGCTATTGCGCGCGCCCTGGCCATGAAGCCGGAGATTATGCTGTTCGATGAACCAACCAGCGCGCTGGACCCCGAGATGGTCGGCGACGTGCTCGCCGTTATGCGCAAGCTCGCGCGGCAGGGCATGACCATGGTGATTGTGACGCACGAAATGGGCTTTGCAAAAGAAGTTGCGGACCGCGTCGTCTTCTTCGGCGACGGCCACATCCTCGAGCAGGGCACGCCGGAGCAAATCTTCGACCACCCGAACCACCCACGCCTGCAAACGTTCCTGAACCAGGTTCTGAACGCCTAATACCAAGTGGTATAGGGGCCGCGACTGGGCGGCGCCGGTGCGCGTTCCGTGCGGCTGGGATTTTCCGTGCGGCCGGTTGAAGCCCCAAAAACCGGGTCTTCAACCTAAAAATTCAGCCCCGCCTCACCGTTCTTCGGGTTACGAACTTAATACGTGTTGTTAGGACCTGTTGGGAAGCATTGCTTCTCCAGCGGGTCTTAATTTTTGCCGGCTATGGTGTGGAGAAGCCCGATGCAAAAACCGCACCGGTCTTCTCTCACCATAGCTTTCACAGGAAAATCCCAGCCGCACTACACACGCACCGGCCCCACCCAGTCGCTACAACGTTGGTTAAAGTTCTTGCTCGCGAATTCTGAGTACAATTGAGAAATCCACAACCAAGGTAATTACCTCAAACCTGCTCAGTTCCCCTCCTTAAAGTTGGTGCCTAGTCTGAATCTATGCGCTATCCAGCGGAGCGTTGTGGGGTTTGGCCGGAGGGTCCGGGCTGGGTCTCGGGTGTGCCGCCTAGCCGTGGCAACAAAGAAAAGAGGTGTGACGACCGCGGTTTTTGCGGTTGGCACACCCCTTTTTCTTTGTGGGAAAAATTTAGATTTGCATTGAGGAGCTGTCGGAATGTTGATTACGAGATAGACCGAAAATTTAATCGCTACGTAGCGAACGAGTTAGACTCAGGCTGCGACGATGCAAAGCTAAATTTTTAGTCTGGAGACGGCGTACTTCCGGCTCCAGACGACCGCCACAGCGACCACGGCGAAGCACACCCGAGGCCCAGCCCGGACCCGGAGGCCAAACCCCACAACGCGGAGCGACGCCACTGGTCTACCTCAGCAACCACGCTGTCGCTGCCGGACAACTATAGCGGAATGTGGTTATGCACTAATTGGCCTGGACGACGTGGTTGCGCCCAGACCGTTTCGCCCCGTACAGGTTGTTGTCCGCGCGTTCCATAAACTGGCTGAGTGGTTCATCGTCAGCAGCAATTTTGGTAATCCCAATCGACAGTGTGATCCGCAAGTTGGGATTAATCTTGGTCACGAGCAGGCGCCGCAGCCGAACCGCATACGCATCCATCGCCGCTTTCGCCTCGGAATCCGTCAGGTCGTACATCAGAACGCTGAACTCTTCCCCGCCAGTGCGGTAAACGTTCGTATAGTACGGCATCGCCACGAGGTACGCATCAATATCGCGAACGAACCGCTTGAGCACCTCATTACCAACAAGGTGGCCGTAAGTGTCGTTAATATGTTTGAAGTGGTCAATATCAATTATCGCAAGGTGCAGGTTCTTGTGTTCCGCGTGCATCATGTTCTGGTACGTGTGAAAATCCTTTTTGAACAGGGCCAAACTGCGCGCATCGGTTAGCTCATCGTGATTATTGCTCCGCTTAAGCTGACGGTGACGGCTGCGGCGGTATGCCATGAGCCGGTCGTACAGGTTGGTTGTGCCCATGATGGCCAGAAATATCGCGGTCACGCCAAGCGTGGTTGCGAAATCGTAGCCATAAGCGACCCTCGTCACCTGCCAAAACAAAACACTGGCAGCAACCGTGACGCTTATCAGGCGCTGCAGATGTGCCCGAATCCATTTGCGGTAGTGATTCATCAGCTGCAATACCGCCAGCGCCAAAACCAGTCCCGCCATGGAAACCAAGTTAAATTGCCAATATGGGTAATACGTGATGAAAACACACATGAGCATGCCCGCGTGCACCCGCTCATCATCCATGCGCGTGCTGACATACAGCAGCGACCCAATCCGCAGCGCGTTGGCGGTCCACGTGTACGTGGTCCCCATCAGCCGCAACGTTTTCAAAATCAAAATAATTGCGAGCACGTACACCGCCACCTGAATCGCCGGGCTAATTACTCGTCGCAAAAGGCGCATACTCACTTCCGCACCGAAGTCATCGATACAGTCAATCGTCGCCACCAAACCCATCATGAAGAAAAATAACCAAAAACCCGTATTAAAAACAGTTACCATTGCGTAGCCTTCCACTTTACACTCGAAATCAAATAACCTGTTCCCTAATATACCAAATCAGCAACCACATTTACATAACTTGGAACATTTAAGACCCCGTTTTCTGTAAATATGGCGTTTTATTGTGCCGAACCCCATGATTTTTGGCAAAAGACTTGACCAATTCGCCTACTTAGTTTTACTATGTACCAGTACCTTATAACGCTAAGTAGAGAGGGCGTGTCACTATGAACGGAACGACCGAGATGCTCAAGGGCATTCTTGAGGGCATCATTCTGGAAATCATTAATGAACACGAAACTTACGGCTACGAGATTACGAGTCGTCTGCAGCAAATGGGGTTTGACGACATCGCCCAGGGCACCGTCTACACCGTGCTACTCCGGCTGGAGAAAAAACAGCTAGTGACCGTCAGCAGCAAAAAGTCCACACAGGGACCAATGCGCAAGTTTTACGCTTTGAACGCGGCCGGCCAAGTTGAACTGGCGACGTTCTGGCAACGCTGGCAATTCATTGAAGGTCAGATGAATACTTTGAAGGGAGCAAAATAATGGCTAAACCAACTTGGTTTAAATACCTCACAATTAGTTACATGCGGCAAGTGATTAACGACAAGCAAAAGTACAAGGAACAGATTGGCCGGATGCAGGCACTACCCAAAGACTATCAACGGGCCTACAAGGCGATTCAAAACTACATGTGGAGCAACACTGCCGGTGACGGTATGGACACCATGAGCGCCCTGTATGAGCTCATCGATTTCTTCACGGAGGGCGCCGCAAATGGCATCGCGGTGCAAGATCTCATTGGGTCCGATGTTGCCGGTTTCGTTGACAACATGCTCGCTGAACGCGATGTGCAGACGTGGACAGCCAAAAGCCGCAAACGCCTGAACGAGGCTGTTCACCAGCACTAGCTTCTTCAACGCGGCGCGCACAACTAGCGGCGGCATGCGTTGTTAACCGTCCATGCAAAAAGGCTTGACCACAACCGCGGTCAAGCCTTTTTCCTTACTTTTGATAGTACTGCGCCTGAGCGCTAAACAGTTCCTTGTACAATCCGCCAGCAGCCATCAGAGATTCGTGGTTGCCCATTTCAACGAGCTCACCATCCTTAAACACCGCAATGCGCTGCGCAAAACGTGTGGAACTCATTCGGTGACTGATGTAGATGGCGGTCTTATTCCCAATTAGTTGATCGAACCGCTGGTAAATCGCGTATTCCGACAGCGGGTCCAGCGCTGCGGTTGGTTCGTCGAGAATGACCAGTGGTGCGTCCTTGTACCACGCACGGGCAATGGCCACCTTCTGCGCCTCGCCACCGGACAGCTGCACGCCACTTTCATCCATGTCCGTCCCCACCGGCGTGTCGATGGTGTGCGGCAACTCGCGGACCCGGTCAGCCACATCCGCGACGTCCAGCGCCTGCCACACGCGATCGCGGTCAACCGTACTACTGGCCGCAACGTTTTCGGCAATGGAATAGGCAAACAGCTTGAAGTCCTGGAAGACCACGGCGAGTAGGCCACGGTACTCCGCCTCGTCGTACTTCTGAATGTCGATGTCGTTGAGCGTAATCTGCCCGCTGGTCGGCGTGTACAGCCGCGTCAACAGCTTTACCAGCGTGGTCTTACCCGAGCCGTTGAGCCCGACGATGGCCAGCCGTTCACCCACGTGCAACTCGAGGTGTACGTGGCGCAGCGCCCACTCGTCGCTGCCCGGGTACTTGAAGGAAACGTCGTGGAACTCAAACGCGTAGTCACCGTCGTCGCGTTTCTCCACCGGCAAGTGCGCGTCGCTGGCGTAATCGGGCAGCGCGAGGAACCGGGCGTAGTACTGCAGGTAACCCACCATGTTGTTGTAATCGCTGATGTCCTTCATGAACGCCGTGAAGCTGGTCATGAATTGTTCGAGGTAACCCACCGCCATGATGGCCGTCCCGATGGTTAAAACGCCGGCAAACACCGGCAGGCCCACCAGCACGTACAGCACGCCAGTAATCAGGCTCGCCACGACCCCCGGCCACATGACGTACAGCGTCGAGTGCAGGTCGGCGGTCAGAAAGTTGTCGTCGGCCGCATCGATTTGCCGCCGCTCCTCATCAATGATGCCGCGGCGGGCGTTGTACAGCCGGATCAGCGGGCCGTTTTGCATGTTCTCCACGAGACTCAAGAAGTAACTGTACATCGCGTTGACGTGCTGGCTCATCGCCATCATCGCCTGAATAATCGCATCGCCCTTAGGAATCACGACGACGGACAGCGCAAACGGCACGAGCAGCAGCAATACCAGCACGACTAGGTAGAACGGGGAGTTGACGAACCCGGCAAAGCCAAAGTGGCCGGGCACGTGCACCCGGACCAGCACGGCGAACATGGAGACGGCAAATCCCAGCGCCACCAGCAGCCCAAAGAAGTCGACGAATCCGTGCCGCAGCAGGGTGGTGAGCCCGCCGTTACTCCCAGTCCCCCGCTTGGCCGTCGTGTAGTCGGCCCGCATCTGCGGGTCATCAAGGTTGGCGTAGGAGACCGTCAGCAGCTTTTCGGTCGTCGTGGCGTCCAGCCGGCTGTTGACCAGTTGCTGGTGGTCACTGGTGACTTTTTGCAGCCAAAAGTTGAGGATGGCAATCCCAAAACGCAGGCCGAGGAACCACAGCATCACCGGCAGCAATGCGCGGAGATTCGTCCCGGCCGTCATCCGGTTGAGCAGGATGCCTAGGAAGGCGATGTTGATGTACGGCCCACCCGAACGGCTGACCGCGTAGGCGAACTCCGCCGGCAGCGCCCAGGGGTCCATCTGGTTAATGACCCGCACCACGCGCAGGTAGCGCGTCGGTAATGATTCAGTTTTCGCCATCAGTAAAGGCCTCCTTATCTGCAGCGTAATACTTGGCCTGGACCGCAAACATGTCCGCGTACGGGCCGCCCGCGCGCATCAAGTCGGCGTGGGTCCCACTCTGGACGATGCGCCCGTCCGCCAAGAAAATGATGCGGTCACAAAACCGGGTACTGGCGAGACGGTGACTGATAAACAGCGAACTCTTGCCCCGCGTCAACTGGGCGTACTCGTTGTAGACCTCGTTTTCGGCAATCGGGTCTAGCGCCGCCGTGGGTTCGTCCAATATTAATACCGGCGCGTCCTTGTACAACGCCCGGGCCAACATCAGCCGCTGCGCCTGGCCGCCGGAGAATTCGACCCCGTCGTCCTCGTAGTTCTTGGTCATCGGTGTCTCCAGACCCTGCGGTAGCGCGGCAACCTTAGCGGTGAGCCCCGCCTGGTCGACGGCCGCCTGTACCCGCGCGGTGTCCGGTGTGGCCACCGGCGCCACGTTTTGAGCCACACTCATCGCCAGGATGGTCGTCTCCTGAAACACCGGTGCGAACAAGTCGTAACACTGCTGGCGGCTGAGCGTCTGCGCATCGATGCCGTTGTAGAGAATCTGGCCAGAAGTGGGGTGCATCAGCCCCATCATCAGCTTGGCGATGGTGCTCTTGCCGGCCCCGTTAATCCCGACTAGCGCCAGTTTCTCCCCAGCAGCGAGGGTAAAAGAGATGTCCTTCAGGCTGTCCGCATCGGCGCCCGGGTAACGATAACGCACGTCTTTAAATTCCACCGTCACCGGCAACTGGCCGCTAGCTTGCGGCATCAGCGCGCTGGGCAACTCCACGAGCGCGTCCCGGTGGGCGTTAGTCGCGGCCAAGTCGAACAGTTGGCGCACTTCCAGCAGGTCCCGATTGGCCGTCTGCACCCGCGTCAAGTCGCTGATGAGCTGATCAGTCAGCTGGACGAACTGGTTAATCATCCCGAACAGCAGCGTGAACTGACTCACGCTCACAGTCCGGGCCACCACGCCGGCAAACAGGTACAGGTAGCTGGCCGCGTCCCGGATGATGCCCGCCACCGCCCCGGCGATGTTCGCCCAGAGGAAGCGGTTGCTGTCCCGGCGTTGCCACAGGTCACGCTCACCGAGGAGCTGTTGCAAGTGATCGTGGTACCAACCACGCATGGCATACATGCGGATGTCCTTGCCGTTTTCGACCGCGTACGCATTACGCTCGAGGTAGCGCTGCTTGCGAACGGCCGTGGTGAAGTGTTCATGGCCGTGGCCGTACCACTTGCGGTAACCCGCCATCGCCACGTAGGCAACGCTGGCGGCCAGCACGACGAGTACGAAGATTAACGGCGTAATGGCGGTCAATGTGGCCACAAACACCACGAGGGTGAGCACGTCGCCGATGAGTGCGACCCCGTAAGAAAAGAGGGCCTGCATCCCCGATGAGGTGTTGGCCGTTCCCCGCCCGGCCGCCTGCTCGTACAACTTGTGCACGGTCGGGTCGGTGGCCTGGTCGTAATCGACGCCCAAGATGATATCCTGCAGGTCCACCGCGATGTCGGAGCGCAGGTTGGAGCCCCAGTTGAAGCTATAGACACCGCCGATGGTGCTGAGGATGCCGGCCACGGCCGTGCTGGCGGCGAGGCCAAGGGCAATTAGCATGTAATATTGCAGCCCCGCGTGCGCCCGGCCCACCGCGCCAACCAACAGCGCCGGCAGCAGTACCCCCAGGATCAGCATGGCCATCCGCCCGACAATCTCGGCGATGGCGGAGACCACCAGCCCCCGATGTGTACGCCAAAGTTGCCCTAGAAACCAGCGACAATTATTCCAGAAACCATATTGTTGTTTGTTCATCCGTGCCACCTAGTCTTCGGTAATTTGTTAACCCTACTGTACAAAAAAAGTGCCCGCTTGGGGGCACTACCGCGTGAATGGTCGGTTTTTGCGCGCGAATGGTTGGCCGCAGCCGCACCAGGTCATTTGGCCGGCACCGGCTGGCCGACAATCGGCAACGCAATTTCGGTCACGAACACGTCGTCCGCATACTGGCGGTTAATGACGCCGCCGTACTTGGCTACGAGCCGGTTGATGCGCCGAATGCCGAGGCCGCGCTTGTCGTTCTTGGTCGACGCGTAGTTGATGTCGATGACCTGATCCGCCGGGCGCGTGTTGGTGACCGAGATGTAGAGCTGCTGCTTGAGGATGCTAATGTACACCCGCAGCCGCCGCAGTTCCCCCTCCGGCTGGGCGGTGATGGCTTCAATGGCGTTGTCCAGCAAGTTACCGACAATCACCACCAGGTCCACGTCGTCGATGAGCGGTGTGGTCCCAACTAATACCTTTACGTTAGTCGGAATGTGCTCGTGCTCAGCGAGCGTTAATTTGGCGTTCACGATGGCATCAAGGAGCGTGTTCCCCGAGTGCACGAGCGGGTCAACCTCATCCAGCTTGTCCTCCAGCTGGTTCAGGTAATCCCGGGCTGCTGCCACGTCGCCGCCGCGCAGGTACGCCTTGAGGGCCTGCAGGTGGTCGTGGTAGTCGTGCCGCCAGCCGCGCATCCCCGCGTACAATTCCTGCACTTCCTGACTGTACTGCGCCATCATCTTGTCCAGCCCCGCCGCAAAGACCGCATCCTGATTGTGCAGGAAGGTTTGCGCCAGGTGCAAGATGATAGCGTAGGCCAAGATACCGCCGGACGCGATTGCAGCCGCCTGCCAGCCGGTGCTAACGCTGACCAGCACCAGGGCGCCGATTGCAAATGCCGCCGTGCCGATGCGCACCCACAAGTCGCGCTGACTGTGCCAGATTGCAATTAACGCCAGTAGCAACGTCGCCGCAACGGTCGGCAACACGCTGCCAGTGAAAATTTGGCTAACCAGCGCGATGAGCGCGGCCGCCACACTGACGACCTTCACGAATAGCGCCTGATGTCCGCGCCAGGCGGAAACGATTGTGGCCAGGAGCACCGGCACAATTCCAAGCCACAACTGGTTGCTGACTACTGCGATGACACCAAAAAGAGCGCAGGCAAGGCCGGCAAGCCTCAGTTTAATTGGCGCCGCCGCCAGGGCAAACCACATCGCCCCGGCGACTGCGATTACTAGCAGAGCCATTTTACTCATCATCAGTTAACCCCCGGAATCGCCGCAGGAAAGCCGCCTTGAGCTCTTTTTGCCGTGCACGCGCTAAGGGCAACTCGGAGCCGTCTGCCAGGATTACACTTCTGCCCGTAATGCGGGTCACAAAATCCAGGTTCACCACTACCGCCCGGTGAATTTGGCTAAAATTATCCGGCAACTGGGGCATGAGCTCGGCCAATTGTCCGGACGCGGTCTTAACCCCGTGCTGGGTGTGGTACAGCAAATCGTGGTTAACCACCTCCACTGCCTGCAATTCAAACAATGGCAGCCGTTCGACCCCGTTGTCCGTGGCGAGCAGAATACTGCGGGGCGCTTGGTGCTGGGCGGTCTTCGTTAATATCCGGTCGACCTTGGCGGCAGTCAGCGGCTTCATGATGTAGCCGAGCGCGTTCACGTCGTAGCCATCAAAAACGTAATCGTCGTAGTTGCTCAAGAACACAATGGGCACGGCCACGTCACGCTGGCGCACCTGCCGGGCAAGCGTCATCCCATCGACGCCTGCCCCGAGCCGAATATCGAGCACGAGCAGGTCGACTGGTTCCGCCGCGAAGGTGAACGCCTCCGCACTCGCATAGGTGTGCACCTGCACCGGCCGCTGCGCACTGCTGGCCGCCATGAACAGCGCCGCATTGTCACCCCGCGTGCGCTCATCATCATCAATTATCGCAACCAGCATCCCGTCGCCCCCTTACCTTATTGGTATCAGTCCTAGTTTAGTTGACTACCAGCACTTTCGCTACTATTTAAATTAAATTGAGCCACCCAATCCGGCCGCAGTTACTCCACCCGGTTAACGTACCGAAAATCACTCAGCGTGTTGCACAAAAAGCGCATGCGGGCAGCGTATGCCGGGTGGGCGTTATGCGCCCGGACCACCTTTTGCAGCAGCTGCAGGTTATCCGTGATGATGCCATCAACCCCCGCAAAGAGCATCTGCTGCATCCCCACTTCGTCGTTAACCGTCCACGCCCAAACTGCCTGGTGCTGGTCGTGCACCGCTGCCACCAGTTGATCATCGATGGTTGTGGCCGCGAAGGTGTACGCCTTAGTCGAAGCGTGCGGGGTGACCAGTGCGTACGATAGCACCAGGCTCGTGTACAACTTGGGCGCTGATTGGTGCACCTGCTCTAGTGCGCCTAAATCGGTGGAATGAATCCGGCTGTCATGTGCAACAAGTGTCCCCGCATAACGGCGAATGAAGCGTTGCACCGCGTCCTGGCTGTCCTGTGGCGTGGTCTTAAGCTCCACAATCACCTTCTGCTTGCGGGCAAAGGCGACGCGCAGGTACTGATCCAGGCTGGCCAAATGGGCATGCTGGCCATCTTCGCGGACAGTCACCCCACGTAATTGTGCCAGTGTCAGTTGCCGCGGCGTCTTGCTTTTTCCGGCAAGTTTGCGCAAATCTTCATCGTGCAAAACAACAAACTGGCCGTCGCGGGTCTCGTGCACATCCAGCTCCACGTAATCCGGGTGCTCACTCATCGTGCGGCGCAGCGCCGGCAGGGTATTTTGCACCCCGTTTGTGCCGTCCAGCCCGCGGTGGGCAATCAGTAGCGGCCGCTGTGTGCGCGCCCCCGGCAGGTAGGCAGCGCTAAAGCCGGCGATGGCCGCGACCCCCAGCGCCATTACCACCCAGAACGCCTGATGCACCCGATTGGACTTTGCGTGGACCGGTACCGCCTCAGCCCCCACAGCAAGCACCCCGAGCGCCAGCAAGCTGACCGCCGCTGCCAGCAGCAGTAGCCGTCCCGTCAGCAGAATTGTTAGGTTGACGATAGCCGCAGCATACGCCCAGCTTTGCCCGTCTGCCAGTGTCTGCAGCTGCACCCAGATTTCGCTCCAGCCGTACACGCAAAGCCACGGGACAATGATTAACCCACCAAACTTAAGTAGTAGCCGCAACGTTTGGCCGCGGCTGTCCCGCCAGCTCGCGCGTATCGCCGCCCTAGGACGACGCCCAGCAACTACCGTCTGGCACAGCGCCCCAAGCAGCCGCACGGACAAGTAGGCAATTCCGGAGTAGAGCGCCGCAACCAGCGCCGCCAGTGCCGGCACGCGCAGCAGGTAACTAATCAAAAACAGGGGCAACTGGACCTGCACCAGCGGACTTGTTCCCAGCACAAATCCGGCAAACGGCGCGTAGACAACCGCAAATGCCGCTAGCAGCCAAAAACCGCGGGCCCGCATGCACGCGATGTCCCGCAATACCCCCAGCCACACGTGCAGAAGCCGGACCTTTTGCCCGCGGCGCAGTGCAGAAGCGGTCCGCAATAACGCCGCCAGTTGCAGGTACATCAGCGTAAGTGTGAGCAGACTAATTGCCACCAGCAAGCCAAAAATAATTGTGTGCTCGCGCAAAATAAGCCCCGCATTCACGCCGGTCACAAACGGGATGTGCGCGGCGGCAAGCAATGTTTTTAGCAGCCACCGCAAAAGCGGCACAAAAACGGCCAGCCCGCCGCCAATGAACAGCGCCGCGGCGCCCAAGTATTGCGTCCACCGACTGCGAAAGGTTTGCCAGATTAGTTGGTAATGCACCGCAAACGCCCCCCTTTTGCCTTTACCTCTATTCTACCCGTCTGCCCCAGAAGCAAAACACCCCGTGTGCACAAATCAGCCACCAATTGGCTAACCCACGCACACGGGGTGAACATGTTATTGCAACTTCGCACGGACGTCACTAGGAACCTGGCTCTTGTTAATCGAAACCGGGCCCTTAATTACACGCTTGCTAGAAACTTCACCGCGAATGTAGGTGCCGGAAACGAGCCGCTCTGGATTCGCACTCTCCCGACTTTCCCAGTCCACATCGAGTTCCTTACCGTCCTTAGTAATCCACTTCAGGTCGTATTCATAATAATACTGCTGCTGACCATCAACCTTATAATCAGCACCCTTATTGGTCTTGGCCTTCTTCTTCGTGGAATCCTGCACAATTGCGTATGCGGTCGTGCCGTTATACGTGTTGTTCCAGTAACTGTAAGCCTTGAATCCCGCGAAGGCGACAATGACCAGCGCGATGATCCACCCAATTGCCTTTTTCATGTTATCGCTCCTTATTAAATAATTGCTACTTTCGATACTAACAGGTTAGCATGTGCGGAATTCAACAAGCATCAGTCCTTGGGCCGATTTGGCGGTTTATTCACCCGCTAAAGTTGCCAATCCTGTTCTTTAATTATATGCCCAAAGTCTGGTCAGCGGTCGCCCCGTGCCTTAATTTTTTGCCAAAAGCACAGCGTCTGCATCCGCCGCCCGTTTGCCCACATTGCGGATTAACGGCTGCAGGAATAGAATGCAGTTAACCAAGTTAGTGGCTGGAAAAATCCCCACTTAAAATTTTCAGGAGGCACTGCACATGAGCGTTATTACAGATCCATTCACCCTGCCAAACGGCGTCAAGATTCCCCAGGTTGGTTTTGGCACCTGGCAAATTCCTGACGGTGAGGTGGCGTACACCGCCGTCACCAACGCGCTTAAGGCCGGTTACCGCCACATTGACACCGCGAGCGCATACCGCAACGAAGGCAGTGTTGGCCGCGCCATCCGCGACTTTGGCATCGCCCGCAAAGACGTTTTCGTCACCAGCAAGTTGCCCGCTGAAGCCAAGACCTACGCGGACGCCGCAGCGGCAATTGACGCGTCCCTGGCCAAGCTCGACCTAGAGTACATTGATCTTTACCTCATCCACGCGCCATGGCCATGGGCAGAACTGGGTGCGGACTACAAGGAGGGCAACGCCGAGGCATGGCGGGCCATGGAAGATGCGTACAAGGCCGGCAAATTCCGCGCGATTGGGATTTCCAACTTTAACGTCGCGGACCAAGAGTACCTGTACAACCACTGCGCAATCACCCCGATGGCTCTGCAACTGCAGTTTTACATTGGTTACCGTGAAGCTGAAAACGTCGATTGCGCCCGCAAACACGGACTACTGGTTGAGGGCTTCTCGCCACTTGCCACCGGTTTTCTTTTCGGCAACAAGGACGTCTCGGCCATTGCCGCACACTACAACGTCACGGTGGCCCAGCTTGCCATCCGGTACGTGCTGCAAAACGGGATTATCCCACTACCAAAGGCGGTCGGCGAAGACCACGTGCGCGAAAACGCCAAGCTCGACTTCACCATCAGTCCCGCAGACATGGCCTTGCTGAACGCGCTGGAAGACACCGCACCCGGCGAGGACCACAACGAATACTAATAACTGCTTGCTTGCTACTTAGCAACCAGACAAAATAACTCCACACGGTTAAGACCGTGTGGAGTTTTTATTTACCGCTCACGAACGATTATGTAATGCTGCTTGCTGCGGATGACGTGGACAAGCGCGGCTGGCCCAGCCTGATAGTCATCCGCGGATAGGACAACGTGGTTAGTTCCCGGATGCAACATTGACGTGTGACTGGACCCATTGACCGTAACGTCACCAAACATGTTCACGTACTGTTTGGGCCCCCGCAAATAAAACTTGCTTGCCGGCAAGCGTCTGCGCTTATCCGCGTCTATGCGCAGGTAAAACGAAACGCGACTACCACGCCGCACCTGCCTTTGCAGCGTGCACCTTATGCCCGGCGTCAAATTATCCACGTGCCGCTGACAATGGGTCACCCTGATGCCGGCGCTTTGTTGCCGCAGCGGAAAACGCAAGCAACCATCCACAAACAAAAGCACCAAAACTGCAAGCAGGCTAGCCCAACAAGTTAGTGCGAAATGTTGATTAATCCACCTCATCAGCTGCCTCCGCCCGTTTAACATTACCTGCGTTCACCAAAAAGATCTCATCACTAAGCTGCATCAAAAATTCCCGGTTATGGCTCGTTAACAGCACGGTTTTTCCCGCCGTCCGCAGTTGATCCACAAGCTTACTCAAAAACCGTTGACCAGCATCGTCCAACCCGTTCGTTGGTTCATCTAAAATGACAATCGGGTCGTCATTAACTAGTGCACACGCCACGTTAAGCCGTTGCCGCATGCCTAACGAATAATCGTGAACCTTTTGCTTACTAACTGGATTCAGCCCCACTTGTTTGAGCAACGCCTGAATTTTTCCTGGCTCTGCCTCCGCTTTTGTTCGCGCAACCAGCCCCAAATTAGTTGCGCCATCAAACATTGGCAGGAGTGCGTCCGTCCCCAGTGCAAAGCCGACGTTCGGTGCAAACATTTGGTCATGCCGCACCATAATTCCGTTAACAATCACATTCCCGCTGGT
The DNA here is from genome assembly GCF_004010095.1 of Lacticaseibacillus hulanensis. Lineage (GTDB taxonomy): Bacteria > Bacillota > Bacilli > Lactobacillales > Lactobacillaceae > Lacticaseibacillus > Lacticaseibacillus hulanensis. The sequence goes on along the minus strand of NZ_RRYD01000035.1, from coordinate 13,964 downwards.
TGGCCGAACAAACCCAAGAATTGTTTCTAATAACACCGTCTTACCCGCACCATTTTGCCCCGCAAATCCATAAACGTGTCCTTCCGTGAGCTGCAACGAGACCGAGTTCAGTAACACTTGTGCCCCGATCTTTTTGGTAACGTTTGATAATTCAATAACTGTCTTTTCCATCCAAAACCTCGTAATCAACCTTACCCAGGTAATACCAACTAGCTACGACAACAATGACCGCGCCACCCAGCAGCAAGCCGAACTGTTTACCCGCCGCAGCGGCAGTAAAACGAACCAGCATCAGTAAGGAAAGTGGCGTGGTAATCGGTAAGAACACCGCAGCAATCAAGGCTGCAAGAATTATTGCTTGCACCACCATGGGTGACACCAACATTACTGCAGCACTGTAAATTATTAAAATGCAAGATTGTGCCGCAATTAAATATAATGTATATTCTGGCGAAATTGGTATTAGCCCCCAAGCAGCCATTCCCACGGGCAATACGTTACTGAGCATGCCGCAAACCATTGTCAACAGCATTGCAAGGCCGCGGCTAGACGGCAAAAACCGGGGGTAGTAGTAAAAGATAACCCTACGTGGCATGTCCCCAATAATAATCAGGGGCAATACTAGCATCACTAACCACTTAACTGGTAATTCAGTCATCCCGGGCAGGATTGTTTGCCCGTAAAACACAACCCTAGTGTTCAAGCAAAGTAACATGCCTATCTGGCAAAGGCCAAGTAGCGTGAGGCGAATGCGCATCTGATACAAGCCAAACAAAACGCCATTTTTAATCACCCAAAATAATCGCTGGTGCTGATGCGCCATTTACTAAACCCCCAGACTAAACCAACCGTAATAATTAAGGAGGCCAGGTCCATTAAAAAAATTGGCCAAGAAGCCTTAACCAAAAGCAGCGTGACGCCCCCAAAACCAATTGGCCACACATCAATTGGAATCGTGATTAACCCAAAATCAACCACCACGACTGCAGCTAGCACACTGATCTGTCCGATTAAACTCACGCGCGTCACCTTCAACGTCTGTAAGAGCATGAATACTGGGACAAACCATACATTTAGCAAGGCGAAAATTAAAAGTTCCCGAATTGACGGCAATGCACCGTGAACCATTTGTGAATCAAAGACGGCCATTACTACCCCGCCAAGAATTTCCCCCAGCGCAATTAGGATACACGTCCACCCAACGCGGCTCAAAATGTGACGCTCAATATTCTGAGTATCTTGCAGACTAGCCAGTTCGTAACGGGTCATCTGCGGCATGAATAGATTACCCAGCACTAACAATACGGGCAGCACCACGCTGGCAAGTACCGGTTTGTTGAGGAAGGTGTCAATCAACACCACCGGTAACGTTGCGGGTGCTTGACCAATTAACGCATCATTCATCAACAGAATCGTCATCAGGGCAATCAGTAATAGTAAGCAAGATGCTCGCCGCTTACCTAACCGCACGCCGCCAAAAAGCAATGGCAATCCCCCCAAACATTAATAAATAGCAGGCCAGTAAACCAATAACGAAACTGGAAAATTGGGGCAACGGATTTGGCGAGTCCGTAATCATGATTGCAACTGGTGAAGCAATCAATTTTGGCAAAGAAGTTGCAGCAGTTGCTAGTACCAGACTCACCACCATTGGCGTGGCCATTGCTGCGTACAGATTAAGTGACACCAACCCTACCAGTGCGCCAAGTAGCGAAAATCCCGCGGTAATTAATCCGGCTAACACAATATAAATGACGATGGTTCCGAGTGCGTGCCGGAAAAATAGTTGTGTGAAGTAGGTGTATGACGGATCCACACTAATCCCATAATCGAGAATTAAGTCTGACTGAATGTCTGGTAACAATAGCCAGCTAAAAAGGTAATCAACCGTCAGCGCAAAGACCGCCGTTGCCATCCCCACCAGGAACGTCACGGTGAGATTCTGGCACAAATATCGCCAAGGACCGCGCTGAAGTAAATGACGATTAAACCCAGTGATAAAGTCCTCAACGATTGCCCGCCCCGGCCCGAGCGCAGCAAACAGCGGTAACAGATAATAGAAACACTGTGTACTCGTCGGACTCGTGTTTAACCCAATCCACGACAGGGCAGTAGTTTTATCAATCCGCACACCATCCAAACACCGCGAATCCGGCAACAATGCAAAGGCAATGTGAGCGGTGACTACCACTGTGGCAAAAAACACGCCCCATCCATATCGCGGGCTTAGTAGTCTTTTCGCATTCAATCCACCAGCCTCCTCCATGAACCCACCTTAGCACTAGACTAGGTTGATAAAAAGTTAATATTATTTAAATTACACCATATGCGTTTTCCCCGCTAATATTGTATTTTTAAATCCTGAAGCTGCCACTTCTCCTCACCCTCAAGTTCGCATTTGCTAATATTACATAACTAAAAATACAGCTACATTATTTTTGCACACGAGGCCCTGCCAATTCATTGTTAATTGACGCTCATCCGTTTCCGTAGCATGATAGTGGTAACTATTAACCTGCACAGCATGCGCAGCGAGGAGGTGAACCAGATGAACATTGGTATTGTTGAAGACGATGCTGAAACCAGCGCGCAGACATCCGCCCTGCTCACCACCTATCAGCAGCAACATCATTTAGACCTCACCTGGACCACCTTTGCTTCCGCCGAAGCCCTGCTGTTTGCCATGCAGGATACGGAATTTAATTTGCTGCTGTTGGATATCCGCCTGGCTGGCCGCGACGGGGTGACTCTGGCCAAAACCATTCGCAGCCGCGACGCCAACATTGCCATTGCCTTCCTCAGCAACTACGAGCAGTACGTGTTCGACGGTTACGACGTTGATGCCCTCGCCTACATCATGAAGCCGTTGACGCTGGCCAAGCTAACCAGCCTCATCGAAAAAGCGCAGAAGCACCTGCAGCCCCGGGCCGTGATGCTGAGCGTGGACGGCGTGTTGCAGCGCGTATATCTCTACAACATTCGCTACGTTGAAGCAAGTGGCCACTACCTAACCGTGCACACCCAAACCGACGACCTGCGCTTTAAGGGGGTCCTGGACGCCTTTGCCGCCGACTTGCCGGCAACCACATTCGTCCGCGTGCACCGGGCATTCATCGTCAACCTCAATTTCGTCAGTTCACTTGAAAGTACCAATTTGGTTCTCAGCGATGACACGAGCATTCCCGTCGCGCGCGGCAAACGGGCCGCGCTCAAAACAGAGCTGCTGAGTCACTACCGCGGATTGCGCAATGATGGGGGCAAGCTATGATCGGTCGTCAAATTCCCAACTGGCTGGCGGTGGCCATCCCCGTGGTTCTGCTTGCCATCATCGTCACCGGGCGCACCACAACCAAAATGCGGCGCGCCGGCAGCACAGCACTTATCAGCTGCCTGCCGCTCTTACTGCTTCCGTTATTTCCGGGCAACAGCGTGAGTCTACTGCTACTAGCCGGGGTTAGCCTGAGCCGCTGGTGGCGGGCAGAAGTGCACGTGCGCTTCGGGTTTGTCCCTGCGATTTTGCTTGCGGGCACCGGCAGCACCGCCCTGTTTCTTCCCGCAACCACCTGGGTGCTCGTCGCGCTGACATTGACGGCCGCCCTTCACCTGCTGAACACGGCGCAGCGCCAAAATTACCGGCCGCTACCGCTAATCCTGCTTGGCATTCACCTGCTCTTCATCGCGTTAACGGCGCTCACCACCGGCTGGGTGCGCGTTTTGATTCTGTGCGCACTGGCACTGACTTTAGTGCTCGTCACCACGCTGCTTGACTACCTTTTTCGCGAGACCGACATGGTTTATGCGCAATCGCTGGACAAAATCATGGCAAACTACACAACCGAAATCAACGGGTTGTACGCGAGCATTCGGGGGTGGCGCCACGATTATCACGACCACCTGCAGGCCCTCAAGTATTACTTGCACGACGATGAGCTGACCGCAGCGCGTGATTATCTCAACCAGCTGGAGGACAAGCTAGAAGACATTGACGACATCGTTCATTCCGGCAACACCGTCATGGATGCGGTCGTTAACTCGAAGCTGGCACTGGCGGAGCAGGCCAACATCGCCACCGACGTGTCCGTGTTTGTCGGCCACCAGCCACTAATCTCGGACATTGATCTGGTTGTGATTCTCGGCAACATTTTGGACAACGCCATCGAAGCTGCCAGTGAGCAGCCGGAAGAAGCGGACCGATTCATCCGCGTGTACATCGCAATCGAGAAGCAGCAGCTGTACATTTCCATTACCAACAGTCGCCGCGCCGACCAAATCATCGACATAAATTACGCCTCGACGAAAAACGACAAGCGCGGCCTCGGAATTCGCCGCATTAACGCGCTGGTCGCCAAGTACCACGGAATCATCAATCGCCAATACGAAGAGGGCGTCTTCGTCACAGAAGTGTTGCTTCCGCTAAAACAGATTACTAAGTAAGGGCCGCGGCAAGCTTTGCCCCGGCTCTTTTGCTACTCACGGCCGATTATTGACATTTCACGTCCCGATTAGCCGCCGCCACATTTTTGGCACTATATTGAAACCATCAATAGAACTACTTAGCAATCGCTTCACGAAAGGGCGGTATTATTATGTTCAAATTGCAGACAAAACAACACGGTGCTTGGCGGACACTGATTTGGAACCTCAAATGGGCGCACAACCCCTTCTTTTGGATTGCGCTAATTGGCATCATCATCACCAACGCCATCATTAACGTCGTTGGAACGCTCATTCCCGCAATCACCGTCAGCTTGCTTGCGCGGAACACACCGCTCGGCAGTATGGCCCTCATCATTGTCGGCATTAGCCTGGTTCTGGCCGGTGCGCAATGGTTCGGTCCGCCACTTGATATTCTCTCCAAAACCACGGCCTTTGAAACGCAGATGCTCCAGATTAACAAGTTCCTCTACGACACGGTGCGCGTGCCGTACGAGTGGCTGCTGAACCCGAAGTACGACGAGGCGCGCTTTGACGCCGCCCGTTTCGGCCTCCTGAACATGACCTCTGGTTCCCGTCAGCTCTTCAGCACGTTCGTCACGCTGATGCAGACCGCAGTCACCATCATAATTTTGCTTGGGCTGTTGTTCACGATTAAATGGTGGATCCCACTGTTCATTATCGTTATTGGGCTAGCCGCCGATTCCCTGCAGCGGTGGCATCAACGTTACCGTCAGCGCCAGCGCAAGGCGATCGCCGGTGATTACGCCCGGGAAAACTACATCGACCGCGCCAGCATGAGTGAAGACGGCAGCAAGGACATCCGGCTCTACCACCTGGACCGCGCACTCGATCATGAGCAACAACAGGCAATTCAGCACGAGCAAAGCGTGAACGCCAGCATCTCCATGCACCAATTCTGGCAGGAATCCGGCATCAGTGTTCTGACCGGGGTGCGTAACCTCGTGATTTACCTCAACCTATTAACCGCAATCCTGACCAAGGCAATTAGTGTTGCCGGGTTCACTTACGCCTTCAACGCCGTCAGCAGCGTCAGCCAGCAACTGAGCATGTTCATGGTTGCCTGGGGCGAATTCAAGCAGGCCGCCCACGATACCGACAACGTGCGCAACCTGTTTGCCACTGAGGATGCCATCAGCAACCAATCAGCCACTGACACCGCCGCAAAATTGCCGAACGTGCCGCTACCAATCACCTTTGACCACGTCTACTACCGTTATCCGGACGCGGATGCCGACACCATCTCCGACCTGAACCTCACCATCCCCGAAAGCACGAGCATCGCCCTGGTCGGGGTCAATGGCGCCGGCAAGTCAACCCTGGTTAACCTAGTGATGGGCCTTCTGCAGCCAACAAAGGGCAAAATTCTGCTGGGCGACACACCAATCACCCAGTTCAACCGCGACGATTACCACCGCTACTTTGCCCCCGTCTTCCAGGACAGCGATGTTTTCGCCGACACCGTGGCCGCCAATATTGCCCTAAGCGCAGATTTCGACGAGGACCGCGTGAATGACGCAATTGATCAGGCCGGTTTACGCGATACCATTAAGCAGCTGGCACACGGCACCGGCACGCAGCTAACCCACTACATTTTCGATGATGGTGTGGAGCTTTCCGGCGGGCAAACGCAGAAGCTAATGCTCGCGCGGGCGCTCTACCGGGACGCCCCCGTCGTGATTCTGGACGAACCAACCGCGGCGCTCGACGCCATTGCGGAGAGCAACGTTTACCAGCATTATCGCCAAATGATGCACGGCAAAACCAGCATCTTCATCAGTCACCGCCTCGCATCAACCCAGTTCACAGACGAAATCATGTTCATGAAAAAAGGGCGAATCACCGAACGGGGCACGCACAAGCAATTACTAGCAAGCGGCGGCGACTACGCCAAGCTTTTTGCCATTCAGAGTCAGTACTACGGCAAGGAGGAGCAAAATGAACAACAAGCATAATGATCATCAGTACGGGCAAATTCTCAAATTCATCTACCACCTTGAGCCGCAAGCCATTTGGTTTAGCCTGAGTGCGACAATCGGGCAAACGCTCACCCCGTACCTCAGCCTGATTCTCCTTGGCCTGATTATCAACGCGGTCGCGGCGTACAACCAATCCACCAACCTGGTCGCGTTGATCAGTATCATTATCCCCGTGATTATCGTCATGGAAATCGCCGTGGCCTACATTGACCACCGCAAGCGCGTGGCCCAACTGAGCCTGAACAATCAGGTCGCCCGGCAGATTAACCAGAAGTGGACCAGCGTCAGCAATTCGCTCTTTAACGACCCCAGTTTTCGGAGCCGCAATGCGGAAATCGACGAAGGCTTTGCCTACGAGGGGACCTTCTCCAGTTTCCTCACCGCCAATTTTGCTGCGATTATTAACCTGATTGTTGCCCTGCTGGTGGCCGGTGCCGGCATCATTTCGGCACTGATCAGCAAAGGCGACCGCCAGCCGGAATTAGCGCGGATTGCAAACGGGCCAGCATTTGTTCTGCTCATGCTCATCCTGCTAATAATTCCGGGCGTTGTTGCCCAGTATAGCGGCCACAAGAGCAGCGCAATCCACAACGAGGCCGTTAGTATCAGTGTTCAGATTAACAAGGTGATTAATTACTTCATGAACCACGTCTTCAACGAACCCCACGTCAGCAAAACCATTCGGCTGTACGACCAGGGCCAGTTCCTGAAGCGGCGCATGGACTCGGCAAACACCGATAACTTCGACGTTAACCGCAAAGCCAACTTCAAGGCGAGCCTGTACGGTGGCCTCACCCCCGCGGTAATCGCGCTCACCACGGCCGGCGCGTACCTGCTGCTCATCGTGAAGTACCTCACCGGCGCGATTCCAATCGGGACCATCGTGATTTATGCCGGCTTCATCACGCAGCTCATCAGCGCGGTGGCCAACCTAACGAACCAGATGGCCTCCACCACGGTACTGACCCAGATTCTGGTGAAGTGCATTGGCTTCATCAACATGGCCGACCCCGCCGCAAGCGGGACCCTGCCCATCGAAAAGCGCCGCGACAATAAGTATCAGCTTGAATTCCACGACGTTAGTTTCAAATATCCGGGCGCCAAGGAGTTTGCACTAGCCCACATCAACTTGAAGTTCGCGATTGGCCAGCGTCTGGCGCTCGTGGGCCCTAACGGATCGGGTAAAACCACGTTGATCCGCCTGCTCACCCGGCTGGACAAACCAACCAGCGGCACCATCACGCTAAACGGCATCGACATTCAAAAGTACAATTTGCACGAATACCAGCAAATTTTCGCCGCCGTCTTCCAGGACTTCAAGCTCTTTGCACTATCGGTCCTGACCAACGTGGCCGCGGATGACCACCCAGACCGTGCGCGCGTGCAGACGGCGCTCAAAATTGCCGGCGTGGCCGCCCGCATCAGCAGAATGAATCAGGGCATCGACACACCGCTGACCCGGGAGCTCAATAAGAACGGGGAGGATGTGTCTGGTGGTGAGGCGCAAAAAATCGCCATCGCCCGTGCCTGGTACAAGGACGCGCCGTTCATCATCCTGGATGAACCAACCGCCGCGCTGGATCCAATCTCCGAGTACGAAATTTACCAGCACCTCGACGACCTAATTGCCGACAAAACGGCGATTTACATCAGCCACCGCATGAGTTCGACCCGGTTCGCTCAACGCATCATCGTGCTGAACCAGGGGCACATCGTCAAGGACGGCACCCACCACGAGCTGGTTAACGCTGACGGCCTTTACCGCGACCTGTTTAACGCCCAAGCGCAATATTACACCGACGAGCGCATCGCTAAGGAGCGGCAAAACGCGGACGTGCTTTATAGCTAAGGCACCACTGCAGCGACAATCGCCGCGCGGATAGCGGCGAAACAGCATTCAAAAACACCCCGGCGGCCGCGTCGGGGTGTTTTGGTTGCCGGCAACAATCGGCATTATTCAGTTAGGCTCTGCGCGCCAGCCGGAAGCGTGTTTTGCGTCACCGCCTGCCAGCTCTCAACGTTTTGGCCCTTTGTCTTAACTGCAAGATACTTGCCGGGCTTAAGGCGCCACTGCGCATTGAACTGGATCTTGCGGACTTTACCCCGCGCATTCACTGCCTTCACCACGTAGACGTACTCGTCTTCACCGCCGCCGCCCAAGAAGTGCCGCACCGGCGCAACGTCGGTCGAGGCGTACACGGTCTCTTCACGCACGAGCGGGTTAATGTTATCCAGCGCCGCCGGAACATCCCCAGTCTGGTTCCGTGTGAACATTGCCGAACCAAGCAAGACAATTCCCAGCACAAGCACCAACCCGACAGTGCCAAATGCCACATTGCGTACAAATTTCATCCTCAATCCTCCAAGTCTTCCAACTGCAACATGTCTTCTAGCATAGCGAAATTGGCGGCGGAAACATATCGGGCGCAGGGCGGAATCTGCTGCGCGGCACGCAAAAAGTCGCGCAACCCACACCAATCATGCGGGTTACGCGACTTTGTTAGTCATTTGGAATACTTGGCCGGCCGTACAGGAACCCCTGCTGGCGGTAAATCCCGTAACGGGTGCGGAAGTGCGTTGCATCACGCCTTGTTTCCACCCCAGAGATGATGAGCATGATGCCCGCATCCTTGGCCACTTGCTGCCAGAATTTAACGCGGTCATCCAGGTTCTCGGTGTCGTGTTCACGGCGCAGGTTCTGCAAGCTGAACTTCAGCACATCAACGTAGGATAGCATCGGCGCGATGGCCTCATAGTGGTTGACGCTCCCGACGTTATCAATTGAAATGCGAATGCCCGCGTCATGGTAGATTGAGGCGACGAGCGCCACGTTCGCCAGGTTGGGCACCCCGGTAAGCTCAAGCGTTAGGGTAAAATCTTCTTGGCTGCGCACGAATTCCGCCAGCGTGCGCGCAACGCGCAGGTCGGTAAACTGGCTCGGCAGCAAATTGATACCCAAATGTCGACAGGTCGAATTTTCAAGCACTTGTTTGATCAACGCCACCTGCACGTCGACGTTAATGTCGAACGTGTTGGGCAGCTCCCAGTGCGAGCCATCAACGCTGCGCATCCGGAGCAGCAATTCCTTTGCAACCAAGTGGGCGCCGTCGTTATCAACATTCACAATCGGCTGGGCGAAGAAGCGGTAGCCGGTATCCGCCGCGTTCCCGTCCCGGCGTTCCGTGTGCCCCTCAATCGTAATCGCGTCGCGCCCGGCGCGCTTGCTTTGGTAGAGGAACTCGTCCACGCGCTTGTACAGTGAACGGATATCGCGGTCCGTACTCTTTAGGGCGGTCATCCCCATCGATATCGTCACGTGCAGTTCGGTGCCCTCGTACGAGAACATCGCCGCGCACACGGCCGAAGAACAGTCCCGGGCAATCCGCGTCGCCTGGGTGATTGTCATGCCCGGCAGCAAAATCACGAACTCTTCGCCACCAACACGATAAATTAAATCGTTATCGACGTACTGCAACACCGTTTTGCGCACCGTTGCCGCCACGCCCATCAGCACTGCATCCCCTGCTGGGTGCCCGAACTCATCGTTGAATTCCTTGAAGTGATCGATGTCGAACATAATTGTCGTGAATGGTTCGCCGTCAGCTTTTGCCTCAGCAATCATGTCCGGCACCTCACGTTCATAGAGCGAGTACGACCGCAGCTGCGTGAGTGTGTCATAGTTGGCCTGCTCCGTCATGTTTTCGCTGGTGTCGGCCAAGTTATCTTGCTGGTTCCAGTAGCGCTTGGCCACCCACGCCATCATGATGAACATGATCACAGCCTCAAACTGCACGGTTGGGTTGACGTGGAGTCCCGCCGACAATGGGGGCAGCCACGGCCAGAAGCTGAGCGCCATGAGCCCCCCGAGCGTCACGTCCGCCTTAATGTTGGCCCGAAACTGTCGGTCAAAAACATACGTGACGACCAGCAGTATGGTCGTCGTCGACAGCGAAATCCAGAATTGCCACCGGTCAAAATAACCGATGTGCTGCACAATCAGGGCCGCATAAATGGCGGCGCACCGCAACAGATACTCGCCCAAATTGATGTGTTCATCAAGGAGCATGAAGTAGAAGATCAAAAAGCCCAGGTTATGAAACATCATCGAATTACTGTTGAGCGGCACGATGAGGCCCATCCAGTGCAGCAATGTTCCCAGAATAAGCCCGGAACCAAGTAGCTCCGCCCGCGCGAGATAACCGCGGCGCTGTCCGGCATTGGTGATGAACGCCCGCCGCCACAACTGGTAATACGTCAGGGCAAAACCAATCGTAAAGAAAGCAGCGATTGCAAATTGCGTTGGCCACGTCTGCAAAATTGCACTGATACTGGTACTTTGCAACAATTCTTTTGCGTCCGCACTAAACAATTCGCTACCTCCTTTAATAAAAGTCTATATATAATTATAAGTTACTTCCTAAATAATACTACTATTAGCGCGATTTTTTATTTTAATCACAGGTGTTATTCTGCATGTTAATTAATTATACGTCCTGGTTGTGCAGGTCTGATCTCGATGCTGCATAAGTGGCCCCGTTTGGCTGCTGCAAGCGGCTTGGTTAAAGCTAACATGGAGCAGCAAAACAGCCGCCGGGGTTGACCCCGACGACTGCTTTTACGTAGCATTTATCCAAATAATCCGTGACTGTTATTGCTCGACTGCTTAGCGTTCTGCTGAACAGTTTGCATAACCGTCATGTTGGAACTCGAGTGAAGCTGACTACGCTGCGGATCGTTGAAGAGTCCGCGGTAACGTGTCCCGCTGCTGAACGCATCCCCACTACCACCAACTCGTTCGGATGAAACGTTCGCCGTTCCAACCAGAGCTGCCGATGGGTTCTGGGTCTGCGCCGTCTGGTTGTCGCCCGTACCGGTTGTGCGGGTAATCAAGCCATCGTCCAGTGCCGTCCGCGTTTACCCGCGGCGCTGCAACTGCCGGCTGGACAGCGTCATCAAAGGTGAAAATTTATGTTCCGCGCGTCAAAAAACCATCAGCAGTTCATTGCTGGTGGTTTTTAGAAAATATCTTGTTGCACCGGAATCAGGGCCGGCTTGGCAAACAAAAAGCCCTGGATGATGTTCGGCGTGAATTGCTCAACGATTTTGAGGTTACGCTCCGTCTCGATGCCCTCAACGACGAATTCTTTTTGGAACTGCTTGGCCCGCTGCGCCCACGCCGCGATTTGGGGCATGAGGTTGCTAATGGAGCCATCACGTTCATTGAAGTTCTGCATGGCGAATTTATACTCGCTCACGTAATCGTCCAGTGCATCCGCCATCTGGGGGCTGTTCGCCCCGGACCCAACATCGTCCATGCACACGTAGGCGCCGCTACCGGCGTAGGCTGCCGCGGCTTGTCGCAGCTCCGCCATCGGAACGCTGCAATCACGTTCGGTTAGTTCAACCACGATTTCGCGCTTTGGAAAATCGTGAACCAGCTGCGTGAACATGCAAACGAACTCCGGCATAACAAACTGGTCTTGATCTAGGTTAATCGACACCACCCGGGCTGCCGGCTCCAGCACTGCAATCGTTGCAGCGGCTAATTGCTGCATTTCTGCTGCACCGTGCTGGCGAAAATCGCGGGGAAACTGCCAGGTGCCGCCGCTACATTGCCGCAGCAGCAATTCATACCCGTTCAAAATGCGCGTCGGTGAATACTGTGCTTGTCCGAAATATCTAATCATGCTTGCCCCACTTCACCGCCAGCAACAAGTGCGCCGGTTATCCTCGTCTTCAACAAATTTATTCTACACATTTTCAAAGTTGTTTGCGTAAACAAAAAGACCCTTGCTACCATAATAACATCAAAAAATAAATCATTATATACTATACTAAAATATGAATATTTGGCCATTGCGGCGGTGTCCACGATAAATAATGGAATTAAATTGCGGACGCCGATTAATGTTGTTTTTTATTTGTCCCGAAAGTGGGCTAGAATGAATGGTAACAATTCATCTATTGGCAAAGGAGCTACTATGCACATTCTCGTCATCGGCTGTACCCACGCTGGCACCAATGCGGTCCAAGAAATTCTCCAATCACATCCCGACACCGACGTTACGGTGGTAGAACGGCACGACGACGTGTCATTCCTTTCATCCGGCATCCCTCTGTACCTGGAGGGCACCGTTAAGCGGCTGGAAGACATGTTCTACTCGTCACCGTCCGAGCTGCGACGTCTCGGTGCCACGGTGCTCACCCGTCACGAGGTGGAGCACGTTGATGTTCAGGCGCACACGGCCCACATTATCGACCTGGATGGCAACGAAGAGGCCGATATTGTGTACGACAAGCTAATTGTGGCCACCGGTTCGACCATCAAGCGCCCGGTTCTGCCCGGAGCCAATAACGCGAAGGTGAAGCTGTGTAAGAGTTTTGTTCACGCACAGCGCCTCGCCCAATCGATTCAGGACAAACACATACATGAAGTTGCCGTTATTGGCGGCGGCTACGTTGGCACCGAGCTGGCCGAAAGCTTGACCCGCACCGGCCACCACGTTACGCTCCTTGAAAGCAATCCCCAAATACTGCAAAACTACCTAGATGTGGCCAACGCAAATCAAGCTGCCACCATCTTGCGCGCTAACAACGTTGACGTTTGTCTGAACGAGGCAGTCACTGGCTTTGCAGATGGGGCCGATGATAAACTGGCGGTGGCGACAATCGCCCGTACCCTGAACGTCGACCTCGCCGTCTTAGCGCTCGGCTTCACCCCCGCGGCCACGTTGCTCGCGGGTCAGGTTGAAACCGACAGTCATGACGCCATAGTCGTTAACGACTATCAGCAAAGCTCCCACCCCGACGTTTATGCAGCCGGTGATTGCGCCGTGACGCGCTACAACCCAACGGGCAAAACAGCCTACATCCCGCTTGCTAGCTCGGCGGTACGGCAGGGACGTTTGGCCGGCATCAATGTCTTTGGCAATACGGTTCGCAGTCTGGGCACACAGGCGACTTCCGCGATGAACCTCTTTGGCACGTGTTTTGCCACCACCGGGCTCACCCTGCAGAACGCTTTCCACCAGGGACTCATGGATTGCCATTCAACAACCTGGCGTGGTACCTGGCGTCCAGCGTACATGCCCAGCTAATTAGCGACCATGAAGTTGCCCAGTCCGCCAACGCCCTTTCAATCGCGATTCAGAACAACAATACCATTGATGATCTCGCGAACGTGGACATGCTTTACCACCCTGACTACAACGATCCGTTCAACTACCTTAACCTCGTTGCAATTGATGCCGTGAATCAGGAAGCAGAAGAAGGATACCGAAGAGCAATCTTTAATGCACCCGGATCAATTGCCCGCAACATCTAAACAGACGCGGCCAGTTTAATCGCTGGCCGCTTTTTTATGCAACACGAGTGTCAGCTTAGTCTGAGAAGTGGCTGCAATCTGTGGCACTTTAACCAACAAAAAAGAGCCAACCAGACAATGTCTGATTGGCCCTTTTACTGAGCGTGGCAGCTTCCTACCCTCGCAGGCAGTTTCCCACCAACTACTATCGGCGTAGAGAAGCTTAA
>NZ_RRYD01000034.1 GCF_004010095.1 Lacticaseibacillus hulanensis | reverse complement strand
CGCCACAGCGACCACGGCGAAGCACACCCGAGGCCCAGCCCGGACCCGGAGGCCAAACCCCACAACGCGGAGCCCCCTTTAACGCTGCCGGACGGTGTTAGTCAGCAGGGATAACTTGCAGTTCCTTGCTCGTGTGGGTGAATGGTTCGTTGCCGTCTTCCGTGATGTGGACACAGTCTTCAATGCGGACGCCGGCGAACCCTGGGATGTAGATCCCGGGTTCGATGGAGAAGCACATGCCAGGCTGGAGCACGAGGTCGTTGCCTTCCATGATGGATGGGAATTCGTGCGTGCTGGTCCCAATCCCGTGGCCGAGACGGTGGTTGAAGTATTCACCGTAGCCGGCCTTCGTGATGATGTCGCGCGCAATCTTGTCGAGTTCGGCCGCGGTCACGCCAGGACGGGCAGCGTCCATTGCGGCGAGGTTGGCTTCGAGGCAGACGCGGTGGATTTCCTTTTGCTTGTCATCGATGTCCCCAAAGGCAACGGTGCGCGTGGAGTCGGAAATGTAACCCTTGTGCACCGTCCCGAGGTCAAAGAGGACCATCTGGCCTGGCTGAATCTTGTTCAGTTCTGGACCGCCATGAGGGTTAGCCGCGTTGGCTCCGGCCTGGACAATCGTGTCGAAACTCATCTGCATCACGCCGGACTTCATCATGGCGTATTCGATTTCGGCCACAACTGCCTGTTCGGTCACACCGGTGTGCAGCGCGGCAAAACCAGCGGCGAAGGCCCGGTCAGCATCACGGCCGGCCTGTTCGAGCAGGGCGATTTCGTCCGGTGTCTTGATGAGCTTTTTCATCTCGATGAACCGGGATGCATCGGCAGGGAAGGTTGCGCTCGGGAACTGCTGCATGATTGCTTCGAAACGGAAGACTGGCAGGTCGTCCTTTTCAATCCCAAAGCGAATTGGGTTGGCAATGCGCTGACGAATCTTGTCACCAATCAGTGCAAATGGATCTTCGTGGTCGAGGTAGCCATACACATCGTAAGGCCAGCCGGTCCGCTTTACTTCTTCAATCGATAGAGCTGGGGTGAACAGGAATGGGTCCTGGTCGGGAAAGACGAACAGGCCGGTGACGCGTTCTTCGGGGTCTTGGAAGAAGCCGGAGAAGTAACTAATGTTGGTGGGGTTGCTGATGTAAGCAACGTCCAGTTTTTCATCCTGGACCCACTTAATCAAACCTTGCAGATGTTGATTCACAATAATTCCTCCTTGAAACAAAAAATGGGACACCGCAATTGCAACACCTTGGCAAATTTTGCACAGCAGCAAAAAATGTAAATGAAAACTGGCGTGACTAATTCAGGCAGCAAACCTAAAGTGCTTTTGCGGTGCGTAGACGCAGTAATTTACTTCACAAGTATACCACGTCCGTCCAAGCTGAAGTTTCTGAAAGAAGGTCCAAAAAATTCATGCAATTATCAGTAAAACGCTTGCATTTGTGATGTTTCTCTGCTATCTTTGAAAAGAACACAAATCGTATTCGACTGAAAATAAGTTTAATTTTGAAAGGATTCTTTGTGCATTATGGAAAAGCAGACAATCACCATTTATGACGTTGCTCGTGAGGCTAACGTTTCAATGGCTACCGTTTCACGTGTTGTTAACGGCAACCCGAACGTAAAACCAGCTACCCGGAAGAAGGTTTTGGAGGTTATCGATCGCCTCGACTACCGGCCAAATGCGGTTGCACGTGGCCTTGCTTCCAAGAAAACCACGACCGTTGGGGTTATCATCCCCGACGTCACCAACATGTTCTTCTCCAGTTTGGCGCGGGGGATTGATGACGTTGCGACGATGTACAAGTACAACATCATCCTGGCTAACTCCGACGAGAACAACAAGAAGGAAGTTCAGGTGGTCAACAACTTGCTGGCCAAGCAGGTTGACGGTCTGATTTACATGGGGCACAACATTGGGGACAACATCCGCAGTGAATTCGCCCGCAGCAAGACGCCAATCGTGCTCGCTGGCTCCGTTGATCCTGAAAACCAACTCGGCAGTGTCAACATTGACTACGTGGCCGCAGTTGAAGGGGCAACCAAGCAGCTCATCGAGAGCGGTAACGAACGAATCGCGCTCGTTACCGGCCCACTTGCCGACGCAATCAACGCTCAGTACCGCCTGAAGGGTTACAAGAAGGCCCTGGACGACGCTGGGATTGCGTACGACGAAAGCCTCGTCTTCGAGACCGAATACAGCTACCAGGCTGGCCTCGCCGTCTTCAGCGAACTGCAGAAGGTTGGCGCTACCGCCGCAATCATGGCTGACGATGAAGTAGCCATCGGGGTGCTGAACGCCGCTAAGGATTCTGGCGTTGCCGTTCCTGAAGACTTCGAAGTCATTGCCAGCAACAACACCAAGCTGACCGAAATGAGTCGGCCACGCATGACCTCCATCGACCAGCCACTGTACGATATCGGTGCCGTTGCGATGCGTCTGCTCACCAAGATGATGAACAAGGAAGACATCGACGAGAAGACGATTCGGCTGGGCTTTGACCTGACTGAACGCGACTCAACCAAGTAATTAATTCATCCATGCAAAAAAGGTTCCGGCCAAGCGCTTCTGCGTTTGACCGGAACCTTTTTTGTTTACTGCTGCGTCGTGGTAGTAGTGCTACTGCTTGCAGCGCTGCTACTTGAACTTGGCGCCGAGCTGGAGGAGCTGCTCAAGACGCTCGAGGTGGAGCTGTAACTGCTGGAAGAAGATGAGGATGAACTGGTTGCGTTCTTCTTGTCTTCTGCGGCCTGTTTGTCGTCAGCCTGCTTTTGCATTACGTCGTCGAGCTTTTGATCACCCTTGGTTTGGGTGCCGTAACCATTCGCTTTGCCCTGCATGAAGTCCCAGAACAGCTTGTAGTTCTCCGAGGTGCCGCCAATCCCGAACTGCGGGGTGAGGCTGCCAGGTGTCCAGTCGTTGTACAGACTCGTGACGGTGTTGCCCGTGGTCTTGATGGTGGTCCCGCCGTAACTGACTGAGCCGTTTGGCATCCCCGTCATGCTGTTCACCTGGGCACTCTTAACCGTGTCCGGCTTAGGCATTGAATCGGAAACGCGCATGCGGTTAGGAATCAGCTTGTAAATTTGGTTCATCTGCTGGGCCCAGTACTGAATTTCGGTCCGGGTTGCAGAGGATGCGAGGTTGAAGGTGTGACCGTAATTGTTGTCGTAGCCCATCCAGGCACCCAGGCTGACGCCCGGCGTGCTCCCGATAAACCACGAGTCACGTTCGTCGTTACTTTCACCAGTTTTACCCATGACGTTCTTCGTGCTGAAGGACAGGTAACTGTTCAGTGATGCGGCGGTCCCACTGTCAACGACCGCGTTCATCATGTGCTGCATGATGTAGGAGGTCGCTTTGGAAACCACGCGCGTCTTCTTCACCTTGTGCTTGTAAATCACCTTGCCAGATGGGTCGGTAATCTTGTCAATCATGTAGGAATTGGCGTGCGTGCCACCGTTGGCGTACGTGGCAAAGGCACCGGTTAACTGGTTAACGGTTACCCCGTAATCAGTCCCCCCAATCCCCAGACCAATCTGGGCGAAGTCATTGTCCGTCAGGGTGGTGATGCCAAGCTTCTTGACGTAATCACGCACGCTCATCCGCTGCCGCACCGCGTTGTACAGGTTGAGGGCAGTGATGTTGTAAGATTTGGCCAGCGCGGTGGTTGCAGGGATGAACTTGTTTTGCACCGTATCCCCGAAGTCAGTCGGGCTGTAGTCGCCGAAGTTCGTGAGCGGGAAGTCGGCGATGGCGCTGTTCGAGCCAATCACCTTGTGCTCAATCCCGGGACCGTAATCAAGAATTGGCTTGATGGCCGAACCAGGTGAACGACTGGTGTTAATGTGGTTCACCTGACCGCCAGTCCCACCAACGAAGCTGAGAATGGCACCGGTGTCGTTATCGAGCAGCACCATCCCGTTTTGGGGAGATTCGGTGATTGTCTTGGTCTCGCCAGTGTTCGGGTCGCTGACCGTGTAGGTGTGATCCACCCCGAACGTTGACTTGTAGACGTTCATGACTTCCTGCATCTTGTTGTACACGGAACTCAAAATCGTGCTGTGGACCTGGTAGCCCTTGGTCTTGAACAGGTTGTCGGCCTGCGTCTTGTAGGAGGCCAGCTCCTTGGCGTTCAGCTTGTCACCGTTCAGTCCGTCCTGCTTGGCCAGTTGCTTGGCCAAAATGTTCTGCGCCTGGCTGTAAACCGCGTTGTAGGCGTAACTGGTGGACTTGGCGTCGATGGTCGTGGCCGAGGACTGCTTCAGGAAGGCGCCCTTGAGGTTGTACTTCAGCGCGTCGTCGTACTGTTTTTGTGTCAGGTAGCCGGCACGGAACATCCGGAACAGCACGGTCTTTTGGCGCTTCAAGCCGTTATCCAGCGTCTTTGCGAACGCCCCAGTTTGGGTGTAAGGCGTGTAGCCGAACGGACTCTGCGGCAAGCCGGCAATGAAGGCGGCCTGGGGGATGTTGAGCTTGTCAGCAGAAACACCGAAGAACCCCTCGGCGGCTGCCTCAACCCCAGCAATGTTTTGTCCCTTGTTGTTCCGGCCAAAGGTGGCAACGTTCAGGTAGGCGTTCAGGATGTCCTGCTTGCTCATGAACTTGTCGACCCGCATGGCGAGCACGATTTCCTTGGCCTTGCGCTTGAAGGTTGTTTCACTCGACAGCAGCTGCATTTTCACCAGCTGCTGGGTGAGGGTGGAACCCCCGGTCTGGCTCCCGACGCCCGTCACGCTGGAGATAACCGCGCGAATGAGCGACTTGGGCATGACCCCGCTGTGGTTGAAGAAGTCCTCGTCTTCGGTCGCAACCACGGCCTTTTGCAGCCAGGGTGAGACTTCATCCAGACTGACGTTCGACCGGACTAGATCACTTTTGACGTCCGCAAGCTTAACGTTATTGGCGTAATACAGCGTCGCCGAGGTGTCGGCGCGGGTGATGGAATGGTGCAACGCTGATTTAGTCGGGATGGGCGTGTCGTCCACAATCGAGGCAAAGTAGCCCATGCCGATGCCGACTGCAAGGAAGCCGAAGAGAACAATGCCACAAATAAGGGCCACGACTAATCCACGGAAAACCTGGATGCCAGTGTCCACATAGAGCCACCAGTTGTCTTTGGTGAGTGGTGGGAGCTTCGGCCTGGGACCGGTAACTGCCGATTTTTTAGATTTGTGCTTGCCTTCGCCGATATTGCCGACTCCTTGGCGAATGTGCTGCAAGAAATTTTTCAAAATATTCGTGCCACCTTCAAGTACTTAGTAACGAGCCAGTTTTACTTGGCTAAACGGTAGATTGCGTCCGCATAAATGGCAGCGGCGCGCACCACGTCTTCAATCTTAATGTATTCGTTCGGCAGGTGCATGATGTCGGGTGCGCCCGGCATCTGGGCCCCAAAGGCAACGCCCCGGTCCAGGATGCGGCCGTACGTCCCGCCCCCAATGATCATTTCGTGACCAGGCAGGCCGGTGTGTTCGGTGTAAACATCAAGCAGGGTCTGCACCAGCGGGTCGCTTTCGGGCACGTAATGTGGTTCCTGCGCGTGGCCGTCAATGGTGACGTCAACCAGGTCAACGCCAATTGCGGTTTCAATCTGGTCGCGGATGGCGTCGGCGGAAGTGCCTTGCGGGTAGCGCACGTTGATGAGCACGGTCTGCTTGCCGTCCTGGCTGAACTTGAAGATGTCGGGACTAGCGGTCAGCTCGCCCATCTTGCGGTCGGCATAGTTGATGCCGAGCAGCGTGCCGGTGGTGTCGCGGTGCAAGTACTTGGTAATGGTTGCCAGGTACGCAGTTGCGGCCGGGTCCAGATCCAGGGAGCTGGCATTCAGGAAGGCTGCCAGGTACGTCCCCGCATTGGTTCCAATTGCTGGGGTTGATGCGTGGGCACCCTGACCAACCAGCGTAATGACCGTTTCCGAACCATTTGCGGTCAGGTCGGCGGTCACGTCGTTCGTCATGGCAAAGGTCTGAAGCTGGTCGGCTAGGTCTGCGGGGATGGTCCCGGTGAGCTTAGCGGTGGCGCTAACTGGCACCATGTTGGGCCGAATGCCGGCGTCGAAGCTGGTCATAGTGGTTGCGGCCTGTTTCGGCGCAACCCGCTTTTGGCTAATCAGGAAGCTGGCAATCCCTTTTTCCCCGTTGATAATTGGGAATTCAGCGTCAGGGGAGAACCCGAACGTGGGGTTCTCCTCGGTTGCCATGTAGCGGTCCATGCCGTACCATTCGGATTCTTCATCGGAACCAAGAATCATGTGGACGCGCTTGTTCAGCGGTACGTTCAGGTCGCGCAGAATCTTCAAAGCGTAGTAGGCCGCGATTGTGGGGCCCTTGTCGTCCGCGGTTCCACGACCGTACATCTTACCGTCCTTGATAACTGGCGTGAAGGGGTCGGTCTCCCAACCCTCGCCAGCGGGCACGACGTCAACGTGGCCGAGCACGCCGAGGATGTCGTCGCCGCTACCCAGTTCAATCCGGCCGGCGACGTTCTCCACGTTCTTCGTGGTGAACCCGTCGCGCTGTGCCATGGCCAGGGCGTGCTTAATCGCCGCTGCGGGTCCGGGGCCAAGTGGCGCCTCCGTTGTGGCCTTGTCCGTGTCGCGCTCTGAGTCGATGGCAACCAGTGCCTTAAGGTCGGCAATCATTGCGTCTTCGTAGTTGTTTGCTGCTGTGGTGAAATCGTAGTCCATAATGTCCTCCTTGCCGGGTGCGGCCGCAAGTATGTGCGGGTCGCCGTCCGGGTAGTTGTGGTGTCTACTTAACTTAACTTAGTGCAGTTCGGATGCACCGCGTTGTTGCCTGGCAATACCGGGGTAAACTAGTGCACAAAAACCCATTGTGTAATCTCAATGTTATTAGAATAACATATTGGTAGGAACCTGCGGGCGGGATACGCCCGAATATAGATTAAATCTCCTTTACTTTTACGTTTGAATAGAGTGTAAACTGTAACTTAGCGGGGGTGCTCTGCTATGATAGTAGACAAAAGGCGCGACTAAACGCGCCGGCAGCCCCAGAAGCAGGCAAACAATATTGACCGGCAGGCGGACACCTCAGTCGCTTGCGTCCGGCTAACCCAAAGGAGAAATAGACATGACACTTGTTGTAATCGGCAGTATCAATCTTGACCAGCTCTTTAGCGTGAATCACGCACCCAAGCCAGGGGAAACCCTCATTGCGGATGACTTAATTGAAGCAAACGGGGGGAAGGGCGCAAACCAGGCGGTCGCCGCCGCAAGAAGTGGCCTCGATGTGCGCTTTGTTGGTCGCGTTGGCGATGACGGCGCGGGCGCTGGGTTGCGTCAGGGCCTTGTCGACGCCGGCGTGAACACGGAGCACCTGATTACGGATGCAAGCGCGCCAACCGGTCGGGCCGTGATCTTCGTTGAACCATCCGGTCAGAACCGCATCGTGGTCGCTAGTGGCGCCAACGCGGAGGTGAAACTCGCGGACGTGCAGCCGCTGCTTGACCAGATGGGGCCGGATGATTTCTTGCTGGCGACCTTCGAATCGCCGCTTGATACGGTGACCGCCGCGTTCGAGGAGGCCAAGAAGCGGGGAGTGACCACCGTGCTTAATCCGGCACCAGCGCGCACCAGCGTTCCGGACAGCCTGATTAAGGCCACGGATATCATCATCCCGAACGAGGGTGAGGCGACCGCACTGACCGGAATCGACACCGTGGACGCGGCATCAACGGCCGAGAGCGCGTCCGCACTCTGCCGCCGTGGGGCCAAGCAGGTCATCATCACGCTCGCCGAAAACGGGAGCTACTACGCGAATGCCGATGGGGATGAGTTTGCCACCCCGGCGTTTAACGTGAAGGCCGTGGACACGACAGGCGCGGGGGACACCTTCATTGGTGGGTTCCTCGCCAAGGTTTCCGCCGGTGCGGGCATTGAGGACGCAATCGTGTACGCGACCGCCGCTTCCGGCCTGGCTGTTTCCCGTCCCGGGGGCCAGCCAGCCATTCCAACGAGCGCTGAGGTTGAAGCTTTGCTCAAGGAGGAACTTTAGTTGGCTGAAACGCAGACGTTAGATTTGATTCAAGAAATCACGCGTAACGACGGCACCCGCTATTTTGAGCTCGGCAACATCTACATGAACGGAATTGCGGAGCGGTGCGCCCTCGATGGCTACATCAAGAGCGTGCGCATCGTTCAGCTCAATATTCCGCGCGGGACCGCTGTGCGTGAGTACGAACAGTACATTAATGATAATTACACCTTTCCCGACCTCCATCCGGATCATTGGGAAGAGTGGGCAAAACCCGAGGGCAAAATCAGGGATGCATACCAAGAAATCCTGCGCGCAAACCACGTCGGGTGATGCCGAAAGGATTGGTAGCTTTGGTCACTAAAAAACGAATTATGATTATTTTGGTGGCGGGAATCGCGGCGATTCTCGCCACCGTCACTTTTCTGCGGCACGACGCCTTCTTGTACCACACACCGGTGGCCCAGGTGACGGCAATCGTGAAAGTTACGAAGACCAGTGAGGTGGACTCTTACAACAACCGGGACCAGCAGATTCACCAGGTTGTGCGCGTGCGCATGCTCAACACCAATCGGCGCGGGCAAACCATCCGCATGGGCAACGATTACGTGCGGTCGCAGGCACTTGATTTTCCCCTGCGCCCGGGCCAGCAGGTTTTCCTCACCAAGAGTAAAGACGGGTACCAGCTCAACGACATGAAGCGGGACGCGGTGCTGGGCGGATTGCTCGTCGCCACCATCGTCTTGCTCATCCTGTTTGCGGGCAAACACGCGCTGGTAACGATGGTGTCGATTGCCCTGAACACGGCCGTCTTCTTCTGGGGCGTGCACTACGAACTCAGTCTGCAGGACCGCGGCCCGTGGATTCTGGTCGGCGTGCTGGCGGTGGTGTTCACCATCTTGACCGTCCTGTTTGTCATCGGGGTGCGGCCGGTGGCGGTTGCCATCAGCCTGAGCACGCTGCTTGCGACCGGACTGGCCGTGGCGCTCGGTTACGGTTTGATGCAGGCGACTGGCTACAAGGGCATCCACCTGGAAACGGTGAAGTACGTCACCCAAAACCCGCAGCTGATTTTCTTCGCGCAGGTAGTAATCGGCTCGCTCGGGGCGGTGCTGGATGAAACCAGCGACATCTCCGTGGCCGTGTTCCAGTTGCCGGCGGGGGGCAAGGAGCGGTTTATGGCCGGGATGGCGATTGGCCGTGCCGTCATGGGCCCACTGATTGCGGTACTCTTCATGATTTTCATGGCTGACACCTTCATTGAAACGGTCATGTGGCTCCGGAACAACAACACGATTGCCTACACCGTTTCGTGGGTCATGGGCCTCGGCTTTACCCAGTCGCTCATCTCCGCATTCGGGATTGTGCTGGCGGTGCCAATCACTAGTGGGCTGGCGGCACTGCTTGGAAGGAGGCATGCGGCATGAATTCTATGCTTACGCTAATTTTGGCTCTGGCTGTCCTCATGGTGCTTGTTGGCGGGCACCAGGGCCTGCGCAGTTTCTTCGGGCTGATGGTCAACGCCATCGTGCTCCTGGTGTCAGTCATCCTGATGGCGGGGGGCTTTAACCCCGTAATCGTCGGGGTGATTGCCGCCGTCGTGATTCTGGCGGCGACCATCTTCCTCAGCTCCGCGGACGTGCAGGTTGCCGGCCCCGCGTTCGTGTCGGCGCTCATTGTGATGTTCGCGCTCGTAGCGGTCATCATCGGTGTTTTGACCATCAGTCACACGGCCGGGTTTGGTGCCGAAGACGGTGAGGAACTCGAAGGAATGAGCACCGCGCTTGGCGTATCGTTTCCGGCCATTGCCATGGCGGCGGGGCTCATCAGCACGCTCGGGGCGGTGGCGGAGGCGGCCATCGCCGTTGCGGCCGGCATCAACGAGCTGGACGTGGAGCGTGACTGGCAGGGTATCCTGCAGATGGGACGGGAAATTATCGGGACCGCGATTAACACCCTGTTCTTCGGCTTTTTCGGGGGCTTTGCCGGATTGTTCATCTGGTTTGCCCAACTGAAATACCCGCTGTGGATGGTGCTCAACGACAAAATCTTCGTGGGCGAATTGCTCGACGTCCTGTTTTCGGTGATTGCCGTAATCCTAACGGTGCCCGTGACGTCGTGGGTGGTCCGCCAGCGCACACTGGGTGCCAGGAAAAACATTAAATAGTAGTTTGGGGATGGGATTTTGAATTTTTTCATTGCTGACACGCATTTCTTCCACCGGGACTTGCTCGGGTGGAACGACTTTGCGCCGCGGCTGTTTGCCAGCACGGACGCAATGAATCAGGCCATGATTGACGCGTGGAATGAGCGGGTGGACGATAACGACGTGGTTTACCATCTGGGTGACATCGCGATGAACCCGGAGAACGTGCCGACCAACGCGGCGGTGCTCGCCATTCTCGCGCAGCTGTCCGGGCGGATTGTGTTCATCAAGGGCAACCACGACTACCGCAGCTTGTTCAAGTACCTGCACGCAAATGACCCGCAGTGGCACGGCCAGGACAAATTCAGCTTCCATGACGTCGGGGTCATCATCAAGGAGAACCACCAGCAGATTTTCATGACCCACTACCCGCTGATGATGGGCATCGTCCACCAGACGCTGAACCTGCACGGCCACATTCACCACAGTACCGTTCACACCGCCACGAACATCAACGTCGGGGTGGATGCGCCGGAGCGGGATTTCGTTCCGGATTTACCGTGGGGCTGCCCGCTGAACATGCACGACATTGAGGTGATGGCGGCCGGCAAGCGCGATGTACTTGCAAAAAGTAAATAACCAGTGCGTAAATTCGGAATCTGGTTTACACTGAATTAGTTTGGAAAGGGGATGAAATTGTGCGCAATCAAGTGAAAAAAGACCCAGACGCGGAACCGGTCGTCCCGGAACCACGGGCACACGTGGCCCAATTAACGCCGGAACTGTTGACGATTAACAGTCGGCGGTACCAGGTGGCGGTGAACCACAAGGGGGCCGTTGACCCGGTTCGGATTGCGGAACGTTACGATGAAATTCTGAGTAAGTATGACTTTATCGTTGGCGACTGGGGTTACGAACAGCTGCGGCTGAAGGGCTTCTACAGTGACGACAACCACCAGTCGGACCCCGATCAACGCATCGGCCACGTTCAGGATTACCTGCTTGAATTCTGCAATTTTGGGTGTGCTTATTTCATTCTCGAACGCATTGATGCACCCGAGAAGACCACGCCAACGCGCCAGCCCCGGCGGCCCCGCGCCAGCAAGGGCCCGGATGTGCACCGCACATTTCGGGACCGGCCAGAAAAGGCGCCAAAGGATGGCAATCGGCACCAGAAACACAGCCCGCGCAGCAGTAAGCCGTACGCCGAAAAGCGTGGTGGCAGCACTCGCCCAGGACGCGGACGTCACGAACAGGCCACCACGAGTGGTAAGGGCCATGGGCGGCACTTCACGGTCCGTAAAACTGATTAAAGGATAGGAATTGTTATTTTGACGAAATACAAGGGTTACATGATTGACTTGGACGGAACGATTTACCGCGGCAACGAACGGATTCCTGAAGCAAAGGATTTCGTTGAACGTCTGCAGGCGGCAAACATTCCGTTCTTGTTCTTAACGAACAACACGACGCGGACGCCACAGATGGTCGTTGACTTTCTCGCGGACAAACACGACATTCACGTGACACCAGACCAGGTGTACACACCATCGCTCGCGACCGCGAACTACCTGGAACGGACTAATAATGGCGATTTGAGCAACAAGTCCATCTACATCATCGGTGAACTTGGACTCAAGAAGGCCATTTTGAACACGGGCATCAAGCTCAACGAGTACGATCCCGATTACGTGGTAGTGGGCCTCGACTATGACGTGACCTACCACAAGTTCGAACTCGCCACGCTGGCCATCAAGCGGGGCGCGATGTTCATCGGTACGAACGAGGACACTAACCTGCCCAACGAACGCGGTCAGGTACCTGGTGCCGGTTCCGTCATTGCGCTGGTTGAACGCTCCACCCAGCAGCAGGCCTTCTACATTGGCAAGCCGCGGCGCCCAATCATGGACGCGGCGCTCGACGTCATGGGCCTTGATGCTAGGGATGTCGTGATGGTCGGGGATAACTACAATACGGATATCAAAGCCGGGATTAATTCCGGCATTGACCAGTTGCTGGTTTACACCGGGATTTCAACGCCCGAACAGGTAGCAAGCCAGAAGATTCAGCCAACGCATGTTGTAAACAGCTTGGCTGAGTGGGAAGTATGATCAAAAGGGCCAGCCATGTGCTGGCTTTTTGGCTATTCTTAATCAGTGCAACCATCTTCGTCGTGACGCTGCTGTCCCTCATCTTCTTCCCGATTGCGGTGCACGTGCAGCACTTGGCGGACATTGCGGGGATGAGTGCGGGCAAAGTCTACCACAATTATGTGCAGCTGATGGCCTACCTGTACAATCCATTCTCAGGTGACGTGGTGCACCTGGACAACTTCATTGTCAGTGGCTCGGGCGCGCGGCATTTCGCCGACGTGCGCAACCTGTTCGTCTTCGACATTGTCGTGATGCTGGTGACGGCCTGGCCGACGCTGCGGTATTTGCGGCAGTTGACGCAAAAGCACGAGCGGTACGAGCTGGTGGGGCAGGCACAGTGGGGCATTCTGGTCTCACTCACCCTGGTCTTCGCAATGGCGCTGAACTTCAACGCGTTCTTCATCGCCTTCCACAAGGTGCTGTTCCGCAATAACGACTGGCTGTTCGATCCGCGCACGGACCCCATTATTAACGTGTTACCCGAGGACTTCTTCGCAATCTGTTTTGTTCTCGGCTTTGCCATGTTCCTGGCCGTGCTGTTCTGGCTGGCAATCACGGGGAAACGCGACGCGCAGCGCAAGTAAGCGCATGGCGGCGGTCAACGCGTGGCAACGCGCCGGCTGGCTGCGGCTTTTGCGCTAATGACACCCGACATATTTTTAAATTGGCGCAGGTTTTACATGAAAACGCTGCTGGAACGCGGTTTTGCTTGCTTTTTTGCGCATATTTTAAAATAGGTCGTGTGTCGAATTGGCGTTTTGACGTGGCGAACGCGTAATGCACCCTTAATTGAAAATTGGCACAACAAAAACCCGTGAACCTTGGCTGTTTAAAACCAAGATTCACGGGTTTGTTTGTTGGTTAGGTAATTGGTTATGTGCTGCAATCTGATTTTGGTGCTTAGGCAGCTTTCTTCGTTGACCCCTTAATCGCGGTGACAAGGATTGGAATCAGGGAGACCAGGATGATTCCCAGCACAATCGCGGAGAAGTGCGCCTTGACGAACGGCGTGTTGCCGAACCAGTAGCCGGCCGCGCAGCATAGTGTGACCCAGCTGATGGCACCCAGGAAATTGTAGGGCAAGAAACGCTTGTACGTCATCGTCGAACCACCCGCAACAAAGGGGATGAACGTCCGGATGATGGGCATGAACCGGGCGAGGGTGATGACGATGTCGCCCATGCGGTCAAACAGCCCCTCGGCCTCGTGGAGCTTTTCTTCATTAATGTACTTGCCGAAGAATGAACTCTTGGTGGCCGCCTTTCCGAGGCGCTTAGCGATGTGGAAGTTCAGTGAATCCCCAGCAAGGCACGCAATCAGGAACAGGGCGACGAAGAGCCAGATGTTCAGGTGGTAAATCTCGTTTGCGGCAAGGGCACTGGCGGCAAACAGTAGTGAATCGCCGGGCAGAAATGGCAGAATCACGGCACCTGTTTCGATGAAGATAATCGCAAACAGGATGACGTAGGACCAGCCCCCGAACGTCTGAACAATGTTGACGAGGTGCGAGTCAATGTGCAGAACAAAATCAAATAAAGTGGACATAGATAGCCTCCAAAGTAAGATACGGCTTTAAGTATACCTAAGTTCAGCCATGGGTGTCTGAAAAATACTTCGAAAAATGTTTAAGATTGGCTTTAACTTAGTGAATCATGCTGCTGGAGTGCAGTGGCGCCCGGCGGTCCGGGTACAGGTCGGTCATGATGCTGTCGATTGCCGTTGGGGCCTCACCGAACCCGCTGGCAATCAGCTTGAGCTTGCCGGGGTAGGTGACCGCATCGCCAATCGCGTAGACGTGCGCGCGGCTGGTTGCCAGCTGGCGGTCGACACTGACCTGATTGTGCGTCAAATCGATGTTCCAGGCGCGCAGCTGCTTGTTGTCGCTGGCAAAACCGTAGCTGACCAGCAGGTAATCTGCCTGCAGGTGGTCGTGCTCCTCGCCGCGGACGGGGCGCAAATCCAGCTCGAGCCCCTGATCATCGGCCGTCACGCTGGCGATGAGGTTGGGCGTGTGTAGGTGGACGTGACTGTGGGTCAGCTGATTCACGCTGCTTTCGAGGCCGCGGAACTGGTTGCGCCGGTGGATGAGGTCCACCTGGCCGGCAATTGGTTCAAGGGCGAGGGCCCAGTCGATGGCGGAGTCGCCGCCGCCAGCAATCGCCACGCGCGCGCCGGCCAGTTTCGAGAGGTCGGAAATCGTGTAGAGCACGCGGTCGCCGTCCAGATTGTGGTCGTACGGCACAGCCAGGGGGCGCGGGGCAAAGGCGCCCGCGCCGGTGGCCAAGACCACGGATCGGGCGTAAATGCTGGCGCCGGCCGTCGTTAGTTCGAGGTAGTCGTCCTGCTCGTTAATGGCCGTTACCTTGGTGCTCAGGCGCACCTCGGGGCTGAAGCGGGCCATCTGCTTGGCGAGGGTTGCGACTAGTTCCTGGCCGGAGATTTCGGGCATGCCGGCGACGTCATAGATTTTTTTCTGTGGGTAAAGGGCCGCGGGTTGGCCACCGACCTGGGCCGTTCCCTCAAGAAGAACGACGTCAGCGGAGCGCAGGCCGGCGTAGAACGTGGCAAACATGCCCACCGGCCCCGCACCAATCACCGCGATATCATAAATGTGCATAGCTTTTTTGCATCCTTTCGCAATACATAGCACTAGTTTACACGAAAAGGCAGGCTGATGGAAAATTTTGCGGGCGCGATGGAAAATGTGACGTTTGCCAAAATTTCGGGGCGAAAGGGATTTGGCGGGTGCAACTGGTATTAATATTGGGTATGATAGTAGACAGACTTATTTAAAATTAGGAGGCACATATGACTTATCCACAGCTTGACCTTGAAAATCACCAGGGACCAGTAGTGACCCTGAAGACGAACCACGGTGACATTACTATCGCCCTGTTCCCAGACGTTGCACCCAAGACGGTGGCAAACTTCGTGGGATTGGCAAAGAAGAACTACTACGACGGGACGATTTTTCACCGCGTAATTCCTGACTTCATGGTTCAAGGCGGCGACCCAACCGGGACCGGCATGGGTGGCGAAAGCATCTACGGCGACAGTTTTGAAGATGAATTCAGCAACGAGGCCTTCAACATTCGTGGGGCACTGTCCATGGCCAACGCTGGCCCGAACACCAACGGCAGCCAGTTCTTCATCGTTCAGAACAAGAACATCAACAACGGCTTCTTGCAGCAGATGCAGGCCGCTGGTTACCCAGCAGAAATCATTGAGGCGTACAAGCTGGGTGGTACGCCATGGCTTGATCACCGCCACACCGTCTTTGGTCAGGTAATGTCTGGCATGGACGTGGTTGACGAAATCGCGGGTGTTAAGACGCTGCCAGGCGACAAGCCTGCAGAAGACGTGGTTATTGAATCCGCAACGGTGGCTGAATAGGCTGACGGGTGGTGCGGCAGGACGCCGCGCTTATCTTAGTTGCTAAAACAATGTGCGGAAGTGCGCATGCGCCTTTTACCCAATGTGATACTCTGTTATAATTACCGGGAAGTCTAATGGAATGAAGTGTCAGTATGGACTACCGAATCGGTGATATCGTTACTGGCAAGGTTACCGGAATCCAACCGTATGGTGCGTTTGTCGCACTGGACGATGAGGAGCAGGGTCTGATTCACATCTCCGAGTGTCAGCACGGATTCGTGCACTCGCTCGATGATGTTTTCCAGGTTGGGCAGACAGTTCGGGTGATTATCCTGGACATTGATGAATATACGCACAAAATCAGCTTGTCCATTCGCGCATTGCAGCCGGATCCAGAGATGTTGCCGCATGCACGGCGCAAGCATTACTGGACAAACCGAAAAATCCGCAATGGGTTCACGCCCATCGCAAAGCATCTGTCCGGCTGGGTTGCAGATTTCCTAGCCTACGACGAAAATAAGCAATAAAGGGTAGTGACGGGCAAGTGCGGCTCGTCATTACCCTTTATTTTTGTATCGTGACGGATTGTGACGGTGAATAATGCAGTTAATTATGTAGTTATAATGCTTTTTTAGTAAAAAATGTGACGTAAAGTAGGCTCCGCGATTTTCACTGCAAATGGCGCAAATCCGCGGTTTGGGGGGCCTCAACCATGAAGGATTTTTCACAGCAATGAAAATATTGTCACTTTTTCTGCAAAAAGGGGTAGACAGACTGGAACAATCTTAGTATAGTATATCTTGTTGTTGATGACATGGCCCGTTGGTCAAGTGGTTAAGACACCGCCCTTTCACGGCGGTAACATGGGTCCGAATCCCGTACGGGTCATCAATTTGCCAGCTTAGCTCAGTTGGTAGAGCATCGGTATCGTAAACCGAGGGTCACAGGTTCGAATCCTGCAGCTGGCACTTATTACGACGTGAAAGCATCCTGATCAGGATGCTTTTTTTATACCCATTATGCGTCAACGTTTCCAAACTTTCATGATGACTGTGCATCTGATAATTTCGTCACAAAATCGCTTGACGGAGATGGTGGTTTCGGTGTACTATTTCAAACGTGGTAATAATAGTTATTCCGGTTTAGCTCAGTTGGTAGAGCACCTGACTGTTAATCAGGTTGTCGTCGGTCCGAGTCCGACAACCGGAGTATTGAATTCCGTCTGCAAGGCATTTTGCCGGGCAGGCGGTTTTTTTTGCCCCGGCCGGCGCGGTACTGGTGACTACGCACAACAAAGAAGCGGGAGGCGAGCCCGATTTGGGTGCTCACCTCCCGCTGCTAATTACAGGGAGAAGATGGATTGGTGTTTGATGCGCAGGAGCTTGGTCAACCGCCCCGCGTTGACTGCTGCGGAAAGCTCGGGAATCCACTGCAGTGGCGTAACGCCCGTTGAACGAATGAGCTGATCGATGTAGTCGCATTTGTGTTGGTACAACAGGATGCTACTGCCAGCGTCTGCACTGTCAACGGTGGCTGCGGGTTTGATGTCGACCAGGCCCCACAGCCAGTTCGACATCGTGTCCAGCTCCACGGGGGTGAACTCGTCGCTGACGTACACGGTGGTGCGCCAGCCGGTCATCAGGATGAGGCCGACGTGCTTATCCAGGTAGCCCAGCAGGAGTTGAATCTGGTTGGTTGATAAATCGGCGGTCACTTCCGGTGTCAGCAGTGTGTTGACGCATTCCGTCAGCGCCTGTGTGCTCGGTTTGTAGTTCGTCAGGCTAACAAAGCCGCCATCAATGAACGGTTCGCTGTCAAAAATCCGCATGTAGGTCGCGATGGCGAGGACCCGGAAGTACAGTCGGTGGATTTTGCCGACCAGTTCGCTGCGGCCTTGAAAATGACTGCGCAGCTGCGTGGGCAGTTTCGGCAAGGTGGCGTTAAGCGTGCGCAGGAAGAGTTTGCTGCCAGAATCGCTGAGGTACTGCACCTGGTAGGGAGCTAAACAAATCAGGTAATCTAGCTCGTGCACCAGGTGACTGAGCGTCGAACTGGTTCCGGGTATGATGCCGGCAGCCTGGACGCTGGATTTGACCGTGCTCAGGTCCTTGTGCAGGTGCAGCAAGTTGTGTTCCGCGTGACCGGCAATTGGGACATTCAGGTGGTCCAGCGCCGTGCGTAGCCGCAGCAGCCAGATTGCGATGATGATTTCACGATCCTGGTCAATCACGGTGCCGTGCACGAGGTACTGACTGCCGGCGTAAAAGGCGTTAATTCTGGTGTAGGCCGCATGCTCGGCCGGAGTTAGTAATGTGCGCGGATTGATGCCACTGCTCTTGAAGATGGCGTACAGCACGCTTTGGATTACCGGCTCCGCCACGTTCAGTCGGTATTCAGAAGAGTTCAGCCAAATGTTGTGCCGTTCAAGTTCTTCTATATAAGGTGCGATGCGGCGACGCAGGGTGGAGATGCTCATCTTATGTAGTTGGGCGAACTCCGCCATGCTCGAAGCGGAGTTCGTCACCGTTGAGAGGGTGAACTGGGTCACGACGCTGCTGGCGTACAAATAGCGGCGGTAGTCGTTGATGGTCACGGCCGTCAGATTATCCAGTTCCTTCTTGCCGGCTGTGGGGGCGATGACGGCCACGTCGGCGCGTAATTCTTTGAATAGCCGCAGTGCCGATGCATAAGCAAGGTCACGTTCCTGCGCGTATTCACGCACGGAGGTCGGCATTTCCCGCAGGAAGACGAACAAGTCAAGTTTTTGCCGGTCAGTTTCAGTTAATAGCGTATCTGCAATTCGCATCAATGTCCCTCCCATTTGGCTGCACCCATCATGCGCTGTTAATGGACCTGTTTTGTCAGTGTATCGGTAATTTTATTGTCCAAAGCAAGCTCTTAATTACGGGCGTTCATCATTAGTGAACAAATTTTTTTGAAATTATTGAAAAATAACATCGTGTCATTAAATGTGAAACCGGGACCAACATTATTAGGTCGGCGTATATCGTCATTTTACATCATTTTGGGGAATTAGGTTGTCATCTCAACAAAAACAAATAAATGAGAAGCGCTTAAAGATAATGCCACATTGACGTAAGTGTGACGTAATTTTTACGCTGCAAAGTCCTTAATGTTGCCTCA
Source organism: Lacticaseibacillus hulanensis (assembly GCF_004010095.1). GTDB lineage: Bacteria > Bacillota > Bacilli > Lactobacillales > Lactobacillaceae > Lacticaseibacillus > Lacticaseibacillus hulanensis. The sequence continues at coordinate 12,728 of NZ_RRYD01000034.1, read as the reverse complement.
TCAAAGTGACTAATTATGACACATAGTCTCATTTTGATTTGTGTCACGGCCATTTAACGCTTAAAATTGTAACTTATTACGAAACTATTTATAACTTTAAGCGTTTTTGAAAGGAAGTTGCACCGTGAAAAAAGACTCTGACCACGCGTTCTTTGGTCAACCCCGTGGGCTAGCAACACTGGCGTTCACCGAATTCTGGGAACGATTCAGTTACTACGGGATGAAAGCCATCCTGCTCTACTACATGTACTTCGCCGTGACCAAGGGTGGTCTCGGGATGGACAAGGCAACCGCCATGTCCGTTACCGCCATCTATGGGTCACTCGTCTACCTCAGCAGTATCATCGGTGGTTTCGCCGCCGACCGCATCTGGGGTGGCCACAAGACTGTGTTCATTGGTGGGATTTTCATCATGTTCGGCCACATCTTCTTGGCCCTTCCGTTTGGCGAATTTGCCCTGTTTGCTTCTATTGCACTGATCGTTATCGGGACCGGGCTGCTCAAGCCGAACATCTCCGAAATGGTCGGGGGCCTGTACAGCCAAGATGACGTGCGCCGGGACAGTGGGTTCTCCGTTCTGGTCATGGGCATCAACATGGGGAGTTTCATTGCCCCATTAATCGTTGGTTGGCTCGGCCAGAAGGTGAACTTCCACCTCGGGTTCTCACTTGCGGCAATTGGGATGGCTATCGGGCTGTTCTTCTACGTTGTCGATGGGAACAAATACCTGAACAAGGATGACTTCGCTGCGCCAGATCCACTGCGTCCTGACGAAATGAAGGCACTGGCGCTCAAGGTTGTGGCAGCAGTCGTGGCCATTGCCGCTGTTCTGGGAATCATGGGCCTCATGGGCAAGTTCAACCTGACCAACGTCATCAACTTCATCACGTTCATTGCCATCATCGTGCCAATCGCGTACTTTGCAATGTTCCTGACCAGCAAGAAGGTGACGAAGACGGAACGCAGCCGGGTTTGGGCGTACATTCCGCTGTTCCTCGCCGCAGTTATCTTCTGGGCAATTGAGGAACAGGGCTCCGTTGTTCTGGCAATGTTCGCCGAAACGCAGACCAAGCTGAACTTCCTTGGCTTCACCATTCCTGCCAGCTGGTTCCAAAGTCTGAACCCACTGTTTATCATCATCTACACGCCATTCTTTGCTTGGCTGTGGATGCACCTTGGTAAGCGGCAGCCAAGCTCACCCAAGAAGTTTACTTGGGGGCTGATGATTGCCGGGCTCAGTTTCATCGTCATGATGCTGCCAATCGGGATGCACGGCGTCCACAGTTTGGTTTCACCACTCTGGCTTGTGCTCTCATGGGCCGTGGTTGAAATTGCCGAACTGCTCATTTCCCCAGTTGGGCTGTCCGTAACGACCAAGCTGGCGCCACGGGCATTCCGCTCGCAGATGATGAGCATGTGGTTCCTGGCCGACGCTGCGGCGCAGGCAATCAACGCGCAGGTCGTTAAGTTCTACACCCCCGGCAACGAATTCCTTTACTTCGGGTTCGTTGGGGGCGCAACGGTTGTGCTCGGGATTCTGCTCATGTTCGTCACGCCACGGATTGAAAAATTGATGGCTGGCGTTAACTAATAATTGCCGTACAAAATGACTTCCGCGTGACCATTTCTATGGTTGCGAGGTGGTCATTTTTTTGTTACAGCTTAATAGAACTCAATCGAAAGCGGCGGTCTATTGGCCAAATTAAGTTGAAATTATTTATCTGGGGCATTCGGATTATGGTCAATCTGAGTGCTTTTCTTATGCATGAGCTGGTTGGCGCGGAAAATGTCAAGGTTCTGGCGCCGCTGGGGTTGCGTGCGGATGAGATGCGGCTTGGTGGCGCATGAAACCAGCAGAAACTGCCTGGACGCCAGCGACAAGTGTTAGAATTTAAGGAAAAGGGGGTGCCACTGTGAAGATAGCGTTTAGTTCCGATAACCATTTGGACATTAATCGGGTGGACGTCGCGGCGATTTTGCCGCAGATGGCCGCCGCCCTCATCGCGGCCAAGGTGGATTATTACGTGAACACTGGGGACACCTTCAACGACTTCACTAAGACGCGCTCCTTTTATGCACAGCTGCAGGCGCAGCTCGGGGCGTCCGTGCAGGTGCGGTACCTGGCCGGCAACCACGACATGGTGCGGGGCATTAGCTATGCCGAATTGGAGGAGCTGGACGATCCGCTGTATTTGCACAACCGTGCGGAGCAACTTCCGGGGACCAACGCCACGTTGGTGGGGAACAACGGCTGGTACGATTATTCGTTCGTTCCCGCCGATGCGGGGGTCACGCCCAGTGAATTGCGGCACTGGAAAAAGGCGTTTTGGATTGACGGGGTGATTGAACAACCCCAAAGCGATGCCGAGCGCATGCAGGCGGTGCTGACGCAGGTGCGGGCCAAGCTGGCGGCAAATGCTGGCCGGCAAATCATCTTTGCGACGCATTTCGTGCCGCAGCGGGCCTTCTTGAATCCGCAAATGCTGCAGAGCGAGGTCGGCGCGAAGGTGGCGGCCTTTCTCGGCAGTCAGGCGCTGGGGAACCTGCTGACGGAAGCACACGTGGATACTGTCGGGTTCGGTCACCTGCACCGGCGGGATGCTGCGCGCACGATTGATGGCGTTAGGTATTTGCACATGCCGGTGGGTTACGGGACTAAGCGGCGGCATGAGTGGCAGAGCACAGATTTCATGACCGAGTGGCGGGCTACCCTGCAGGTAATGACACTTTAGCCGGTTAATGCGAATCTTTTGCAAACAAAATGTGCGAAAACTATTGCCATGGCGTCGAATTTTCGATACTATTAATTTCGTTCTTGAGAATACATGGAGGATTAGCGAAGAGGCTAAACGCGACGGACTGTAAATCCGTTCCTTCGGGTTCCTAGGTTCGAATCCTAGATCCTCCATTTTTAGCTTCGACGGGGTTCCGCGAGGTTTGAGAAACGTTGATATATCGGCGTTTCTCTTTTTTTAGTTCTGCTGGTTTTTGTCGGCTTCTGCAAAGTTGTGAACCTTTTGTGAACCTATTTTGGCTAGTGCAGTCATCGCTTTTTCAGCTTGAGCATTGCGCTGCGCATCGAGTAAATGACTGTATGTGGATAGCGTGACCTGAATTACTGCATGGCCTAGTCGCTTTGAGATGTAGTAGATTTCGATTCCATCATTAACGGCGTCAAACGCCGCGCCGGTCAGTTTCCGGTGCGGCTTATTTGGTTTGCTTACAGGCAGGCTCAACCCAAGCATCGTTTGCAGTGAATATATGCATTTTTTTGGATACGGGGCAGCACTAGCCGAACAGGTTGCGCGCCTAGAGCAAAATTATTCCAGACGAATCGAACGGGTTTTTTGGAATCTTGCATTACATCAGCGAATGATAACTATAAGCACGGTTAATTCGGGACTAAATTAAGTATTTAAAGGTCACATAAAAATCTGCAGAAGCCGCGTTCAAGGCCGTCACCACGGGCTTGATGCCAATATGGCAAGAAAATAAGTTATTTAATCGAAAAATATCTAAATCGGCAGCTTATGGATTGTTGACAACTGGCGGATTGCGCTTGAACGCCCGTCAGCCGCGTGGTTAAGGCTGTTATGTTGGTTCAAACGCATTATCAAATCATAAATTTTGTGATAAGGTTACTTATGTAAAGTGACTTTCACAATTAGAGGAGATAAAGCTTATGAAGAAGCAATTATTTTTGGCTGCTGCTTTTGCATCAGCATTTGCACTTGCAGGGTTGAACCAGGTGTCGGCTGACACAACAACTGGTAAGTCTGTTAACAGCACTGCAACATTTAACATTGATAACTCTGGCGATAAGGGTAGCGACGGTAGCACGTTGTACCTGCAGAGCGCACCTAGTTTTACCTTTGGCAATGCCGACATGGTTGATGTCATCACTACAGGTGCCAAGCTGAATGACGCTAAGATTGACGGCCCGCTCGTCGTCAAGGACTTTACTGGTGACAGCAAGGGCTGGAGTGTGACTGCAAAGATGTCGCCATTCAATAATGGGGATGACGCGATTAACGGGACTTTGGCATTTACACCAACACTGAATACTGATAAGACGGCCAGTAACAATCTGACTACAGACACTGCAGATTTACCTGCTACTGCGACACTGGCAAGTGATGGTACAGCAAGTAGCCAAGTTGCCGGAGCTAAGATCGGATCTGGTCAAGGTACGTCCACAATCAATGCAACGGGTGCTACGTTGAACTTTAATGCAGACCCTACTGCCAAGGCTGGTACCTACACAGCTGACATCACCTGGACAGTTACCGGTGGCGCACCAGTTGCAAGTCAATCTGGTACGACGTTAACTAAGTAATAATCACGCGCACAGTAATTGACTGACAATCTTACCCCTGCCTTACGCCAAATAGGCGGGCGGGGGTAATTTTAGTTTTGGCAACGAGTTAGGGGATTGTATGTTTAAACGACTAGTATACGGATTGGCTTTGATGCTCGGGCTTTTCGCAATTGCTCCGGCAACCCATGCCAGCGCACAGGGGTCGACGTTTTCCATCACGCCGATTTTTGCGGACAAGGCAAGCAAGGATGCGGGCTACTTTGACATCACCGCGAAGCCCGGACAGAAAGTCACGTTTGCGATGAACGTCAAGAACATGACGAAAAAGTCTGAGGTTATCAGGGTGCAAATTGCGGACGCCTACACGACGGACGCCGGCCAGATTGCCTACTCACCAGATGGCCCGAAAGATAAATCTGCCAAGTACCGTTTGTCCGATTTAGCGGGTCATGCGCAAAAGGTTGCTCTGGCAGCTGGGGCAACCAAGAAGGTCAGTTTCACCATCACCGTTCCGCAGACTGGGCTCAAGGGCATTTTGCTTGGCAGCCTGTACGCAATCGATAACGCTTCTTACGGTAAGTCGTCCAGCGGTGCAATGACGCTCGGCAATAAGTACGCGATGTACTCAGCCATTGAGTTACGGACCAGCACCAAGTATGTCCACCCAGCGCTCAAGTTGATGAAGTTCAAGCTGGGGATGCAAAACGGTAAGGCGTCAGCTCTGGCCACCATCCAGAACTACGAGCCACAGATGTTCGGGAAGATGACCGTGAACGCCAAGGTGTACAAGGGCAACGCAACTAAGCCAATGCTTACGCGCAAGGTCAGTGACTACGCGATGGCGCCCAATTCCCACTTTGATTTCGGACTGTACACGAACAACGCGTTCACGCCCGGGAAGTATACAATTGATTTGACCGCGCACTCCGGTGATCGCACGTGGCACTTCCGCCGCACAATCACCGTAACGCGGGACCAGGTGAAACAGATTAACGACGCCGCGAGCCTGAAGCCAGATAACCAGATTCCCTGGTGGCTGATTGCACTGATTGTCCTCATGCTAATTATCATTTTGCTGCTGATTATTCTATTGTTGAAGCGGCGGAAAAAGGATGACGAACCCGAACAGAAATAGGAGGGGCCACAATGCGGATACGCAAGTCGACAGTTAAATATGTATTATTGGTACTGGCGCTTATTGCAAGTGTCTGCGCCATTGTGGTGGCTAAAAATGACGGTTCAGGGGCGGCTGAAGTTAAGCCAATACCGATTAATGATAACTTTACTGGCACTCCAACGGAAGGTAAGAGCTCATGGGAGATGGTCAACTCAGACACCTTCAGCCTGCCATTTGCTGGTGTAACGACCTCGGCGTTAACTCAGGTTGACTCCAATACGCAGGTTATTGACCCCAACGCGACCCTGACGTTTAGGATTGCCAAACAGTCACAACCCTTAAAACTGACAAGTACTAGGTATGTGCCGGGCGAGTTTGGACTAGTGTTGAGTCTTGGCAACAGCAAGTACATTGATGGACAGACGCGGAGTGAGGATGGGACAAGCGATGTGATGACCTATTCCTCTGATGCGGACGGCAAGTACCCGATTGCTAAAGATAGCAGAGGATATCTGGCTATTGGCAGTAATGATTGGTCAGCGATGTCGGTCGACGTTGATCAGTCGAATTGGCCGACAACTTACAAATTGACTGCTAACAAAGATATATTTGTGCACGTTAACTTAAGTAAATTACCCGAAGCAACGCGTAATGCTGTCACACAGATAACGGTGCAGGAACAGTTTAGTGAAAAGACTGATGGCACAAAGTTCTACAAAGTTATTCTGGGAAAACTTGGGTTTAAAGTTCAACTTCACCCCCAGGTTGAAAGCTCAATTATTCTCCCCAAGCCAATTACCTATAAAGGACAAAGTATCTCGGCCATTGTCATTGGCAGCGGGACGATGGCCGGTGACCAGTTGCATTACGCGACTCAAGGTGAGCCGGCTACGTTGGCGTCACGATACATGGATAATGCAGACGGTACTAGGGTCACGGTCAACAGCGCCAAGAAGTGGGCGTGGTTGGTTCCTAGCTCGGTTAATCTGGGTCAAGCAGGGAAACTATCCGTCATTGAAGAACGGCGAGCAGTCGATACCTCGGACACGGCCGATAAAGATATCGCTGATAATAGCCAGTATATTGAGGCCGGTGGGGGGCGGATTTAGTTACCGATCTTGAGAAATTAGTTGAGACCTATGTTGACAGCAAGGATCCACAAGTTTTGCAGCAAATTACTGATAAAATTGCTGAAAAGATTAAGGAAATTGATGATGTGGTGACGCAGGAGAAGCAAATTGAGCAAGACACGGCCGCAGTCAAGGCAAGCTTGCAGTTTGCGAATAACGCTGACTTCATCTTTGCACCACACTACTCTACACAAAATGTTGCAGCGATTAAGTACAACCCATCGACTAGCCTTGATGTTACGTTGAATGACGATACGCAAAACCAAAAATTCGACGCAAGTAAAATTGCGGAGACCACTTGGTCGATTACCAAACCAAATTCGTCAGATAGTGTCGCGGGCGCACCAACGCTGAGTAACCAGTCAAGCAACTCAGTTACGGTCACGGCAAATGCATCAACCGCCGCACAGATTAACAGCTTTGATGATGGTGTTGACGTTGTGGCACTGGTTAAGCTGACCGATGGCAAAATCATTCGCGTTCGGAAACGCTTGTACATTATCGCTTTGAATCCTGAACATGCCGATAAGGGGGATTTAGGCACGCGTTCGCTGAAACTAACTGAAACTCCGCCGTCACTTACTAATGCAATAACTAATTCAAAATTAGAGAACATTACCTTCTGGCGACTACCAATAGCTAATGTACCTGGGAAACAGGATGGTGATCTTGATGGGTTTACTAAATCTGATTTGACGTATACAACCCCTGAGTTAACTTACCTCAACAATGGCGATGTCTATCAGCTTAGTTTCGATTACAACGGCAAAACCTACTGCTCGAATCCGGCCCAAATTGTCATTAATGAGCGGCAGCCGCCCACCATCTACTCTGCACCTGATTTGGACTTCACGGATCAAACCGCTGAGGACGATGGGGCGGAGGCACAAGGGAAGCCAACGCTGTCACGCATTATCAGTGGCTACTATTCAGTTTCGGGAAAGGCATTATCGGCTACCGGGCAAACCATGTTTAGTTTTGGGGCCCACGTTGGGGCTGTTAATTGGACCGTTAGCGCGCAGATGACACCGTTTGTTAACACCGCGGACCAGAAGCCAATTTCAACATCTGATTCAACATCTGATTCAACTCCTGATGGGGTTGCGCAAATGACGACCATATTTACACCAAACACTTCTGGCAGTGATGTGGCCAACGCTGGATTATCCGCGGACAAACTGTCAAGTAAGGGAGCCGTGGTTGACGACAACAGCCCAACTGTCATCTATAGTGGCCATGCAACGGGTAACTTTACGCTTTATGGTCAGTTGCAGGCCAATTTACGGTTGGCCAAGGCGCCAAGTGCACGGATTGGTGATTACACATCCACAGTCACGTGGACGACAGGGACGGCTGCGAATACACCGGCAGCAAAATAATTATTGAGGGGATGCCTGGTAACAGGCGGTGAAAAAATATGATTAGACTCTGGGGTCAGGCACAATATTCAATCCATACCGGCAAATTGTCCGGATATGAATTATTCTTGCGTGAACAAAAAGAAGAAAACGGGCCGTGGGCGTTGCCGGCGGATTTCAGCAAAATCGATCCTGAACTGATGGCGAGCTTGCTGGCTGAGACAATGAAGACCTTACCGGATGGACTCCAGTTAATCGCGTTCAACCTCGATCAGACCCAGTTCATTGATCCACGTTACTATGATTTGCTGGTTGCACTCATCGACGTGGCGCCGGACAACCTCATCTTGGAACTGACCGAGCGTCACGGCGACGAGGCCCAGAAGGTGGAAGTCGGCGATTTGGTCAAGGCCGCCAAGAAGTACGCTGCGGCCGGGCTGGTCGTGTGCCTCGATGACGTCGGGACCGGTGAGAACGTCGAGGAGCTGGTGTCCGCGCTTGACCCGTACGTGCGCGAGTACAAGTACGCGTTGCAGAACGTGCGCGGCACCATGCCGTTCGACCAGATCACCCGGGAAATAATTAACTCATTTGATTAAAGTCCAACATCGCGGCACAGCGCGATTATTAGGTCGTCTTACAGCATCAACATCAGAAAATTTACTGATGGAATGTGCCACGAATGTGCCACCCTCACATGTCAAAAGTTTACTTCGATATCAAAGCACCGTCTCCTGATCGGGACGATGTTTTTTTACGTTGAGCATTGACAAGACGTGTATATCTGGTTAGTCTACATATAGATGCTCATCTATGTAAGAAGGCGAGATTTTGAATCAATACGAACAACTATCCAGATATATGAAAGCGTTGAGTGATCCACATCGAATTCAGATCATTGATTTGCTGAGTTGTGGCGAGTTATGTGCATGCGATATACTACAGCATTTTGATTTTTCTCAACCAACACTTTCACATCACATGAAGGTGTTGCAACAAGCGGGCATTGCGTCCAGCCGTCGTGAAGGTAAATGGCAACGCTATTCTCTTGAACCATCGTTTGTATCGCGTTTTCAATTGGCTGTGGCTGATTTATTTACTGATGGCGAACAGTGTCAGTGCAAAATAAAGAATCGTAGTTGTGAGTAAATCAGTACGGGCGTTTGGGGGAATTTATCATCATGGCTTTTTTTGCAATTGGTATTTTTTTAATCACCTTAATCTTTGTGATTTGGCAGCCTAAAGGCCTTTCGATTGGCATCACCGCGATGATTGGTGGTGTGTTGTCCCTGATCTTTGGTGTCGTCAGTTTTGCGGATGTTGAGACCGTCTTCGGCATCGTTTGGAATGCGACATTATCGTTTGTTGCGATTATTATTATCTCGTTGATATTAGACCAAATTGGTTTTTTCAAATGGGCTGCCTTGCATATGGCCCGTCTTGCAAAGGGCAACGGGATTCGGATGTTTGTGCTGATTTCGGTACTTGGTGCCATTGTGGCAGCATTGTTCGCTAACGATGGTGCCGCACTGATATTAACACCGATTGTGCTGGCAATGGTACGTGCACTTAAACTCGATGAGCGTAATGTTTTTCCATTTATCATCGCCAGCGGTTTCATTGCGGATACGACTTCGTTGCCGTTAGTTGTAAGTAATTTGGTAAATATCGTTTCCGCGGATTTCTTTGGCTTTTCGTTCTCTCAATATGCAGTGCGAATGTGGCTTCCAGATCTTTTCTCACTAGTCGCTAGCGTTGTCATCTTGTATCTATATTTTCGTCGCGCACTACCTAAACACTTTTCTTCCGATGCGCTGGCGACGCCGCAGTCTGCCATTCAAGATCACCATCTTTTTCGAATTGCTTGGGGAGTACTTGCAGCGCTTCTGATTGGCTATTTCGGTAGCGGCTTTGTGGGAGTTCCAGTCTCATTCATTGCTATGGCAATTGCGATCGTCTTCTTGCTCTTGGCGAAGCAGAGCAAGGCTGTCAGTGTCAAATCTGTAATAAAAGGTGCGCCTTGGAGTATCGTCTTCTTCTCCATCGGAATGTACGTCGTCGTTTATGGTCTGCAAAACGTCGGCTTGACTCAATTGTTAACAGGTGTCTTACAAGCATTGACGCATTATGGACGACTAGCTACAACAGTTGGCACTGGATTTCTCGCTGCCGGATTATCCGCAGTAATGAATAATATGCCAACTGTGATGATCAACGCTTTGGCAATTAGAGGCGTAGACGCATCCGGCCTGATTCACCAAAGCCTAGTGTTTGCGAATGTGATCGGCTCTGACCTCGGACCAAAAATTACGCCAATCGGATCTCTGGCAACGTTGGTCTGGTTACACGTCTTGGCACAAAAAGGCGTTAAGATTCGTTGGGGACAATATTTTAAGATCGGTATCACAATCACCCTTCCAGTATTATTAGTAACATTGTTCGGGCTTTACCTTTCATTGACACTTTTTGGCTAATCAACCATAAGGAGCAATCAATATGACGAAACAAAACCAGCGACTACTCATCATCGGTGGCAGCGATGCAGGCATTTCTTGCGGCTTGCGCGTAAAGGAACTTAACGCAAACATTCAGGTCACCATTTTGTTACAAGACCAGTTTCCCAATCTGTCAATTTGCGGAATTCCATATGCCATTGGTGGCGAAGTCACGCCATGGCAAAATTTGGCGCATCGTAGTTTGGCGACGTTGCAAGGTACTGGCATCAACTTTGTGATGAATACGACCGTCCGCGAGATTCGTGCAACTGCTCATCAGGTCGTCGCAACCCACACGGATACGCACCAAACTGAAGTATATCAATACGACCAACTCTTGGTAGGCACTGGTGCCCGACCGCTTGTGCCTGCAATCACTGGACTTGATGTGTCTCATGCACGAATTCGGGTCTTGCACACCATGGCAGATTACTTTGCAATCGAGGAATTGTTATCGCAACCGACGATGAAACGCGTCGCAATCCTTGGCTCTGGATACATCGGACTTGAAATGGCGGAAGCCTTACGTCATCGAAACTTGGAAGTAACGATTTTTCAGCGCGGGGGTGAAGTCCTCAGCACCCTTGACGGTGATTTGGGAAAAATCGTTCACCAAGAGCTACTCGCACATGATATCGAAGTGATTACCGAAGCAAGTGTTTCAAAAATTTCACCAAGAGTAGCAGGAATCTCCGTGCAGTTTGGCAAAGAAGAGGTTCGTATTGCTGACTTTGATTTATTATTAGTCGTCACGGGGGTTACACCAAATTCCGAGCTGTTAGAACAGGCGGGCGCAACGTTAGATAAGCATGACGCCGTACAAGTTGACGATCAAATGCACACCTCACTCAAGGATGTTTGGGCAGCTGGAGACTTGGTCGCGACCAAACACCGCTTACTGAACTCGACATACTTACCACTAGGCACCACTTCGCACAAGCAAGGACGGGTGGCAGGCAGCAACATTGCTGGACATCCCGCTGTTTTCCAAGGCGTCGTGGGGACGCAAGTATTGAAGATTTTTGGTTTGGTTGCCGCAAGAACCGGATTAACTACCCAGGAAGCACGTGCTGCGGGATTTGACCCGATTGACCAAGTTTCTGTTCCCGATGATCACAAAGCCTATATTCCTGGATCAAAGCCAATTACCATCAAAATCATCGGTGATCGCAATTCTGGGCGTTTGCTGGGTGCTCAGTTGATTGGCGCATATGGCAGTGAGGTGGCGAAACGTAATGACATTTATGCTGTGGCCATATACAATGGCATGTCAGTTGCAGAAATGAGTGATTTAGATCTATCGTATTCTCCGCCGTTGGGTGCACCATGGGACGCCGTACAAGCCGCGACGCAGGCGTGGGAAATGCATTAAGATGGTTAGCTTTTGTGGTTCGCTATCAGCGCTTGCCGCACCTCGGTTTGCATCTTCTGTAAATAATCGTTGAGGTGCCGCCGATTTAGCCACTCGGCAATTTCACGAATATCTTTGTTCTGCCAAGCGTACATTTGGATGATCTGATCCAGGTACGCTTTTTCTGTATCTGTATCCTTGGCGTCGCGCGCGATGTCTGCTTGAGCAAATAGTTGTTGCGCGCGGGTAATATCGTCCATGAAACCATTGATGGAATGTTCTTGATGTTCAAGCCTCTCCGATTGCCACTTCTGCATCTCTGGATTGTCGAGCATCAACTCGTTAGGCGTGACGTTGAGCGCATCGCAAACCTGCATGATCGTGTCAGCAGACGGGGTGAACACGCCGCGTTCGATTTTAGATACAGTTTGCTCGATGATGCCTAGCTCATCAGCTAAGTCCTTTTGCGTCAATCCTTGGGCTTTACGAATGCGTTTGATATTGAGACCAATCTTTGTTTCGATCTGGTCGGGTTTCTTTCCGAACATAACATTGCCTCGAATCTTGTGTGTGATTGCCGGTGTGACGGCAAATGAACATGAAATGAAACTCTTTTGCTAAAATTAAAGCAATTTTAGTGTTATTTGTCAAGCAGTATAAGGTTGACTGGCTAACATCTGCCTGCTAAACTAAAAATAAGCAGTTTCGTGTTTATTGACTAACACTTGAACTGGGCTGCTAAAGGAGGATCGTCCACGATGCCGTGGCGCACGGCGTGCGAAGCGAAAGCCGCAAGCGCCGTTAGGCGGCGGTCGGCGCCAGCCGACCGCAATTTACCCCCCAGTATCTAATAGGGGGGCAAATACAAGTAACAAGAAATTTGACGGTAGGCATAAAGCGCCTGTGGCACGGCCTTACCGTATAGGTAAAACGCCGAATTGCTGTTAGGACGCTTGGAA
>NZ_RRYD01000033.1 GCF_004010095.1 Lacticaseibacillus hulanensis | reverse complement strand
TGGGCATACAAAAATCCCTCCATAATTGTCAGATGAATTATGATATTTCATCTGACAACCACAAAGGGATTATCGCACCGAGCAGTGCGCTTGCCTGCTGCGGTATGGGGCGTTTTTTGATGTATTGCCTCTTTTCTGCGCGTCTAAACGTTACTTGCAATCAGTTCCGCCACGTGCAAGAAATCTAGCAAACCCCGCAAACGCACGCAGCTGCAAATATCCGTGATTTACCGGCCTTTCCCCCCGCATCAGTTTTCATATAACAATTCCCTAAATTTTAAAATAAGAAATTTAAGCAAAACTAATGACAAATAGAGCGCGATATCGTATATTATAACTAATCAACAGAATAAGGAGTGAACAATATGACGAGACAGGAATGGCGCGACCTAACTAACGAACAACTGCTGGCGATGGTGGACGATTACATACACCAACTACACATGGAAGCCCGCCCAACCATTTCCGCGGCCAACCGCCTCTCAACCGCTCAGGTCCCGCTCAAGCAGCTGGTTGCCTACCTGTATCGCTCACATGACCTCCAGTGGAGCACAATCCTGACGCAATTGGGCTATCCGGCACAGATTCGCCAGCACCACGGAAAAATTAAACAACAATCTATGCAAAAGGCCCAATAACAAAACGGAGAATGAACCGCGCGCAAACGCAGTTCATTCTCCGTTTTTTAGTGCCACGTGCTCGTCTCCTGCAAAAAGGCGTGGACAAGCAGATCCCGCTGCCGCAGAAAATCTGCGTGGACAAACGGGTGGACCCGATTGGCCAGGACTACAAGGCCAAGCCGTTCCGTTGGGTCAAACAGGATAAACGTCCCCGTGTAGCCAGTGTGGTATAGAAACGGCCGGCTGTTGCCCGGCGCGTAACGCAAATCAAAACCAACACTGCGCATGGCGCCGCCCAAGCTGAAGTCTTTTTGCAGCGCCCGCGCCCAGTTAGCCGGAACGCTCGGCACCGCAACATCCCCAAAGGCGACCCGCAGATAGCGCACCATCCCGCGCAGAGACGCGAATAATCCCGCCGCCGCCGAGTGGGCACCCAAAATCGCACTCTTGGGATCGTGCACCGTCCCCCGCAGCAGCCCATTCGCTGGGCTGTACGTGGTCGGTACCGCCTGGTCTGGCCGCGGCGCAAAGGTCGCATCTAGGCCCCACGGTTTAAGCACATTTGCCGTAATTAATTCTTGCACCGGAACCCCGCCATTGACCTTTTCCAGAGCCCAGCCGGTGATTAGCAGGTTGAAATCTCGGTAAACGGCCGTGCCCCGACTCTCATCCACGTGGAGCTGGGTCAACAACGCGTGCCGCAACGCAGCTGGTGGCAGCTCGTCGCGGTGCTCGATGTAGCCGGCAAGCCCCGACGTGTGCGTCATCAATTCCCGGAACGTCACGTCACCGCCGGAGAACTCGGGCAACACAGCGGCCACCTTTTCGTCCAGCTGCAGTTTTCCTTCCCGAATCGACTGCAGCAACAGTGGCGTGGTCCCCACCACCTTCGTGAGCGAGGCCAGGTCGTAGTACATGTTCGGGCGCAGCGGCACAGTCACCGACGCGGTGCTCTCGTTGCCAAAATACTGCGTCAACGTCTCGTCTCCACTCAGCAACGCAAAGCTAACGCCGGGCGTCACGCCAGAACTAACCATGTGGCGCAACCGGGCATCAACAATGCAGTTAAGCCGGTTCAACTTGTCTAAATCGTTCATTAATCACACCTCTGCGTCCAATTATATCACGCGCAGAATGAGTGCACGGGCCGCACCGGCTCCGCGGTGCCCAATTCGCCTGGACGATGGTTTGTCTGATGCGGGAGTGGCCACTGCCCACCAGCCCATAACAAAAGCCCACAGCATCGTGCCCGCTGTGAGCTTTAACGATTCATTTGCTTAATTATCTGGTCCGAAAGAACGTGCAGCCTGCATTACTGCCTCAGCTGAACATCTTCTTGGTGGCACGCATCAGCGTTGGCAAGTCTTTGTCGTAACGTGGTGTGTCAACCAGGTGACTCATTGGGATGCCCGCGAAGTGGTAAGCGGCAATTTCGCCGGAACGCACCGCAGACTGCTCGGTGAAGATCATCTGGTAAGGCTGCTCCACGAACTCACCGGTGAAGGCGAGGTTCGTTGAGTGTGCCGGAATTACCTTTGGCCGGTCCGCCTTGGCGCGGTTGTTGAACAGCGCGGATGCGTATGGCATGTAAACTGGGATGCAGTTGACGACGGAGTCCATGATGGCGTCTTCGTGTTCACGAATGTTGACGGGGCCAGGATCAACCTTGGCCAGCTGACCAATGAGCTCCTGCAGCATCTCCTTACCAGTCATCTCAATGTATGGCTTCTGAACGAATTCGCCGCGCCGGCGTGGGTACAGGAAGTAGCCCCAGATAACCGTTTCGTTTGGCTTTTGCGTCGTGAAGTGTGGCTGGTGGTGGACAACAATGGACATGTTGACGTCGACTTGACCGAGTGGCGTGATCGGCGTGGTAGACAGGAACGAGTTGAGCGCGTTCCCGGGCTGCTGAGTGGTAATCCGCGTGATTTCGTTCAGCAGCACGTGGTTCTTCGTGGTCAGGGTGAAACTGACCCACTCAGAGGCGTCACGGTCGGCGAAGAACTTGTCGGGGTTCCCCAGGTTGTAGAAGTGCTCCGTGGCCTTCTTCCACAGGCTCGCGGCGGCACCATAATCCATGTTTTCCGGTGCCGGCGTGTCGAAGTCGCCCAACGTGGCCGAGTCGGTGATTGAGCCGTTGGTGAAGATTACCGCGGTGTCATCATCGACATCAACGTGCTCTTCAGCGCCAGTTTCGGTGTTGGTCATGGTGAGGCCGGTCACCGTGATTTCATCCTGCATGGTCGTGTCTTTGAAGTCCCAATCGGTCACGCGCCGGTTCAAAATGATGTGGCAGCCCTGGTCCTTCAGGTAGTTGATGAGCGGCATCATGATGCTCTCGTACTGGTTGTACCTGGTCCGGTTAACCCCAACCAAGTGCTCAATCTGCGTGAATTCGTAGATCATTTGGTGCATGTACCGCCGCAATTCCTGGGCAGAACTCTTGGTCCGGAAGGCAAAGGTCGTCTCCCACATGTACCAGAAGTTAGTCTGAAACATGTGCGGGTCGTCCTTGAAGTATTCGGCGATGGACACGTTGTCCAGCTTGGTTTCTTCACGGTCGGGCATCATGATTAATTTCGTCAGCAGCAGCCGGTCCTCATTGTTCAGGCCCATCTTGCCGCCGTCGATAATCCCCTTGCCGCCCTGGAGCAGCCGCGCGATGTCGTAGGTGCGGTGTTTGGCATCAAAGTCGTACGTGTCTTCGGCCGCGGTCATCCCCGGCTCGGTCACGGACTGCACGCGGGAGAGCAGGTCCATCAGGTCAACGTAAGTCCGGTAGTTGAGCATCCGCCCGCCGCGGGCCAGGTAGCCCTTGGTGTTGCTCAAGGGGTGATTCTTGTTCCAGTACTCATCGGTCTGGTCGGTGGTCACGGAACCATCGTTACTGCCGTGGTCATCGAGCGAGTAGAATGTGATGTTGTCCCCGTTCCAGTGTGCTTCTTGAATCAAGTAAACGGCACTGGCCATGTTTGCCAGTCCGGCACCAATCATAATTGCCTTTGTTTTCATAGATATCCTCCTGCGCTTGCTAACTATTAACGTGTTACCTTGGTTGCCAGAAAATAGTTACCAAGTAAAAGCTACGTCACTGCGATATGCCAGTTTTAACGGCCTTCGAATTCCTCGTAGTCTTTGGCATCGTCGTGGAACAGGTCCAAACGGTTCGCAACGTACGCGGCGCTGGTCACAACCAGTCCGAGGAACACGCCCAATACAAATTGCTTCTTGCTCATGAAAAATACCCCCTTCTGTGTCACCTTGCTCGGCCGCAGCGGCCAGGCAATTAATGCAGCCGCCGCTCAACTAAGTGTTGATGAATGCGGTTTCTTCTTACCTACAAGTCCAGTGTAAAGGGTACTCGCCGGCAAAAAAATGGGCAATAAGGCGTGAGTGCACAAAAAAAGGATAAGGCGCGTGGCCTTATCCCTTAATTAAGATTTGTGTGACTAGATTAAATTGCCACGTTCCCGGAGAACTGGGAGTTATACAAGTCAGCGTAGAAGCCGTTCTTGGCCATCAAGCTGTCGTGGTTCCCGGTTTCAACGATGGAACCGTGGTTCATCACGATGATGTTGTCGGCATCCCGAATCGTGGAGAGACGGTGCGCAACAACGAAGCTCGTCCGGTCCTTGAGCAGTCGCTGCATCGCGTGCTGGATGTGCACTTCGGTTCGCGTATCAACGGAACTGGTTGCCTCATCGAGAATCAGGATTTCTGGATCAGCCACGAACGCACGGGCAATCGTCAGCAGTTGCCGCTGACCCTGCGAGATGTTCGAAGCTTCTTCGTTCAGAACGGTGTTGTAACCATCGGGCAGCTGCCGCACGAAGGAGTCCACGTGCGCCGCCTTGGCTGCGTTAATAATCTGTTCATCCGTCGCGTCTTCACGGCCGTACTTGAGGTTATCCCAAATAGTGCCGGTGAACAACCAGGTATCCTGCAGCACCATTGCAAAGTGGCTGCGCAGTTCCTCACGCGTCATGTTGCGCGTGTCGGTGCCCTTCAGGCGAATGGATCCACCCCGGACGTCATAGAAACGTTCGAGCAGATTAATAATGGTCGTCTTCCCGGCACCGGTTGGCCCAACAATGGCAACCATCTGGCCCGGTTTAACTTCCAGGTTGTAGTCCGTCATCAGCAAATCGCCGTCGCCGTAACCGAATTGAACGTGGTCCAGCGTGAGCAGGTTGCCGTCATCTGGCGTGTCTGGCACGTCAACGTGCGGGTTCTCCATGTCCTTTTCGTCCAGAACTTCAAAGATACGTTCCGCGGAGGCAATCGTGGACTGGATGGTGTTGGCCAGGTTCGCGAGTTGGCTAATAGGCTGGGAGAACTGCTGGGTGTACTGCAGGAAGGCCTGCACGTTCCCCAGGGTAACCGTCCCGTTAGCAACCTGCACCCCACCAACGATGGCAACGAACACGTAACCGATGTTGTTCAGGAAGGTCATGAGCGGCATGATAATTCCGGAAACAAACTGGGCCTTCCACGCAGCCGCGTAGTAACGGTCGTTTTCTTCCTCGAACTGGTGAATCATGTCGTCTTCGCGGTTGAAGCTCTTGATGATCACCTGACCACCGTATGTTTCTTCAACCTGGTTGTTGATGAGCCCAAGGGACTTTTGCTGCGCGGAGAAGAAGCGCTGTGACTTAGGGGCCACAATCCCGACGATAACGAGGGACAGTGGCACGGTGACCGCGGCAATCAGCGTTAATTTCCACGAGATTGAAAGCATCATCCACAGCGTCCCGATGAAGGTCATCGTACTGGTAACCATCTGCGTCAAGGACTGCTGCAGCGTGGAGGCAATGTTATCCATGTCGTTAACGGCACGGGACATGATGTCCCCGTTGTTGTGCGTGTCGTAGTAGTTGATTGGCACAACCTGCATCTTACGCTTCAATTCCTTCCGCAGGTCATAAACGGTCCGCTGACTAATGCGGGTCATGATGAACTGCTGGAGGAAACTGAAGACGGCACTCGCCAGGTACATGGCGATAACAATCACCACAACATGTTCGATCTTGTCGAAGTTAATTGGGTACTGGGTGAAATGAATCCCGGCTTTTTGTTCTGCCTGACCCTTCATCACACCCTTGAAGATTTCGGTCGTTGCCTCACCCAGAATCTTTGGGGTCCGGATTTGGAAAATCGTGGAAGCAATCGCCATGATCACAACAAACGCAAGACCAAGGAGACGACTGTGCATGTAGCTCATCAGCCGGTTGGTCGTGCCCCAGAAGTTCTTGGGCTTTTCAACGACGCCGCGACCCATTGGCCCGTGCCCACCAGCACGAGGTGCTTTTGTTTCAGCCATTATGCTTCATCTCCCTTCCGAATTTGTGAATTGATGATTTCTTGGTAGGTTTCGTTGCTTGCCTTAAGTTCGGCGTGGGTTCCGAGACCAACCATCTTCCCTTCATCAAGGACAACAATCTGGTCGGCGTCCGCAACCGTTGAGACACGCTGGCCAACAATGACCACAACGCGCCCACTAATCTTTGCGTCATCCTTCAGGGCCTTGCGCAAGTTGGCGTCGGTCTTGAAGTCCAGTGCGGAGAATGAGTCATCGAACACGTAGATTGAGGCGTCCTTAACCAGTGCGCGGGCAATCGCAAGACGCTGCCGCTGCCCACCGGAGAAGTTACCCCCACCCTGTTCAACGGGGTAGTCGAGACCTTCAGGGTTAGCGCTGATGAAGTCCTTCGACTGCGCAATCTCTAGTGCGTGCCACAGTTCTTCATCCGTTGCGTTCTCGTTACCGTACTTGAGGTTATCGCGGACGGTCCCAGTAAACAGGTTGGCTTTTTGGGGCACGAACGCGACGGCATTCCGCAAGTCCTTCATGTCCACATCGCGGACGTCGTGGCCGTTAATCTTGACGGCACCCTTTTCGACGTCGTAAAAACGCGGAATTAGGTTAACCAAGGTCGATTTACCGGAACCGGTCCCCCCGATAATCGCCAGCGTTTGGCCAGCATGCACGTGGAAATCAACCCCAGTAAGTGCGGGTTCCTGCGCGTGGTGGTACCGGAAGTTAACGTGATCAAAGTGCAAATCTGGGTCGGCGTCGTTAATGTTCTGGACGCCGTTTTCCTTGTTCTTGAGCGTCGTGGTCTGGTCAAGAACGGCGTTGATCCGGACTGCAGAGGCCTGAGCACGCGGTATGAACACGAAGATCATCGCGAGCATCATGAAACTCATGAGAATCTGCATCGCGTACGTCATGAACGCAATCATGTTCCCGGTGTCCATGGCTTGCTGGGCGATGAGGTGACCGCCCCACCAGGTAATCCCGATGTTGGTGCCACTCATCACCAGGGTCATGACTGGGACCATGACGGCCATGATGGAGAAGACCTTCACGGCGTTGTCAGTGTAATCCTTGTTGACGGCCGCGAACCGGTCCTGTTCGAACTGATCCTGCCGGAATGCACGGATAACGCGCACCCCAGTCAGACCTTCACGGAATACCAGGTTAATGTTATCGGTCTTTTGCTGCATCGCCTTGAACAGCGGCACGGCAAAGTACATCACGCAACCCATGATGACAATCAGAATTGGAATGACGATGATGAAAATCATGGTCAGCGTGTGGTTCTTCTGGTAAGCCAGGAAGCTGGCCCCGATGAGCATGATTGGTGCCATGATCATCATGCGCAGGAACATCATCACAACGTTTTGAATCTGCACAACGTCGTTAGTCGTCCGCGTAATCAGACTACTGCTGCCGATTTTGTCCATTTCATCGTGTGAGTAGTTGATAACCTTGCGATAAACATCCTTCCGCAGGTTGGCCCCCAGCTTCTGGGACGCACGGGCTGCGAGGAAGACGTTGCAGACCGACGCCAGGACACTTATCAGCGCGAAGATGACCATCTTGCCCCCAACGCGCCAGATGTAATCAATATCCCCCGTTGCGACCCCGTTGTTAACGATGTCGGACGTGAGGTTTGGTAAGTACAGGCTACTGATAACCTGCACAATCATAAATAGTACGGAACCGAAGACCACCCAAATGGACATCCGGCCCTTAGCGACTTTTAGCATAAGCACTCCTTACATGTATACGTATTGCATATTCTTCGTGACTTTATTTATAGAGGAAACGCACCTAATCTTGACGCACGGGTACTTCACTACTTGCACCGTACTCCAGCCAGTCAAGGCCGAGGTGCACCCTGCGCTTGGCATCGCTCATGGTGATTTCGCGCTCCGTGTTCTGCGCAGTGTAATAGTGCGTCAGCGTCTGGAAGAAATTCCCCACAGCGAAGTGCATCAGGACGTCAAGGTCGCTTTTTTGTTCAAGCTGCAGCTTGCTTAGGTCCACATGCTCGTACAGGAAGGTCCTGAACTCCGGCCCCTTATGGTTTTCTGAGCCAAAGCTCGTGTGTGATGCGGTCCGAAAATCCATCTCGGTTATGATGTTGCGGAACAGGTCGCGGTTCTTGTTCTGCATCATTGAATCGAGCATCCACTCAAAGAAGTGATGCAAAGTGGCAAAAATATCACCTTTATTCGCAACGAGTTCCTTTTCAGGTGCTCCACGGCAGAGCCACCCTCAACTTCAAGCATGTAGTAGAAGATATCCTGCTTATCCTCGAAATATTGGTAGAAACTCCCACGCGGAATGCCCGCCAGCTCAATGATATTCGATACGGACGCCTTCACAAACGGGGTCCGTCCGAATTCGGTCCGTGCGGCGTCGAGAAGCCGGTTACGCTTCTCGTCCGGCAAACGGAAAAATGTTGCTTTTGGCACAACCACCACTCCCTTCTAGATTGATTCGTCACCAAGAGTTTTGATGACACGTTGTCATGTGACACTTTGTCATTATACTCTGGCTTTCTGAAAATGCAACCACAAGTCTGAAAAAGGCGCAACATTTTCACATTCTTACAAAACGTGCAGCCCGGCCTCAACCAGCTTGCCGGTGGTCACGCCGCCTCGGTTTTGGCAACAACTGGTTTTAATGCGCCCCAATGCCGGCTGTGCTAAAATGAACGTATACATAAACGGAACGTGGAGGTCAGCGTATGGACAAGTCCGTCACCCTAACCAAAGTCTTTAGGTACCTTAAGAGTCACCCGGAAAGCTACCAGCCAACGCGGCTGCACTACAAGAACGAGGTCATGCTGCTCGTGACCGATCACGTCTTGTTCCCCAGTGGCGCGGAGCTGTTCCCGGAAAACCGGCTGCACGCCCTGTCGCTTGACGAGGGCTTCATCCGCACCCAACCCGAATTGGTCGCGTGGATGGCCCGGCTAATCAGTCCGGAAGCACCGACGACCGTGCCGGACATCATTTGGTTCACCGGCTGTCACCTGCCAGTGCAGGGCAAATACGTCGTTCAATTAGCATTTGAATAGAAGACGGGTCAGAGCGCATGTCGCTCTGACCTTTTTTGTGTCTGGGCTGAAAGAAAAGAAGAGGAAAATCCGCAATGCGAATTTTCCTCTTCTTGTGAATGATTGGGTATCTAGGGATCGAACCTAGGATTATGGATTCAGAGTCCACTGCGTTACCACTTCGCTAATACCCAATAAGCTGTGCTCCGTAACAGGAACGAATATTACTATACCGGGTTTTGCGATGTTCGTCAACAGTTTTGCGGCAAAAAATGTGACAATTGAGTCGCCGCACCAATTTTGCCACAGCGCCCACCTAACGTTTAACGCGGCGGCCACCCCTCCCCGCCGCGGCCTTGCTGGCAATATTCGCACATTTTGCCGCAGTTAAATGATGGCTTCGTCTCCTCTTCCTGTCCTAATAATGGGTAATGCAGTTTTACAACGCTTAAGCAGTGCAGAAGTTACGGTTTGCCAACATCTGGGGCCGCCCATATTGCTTTTACCAATCATCGGCGTAGTATCGTAAATAGGAAGTATAAGCTGGCGGCGGCCGAGCAATTAGTTGCCGCCGGGGAATAACGGCCATTGGGGCTATAAAAGAGGAGTTAATTCTATGACAACTGAATCAGCCTGCACCTCCATCCTGGTTGGTAAGAATGCCAGCTTGGACGGCACCACATTGATTGCGCGTAACGACGACACTTTCCTGCCGCTCACACCGCAGCGCTTCTACATGCATCCAGCCTGGAAGGGCCAAAAAGGTCTGCACGTTAAGTCACCACTGAACGGTTTCGAGGCGGATTTGCCAGAAAACGGCTACCGTTACAACGCCGTGCCGAACGTGGACAATGCCCACCTAGGTGATTACGAAGAAAGCGGGATTAACGAGAAGAACGTGGCCATGTCCGCCACGGAAAGTACGTACGGTAACGAACGGACTTTGGCCATCGACCCACTCGTTAAGGACGGCCTCGATGAAGACCTCATCGTGAACATGACCCTCCCCTTCATTGAATCCGCCCGTCACGGGGTTGAGTACCTGGGCCAGCTGATCAAGCAGTACGGCTCCCCCGCTGGTAACTCCGTGCTGTTCTCGGACAAGGATAACGTCTGGTACATGGAAATCGTCACGGGGCACCACTGGGTTGCGCAGCGCATTCCCGATGATGCCTACGCCGTTGCGGCTAACCAGGTTGCCATCCAGCAGGTCGACTTCAACGACACCGACAACTTCGCCTGGAGTGCCGGCATTCAGGAATTCGTCGCTGACAACCACCTGAACCCAGACAAGACTGGCTGGAACTTCCGCCACATCTTCGGCACGATGAACGAGAAGGACCGCCACTACAACACCCCACGTGTTTGGTACGCCCACCACATTTTGAACCCAGAAGTCCCAGAAGAACCAGAATCAGCTGAGCTGCCTTTCATTATGTACACCGACCACAAGATTGCGGTTGAAGACATCGCCCAAATCCTGGGTAGCCACTACAACGAGACCCGCTTTGACCCACTCGGCCACGGCAGCGATGCGGACCGTTTGCGTTACCGCCCAATCGGCCTCAACCGGACGCAGAACTCCCACGTTTTGCAGGTGCGCGACACCGAAGACGAAGGCCTGGCCGGACTCATGTGGCTGAACCTGGGCTACCCAGAATTCAGCCCGTACGTTCCTTTCTACACGAACGCAAACGACACCGACCCATCCTACGAGACTACGCCGCTCAAGATGGACGTCGACGCGGACTCCGCTTACTGGCTGTTCCGGACGCAATCGATGCTCACCGAAAGCCACTACAGCAAGTTCATCCAGCAAAACCGCGACTTCTTGACCGAGCTATACCGTCAGTACCGCCAGCACGTCGCAGCTACCGACGCAGCGGCTGCTGAACTTACGGGCAAGGAACTCACCGCTTTCCTGACCGACGCAAACCACAAGATTGTGGCAACAACCAAGGCCGGGGTGAAGGACCAGATCAACCAAATGATCATGGAAGGCATTAACCTGTCCCAGCTGACCTTCAACATGGACAAGAACCTGTAAGGATAGCTTACGGCTCACGCTGTCCGGCATCGTCAGTGGTTTTGTACTTGATGGGTACTGAGTGGTACAGGGACCGCGACTGGGCGGGGCCGGTCGCGGTCCGTGCGGCCGGTTGAAGCCCCAAGTTCGGGGTCTTCAACCTAAAAATTGAGCCCCGAATCTGGTTTTTAGGGTCACAAACTTAATACGTATTGTTAAGACCTGCTGGGAAACTTTGCTCTTCCTGACGGGTCTTAATTTTTGCCGGCTATGGTGTGGAGAAGCCCAATGCAAAAAACGCATTGGTCTTCTCTCACCATAGCTTTCACAGGAAAATCCCAGCCGCACTACACGCGCACCGACCCCGCCCAGTCGCTACGACGTGGTTAAAAGAAAACCTTACCGAGGTTTCTTCAGCAGAGCATAAAGGATTTATCAAATCTGAGTCTTTCACCCTCGAACGATTAACCTAATGTTGTTGCCACCTGGAAATGACCGAGCTTTTGACTATTATCCAGCGGAGCGTTGTGGGGTTTGGCCGGAGGGTCCGGGCTGGGTCTCGGGTGTGCCGCCCAGCTGTGGCAACAAGAAAACACGATGTGACGACTGCGTTTTTTGCAGTTGGCACATCGTGTTTTCTTGAGGGAAAAATTTAGATTTGTGTGAGGAGCTGTCAGGTCTAGGTTACAAGAGGAAACGAGCGTCAACATGCTAAGTATCTTAAGCGCTAAATACTAACTGCGACGATGCAAAGCTAAATTTTTAGTCTGGAGACGGCGGTTTTCCGGCTCCAGACGACCGCCACAGCGACCACGGCGAAGCACACCCGAGGCCCAGCCCGGACCCGGAGGCCAAACCCCACAACGCGGAGCGACGCCACTGGTCTAACTCAGCAAAACCACTTACGCTGCCGGACAGCGAAAGTGATTTTCCAAAGGCACTCAATATGCGATAATAATAGTAATATCGAGGGAGGAGCCACCATGACAATTATCGCAATTATTCTCGATGCGTTCGCCGCCGCATGCTACCTTTTTCTAGCCCAAAGCGGGACAAGCGCATTAATCACAGTGGGTGCGGGCGTTCAAATCATAGTCACAGTCTTGCTGCTGATCATTGCAATCAGGTTCAACGGCCGCCGTCGCGCACGGTACTGGTCTGGAACCTACCACCCATTCACCTTCCGCTTCGGCATCATCCTGATTTCGTTTGCGGTGAACGCACTGGTCGCCGTGCTCTACGTCTTCTACGTGACCGGCACAAACCAAATACTATTCCCGTAACTTGGGGCGCAAAAAAAGTGTGAGCTTCGCGGCTCACACTTTTTTGTTTGGTATTAGTCAATATCATCGAAACCGTAATCTTTGTCGGCACCAACGTAAACGGTGTACTCAACCTCTGCTACCTTGCCATCATTTAGGTTGTACCGCTCAACATAGTAAGGTGCCGCGGTCTGCCCAATGTATTCTGGCAGCTGGAAGCCGGCCATGTCGAGCGCGGTGGAACCCTGCTGGATTGCCACCTCCACGGGGTAGGCCGTGAGCATCATCGTTGACTTTTTCGCCAGCCGCGCAACCGTGTATGCGGGCAAATCATACTTCTGCAGGCCAGCGGGAACGGGCGTGTCAGCCGGCATGACGCTGCCAATCCAGTAAACCATGCTCCCATATGGTGAAAAGACGACCAGGCTGCTGCGGTTTGGCTTGTCCGTTTGGGCATCAAGCTTGGCGAACGCGCCACTGTCAGTGAACTCGTCCCACGCCTCCTGATATGAACCATTCTCAGATGCAAACGCCTCAGTGTATGCCCGTCCGATAAAACGGAGGGCTGGGCTGTTAATCGGTTCTTTGGTTTCCATTATTCGGTACCCCCAAGTATCTTCTATACTCTAGTGTACACGAATTTCGCAGATGTCGTTACTAATCAATGCACATTTTGCACAAACGTTACTAAAGTCGCACCTGTTGAATTTTTTTCACAATAAATTAAAGTCAACGGTTGACGAAGGACCAATTAATAGGTATATTTATATACGTTGTTTGAGCAACACATCATTGGGTATTAGCGAAGTGGTAACGCAGTGGACTCTGAATCCATAATCCTAGGTTCGATCCCTAGATACCCAATCACGAGCGGTCAGGAATTGCGGAAGCGCAGTTCTGGCCGCTTTTTTTTGCGCAAAAAGGCGGCCAACCAGACATTCTGATTGGCCGCCTCTTGGGTATTACTCAGGCATGGTGCGACAACTGCAGGTAACGGTTATACCACAAATCAATGTACGCTTGGGAGAACGGACCCTTCCCGTGGTTAATCCAGTCAACCAGGATGCGGACATTCGTCTTCAAAATGTGATCTGTCGTTTGCGGGTAATGCCACAAACGACTGTGATCTTCGTACTCGTCAACATCGAGCAGCCGCTTTTCCCCGTCAGGAAAGACCTTCACATCGAGATCATAGTCGATGTACTTGAGTGCCTCGCCGTCGAGCGTGAACGGACTACCTAAGTTGCAGTAATAACTAACGCCGCCATCACGAATCATCGCGATGACGTTAAACCAGTAGTGTCGGTGAAAATATACAATTGCAGGCTCACGGGTGACCCACCGCCTGCCGTCACTCTCCGTAACGAGCGTGTGGTCATTACACCCAATGAGTGCGTCCTCGCTGGTCTTGAGGACCATCGTGTCCCGCCATATCCTGTGCAATTTCCCGTTGTGCTTGTAGCTTTGAATGGCTACATAGTCGCCTTCTTTGGGAATCGGCATAGAGACACCCAGCTTTCTTTTTTGACTTCTCTAGAAGTATATACCGCCCGTGTTCATCATGCAAAAGCACTATTCCAAATCATCCAGGACACGGTCGATGTCGTCCAGGTCAAAACCCTTGCGGTACAGGCTCTGCTTGGTCTTCATCCGGCGCTGGTATGGCTCAAGTGTTCGCTTTTGTGCCCAAATTTTTTCAGCCTGACTCCGCAGCAAGTCTGCTTCACGGTCGCTATCCTCTTCCGGGTTTTCGGCCTCGATGGCGGCCATGATGACGTTGTGGCTAAACCCTTTTTGCATCAGGGTCTGATTCACGCGCTGAATGAGCGCCCCGAAACTGCGGCTGCCGGGGCTGCGCAGAATCTTGTGGGCGACCCGCCGCGCAATTGCCAGTTCATCCGCCTCGCTTTGGTTGGCCAGCGCGTCGCTGATGGTGTCGTCATCGACCCCGCGCTGCTTGAGCCACTGCTGAATCATGCGGGGGCCGCGGTCACCGCCACGCCCATTTGCGGCGATAAACTCCGCCGCATACGCCCGGTCGTCCAGGTACTTGAGGTCAACGAGGCGGTCAATCGCGCTGGTGATGGCCTCTTCGGGGAAGTCCTTGTCCGCCAAATACACCTGCACCTGGTGAATCGTGCGCGGCGTGCTGGCGAGGTAACCGACCGCCTTGCTGAAGGCACGCGCGCCCTCATCCTCGTGCTGCAGGGCCGCAACTTCCGCATCGGTGAGCTCCATCCCCTTGGCGAGCATGTATTTGATCAGCGTCGATTCCGCAACCGGAAAGGCGTAATGCCCGTCCAAATCAATATTGTAGCGTCCTGACCGCTTCTGAGCTGTGATCCGCGTGATGGTTGGCATGGTTTTTCCTCTTTCGTACATACGTTTGCTTTAATGGTAGAATACACCCACGCCCGCGTCAAATGCAACTGGGACGTAAGCGGTTTTAAGAACACCATCTTTTTGGATAACCTGCTGCACAAACATTCACCAAATTGTAGTGGAAAAGTCAAATAATGTTATAATTAAGGTAATTTATTGTCTGGAGGCACCTTATGTTTGAAGCATACTTTTTTGACAAGCACGCCGACACGACGTACCGCCTGTTCAAATTACTGAAATCGCTTAACGGCGCGCCATTCACGATTAACAAGCTCAGTAAGCAACTTGGGTTATCGTACCAGCAGACATACAACGCTTACCAGGACATCATGGCCGACCTGCGCCACATGCAGGCAAACCTTGAGGAGCACCACACGTTCACCGGCGAAGACTGTGTTATGAATTCAATGGTCAAACGCTCGACGGATGCGGTGGAAAATGCCGAGCCGGAAAACGAAATGTCCTTCAACGAGGTGGCCGAGGGCATTCACGTCGACAATTACCGTTTCCACCTGCTGCAAAACTCCCTTACCTTCTGTTTCTTCGACCGGGTCTTCAAGAATGATGGCATTAACGTCACCGAATTCTGCCGTGAATGTGGCATCAGCATGTCGACGTTGCGCCGGCGGGTTGAACCCTTCCGCGATTTTTTGCAGAACAATCGTATCCAAATCGACCCCGGCACCTGGGAAATTCACGGTGGCGAACTAGTAATTCGGCAGCTCCTCACCAGCTTCTACAACGAAGGCTACCGCGGGGCTGGATGGCCGTTTACCAACGTTGACCGCGACCAGGTCAAAAAGGTTTTCAACATCATCAATGACGCAAGCGATAACGCACTCGGCATCGACCACCTGAGTGTCGCCACCAAGCGCAACATAATCACCATTGGCGTCCAGCTGATGCGGATGCAGCAGGGCCACTTCTTCACGGTTAATCCGCGCTTGCAGCTACTCTTACGGAATTTTGGCGAACTGGACAACTTGGTTTTCACCCAGGAATACTTCCCTGATTATCCGGAAAGCACCCTGCACGCCGAGCGTAATTACTACTACTGTGCCCGCATCGGCCAAACCATCATGTCCACCCAGGATACCCGTGCCAGCGCCCAGCTGCGTGAATACCTCAGCAGCTTCAACAATCCCGTCGACCGCTTCGTGACGGGCCTGTTTGACGCGCTCACTGCCGACCTGGAGAACCCGGAGGCCCTCCACCTGCGTGCGGATAAGGTGCTGATGACCAATATGTACAAAGTGGTGTTCCTGTATTACGTCATGGACGGGAATTTCGTCAAGCCAAGTGACTTCGCGGACACCAGTGAACTGCTCGAAAGTGGTGCACCGCTGCTCAAGAAGATTACGGACTACATTGAAGGCCTACCGAAAACGGATGAGTGTCACCTGTTCCACCGGTACCTGCCAGCTATTGCCCAGTCACTATTCACCGTCTTCATCCCCGAGCTGGCCGATTTCTACACGACACCAACGCTGAACGTCAAGCTCGAGATGGAGGCCCAGAGCTTCATCACGCGCGACATGTTGAACTACCTGAGGGATTCCAGCACCATCCGCATCATGAACTCCGACACGCAGGAGGTGCCAGACCTCATTATCACCTCCGTCCCGAACGTTACCGGCATGTACGACGTTTTGAACGGGCGACCATCCGTCGATAGCGGCGTCCCGACCTTCTACTGGGGCACCGATAACCACGACGCGGACCTGTACAACTTGTTCAAGCAACTAACCATCAAGGCCGAGGAGAAGCGCAAGGCGAAGAAAAAGTAGCAGTGAACCAAAACATGGGGCGTGACCGACAAAACCTGTCGATCACGCCCCATGTTTTATGCGCGGAATAATTAATATGGTGTGGGAGCAACCTGCACTGCGTTTGCCATGCGCTCGCGTCTCCGCAAGCCAAACCCCGGAGCGCGGAGCAGCCGTCACGCTATTTGCGCCGCTTGGCCAAGGCGCCCAAGATGGAAAGCAGCACCAGCGTCAACATCACGGTGAGGACGGTCCCCAAAAACGCGGCGCTGCGCAGCATAAAACCCACTATTGCCAGCACAATCAGGAGCGCCCAGATTAGCACCGCCGTCAATTTCGACATCAGTGCTCTACCTTCGTCCGGTACGAATTGCTGTAGAGGGCGACTTCATAGCCAATCAGCCAAACCACGACGACCGGCACGATGACGATGGTCTTTTCCATTACGCCGATGAAGTACAAAATCACCAGCGCAACCAGGATGACCCCAAAGGCAATTGCCTGCAACTTCGTGTTGGGTTCAATGATGAAGTGAGCGCTCGTTGACTGGAAATCAATCGTATGTACCGCGGCAAACTTGCCGACACGGTACTTGACGGTGTCGCCCTTTTGCACGTGCAAATCAATGGTTGTCCCTGCTGGCACGATTTGTTCTTGGTCGTTGTGCCAAATGGTGACCTTCTGTTTCTTGGAGGTGGGGTTGTTAAAACTAATCTTCATCACATAATCCTTTCCTGGTCGGCAAAACCCGCCGGCCGCACCGCGAACTTAAGAATTCGCTTTCTCTTAACCATTATACCGAACTCTGCCAATTTGTGGGATAATGTTTTTAACTGAGTATCGTCCATGTGCGGACAATACCAAATGGACACATCAAGGAGAATTTCTTTGGCAATGCAAAATGAAGTACAAGTCGGCGACCGTTTCCCCCTCACCATCCGCCGCATGGACATCAACGGCGCGGGTATCGGGTACTACCGCCGCAAAATTACCTTTGTGACCGGCGCCCTGCCGGATGAAGTCGTGGTCGCCGAGGTCACGGCCGTGCACGACCGGTATCTGGAAGCTAAGACCCACCGTGTCCGCAAACAATCGCCCGACCGCGTCACCCCCGTCGATCCAAACTACGGACACGTCGGCGGCGTTGAGCTCGGCGCACTGAGTTATCCGGCCCAGCTCAAATTCAAGACCGACGTAATCAATCAGTCGCTGGCCAAGTTCAAACCCGCCGGCTGGCAGCATTACGACGTGCGCCCAACCATTGGCGCCGTAAGTCCCCTGCACTACCGCAACAAGGCGCAGTTCCCCGTACGCATGGTGGATGGCCACGTCCGCGCCGGTCTGTACAAACCTGGCAGCCACGAACTCGTGCCACTGCAGACTTTTGCCACGCAGCGCAAACTGACAATGCAGGTCATCACGGGCCTTTGCGCCATCATCGAACGGCTCCAAATTCCAGTGTATGATGAAAAAGCCAACTCCGGGATTATCAAAACCCTCGTTGTCCGGGAATCAGCCGCCACTGGTGAGGTGCAGGTAACCTTCGTGACCAATTCGCAGAAGCTGCCGCACAAGGAAAAACTGCTCGAGGCCATCGCCACGGAGTTGCCCGCCGTTGTCAGCATCAGCCAGAACGTGAACAAGGGCCGCACCAGTCAGATTTGGGGTGACACAACCACGCTGCTCGCGGGATCCCAGTACATCACCGAAATCATCAACGGCATCGCCTACAACCTCTCGCCGCAAGCATTCCTGCAGCTGAACCCAGAGCAGACCGCGGTGCTTTACAAAGAAGCACTGGCCGCCCTCGACCTGCACCGCGGCGACAAACTGGTTGACGCATATTGTGGTGTCGGCACGCTCGGGCTCGCACTCGCCGGCGCGGCCGGCTCCGTGCGCGGGATGGACACAATTCCCGCCGCAATCGAGGACGCCAAGGCCAACGCCGAACGCAACGGCTTCACGAACACGGAATACGTTACCGGGAAAGCCGAAGACGTGCTGCCCAAGTGGCTGGATGAAGGCTACCGGCCCGACGCCGTGATTGTGGACCCACCGCGCACCGGGCTTGAGGGCGCGTTCATCCCCGCCCTGCTCCGGGCCAAACCGAAGCGCTTCGTGTACGTCAGCTGCAACCCATCCACCCTTGCGCGCGATTTGGTGCACCTGAGCAAGACGTACCGCGTTGACTACATTCAGTCGGTCGATATGTTCCCCGAGACCGCCCGCGTGGAGGCAGTTGTGAAGTTGAGTTTACGCTAGAACAGGAAAGGACTTTGCCAAAACATGAAAATTTATTTTGCTAACGGCCTCTTTAGTCAGGCTGACTTTGATTTTAACGCCAACATTGTGGCGCAGCTGCGCAGTGAAATTCCGGGCATCAACATTTACCTGCCCCAAGAGAACGCGGCGATTAACGACAAGCAGGCATACGCTGATTCCAAAATGATTGCGCTGGCCGACACGGACGAGCTGGTCGGCAGCGACCTGGTCATCGCCGTCCTCGATGGCATCTCCATTGACGCCGGCGTTGCCAGTGAAATCGGGGTCGCCTACGCGAAGGGCATCCCCATGATTGGCCTGTACACCGACTCCCGCCAGCAGGGTGCCACCAACTCAAAGAAGCTGGCCGCACTCGCGACGATTGCCGAGAAC
Organism: Lacticaseibacillus hulanensis; assembly: GCF_004010095.1. Classification (GTDB taxonomy): domain Bacteria; phylum Bacillota; class Bacilli; order Lactobacillales; family Lactobacillaceae; genus Lacticaseibacillus; species Lacticaseibacillus hulanensis. The sequence continues at coordinate 13,930 of NZ_RRYD01000033.1, read as the reverse complement.
CAGTTCCACTACCTGAACCTCTACACCACCGGGCTGATTAAGCTGAACGGGACCATCGTTAACAACGTGCCCGCACTCGTTGCCGCGGTCAAAGAATACGTGAAGTAGGAATTAATTAAAATCTCCGCAGCACACAAAAAGAGTTCAAGACAGCGTCTTGAACTCTTTTTGTGTGCTCTTACTTAGTAACGACCGTCTGAACGAGGGTTCCTTCGTCAATCTTGCCAGCGGTAATTGGCGTGATTGAGTCAACGGCATCCATGTTCGTCACCGCGGTAATCACGGTTGTTTGCTTGCCAGCTTGCTTGATGGCGTCAAGATCCATCAGGGCAATCTGCTGACCCGCGTGCACCGTGTCACCGGCCTTCACGTTAACTGTGAATGGCTTACCACCAAGCTCGACGGTATCCAGGCCAAGGTGCAGGAGTAATTCCATCCCGTTAGCCGTAGTCATCATAATCGCGTGCTTCGTGTCGGCAACACTGACGATTGTCCCGTCAGCAGGAGCAACGACTGTCCCCATGCTTGGGTTAATGGCAAAGCCGTCGCCGACCATTTTCTTACTGAACACATCATCATTCACTTGATCCATTGGCAGCAAGTCCCCAGTTGCGGTTGCAACCAGTTCACCCTTGCCGGCAACCTTAGCAGCTGCTGGTTCCGGTGCGGACACTGTGGCAACAGGTGCATCTGCGGCAACTGCAACCTCTTCGTCTTCATCAACCATGGCGCTCTTTGGCACACCGAAGAAGTACGTTGCAACAAAACCACCAGCGTAAGCAGCGAGCAGGCCAAAGACATAGCCGAGCCACTTACCATTAGCAATCAGCGGAATCAGCGCAACCCCAGAAGGGCCAATCGCGATTGCACCGATGTTGCCGAGGCCACCAATAACGGCACCACCGATACCACCACCGATACATGCGGTGATGAATGGGCGACCCAGTGGCAACGTAACCCCATAAATCAAAGGTTCGCCGACACCGAGAATCCCAACGGGCAGCGCCCCTTTAATCAATCCAGTCAGCTTCTTGTTCTTACGTGCTCGAATCCACAGCGCAATTGCGGCACCAACTTGACCGGCACCAGCCATGGCCAGAATTGGCAGGAGTGGCGTGTAGCCAAGTTTTGCAATCATTTCGACGTGAATTGGGGTGAGAATCTGGTGCAGACCGAACATAACCATTGGTAGGAAGAACAGCCCGAGCACGAACCCGGAGAATGCCCCACCAACGCTCAATACCCACTGAATTGCACCAACCAGGGAGCTAGAAACAACCCCCGCGATTGGCATTACCAGGAAGATGGTGAACGCACCAACAACCAGCAGCGTCAGCATTGGCGTGAAGATAATATCAACTGAGTCAGGAATCCACTTGTGGAGCTTCCTTTCAACCATGGAAGCAATCCAAACGGCGAAGATAACGCCGATGATCCCACCTTGTCCGGCAGCAAGTGGCTGACCGTTGAAGATGTTCGTGATTGTGACCGGTGCGACTACCCCTGGCAACAGGGTCATCGCCCCAATGGCACCACCAATCCCTGGCGTGCTCTTAAACTGAGTTGCGGAGTTAATCCCAACGTAAATCGCGAGGTAACTGAACAGCCCACCGTTGATAACTTTGAGGACCGTAATAATGTCGGTCCAGTTCTTGCCAATGGTTCCGGCAACCATCAAGTTGGACAGAATCGCGGCAATCCCGGAAACAAGCCCGGCACCAACGAAGACTGGAATCAGTGGAATGAAGATTCCAGAGATTGCCTGCAAAACCTGGCGCCACCAGGTCTGCTTGAGCTTAGCCTTCTGCGCTGCGTGGACTTCGGCGGCCTTGGCGTTAACGGCCTCCTTGTTGCTTGCGTGCGTGGATTCGCTCGGGAAAGTCTCCCCAAGTTCAACCCCGACGCTGTTCACCATTGCCAGGGCGACCTTGTTGACGGCACCGGGGCCGATGACAACCTGGAGCGTGTCTTCCTCGACCACGCCGAGCACGCCGGGAATCTTCTTCAGACCCTCCATGTCGACCTTGTCGTAATCGCGAATCGTCATCCGGACACGCGTCATGCAGTGAATCAATTTTTCAACGTTGCCTGGCCCACCAACATGATCAAAGATGGCCTGGCCCATTACGCTGTATTTATCTTCAGCCATAATATCCTCCTAGACTACGGATGCGGCGTGCACCTGCACGCGTTGACCCGTATACCCACGCCCGCAAGTTCCTGAATCACTCGGGAATAGCGGACACACAACATTAATTCCTCTATTTAATTGCCGCCCGGATAAAGCCCTTGCCCCGGTCGAGCCGGGCGCGTGCTTCGTCTTTGTCCAAATCCGTGAGAACCATCACGATTGCCAATTTAACGTTCTGGTCCGCATCGGCAAACGCCTTGGACGCTGTCGCTTCATCGCAATCAGTGGCCTGCTGGATGATACGTTTGCTGCGGGCAACCAGCTTCTCGTTGGTTGGCCGGACATCGACCATCAAGTTTTTGTAAACCTTGCCGATGCCAACCATTGAGCCCGTTGACAGCATGTTCAGCACGAGCTTCTGGGCCGTCCCCGACTTTAAGCGTGTCGAGCCCGTCAGAATCTCGGGGCCGACGGGAACCTCAATCGCAATCTTGGCGTGCTTGCTAATAACCGCATCGCTGTTGGCAGCTAGGCTCACGGTGTGGGCACCGACTTCATTCGCATAGTCCAGACCGCCAACAACGTACGGTGTCCGCCCACTTGCAGCAATGCCAACCACCGTATCCTTAGCGGTCAGCTTGGCCTGCTCCAGGTCCGCTTTGCCGAGTTCCAGTGAATCTTCTGCACCTTCAACCGCGACGGTCATGGCACTTGAGCCGCCAGCAATGAAGCCCTGCACCATTTCCGGATCAACACCGAACGTCGGCACACACTCGGCCGCATCCAAGACGCCCAGCCGGCCACTTGTTCCGGCACCAATGTAAATCAAACGGCCACCACGGTTAAATGAATCAATAATTGCGTTAATTGCCGTTTCGATTTCTGGTAGCGCGTGACTAACACTGACGGGCACCGTTTGGTCTTCAGCGTTCATGACGCGAACAAAGTCGTGGACGCTCATGGTGTCAAGGTTCATCGTGTTCTTATTTCGGGTCTCAGTCGTGAGTCCCGCTAAATTCGGTTCGGTCATAATGTGTTTCTCCTATCTCTATTGCTTGCAAAATTCCACTGCTTGCCCCGCATCCACGAATGGCAACAATTCACAGCTGGCCGAAGTGAGCTGGCCGAGGAGATTAACCCGCTTGTCTGCTGGTAAATCTCGCCGAGCAATTTGAACTTCGCCAGCATAGCGACCATATTCATCATTGTCGACGGTGACACTGCCGGCAACCCGCTTCCCGGTTGCAGCCGGCCTCGTGGCGAGCAGTTGCAATTCTCGCGACTCGGCGAACCGGACAACATCCCGCGCAACATCGGGGCGGTTGTGCCAGGTCCGCTCATAAAGAGGAACCGGCAATTCCGCGACCGTATCCAGCAGCAGCTTGCCTTTCTGAATGTACGCGGCAAACTGTTTGCGGGTGTGGTCCTTAATGGTTTCATCTCCGATGTAGACGCGGTCCGTGGCGAGCTGCTGCAGCTGAAGGGCCGCCGCAAGTGGATTGGCGCCCCGGTGCTCTTCAAGAGTCGGCAGCCCTGCCTGAATTGGCATCCGCAATTTCCCGTCACCGGGAACAAACCCCATCGTCTTGATGCCGTGATCATGTAACCATTCATTCTTGCGGGCGTACCAGCCTGCATCTAGGCCCGTTTCCGGCCGCGGATAATAGTTGTGCCACGCTTCAATGCGGTTCATGTCACCACCGGCCTCGCGTAATTCACGCAAATCGGTTTCGCTAATTGTGCTTGCATTGAGGGCTATCGGCAAAATGCGGGACAACCCGGCAATCTCGGCGTTGGTAAATCCAAAATCAAGGCGTAGTCCACTTAAACCAAGCGCTCTAATTGCCGCTGAGTTCGTGTAATCAATTCCCATCTTGGCGAATCCGTCCTGCGACACATCGGCCACAAGTTCGAGATTAGCTTCCGCGCAATACTGACGCAGAATCGACAATTGGTCCACCAGTTTGCCGGCATCATCTTCGGGAATGTGCAGCGAGGTAAAAACACCGGTGAATCCGGCCCGCCGCATCGCTTTGATATATACCAATGTCGAATCATCAAGCGAACTATTGAGATATACCGAAAACCCAAACATAAGCATCCTCCCTTCATAAATGAGATTCTACACGCAATTGTCGCACTGTCCAGAGGCAAAATCACCGCCAAACATTTCACCTATACCAATATCGTAGACGTTTTTGCATTTTTGACTTAACAATCCTCACGCCATCAACATCGATTGGGTAATTCGGCAATCGCCACCCAAAATTGGGCTATTTTTTACGCATAGATTGAAAACCCTTCCAATCAACAAATACAGAATAGCATTAAAGTAAATGCATTTCAACCATTTTAAAATATTTAAGAAATAATATTTCCGAAGCGAGCAAATTCGCCGAAATATGAATACAAAAAAAGCAGCCAATCGTACGATTAGCTGCTTCATTCATAATCACTATTTATTTGAACCCATTCCGCAGTGAGCGTTTATACTCCGCGACTGCTTCGCGCGAAACCGACACAGAGCGGGCTGCCTCTTCGTAGTACCGACTCACGAACGCGTAATACACGATGTCAACCAACATGAACTGCGCGTGGAGCGACTGGGTCGCCGCGAACCGGTGGTGGCCCTCAACCGGCTGGGAGGTTTGCAACGTGTAATCCGCGTACTTCGTGAGTGAATTCTGACCAATCTTGGTGGTCGCAATCACTGGCAGGCCGGCGCTGTGGGCCAGCTTGGCAGCCATCACCGCCTCAGGAGACTCGCCGGAGTTGGAAACAAACCAGACCACCGCGTTATCGGGGTCAGTCGCCATTGCGGGCGGCAGGAACACGTTGAGGTCATCGCTCACGGTGCACGCGTACCCGAGCCGCGACCACTTCTGGGCAATGTTCTGGGCAACCAGATAGGACGCACCGACGCCGAATATCAACAGGTGCCGCGCCCCGTGCAGCAGCGGCAACACCAAATCAAGGTTATCGTCGTGCACCTGATCGACCGTTTCCCGCAATGACCGTTCGGCGTTCGCGAGCAACTTAGCCTTCAGGGAGTGCAGGTCCTCATTCTGCCGGATTGCGTCATCCAGGCTTGCATCATCTTGGCCGTTACTGAGGTCCGCCGCTAGTTGCAGCTTGAGCTCGTTGTAGCCCGCAAAATTGAGGCGCCGCACAACCCTGCTAACCGTTGCCGCGCTAGTCTCAGCCGCAGCGGCAAGTTCTTGCACATTCATCGATAACACGGTTTCCGGGTTATCGAGCACATACTCAGCTACCCTGCGTTCAGCCGACGCCAGGCCATCAAGTGCGCCTTGAAAGTTTCCCCGAACTGTCATTCGAAAGCCCCCATTTCTCACATAAGAATACCATATAAAATTTGGGTGGGCTAGAAATAACTCGCCGAATTAGTCACCAAGTTCCTCCACTGGAGCCTCACCACGGCTGGCGTGTTCCAGTAGTTCGCGGAGCGGAATCAGGCCCTCCGCGTGGTACTTCTTCACGAACGCATCCACGTCCTCCTGCGGTGCCGTCTCCGCGTCGAGGACCAGCTGTTCAACCGGCAGCGGACGGTCATTGGCGATGTGGACGTTGATGACAACGGGGCCATCGCGGTGACTGGCCGCCGCCGCAAACGCCGCCTTTAATTCGGCAAGATTAGTCACCTCAAAACCGCGGGCCCCCATCGCCGCACTGGCCTCGGCATACCGGACCCCTGGAAGAAGATCAACCCCGCTGTGCGGCTGGTGGGTGTCGTCCTGCTCCGCCTCAATGAAGCCAAGGCTGTCGTTGCTCAGGATAACGTTGATGATTGGCATCTTGTATTTGACCTGCGTGATGATATCCTGCATCACCATGGCGAAGCCGCCGTCACCCGAAATTGACCAGACTTGCCGGTCCGGGAACTCCGCCTGCGCCCCGATTGCGGCCGGCAGCGCGTAACCCATCGTCGCGTACCAACCAGAAGTGGTGAAACGCTGGTTCTTACTGGTGTCCAGGAACCGCATGCCGTCGATGGTGACGTTCCCCACGTCCACCTGGAAAATCGCGTCATCAGTGGCCATGGCGTTAATTTGTTCAAAAACCGGTTCAACCCGCATCGGTTCCGCGGCGGATTCACCGAAACTGTGAATCCAGGACGACCAGTTGGCCTTGTCTGCCAGCGCCGCATTGTACCAGGCAGTCGCCTTGCGTGGTTGACTGCGGTCCAGCATCATTTTGGCTACTTGCTTGGCATCGGCCAAAATCGCGACGTCTACCGTGTGGCGCCGGCCGAACTTGCTGGCGTCAATGTCCACCTGGATGTATTTGGCATCCGGGTTGATGAAGTAAGGCTGGAACGGGAAATCGGAACCGAGAAACAGCACAGCGTCCGCCGCCCGGGCCACTTCCACCCCCGGCTTGGTCGCAACGCGCCCGGCACTGCCCATGTTGCCCTTGTAGTCATCCGGGATGATGTCCTTGCCGAGCGCCGTGACCACAATCGGCATGCTGAGTTTTTCCGACAGCGCAAGCACATCCGCCGTCGCCCCCTTAGCGCCCTGGCCCACGTACATCACGGGCTGCTTGGCCGCGGCCAGAATTGCGAGCGCCTGGTCAACTCGTCCGGGATCCGGCTGCGGCAGAATTGGCTGCTGATAAAGTTTGGCGGAAGAGACGTAATTGTCCTCGATTGGTACCCAGCCTAGGTCAGTTGGGATTGTCACGACGGAAACGCCACTGTACTTGTACGCCTGGCGAATCGCCTCATCAACCACGTGCGGCATCTGCGCGGCCGTCATTACCGTCCGGTTGTACACAGCCACATCCGCGAACATCGGGTTCTCATTCATTTCCTGGAAGTAGTCCGTGTTCATTGCCCCGGTGCCAACCTGGCCAACCAGTGCCAGCACGGGCACGTGGTCGTGCTGTGCATCGTACAGTCCGTTAAGCAGATGCACCGCCCCAGGGCCGGCCGAACCAAAAGTGGCACCGATCTTGCCCGTGATTTTCGCCTCGCCTGCAGCCGCCAATGCGCCAACCTCTTCGTGCCGCACCTGAATGTACCGCATCGTCTTGCGCCGGTTATGCAATGCATTCATGGTCGAGTCAAACGACCCACCGGGAATACCATAAATCTGGTGAATGCCCCAGTCCTCAAGCACCTTAATCATCGCATCCGCAGCGTTAATCAATCCTGACATAAGTCCTTCCTCCAATCCTTAGCCACATTTACTTATTTTTTGTAACCGTTCTTATGATGTTATTGTAACCGATTGCACGAACCTAAGCAAGCACAAAAAAAGACCCGCGGGCGTAAATCCCCCAGCGGGTTCGAATCGGCTACCTTAAGTTTGTTATAACGGCACCGCCAGCGCCAAGAACGCCGGTCCACCGCACCTCTTTGCGATTAAATACCCCAATCGTGCACTAAGCCAGAAGGGCAGGCTCAAAATTATAGCCGCACGTATTTACGTTCCTGATCTACCACGCCGGTTAGCTGGAACTTACCGGTGTTCAGCGTCGTGTCCGTTGCGAAGTCTGCCGCCGCGTAAGGCACCTTGCTGTTGAACATGGTCTCGTATTCGGCAACGCTCAACTTCTTGCGATCATTCAAGTGCTGCAGGTGCCCATCCTTGTTCAGGTATGTCGCGTAGCCTTCCTGAAGAAAACCACTGTAGAATTCGCCAACAGCACCGGAACCGTACGAGAACATCCCCAGACGGTCTCCCGCATGCAGGTCAGTACTGCTTTCAAGGAGGCTAATCAGCGCGAGGTAAAGGGAACCCGTGTAGATGTTCCCAATCCGGCGACTGTAGTTGGTCGATTCAGCATAGCGAGCATTAATGCGGGCCTGCGTTTGCTCGTCTTCGTCCGGCAAAACCGTCTTGAGGGCCTTCATCCCCATCTTGGTGTAAGGCAGGTGGCAGTTAATTGCGGCAAAGTCGGCAAGGTCAAGGCCCGTGCTTTGCTTATACTCAGCCCAAGCCTGCTGGAAGAATTCAATGTACTTCTCGGTTGAATACTTTCCCTTCGCCAGCGCCAGGTCGGTGTAGACCGGGCGCCAGAAGTCCATGATGTCGTCGCTAAGAAACGCGGAGTCATCCTCAATGGTCATGATTTTAGGATCAGCACTAATCAGCATGGCAACCGCGCCGGCACCCTGAGTTACTTCACCACCAGAGGCGAGGCCGTAGCGGGCGATGTCGGCCGCAATGACGAGCGCCGTCCGGTCGGGATGTGCCGCAACGTAATCGCGCGCAGCCATCAGCCCAGCGGTCCCGCCGTAACAAGCCTGCTTGATTTCATAGGTGCGCACGTGCTTGGGCAATTGCAGAAGGTTCTGAATAATGACCGCGCCGGACTTGCTGGCATCGATTCCGGTTTCCGTCCCGAGAATCACCATCCCGAGTTTGCTTTGATCAATGTCGTCAATAAATTCACTGGCGGCATTAGCCCCCATCGTCACGACGTCCTCAGCTGCTGGTGGCACCGCCTGCTCACTTTGGCCAATCCCGATGATGAACTTATTCGGGTCGACGCCACGCGCCGTGGCCAGCTCAGCTAAGTCTACGTAATAGTTGGGGGAGTACAATCCCAAACGGTCAATCCCAATCTTCATTATTCTCTCTCCTCTTTCTGCGCCTATCTTCTGATTAAATGGCGAAAGCATCCAATAACAACCGCAGTCGCCAGTTGTTAACGACTCCCGCCAGTCAGCAAAATGAGCCGCCGCAGCAACTCATCTAGTCAATCAATAATATTCATGCTACCACTTGTTTCACGGCAAATTGTTAATGTAGCGTACGCTTAACGAAAAATTTGCCGGTGTGGCACCTGTCACTGACGGTTACTTGCGGGTACGCATAATTGCCAGCAGCTTCTTTGCCGTCGCCAGCGTCTTGTCTGTGTCCTGGAGCTGCCGCGTTAACTCGCCGATTTCGGCATCACGCGCCCCGGCAGCAATCGCCAGTGCCCCCGCCTGCAGCGCCATGTGCCCGGACTGAATCCCGGGGCCGACCAGTGCCCGCAGCGCCGCCAGGTTTTGGACCAGGCCCAGCGCCGCCAGCACGGCCTGTGCGTCCGCAACCGTCGCAATTTTGCCCAGCTTCATGGCAATCTGCGCCAGGGGCAAGGCCGCCGTGGCCCCACCGACAACGCCCAGCTGCAGCGGCACCGCAATTTCGCCGTGCAGAATTGCACCGTCCGTTGTCCACCGGGTGAGTGGCTGGTAACTGCCAGTGCGGGCGGCATACGCGTGGGCAGCGGTCCCCACCGCGCGGTAGTCGTTGCCAATCGCGATGGTTGCGGCCTCGATGCCGTTCATCACGCCCTTGTTATTGGTCGTGGCCCGTTCCACGTCAAGCTGGCCAAACGCACTTGCCTGGGCAATTCTTGCGGCAATCGTGCGCCCATCAACGTTCTTAGTCGCAACTGCCGCAACCGGAATATCGACGGTTCCGACAACCGGATCATCGGAGTAATTGCTGAGAATTGCCAGCAAGGAGGCCTGCTTCAGCCAGCCGCTAACCATCTTGGCCACCGCCTCCGCAATCGAGTTGACCATGTTCGCGCCCATTGCCGCCTGGGGGTCAACGAGCAGCCGAATCTTCACAAAATCCGCAATTGCCGCGACCGTCACTTCTTTCAGGCCGCCGCCCCGCCCGATAATGGACGGGTGCGCGTACGCGGCCGCGTCCCAGATATCGTCTTCCCGTGCGCGGATTAAGGCAACCGCGGCTTGCGGGTCGGCGACACCGGCGAACACAACTTCCCCAGCAACCGTGTGGGCGGGAATCGTGACGGACACACCGCCCCCAGCGCTCGCCATGCGTGCACCATTGCTGGCCGCCGCAACGACACTGGGCTCTTCGCCCACCATCGCAACGTTGCGCGTCACGCCGTTAACCACCAGCTTCCGGGCAATCCCGAACGGCAGCGCGAACTGGCCCAGCTGGTTTTCGCCCAGATGGCCCGCAATTGCATCCGGCAACACGTGATTGGCTAGTAAGTAGTTCGCGTCATTTTCATCAATGCTACCCTCGGCGACTAGTTGTTCAAGCCGCTCCTTGCGCGATAGCTGATAGAATTTTGGCAAAACGCAAATCCCCTTCCACAACAATGCGGCAGTAACGTTGCTACTACCGCACCACATTCTTATTCAAAGTCACAATCGCTCGCAAAAACTAGTCGTTAGAAACCAAGTGCAACTGGAACCCAACGCCAAGGCCCCCGCCAATGCACAGGGCCGCGATACCGGTCTTCAAGTTGCTGTTTTGCAGCTCATGAATCAACGTCGTCACAATCCGCGCACCGGAATCCCCGAGTGGGTGGCCCAGCGCAATCGCGCCCCCGTTAACGTTCACCTTGGTGGTATCCAAATCAAGTGCCCGGGTAACCGCCACACTCTGCGCCGCGAAGGCTTCGTTCAGTTCAAAACGGTCAATGGCTGCCTTGTCCGTCCCGGTCTTCTTCAGCAGGCGCTTGACCACGTAGTACGGTGCATAACCCATCACCTGCGGGTCAACTCCGGCTTCAGCATACGCGTCGAGCACGGCCTCGTACTTGATGCCCATCTTGTCGGCAACATCCCGGCGCAGCAGTAACATTGCGCTGGCACCGTCGTTCAGGGAGCTAGCGTTACCGGCCGTCACCGTCCCGGTGCTCACAAAGCTCGTGCGCAGTCGTCCAAGCTTTTCAAGACTGGTGTCCCGCCGCGGACCCTCGTCCTCTTTGACAACCACGGTGCCCTTGCGCGTCTTGATTTCGACCGGCACGATTTCTCTTTCGAACTTGCCGAAGTCCTGGGCCGCGACTGCCCGGCGGTGGGATTCAAGAGCCCATTCATCCTGTTCTTCACGGGTGACGTTGTACTGAGCAGCGACGTTTTCGGCCGTGTTCCCCATGGCCACACCGGAGAAGGCGTCCTGCAGGCCATCACGCACCAAACCATCAACTAGCTGCCGGTCACCAAACTTGGCGCCCCAGCGTGCACTGGTATCATAGTAAGGAACGTTGGTCATGCTTTCGGTCCCGCCGACAAGCACGATGTCCGCATCGCCCATGACAATGGCTGCCTGGCCAACACGAATGGCCTTCAGCCCGGAACCACAAACCTCGTTAATCGTCATTGCGGTACTGGTGACTGGCATTCCTGACTTCACGGCGACCTGCCGCGCAACGTTTTGTCCGGATCCGGCCTGGTAAACATTCCCAAAAATCGCCTGGTCAACCTTTTCCGGATCAATCCCGGTGCGTTCAAAAACGGCTTTGGCAACAACTGTCCCCAATTCCACTGCATTGAGGCTCGAAAGCGCCCCACCAAACTTACCAATTGGGGTCCGAACTGCCCCTGCAATCACTACTTCAACCACTACGCAATGGCTCCCTTCTGCACCTTGTCCAAGGCGCAAACCTAATTTGAGTCTAACATATAGTAATAGGATACCACGAACTAAACACGTTCGTGGTATCCTATTATATGTTAAAGACAATTTTAATGGCAAGGATTAGCGCACCTTAATCCTGTAAATGAATCATCGACACCTGTCACCTACGTAATCGGCGAAAGGAAGTAAGCACATGCGCGCAATCGATCTGTGGGCCCTCACCTCGGACCTCGACCCCAAGGCACCCCTCAAGACCAAAGTCGGGGACACCACGTTGAACATCACCGGCTACCGGCTCGAAAACGATAATTTCATCCTTGAAGCCCGCGCTGATGGCCAGCCGAAGAATCTCGGCACCTTCATCAGCATTGCCCAACAACCCGCAGTCCGCAAGCTTCCCGTCCGTGTGCGCCGCGTTGACACGGAGGACGCCCCCGCCCGGATAATCTTTGGTTGCCAGTTCCGCGAGCGGGCGGTCGTGCTTAAGTAGCCGCACAGCCGCAGCCTCAGCGGACCTCCGCCTAACTGGGCAACCGCCGCAGCATTTTACGGAACCCATCACGGTCAATCAGCTGCACCCCAAGTTCATCCGCCAGCTCTTGCGCCGAATCGGAGAATGTGCTGTTCGTGAGCACGATGGCCCCGTCAAGTTCATAGTACTGGTGCCCGGCCCATACCTCTTGCACGGCCCGATTACCGACGAAACCATTGTACCGTTTGCACTGAATGCCGTATTTGACCTTGTCCTTCGTGGCGATAATGTCGACGCCCTGGTCGCCGCTTTCCTGAGTGACCGTGATGTGCCGGTAACCGTTGCGCTTGAGCAGGTATGCACAGAAGCGTTCGAAGTCAAAGCCGTCCATCTCGTCGATTTTTTCGAGGGATAAGTCACGGTAGCGGAAATGCCGGTGGTAGACCCATCCGGCCACCCAGATTGTGAACACGGCAATCACGCCAAAACTGACCGGATCGAGGAACACGTGCCAGTTTGCGGGCACCACATCGCGGCCGTAAAGCGCATAGGCTAGGCTAAGTACCATCAAGAGCGTAATAATTGTAAACAAGCGTTTGATTAATCTATGTATCATGGTCGTTCACTGCCAGCCAGTAGTTCTACCGCCCAGCATTCGCCCCCTTTTTTGCTTATCTATTAACTGTAGCAAACATCGGTTCGCCTGACCACCATAATCAGCTACTTTTAGACAAAGTTTAGGGCAAAATAAAAACGCCGTGCTCGCGGCGTTTTTTGTGTTCAGGCTTAATTCACGGACTAGCTATGCGACAGGCGAGACTCGAACTCGCTACCTACAGTTTAGGAAACTGTTGCTCTATCCAGGTGAGCTACTATCGCATCAACTATCCAATTTTAATGCATTCGGGCAGGCGGCGCAAGAACATGTTCTGTGGTATTCATTGGCAGAGACACGGAACGATGGTATTTACTCGCGGAATAACATTTGTTAAAATACTCTTGGGTTGAACGTTGTGTATTCAGTTTCCCGTGATTCGCGGGTCATTGTCTACGTCACCCACAATCAGTAACTGGCATGGCTACAAGGGCATTAGCAATCAGGAGGAAGACTGATGGAAACAAAGCTAAGACGTTGGGGTAATTCCCAAGGCATCTTAATTCCAAAGACACTGCTGGCAAAGCTAAACATTGATAATCCGGATAACCAATCAGTCGAACTAGAATTCCAGGATGGCAAGCTGACCATTACAAAGGCGACGAATAAATCCAAAATCGATCAATTATTTGAGGGATTCGATACAGATTCTTACTTTGACAAGTACGGTGAACCCCACGAAGCACTTTCAGGGGACACTGTTGGTAAAGAACTAATTTAACTTTTCTCCGGCATGCGTGATTTTTTGCGTAATCTAAGTTAGGCATAGATTGGCCAGAAAGGAGAAAGTTCAATGCAAAAAAGTGCCCACCTCGTGCCCATGCGTCAAGGCGGAATTTACTGGATTCAGTTAAATCCAGTTGCAGGACATGAGCAATCAGGCAAGCGTCCTGTACTTGTGGTTTCTGCAAATGACTTCTATCGGGTTACACACATGGTCAAGGTCATGGCAATTTCCTCAAAAGAGCGTGTCTTTCCATTACGCGTAGATTTACCACAAGGATTATCTACAGTCGGGCAAGTTCTTGTTGACCAAGAACGGTCCATTGATCCAAATGCACCAGAACGTGAAGCTGAGTTCATAGAGATGGTACCAAAACCATTCCTCATGAAAATCGCTAAGCTGAACGATGCAACGCATGAGGTTCGTTAGGTAACGAACATGCCAAAACAAGAGCACCAGCTGCGGTTGGTGCTCTTGTCGTGCAAATAAATAGACCCCCGAAGCTAACCTGCGATAATCCCTTTGTGGTTGTCAGATGAAATATCATAATTCATCTGATGATTACGGAGGGATTTTTGCATGCCCA
>NZ_RRYD01000032.1 GCF_004010095.1 Lacticaseibacillus hulanensis | reverse complement strand
TGGGCATACAAAAATCCCTCCATAATTGTCAGATGAATTATGATATTTCATCTGACAACCACAAAGGGATTATCGCAGTTAGTCATTTGCGGGCGGAACGTTCTTTTCCTTGAGCGAATTCAGATTAACGGCCTTGCTCCAGCCGGTCCATGGTTTTGTTTAAGGCCTCGTCAACGCGATTGTTGTTGCGGTTTGTGGCGTGACCCTTCACCTTTTGGAAAGTCAGGTCGTCAAATCGGGCAACCTGCTTTAACAGCTCCTGCCACAAAAGGGCGTTCTTAACTTCCTTGCCGCCCTTGCGCCAGTTGTTTTGTTGCCACTTGACGTACCACTTTTGCTGCATGGTGTTGATGACATAGGCGGAGTCGGAGTAGACGGTGACGGGGAGGTCGGTGCGCTTCATGGCGGTCAGTCCCTGAATCACGGCCATGATTTCCATATAGTTGTTCGTTCGGCCGAACTCGCCATCCGTCAGCAGCTTTTCGTGGTCGCCGAAAATGAGTAATGCCGCCCACGCGCTGGGGTCGGTGTCCATGACGCTGCCCCCGGCGAAGTTACCGTGGTTGCGGTTGCCACCGTCAGTGTAGATTTGAATATCCAATGTTGTAGTCACTCCAAATTAATAATGTTGTCTGCCAGTTGTGTCGCCCTAGACTTTGGCTTGGCCGACGTAAATTGCCGCGACGATGAGAATCGGGCTGGCGATGATAATTCCGACCGCGCCGAAGAGGTGTGCGGCCAGACCCGAGATGGTCGCGCCCAAGATCAGTGCGATGATGGCGCCGGCGGAATCACGGGCCGCAATTAGCTGGCTGTGATCGTGACGCACGAGCCAGTCGAAGAAACCCTCGGCCGCGGTGCGCAGGTTCCCCGTCATCATGATGGACATGTAGGGCTTGCCCCGCAGCCGCCGGAATTCCTGCAGCTGGGCGGCGGCGATGATGGCCACGAGTGAGCTCGTGACCGTGTCGGATACGTGTGGTGCCACGAGGGCGGTCACTACGGCCATGCCCGCCTCAAACAGGAGGACAATAACGGCACGGCGGCGTTTTGCTTCAGGCGTGTTTAACGCGTGCTGCAGGCTGCGAATGAAGGCCGTGCCGACTGCGAACACCAGGAAGGGAATCAGATGGGCCGTGAAGTCGTGCCAGTCGCCGCGGCCAGCGCTGACCCCCATGAGAATCATGTTCCCAGTTTGCAGACCAGCGAAGACACCGCCATGTGCTACGTATGTATAGGCATCGAGGGCCCCAGCATTGGCGGCCAGCAGGAGGCCGAGTGGCAGGCGCTCGGTGATGGGGAATTTTTCAGTCATGACTCACCTCAGAAAAAAAGATACTTCCATCATATCCTTAAGCGGGAGGTAGCGCCAGTCGCAACGGGCGGCGTCGGGTACGTGTACCGTAGTTAAGGCTGCAGGAATTCGGCATCACTAGCCGGATTCAACCGCCGCGCAGCCACGCCAAGGGGTAATCGTGAACGTTTTGCGCTAACGGGCGGCAAATGTTAAAATGTGACGGATATGCAGAAAAACGTCACAGTGATTTTGCGTTATTATTAAGTGGTAAATGTCCAATTAGCGGACGTCAAAATTAACTTAGGGGAACGGCGCGTCTGCGTCAGCCCCAAATTCGTGGAGGAATACATTCGATGGAAAACAAGCGGCTCTCCCGGCGTGACCTGTTCTTTATTGGGACCATGCTCTTCGGGCTGTTCTTTGGTGCCGGGAACTTAATCTTCCCGGTGTTCCTGGGACAATCAGCCGGACACAACATCATTCCCGCGGTACTCGGCTTCCTGATTTCTGGAGTGGGACTGCCGCTTCTGGCGGTGGCGGCCATTGGGATGAGTCGGACTGACGGGGTGTTTGGCCTCGCCGCCAAGGTCGGCCGACCATTTGCCTACGTTTTCACCGTGATTTTATATCTCGGGATTGGGCCATTGTTCGCCACCCCGCGGCTTGCGACCATCTCGTATGAAATCGGGCTGGATCCATTTATCCCGGACCGCTACCAGCATGTGGCGCTCGCCATCTTCTCACTTCTCTTTTTCGGGACCGCGTGGCTGCTGGCCCGCAAGCCGAGCAAGATTATGCTGTACATCGGTAAAATCCTGACGCCGGCATTCCTGATTGCGCTGGTTCTGCTGCTAGGGTTTGTCGTGCTGTTCCCGATGGGCGGCATGGACGTGGCACCCGTTGCGGAGTACAAGCACATGGCGTTCAGCACCGGGTTTAGTTCCGGCTACATGACCATGGATGCACTGGCCGGGCTCGCGTTTGGCATTATTGTGGTGCGGGCCATCCAGAACCTCGGGGTGACGCGGCCACAAGATATTGCGCTGGGCACCATCAAGGCCGGAGCAATTTCGGCAGTCTTCATGGCCATTCTTTACGCGGTGCTGGCCTACATGGGCCTGACCGCGATTAGCGAATTCGACCGGGCCAGCAATGGTGGCATCATTATTGCCGAAATTGCGCGGTATTACTTCGGCACCCTGGGGAGCCTGCTCACGGCGATAATTGTAATCTTGGCCTGCTTGAAGACCGGCGTTGGCCTCATTACCGCCTTTGGGGATACGTTCAAGGAGCTGTTCCCGAAGACCAATTACCAGTGGCTCATTCTTGGCGCAGCCGGGGTGCCACTGCTCCTGGCAAACATCGGGTTGACCCAAATCATTGCCATCTCGGAACCGTTCCTGGATTTGCTGTACCCAATCGCGATTGTTCTGATATTGCTTGGGTTGCTCTCCCGGACGTTTGGGGATGCGCGGCCGGTGTACGTCACGACCATCGCGTTCGTGACAATTCCCGCGGTCTTGAGCGGTCTGGATGCTTTGCCCGCTAGTCTGCACCACGGCGCACTTCAGTCGATCATTAACCTCGGGCAGTTCTTGCCCGGCTTCGACCAGAGTCTAGGGTGGACCGTGCCCGCGTTAGTTGGCTTCATAATTTCCTTTGCCGTCGTCAAGGTCAAGGCACGGCGCGGATAACCATACAATCAAAAAACGGCTCACGCAAATTGCGCGGCCGTTTTTCATTGCTTCAAACTGGGTTTTATTTTGTTTCTTGGACTTGCTGAGGTCGGTTAAGCCCGCTTCTTTTCGGGTAAGTCGTCTTCGGGCTTTGGCGCGGGCCCGACTTCGTCCTTGCTCTTGACGGGGTTACCGTTAACTGCCAGCACGTTTTTGAAGCTGACCACAATCCGACCATTTAATTCCGGAACGTTGGGGCCGTCAACGGCTGCGTCGAATTCAGTAATCTCGAGCATTGCGGAATTTTCGTAATTCTTCATGACCTTACCCTTGAACTGCTTGGTCATGTCCTCTTTCACTTGTGCGGTGAGCTCGTCACCTGGCTGAATGGTGAATTTTGCCATTTCCATGCCTCCAATCTGAATTGATATGCGCATTGTAGAGCCATAATCGGTCATTGCCAACCATAAATCCCTGACTATCGCTGGTCGTTACCAATTCTTATAACATTGGACAAAATGGTTAAAAAAAGCCGGTGTTATTTGCAAATTCGCTACATTTATCGGCTTTTTGGCGGGAATGCATGCGTGGCCAAATGACTACGAAACGTAATGCGATTGTCACCGAAGTGCTATGCAGGCAACTTGCGCATTTGCAAGTTAAGCCCTAAAATTAAAATGAATGTGAATTAGTCCACTTGTGGAGGAGGATTTTGTGATGGCAGAAAATAATCTGCAGTTCGATCAGCTTTCAGAATCAGCGCAGACAATTGCGGTAAATCAGTTTGGTAAGTTTTACGTTCAGCACTTTCGGGCAGATGGTCTTGATTTGTTCGCACAGTTGGAACGGTCAGGGTACATCGCCGACATTAACCAGTACTTAATGGAAAACGCGGCACTGCACAGTGATGAATTGCTCGCGGGCCTCGTCAAGAACCGTTCGGCTAACTTGGTACTGCTCATTAAGGCACTTGGCATTACGTTCGCCGAAGATGGGACCGCACAGCCGTCATTGGCACAGTGGTACCTCAATCAGAAGACTCAACTAGCTACAGCAAGCTAAAGATACTAACTAAAAATGAGCAAAAGACCGTCGCAATCAGTTTGCGGCGGTTTTTTTGTGTCCTTAATTTTGGTGGGGGGGTCAAGCAAAATGTAGCGGGTTAGCGGTGAATATTTCGATTGCATATTTGTCTAAATAACATCGGGCACCGTTGCCAATAAGATGACTAAGCCAAGTGATATAAAGGTATATACCTATTTATCGCACGTTAATTCAGACATTAAAAAACTCAGTTTGTGCTTACAATGTGTTAGTGAAATACAAGAACAGGTGTTATTTGGGAAAATAACGTCAGTTTTTTTGTACGCGTTTTCATTGATATAACGGCACGCGTACCTTGTCCATAATTTTTGCAATTAAAAAACACTCGTTACTATATACACGAGCCTATGTAACCGTTTAGATTTAGATTATAGGGAAATGACTCGTGGCATACATCAAAGTGAGGTGATTGGTCGGCATGCTTCTGGTAGCACAACTCTGGGGACGTGCGAAGCTGCACTCCCCCTAACTAAACGAGAGGAGGAGCAAGATGCGCAAATTTTTGACGAGTATTGCAGCATTCGCCATCATCCTGATGCAAATTCAGGGCGTGTTCGGGCTAACCAGCCTGAACACCGTTACTGCGCGCGAGGAACAAGTCATTCTGGATAATGACGCCGCGCGTGTTAGTGTTTCGGCGGAAGTGGTCGAAGAGACCATCGAATGGACGCTGCAGTACACGAAGCGCGCACCAGATGACGTGACCATGCGTTCTATTCGCGTCAAACTGGCCCAGGCCGAGGATGGCACGGGCACGGTGGTGCGTAAGGAAGGCGATTTGACCAAGAAGGACGGTGACGACTGGTACCGCGAAGCTGAATTCACTAACACAAGTGAGGGCAAGCTTGTGGTCACCACGCCGCTGGACGCAAAACAGCTAGTTGCTTGGCTGCAGATCGATAGCCAAACAATGGGCAAGGCCACAACCGATGTGCTGACCGGCGCCGATGCGGAAGCAAAGGTGGTGGCGGCTCCGGAAATTCCGGTGACTGAAGAAGAAACGGTGGTTGAAGAGCCGAAAGAAGAGCCAAAGGAAGAACCAACAACTGATAGTCGTCCTGTAGAATCAGAGAAACCAGAATTGACGGAGCAACCTGAGGCAGGACAGGACCAAGAAAAACAAAATGGCGAAGGCGCCGTCGCTGAGGAACCAATTAAACAAGGTGACGATGAAAAAGCTGTCGCGGAGGCCGAGAAAAAAAAGTCCAAGGCCTTAGTAGGCTTTGACAACGTTACAGCCCCTTCAGGAACGGCAATTAGCGCACTTAGTCTAAGTCTTTCAGACAGTGCAGTCTCTAATTTAAAAGTTAATTCAAATGTGGGCCAACTTCATAGTAAGAACACTGGCCAAACATCAAGTTATGGTAGTCGGGGCGAAATGGAAACAACCATTTATCAACGATACTACGGAACAAGTGCTAAAGCTGTAACCTTTGACAATTGGGCAGCAGCACGTCAAGCCACAATCAAGTTGGACTATGACAATGTTGGGACTGCGATTATCGGGGGAACTCCAACAAGAATTGGTGCTTACGTGGAAGTGAAAAACATGACCACGCGTGGCCGCGACTGGGGCACAACTCTGAATAGTATTAACGGACAAGCTGGAATGGATTTTTCGACCAATTTCTATTCCGGATTAGCACTTGCTAACATTTTGACATTCGATTGGGACGTAACTTTTTACGTTAATCAGGGTGGTCAAAATGTGCCAATTCAATTTAACAACGCAGGTGGCAATACCTCGGAACTAATGTTCACGTCTCTTAACCCTGGCGAGTTTGTTCAGGCAAATGGCGGGTTAGGAACGGCACACTATTCCGAAACACACGTTGGTAGTTATGAATGGTTCGCCCAGTCCTCAGTTGGTACTGGTATGAGTGCTACCGTCGCCAACAACAAGAATGCTTTTACCACGGCATACAACAATTCCAAAAATGGAAGTTCACTAGTGAAAAATGGTTTCACTTCACATGTTTTTGGAGATTGGAACACGCGCACTACTCCAATTGCAGTAACAGATACGAACAAGTGGGAAGACCGGATGGGCGCTCCGTCATTTCATAATGGTGCAGTCTCGTTTGATTTGAACGGATCAACGTTCAGCTTCACACGTTGATCATTCGGAACCTCGAATAACTCTTGGCTGGCGCTATCAAGTGCTAAGTATGAAGCACCGATGCCAACCACGATGATTAACACCAAGACGGTTACCGATAAGGAAATTAAAGGTGGTGGTGCGCCTAAAGATGTCGTGGCCGGCCAGTTGTGGACAGACAATAATCTGCATGAACAAGACATTTCAGATCGATTTGATCCAACTAAGCCGTTCTACTACTTCATTAACCAGGAAGTCTATTCCACGGCGCAAGTAGTGAACAAGCCAACATCAATTACCATCACAGATACTCTACCAGAGGGTATTGCCTTGACTAATTCAGGTGCCGATGCATACAAATCGATTACGCTTTACTCTGATCACCATGAAGGAGCAGAAGGAAATACCGTAGCTCTTACTGGCAATCAAGTTAAATATGTTGGCAATAAGGTAACAATCACTCTCGACTACAGCCAGATAACACAGATGCAGTTCGTTGGTGGTTACTTCTCAGCACGCCTGCAGGTAAAACTGACGCAAGATCCTGAGACAATCGATATTAATGAAAGTCCCAAGGTATTGAGTAATAGAGCGACGGTGGAAATGTCACTTGCGGACGTTGACTACAAAAAAGACACTAACCAGGTCGATGTTGAGATTAGCCGAACGATTAAATACGGCGACATCGAATTTGTGAAGGTTAACGAACTTGGTCGTGAGTTGAAGGGGGCAACCTTTGGCATCTTTAAGGATGGTAAACAGGTTGGCCAAAGCCAAGTCACCACTGACAATGGTCAGGTTAGTTTCAAAAAATTAGAAGCCGGGACCTATATTCTTAAGGAACTTAACCCTCCAGATGGTTATAAGCCGATTGGTGACGTCGAAATTACGATTGACGTTGATGGAAATGTCCATTGGCCTAAAGGGGTTCTGACTGACGGCAACAAGCTTAAGAACTACTTCAACGAAACCGAATTAACTTTGATAAAGAAAGATAGCGTAACTGGCAGTAATCTTCCTGATGCAAAGTTTGAGGTTCGTGACGCCAGTGGGAATCTTTTCACATCGGGCACCTCAGATGAAAATGGAAACGTTAAGTTTGATAAGGCACTGCCAGCAGGTTCCTACACCATTAAAGAAGTGTCGGCTCCGGATGGTTATGAGCTCCTTGCTGGAGAATTCAAATTGACCATTGCTAAGGATGGAAGTGTAACTGAATTCAGGTACACGGGTTCTGATGTTAACAACGATCAACGAGTCAACGTTGAACTTGGTAAAGATGGTGACAAAAATGAGTTAACCATCACCGCCAAGAACCAAGCCAAAGCACCACCAGCACTCCCAATGACCGGTAGCACCGGTGTCCAAATCTTCGTGATTATCGGACTCATTGTCATTGGTCTTGCGGGGATGTGGAAGCTAAACGATTGGCGCAAAAACCGGGGAGGTGAAGGAGATGCTTAAGCGGCTACTAATGACGCTGGCGGCAATGATGCTTGCCCTCCCAATGATCGGCATGCAGCAAGCTCGCGCAGCAACCAATGACTCCGCGGAGATAGTGCTCCATAAGCGCATCTTCCCGATGTACGGTAACGACGGCAAGCAGTACGAAAACGACGGACTGCAAAAGGACAAGTCAGACGAAATGCTGACCAAGACCACCGGCGTGAACGGGGTGGAATTCAAGGTTTACGATGCCACGCAGCTTTACAAGGACGCGCTGGCAAAAGACCAAACCCCAAGCGAGTTTGTCCGTGAATACACGGCGCTGGATCTGAACGCTGCGGCTAAAATCGCGGCGGGATTGGACCTTGCTGGTAACGGTAATGCGGGACTCGGGACGGTACGCACCCAAGAAGACGACGCACTTAGCGAAGACGGAATTGGCCGTATCTCCCTGCCGCAGCGCCAAAACGGCCACGTGGCGGCGTATTACCTGATTGAAACAGGTTCAAATAACGCGCATGTCGATGTGGATTTGGCCAAGTCAGCGCCCCTCATGATTATCATGAACGTGCGCGACCCGCAAACAAACGAGAAGCTGAACACCATCCACATTTATCCGAAGAACGACGCCTACGCTCGTGACCCGTGGTTCTTCAAATACGGAGTGACGGCAGAAGGCGACAAGGTGCGGCTGGAAGGCGTTCAGTACGTGATTTCCAAGGCCGGCGCCAACAACCAGCGGCTATACCTCGGCAAGTACACTGCCAACCAGGTGGTGCTTGACTGGCTGCCAAGTACGGACCCGAAAAATGACGACCGGCTGGCAACATTTACCTCTGACAAGAACGGACTGGTGGCGACACCGGATCTGTACCTGAAGGGTGGTAACTACGAGTTCAACGAAATTAAGGCGCTGGACGGATACATTCTTGATGACACACCAATCACGATTGAGGTGTCCGACCGGATGTACGACGATAACGGCAATTACCAGTGGACGCTCGTCAACGGTACGCCGATTTACGAGAGCCCAACCGGAATTTTGCCGGAAAACATTATCGAAGAAGGCAAACCGCGCGTGTACAACTACGCGGAGGAAGTTCCGGAGATTCCGGACACCGGCACCACGACACCAACAAAGCCAGGCAACCCGGATGCACCAACGACGCCGACCAAGAAGCCGGCGCCAAGCGGGCTCCTGCCACAGCTGGGTGCACACCTAGACGCAATCCTCATTATCGTCGGCCTGGTGCTGATGGCATGGGTGACAATGTGGTGGCGCCTGAAGTCCAAGCACGTCGAGAATTTCAAATAATTAAATAGCCGAGCAACGCGGTCAAACGCGTCTATCGGCGAATTGACAGCGTGAATACCTAATTCACTTTGCCAATTTTCCGATAGACAACTGGCCGGAAGATAAAGACTTGGACCCAAAGAGCGCGGCCGGGAGTTAACGCGAAGCTGGCAAATTGAATAAGGAGCAACTGGCAACATGACCAAACAACGCGCGCGTTCAGCATGTGAACGCAATCCAAGACGGCGCGACAGGGAAGTGACCACGGGTTAACCCGAGCGGCCACACCCCGCCGTTTGACAAAATTAGGGGGATTTCTAATGAAGACGAATCTGATTAGCCGCACATGGCGCGGAACGATGGCAATCGCAATGGCGCTGACGACAGCAGGATCCATGATGAGCGCGGTTCCGACCATGGCAGCCGGCAGCAAAGCTGACACCGCGAACATCACAATTAACAAAAAAGACGGGCTGAACTTTAACGATTTCGTTCCGAACACCGGTGAAAGTATGAGCGATGATGATATTGGCAAGCTGCCATACGTCAACGATGTTGGGTTTACGGTCTATGACGTTAGCGACTACTTCTACGGCGAGTTCGACGGCAAGAACCACGACGATTTGTACAAGGGACTGCAGGATAATTGGGAAAAGATTTACGCAGATAACGAGGATGCCATCAAGGTGGCAAAGACAGAACAGATGACAGCAGGCGAAGGTAAAACTACCTTCACGGACTTGCCAACCAAGGTGACATACAATGGTGCAACGCGTAACGCGGTGTACGTAATTATTGAAACAACGCACAGTAAGGAAATGGCGCCGAGTCGGCCAATGGTAGTGGCACTGCCTGCTTACAAGGCGGACGGAACGACCGAAAACAAGGATATCCAGCTTTACCCGAAGAACTACGGGGTGGACAAGGTGCTCCTTGATGATAAGGATCAGCCACTGAAGGAAGAAGGCAACGTATACGACTACGAGGTCGGCAAGGTGCTGACGTACGAAGTGAAATTCGCCATTCCGTCAGACATTGGCCACACCAAGGCCAACGGCACGGATTCACTGTACAACAAGTTCTCGATTAGTGACGCAATGACCACAGTCGGGGCAACATTTGAGGGTATTCAATCAATGGATATCGCCGGTAAAGATGTTTTGGCTGAACTTGGCGAGGGCGCTCATGGTGTGACCTTTACACCTTCACCGTCTGATGACACTAGTAAGCCCGCTTCATGGCAGCTGGATTACGCAATTACAGATGCGACGATGCGGAACACCTTGGCTAAACATGCCGGTAAGACCGTAGTCATTCGCTACCAGGTAAAGATTAACGAGGCTGCGGTGCCAAACAAGGACATCAACAACCAGCTGAATGTGACGCTCGACCGCAACGGTACGCCGATTGACCAAAAAGATGATGGTCCAAACGTAACTACCCGTGGTGCGAAGTTCAAGAAGGTCGACAGTCAGACTAATGATGGTCTGGGAGATGCTAAATTCTACATCCGCAATTCCGATGGCGAGTACGCTAAGTTTGAAAACGACAACTGGGAAAATCCAAAGAGCATTGCGTGGAAGGCAACTAAGGAAGAAGCGACCAAGATTGAAACACCACAAAGTGGGGAAATCACAATTATTGGGCTGGATTCCGGTTCTTACACCTTGATTGAAGAAACACCACCAAAGGACTACATGGAACCACTTAACCCAGAAACAGATTTCGAAGTTAATGAGAATTCCTTCACCCTCACGGAACTTAGCTACATTAAGAACACCAAGGAAAACCCAGGCACCCTGCCAATGACTGGTGGTATCGGGATCATCACCTTGATTGTTATCGGGGGCACGATGATGGGCGCATCCGCACTGAAGAAGAAGGAGGACTAACTCCATGAGTGAACTCAGTCATCGGGGTAAACGTGGTGAACCCCCATAGCGACGCAAAACGGAACGGGAAGAAGGAGGCAAAACGATGGCGAAAACAACCAACCGGCGGCGCGGCATTTTTATCCGGCGTATGATTTTTACTATCGGGCTGCTTATCTGTCTGTTCCCGTTTGCGATGCGGGCAATCAATTACGTCCAGGTGTATCAGGACATGGCAAGGGTGCGGCAGGACAAGGAGGACCAAGAACGACGGGCAAAAGCACTGGCTAAAAACCAGGATCAGTCCATTGATTTGGACCATTATGGTACCAGTCAGCTGCGTAAAGAATTGGCCAGCCACCTGCTCGGATCCATTGCTATTCCCGCCATCAAGGTTCAGTTACCTCTGTTCGACAATGTGTCGGATAACGCGCTGAATCACGGGGCGGGGGTTGTTCCGGGTACTAGTGCGCCAGTCGGGGGTAAAAATACCCACACGGCGATTTCGGCGCACAGCGGACTACCGACGAAAACGATGTTTAGTGATCTGCACGAACTCACCAAGGGGGATGAATTCGTCATTACCGTTGCGGGTAAGCACCGCGCGTACAAGGTGGATAAGATTCAGGTAATCAAGCCGACCGACACGAAGGCCCTGCAAATTCAGGCAGGGCGTGATCTCGCAACGCTGCTCACCTGCACCCCGGTTCCAGCCAATACCCACCGACTATTGGTAACGGGGCACCGCGTTCCGTACACGCCTGCAACTGCCGCAAAGGTTAAAGCGGCGAGCCAGTCAGGTCTTTGGCGCAACATCGTAATTCTCGCCGGCATCTTCTGGGCGTGTGTCACGCTGATTTTCTATCAGGTGTGGCGCGCGCGGAAGGCCCGCAAATAAAGAGAAAAGCAGGGCGATGCTCTGCTTTTTTGCGTGCAGTGAAAGAACAAAAGCGTGCTAATCAACGGACCTGTTGCTACCAGGGAGGTCTTGGCTGTTCGGTAGCGCAATGACAATTTTGACGGGCGTGCTTACCAAGACTACCTTTTTTCTGCTACAATCGGGTATAATGCGTTGTTTTACATAATTGTGGGCATCGGCAAATTGAACGAGCTAAGTAGTAAAATCAGGAAATATTAGCTAGGCATGAACGTGTTTCTTGCAACGGAGGCAAAAATGGAACCACACTTAATCATCACGGATATTGACGGTACACTCGCAATTGATCACCAGCACGTTTCGCCCAAAACGTCGGCAGCACTGAATACCGCCATGGACAATGGTCACCAGTTCTTCGTGGCCACGGGACGCATGTACGCACTGGCCAAGATTATGGCTGACCAAGTTTCCCCGCGCGCTGGCGTGATTGGGGCGAATGGGGCAGTGTACGATTTTGCCGGGACGCGCGTGCACCACTTGCTGGGCGCAAAGGCGCTTACCGCCGTCAACGACGTGACCTCGGCCCATGGTCTGTCTGCGTTTTACTTCAGTGATGATAACGTGTACTACACCCAGACGCCGCCCGCATTCGTGGAAGCCGCTCTGCGCGTGTTCGAGCCAAGTGGGTTGACCGTTGGCGTGAAGCAGGTGGGGACGCTCGACAATTTGCTGAAGCACGTCGACGAGATCACCAACGGCATCGTGATTAGCCCCCGTGATGCGGAGGGGCTGGCGAACTCCATGGCCGCCCTGCAGGCAATGAACCTGATGCACCTGTCCGCGTCGAATCACGACAACATGGAACTCATTCCGCTCGGGATTGATAAGGCCACCGCGCTGCAAGAACTGCAGCAGCGCACCGGGATCCCGATTGAGCGGACCATTGTGTTTGGCGACGGGATGAACGATATTGGCATGATGAAGCAGGCCGGCGTGAGCGTCGCGATGGGCAATGCGGTCCCTGCCGTCAAGGAAGTGGCCAAGTACGAAACCGCCAGCAACACCGAGGACGGCATTGCTAAGTTCCTAGACAAGTACTTCAACTAGACAGGATAATAGATGAATATCGGGTGTGCATTAGTGGTCCTGCATTTGCTGGGGATGGCACTGGTGCACACCCGATATCTTTTTATTAACTATTGGTGAAAGATAAACTAATTTGTGGTTGGGTTGCAGCCAAACAAATTGCCGTTTTCGCAACCGTTTTCAATTTTTGGGGTCGATTTTACCCGAGTGAGACATAATTTTTTAGTGTGGCGAATTAATCAACACCCGCTGAAATTGTCATTTTGATAAATGCCGGTCTCTAGGCTTGCACAGGCAGTATATTCGGTAATTGTAGTCACTTGTTCATGTGCGACAGACAATTTATGTGGCGATTCATTCGTATTTGCACTTTACTTTAATCCCATTCTAATGTACATTTTTAGTTAACAATTCCGAAAGTTTCAAGGCGCAATGAAGTGAAAAGTTGCGCCCCTAAACCCAGAAATTTTTCAATAAACGGGGGATTTGGTCTCCCGTGTACGTCTAAGTGAGGAGAAGCCAATGGCTAAATACATTGTCAAACGTGTCTTTTACCTGTTGCTGACACTGTTCATCATCGCATCCGCGACGTTCTTTTTGATGAAGCTCATGCCAGGGACACCATTTAACAACCCAAAGATTCCGGCTGAACAACTTGCTGCCTTGAGAAAGGCAAACGGGTTGGACAAGCCAGTGATTGTTCAATACGGGAAGTACCTGCTTGGGGTACTGCACGGTGACTTTGGGACCAGTTACCAGTTCGCTGGTCAGAGCGTTTCCCACCTGATTGCCTCCCGTGTTGCACCATCACTCCAGATTGGTGCCCAGGCGATGGTTGTCGGAACGCTCCTCGGGATTTTGCTCGGCGCGATTGCCGCAATTCGGGCCAACTCCTGGGTTGACTCCGTGGCGACGATTTTTGCCATCCTCGGCCGGTCCATCCCAAACTTCGTGTTTGCCGCGCTGATGCAGTACTGGCTTGCCTACAAGTGGCACATCTTCCCAATTGCCCTGTGGGATGGTTTTTCGTCCAGTATTTTGCCAACACTCGCTTTGGCCATGGCACCATTGGCACAGACGGCCCGGTTCATGCGGACGGAAATGGTTGATGTCCTCAACTCCGACTACATCGAGCTTGCCCGGTCCAAGGGTGAATCCGAGTGGCAGGTTGTGGCTAAGCACGCCCTGCGGAACTCCATGATTCCAATTGTTACCATTATTGGACCAATGGCCGTTGACCTGATGGTTGGGTCACTGGTTGTTGAAAATATCTTTGCAATTCCTGGTATTGGGGAACAATTTGTTCGCTCGATTTTGACGAACGATTACCCGACAATTATGGGCCTAACCATGATGTATTCCGTCATGCTGGTTGTCGTCCTGCTGATTGTCGATATCCTCTATGGCTTCATTGATCCACGAATTCGTCTTGCAGGGGGGTCGAAATAATGGCTGATTACAAGATTAATGCCGACAGCTTTAAGTTGGCGCACATTGAAAAGGAAGCACAGGAGCACATCAGTACCCCGAGCCTGACCTTCACGCAGGATGCATTCCGGCGACTTAAGAAGAACAAGGTGGCCATGGTTTCCCTCTGGATTCTTTGCATCATGATTTTTCTATCCGTCATCAGCATCTGGTTTTCCCCACACAACCCCAACACCCAGCACCTGAACTGGAATAACTTGCCACCGAAGCTCGGTAACTTGAACATTCCTGGATTCAACGGGCACGGGCTGGTGCGTGGTGAATACATTGACGCATACAAGGCTTCCAAGGTTCCAGATGGCACCTGGTTTGCCCTTGGAACCGACTCACTCGGTCGCGACCTGCTCAGCCGAATTCTGGCTGGGACCCGTGTTTCCCTGTTCGTCGCGTTCATGGCAACCCTGTTTGATTTGACCATCGGGATTATCTACGGGATTGTCTCTGGTTGGAACGGCGGGATGATTGATAACATTCTGCAGCGGATCATCGAAATCATCAGTTCCGTGCCTAACCTGGTTGTTGTTATCCTGATGCTGCTCGTGTTCAAGCCAGGTCTGCTCAGCATTATTGTTGCCATTGCCTTTACCGGGTGGGTGACGATGGCCCGGCTGATTCGTGCACAAACCCTGCAACTGCGTGACCAGGAGTTCATCTTGGCTGCGAAGACGCTGGGTGAATCGCCAATCAAGATTGCGTGGAAGCACCTGATTCCAAACCTGTCCTCCACCATCATCATTCAGACGATGTTCACCATCCCAACGGCAATCTTCTTTGAAGCATTCCTGTCTTACATTGGGATTGGGATTCCTGCACCTAAGGCATCACTGGGGACGCTGCTGTCTGATGGGCAAAAGAACTTCCGCTTCCTGCCTTACCAGATGGTTTACCCTGCCATCGTGATTTCGGTGCTGATGCTCGCGTTCAACCTGCTCGCTGATGGGCTGCGTGACGCATTTGACCCTCGCTCTGCACGCTAGGAGGTGTAATTGTGAGTAAAATTCTCGAAGTAAATAACTTGGAAATTGACTTCCACACTTACGCCGGTGAGGTGCACGCGATTCGCAACGTGTCCTTTGACCTTGAAAAAGGGGAAACACTTGCCATTGTTGGTGAATCTGGTTCCGGTAAGTCCGTTACGCTCCGGACCATCATGGGCCTGCTCGCCAAGAACGGGGAAGTTGTTAACGGTGAAGTGCTCTTCAACGGTGAAGACATTCTGAAGAAGTCAAACAAGGAACTCAACGACATGCGCGGTAACGACATTTCGATGATTTTCCAGGATCCAATGACCTCACTTGACCCAACCATGCCGATTGGGAAACAGGTTGCAGAAGTACTCCGGATTCACAACAGTGTGTCCAAGAAGTCCGCAATGGAAGAAGCAGCCCGTGTGCTCGAACTGGTTGGGATTAAAGATGCCCGTAACCGGCTCAAGGACTACCCCCACCAGTTCTCTGGTGGTCAGCGGCAGCGGATTGTTATCGCCATTGCCATCATCAACAATCCCCAGATTCTGATTGCTGATGAACCAACTACCGCCCTTGACGTAACCATTCAGGCCCAGATTATCGACCTGCTCAAGGAACTGCAGACGAAGATCGATACCAGTATCATCTTCATCACGCATGACCTTGGGGTTGTGGCCGGGATTGCTGATCGCGTTGCCGTTATGTATGCCGGCAAGATTGTCGAGTTTGGGACCGTTGACGAAATTTTCTACAACGCCCAGCACCCATACACTTGGGGTCTGCTCGAATCGATGCCGACGCTTGAGACTAACACTAAGCGCCTGCACGCAATTCCCGGGACGCCGCCAAGCCTGCTCGACCCACCAGTTGGTGATGCCTTTGCACCGCGTAACGCGTACGCAATGCAGATTGACACGGAGCAGGAACCACCATTTTTCCAGGTTTCACCAACCCACAAGGCCGCAACCTGGCTGCTGCACCCAGACGCACCAAAGGTTGAATTGCCACCAGAAATTGCGCGTCGGCGTGAAATCTGGAAGAAGATGAACCCAGAAACAAAAAAACCACAAACCACGGAAAAGGGGGCGGACTAAATGGCTGAGCAGAAGAAGGAAGTACTGGTTTCCGTTAAGGACCTCCAGCAGTTCTTCAACCTAGGCAAGAAGGATGAAGTCCGCGCCATCCAAGACATCACGTTTGACATCTACCGCGGCGAAACTCTGGGGCTGGTTGGTGAATCTGGTTCTGGTAAAACTACCACCGGCCGGGCCATCATTCGGCTCTACAAGCCAACGAGTGGGGAAATCATGTTCAACGGCAAGGATATCGCCAAGCTGAAGAACGGTTCGAAGGAGATGCAGGAATTCCGGCGTGAAACCCAGATGATTTTCCAGGACCCATACGCATCCCTGAACCCCCGGATGAAGGTTAAGGACATTATTGCCGAGGGGATTGATATCCACCACCTCGCCAAGAATGACAAAGACCGTGACGAGCAGGTGGCTAACCTGCTGGAGTTGGTTGGGCTAAACCCTGACCACGCCACCCGTTACCCCCACGAATTCTCTGGTGGTCAGCGGCAGCGGATTGGGATTGCCCGGGCACTTGCCGTGCAGCCCCAGTTCATCATCGCTGACGAACCAATTTCCGCGCTTGACGTTTCCATTCAGGCCCAAGTGGTTAACTTGTTGAAGGAAATTCAGGAGAAGCGGAACTTGACGTACCTGTTCATTGCGCACGACCTGTCCATGGTTAAGTACATTTCTGACCGGATTGCCGTAATGCACAACGGGCGGCTGGTGGAACTGTCCACGGCCAGTGAAGTGTACAACCACCCACTGCACCCATACACGAAGAGCTTGCTTTCTGCAATCCCAATTCCGGATCCAGAAGTTGAACGCAAGCGTCGGCCTCAGCCGTACGATTCCAGTATGGAAGAAGACGGACAGAAGCGGACCATGGTGGAAATCACGCCAGAACACTTCGTCTATGCGGCTGCCGGTGAAGTTGAAGGCTACAAGGCCGCAGCGGCGGCTTACAACGCATAAGTCAAAAGGAGCAATCTCTCAGTCGAACTATTCGGCGCGGGGGTTGCTTTTTTTAGTCCAGTCGTCCGTGAAATGAAATAAGTGGCAGGTGATGTGAAAACGAGAAAGGGCTGTGTAAACGGTACACAAAACTTATTCAAAGAAAGTTCGCATATCACTGGATTTTAACCTACTAGCGGAGTATTCTAATCATTGTACAAAAACGTGACGCAAGATTATGTCACAGATGCATTTCAGGGAGGATTTACATAATGAAGAAGAACAAAGTACTTATGGGCTCTGCTGCCCTGGCACTGACGATCTTGCTTGCAGCTTGTGGAAGCAAGTCTTCTGATACTGCGAAGAAGACCAGCATTCGTGTGATGAGTTCTGACATCATCAACACGATGGACCCCGGCCTGGCAACAGACGTTATCTCTGGTCAGGCAATGGACAACACCTACGCCGGCCTTTACCGCTTTGAGGGCAAGACCTTGAAGCCTGACATGGCTAAGTCCATGGCGACCGTTTCTAAGGACCAGAAGACATACACATTCCACCTGCGTAACGCAAAGTGGTCTGATGGTAAGCAGGTTACGGCTGGTGACTTCGTTTACGCGTGGAAGCGCGCCATCGATCCAAAGACCAAGTCTGAATATGCCTACATCTTCAGTGGGATTCAGAACGCTGACGCCATCATCGCCGGCAAGAAGGCTCCTTCAACGCTTGGTGTGAAGGCCTTAAACAAGACAACCCTGCAGGTTAAGCTTGATAAGGTTATGCCTTACTTCGAAAAGATGATTGCCCTCCAGACATTTGACCCAATTGAAAAGAGCAACGTTGAGAAGTGGGGTAGCAAGTACGGTACTTCCTCTAAGACGCTCACTTTCAACGGACCTTACGTCATGAAGAAGTGGCAAGGTTCCGACAACAAGTGGACCCAGACCAAGAACCCTAAGTACTGGAACGCTAAGAACGTTAAGGTTGACACCTTGAAGTACCAAGTTGTTAAGGACCCAAGCACCGCACTGAACCTGTACCAGGACAACAAGCTTGATGATGTTGTTGTTTCTGGGAACAACGCTCAGCAGATGCAAAACGACCCTTCATACACGAACATTCCTAAGACCGCAACGTACTACTTGGAAATGAACGGTAACAACAACCCAATCTTCAAGAACTTGAAGGTTCGCCAGGCGATGTCCCTCGCGGTTAACCGCAAGGAATTCATCAAGAAGGTTCTGGGTAATGGTTCTGTCCCAATCAGCACCGTTGTTCCAAGCAAGATGTTCTACAGCAAGGACGGCAAGGACTTCACGACTGAAGCCGACAAGGCCGTTAAGAAGGACACCACCTACAACCTGAAGCAAGCCAAGAAGCTCTTTGCTGAAGGCATGAAGGAAATGGGTAAGACCAGTGCTAACTTCTCACTTCTGTCTGATGACACCGAAGCTGCTAAGAGCACCCTTGAATACCTGCAGAACGCCCTTGAAAAGGTTTCTGGTCCTAACGCTAAGCTGACCGTGACGACCAAGTCTGTACCATTCAAGACTCGTCTCCAGCTTTCAGCTGACCGTAAGTTCGACATGGTTGTTACCGCTTGGAGTGCTGACTTCCCAGACGCAATCAGCTTCCTTGACCTCTTCACCACTGGCGCTGCATACAACGACGGTGAATGGAGCAACAAGACCTACGACAACGCAGTTAAGGCATCTAAGGGCTCTGACGCAATTAGCACCACCAAGCGTTGGAACGACCTCCAGACGGCTGCACAGACTCTCACCAAGGACATGGGCGTTGTGCCTCTGTACCAGCTGGGTGAAGCGCACCTGATCCGGACTTCTGTTAAGGGTATGCAGTCTTGCCCTAATGGGATGGTTAACTTCGTTGGCGCTACTAACAACAAGTAATCTCGCAAATAAAAGGAACGGCATTTGCCGTTCCTTTTTTGTTTGCCGTGGCTAATTTAATTGCGACGTTTATCTCATTTTTGCCCGCAGATGAGTATCCGCATTTTTTCGCGTACAAGTTGCGTGACGGCTCAAAATGAGAAAAGTTCAAACAATGTGGCAAAAACATGCAAATTGTTCACATACTGTGACACGTGTCGAAATAAATAGACGAAAATGAGCAATTTTTTTGAAAAATTAGTGTACATTAAGTAAAATGTGATGTATTCTAAGAAACATAGTTGAAATCAAAGAATTTTCGGAGGGAAACACATGAAGAAGAAACCACTATGGCTTGGCGCTTCGCTGACCACGTTGGTTATTCTGCTCGCCGCTTGCGGTAGCAGCAATTCCAGCTCGGATACCAGCAGTAAGGACCAATCCATCAAACGCATGGCGAAGGATGTTATCGCCACAATGGACGCAGCTAAGGCTACGGACGCTATTTCAGGTCAGGTTTTGCAGGATACCGGTGCTGGTCTTCTCCGTTACGACGGTAAGAAGCTCGAACCAGATCTCGCCACTTCCAAGGCGAAGGTCTCCAAGGACCAAAAGACTTACACCTTCACAATTCGTAAAGGTGCTAAGTGGAGCGACGGGAAGGCGATTACTGCCCAAGACTTCGAATACTCATGGCAGCGGTTGGCTGACCCTAAGACCAAGTCTGAATATGCATATATCACTACTGGGATTAAGAATGCAGCAGATATTCAGGCGGGCAAGAAGCCAGCATCCTCACTTGGTGCTAAGGCAACTGGCAAGTACACCTTCCAGGTTACCCTGGACACGCCAATGCCTTACTTTGAATCCATGATTACGCTGCAGGTCTTCAACCCAGTTGAAAAGTCCGCAGTTGAAAAGTACGGCGAAAAGTACGGGACCAGTGCGAAAACGACCACTTACAACGGGCCATACACCTTGACCAAGTGGAACGGTTCCTCTAACTCTTGGACAGAAAAGAAGAACCCTAAGTACTGGAACGCGAAGAACGTGCACGTGCAGACCATTTCCACGCAGGTGGTTAAGGAAGCAACGACCGCACTTAACCTTTACCAGGGTGGCAAGCTTGACGACGCAATTCTGTCTGGGGACACCGCTGCCCAGATGCAGAATGACCCCGAGTACAACACTGTAACTCAGGGCCGGACGACTTACCTTGAAATGAACGCTAAGCGCGTGAAGGCTCTCGGCAACGCGAAGATTCGCAAGGCGCTTTCCCTGTCCATCAACCGTAAGGAATTCATCAAGAAGGTTCTTGGTGATGGTTCCCGTCCAATCTCCACACCTGTACCTTACGGGCTGTTCTCGAACGACGATAACGGCAAGGACTTCGCTACCGACTCTTCCAAGAAATACGCTGCTAACTCCAAGTACAACGTGAAGGAAGCTGCTAAGCTCTACAAGGAAGGCCTGAAAGAAGAAGGAATTGACTCTGTTTCCTTCACGCTGCTG
This sequence comes from Lacticaseibacillus hulanensis, assembly GCF_004010095.1. Classification (GTDB taxonomy): domain Bacteria; phylum Bacillota; class Bacilli; order Lactobacillales; family Lactobacillaceae; genus Lacticaseibacillus; species Lacticaseibacillus hulanensis. The sequence continues at coordinate 14,231 of NZ_RRYD01000032.1, read as the reverse complement.
TCTGACGACACCGACGTTGCGAAGAAGACCCTTGAATACCTGCAGGGTGCATGGACCAAGGCTCTTCCTGGCATCAAGGTAGCAACCAAGTCCGTACCATTCAAGACGCGTGTTCAGCTGTCTCTTGACCACCAGGCTGACGTCGTTGTTTCATCCTGGCAGGCTGACTTCCCTGACGCAATTAGCTTCCTTGACCTGTTCACAACTGGCAACAGTTACAACATGGGTGAATGGAGCAACGCTCAGTACGACAAGCTGATCAAGGCTTCCAAGACGACTGATGCAACTTCCATCAGCAAGCGTTGGAACGACCTGAAGAAGGCTAACGAAATCATCGCTGACCAGCAGAGTGTCATCGGCCTGTACCAGACTGGTGAAGCTCACCTGACCAAGAAGACGATTAAGCACATGCCTTACAGCCCAGGTAACATGATTAACTTCGTTGGTACTACTAACAAGTAGTCTGACGGGTGCAAAAGAGGGTAAGACCGAAAGTCTTACCCTCTTTTTGTGTTCCTAGCGTTGAGTGTTCAATGCAATGCGGCGTTGGCCTCATCAAGCAGGCGGGTCAGCTTGTTCAGCTTCTTCTTGCCCAGTATGGCGAGCAGCTTGTCGATGTTGCCGTAGTACTGCTTGCCGAGTAGTCCCGAGGTGAGTGACTCGCCGGAGCGGGTGAGCGCGAAGGTGAAGGCGCGGCCGTCATCATCTTCGGGCACCTTGGTTAAATAGCCCAGATCAATTAGCACCGCCGCATTCTTGGTGATGATGGGGCGATTGACGTTCAGCTTGGTTGCCAGTTCACTTGGCCGCATCGCCTCGGGTGTATTCGTGACGGTGAACAAAATATCGAGCTGCATTGCGTTGAGCGGCGTGTTCGGGTTGGTGTGAATGTGCCGGGCAAACTCATCGGCACTGGCCATTGCGCGAATAACAGATTTTTTCATAAAAAAGCACCTCACTTTTAGTAATTGCGGCGGGCAACTTACTCGTTAATATAAGTGTAGCATGGCTGTGCGGGCGCTGCCCTACTTTGGGGCAATTGGCCCAGCAAAAGAGTGCGTTTGCCCCTCGACCAGCTTGATTGCAGGGGTTATGCTTATCTTGTTATGTGAAAGAAGTGGATGATTATGGCAACAAATTTAAATAGTCGTTTGACCTTGAACAACGGTGTGCAGATGCCGATTTTCGGGCTCGGGGTTTGGCAAGCGGATAACGCGTCGGCCGAGAACGCTGTGTATGCGGCGCTGAAGCACGGCTACAAGATGGTGGATACGGCTAAGCAGTACGGTAACGAAACCGGCGTTGGCCGCGGCATTGCCCGGGCACTGGCGGATGGGCTAATCAAACGCAGCGACCTGTTTGTCACGTCGAAGGTGGCTAACCAGGACCACGGTTACGCACAGACGATTGCCAAGTTTGACGGCACCCTGGCGCGTTTGCAGCTGGATTACCTGGATCTGTACCTAATTCACTGGCCGGTTGACGGGATGTACGTTGAGACCTGGCGTGCCCTTGAGGATTTGTACGCGGCGGGTAAGGTGCGGGCGATTGGGGTCTCGAACTTTGACGTCCACCGCCTGCAGGTTCTGCTGCGTCAGGGCAAAATTGTACCAGCTATTAATCAGGTGGAATTCAACCCCCAGATGCAGGAACGGGAAATGCAGGATTTCGCGCGCGAGCACGGCATTCAGCTTGAGGGCTGGTCGCCACTTGGCCACGGCAGCGCAATGAGCGACCCGACAATCGGCGCGATTGCGCAGGCACACGGTAAAACGGCGGCCCAGGTGATTTTGCGCTTTGACGTGCAGAGCAACGTGATTACAATTCCGAAGACCGTGCACGAAAACCGGCTGGTGGAGAACGCAGACATCTGGGACTTTGAATTGACGGATGCTGAGATGGCGGCAATTCGTGGGCTCGATAAAAATGAGCGGTCCCTGTGGTATCCGGCATTTGGTTGGTACGGCACGGACACAGACTTCGGGATGGCGACGCAGAAGTGGCCAGATTCTCCCGTGAATTACGATGAATAGGTGATTAATATGGACAGCAAAGCACAATTGGAACAGGCATACGCATACGCGAGTTCGATTTTAAATGGTGACGGCAGCGGTCATGGCATGGACCACATCGACCGGGTGCTGGCGAATGCGCGGTTGTTACTGAGCAAGACGGCGGGTGCGGATGCACTAATTGTGCTGACGGCGGCGACACTGCACGACACCTACGACGAAAAGCTCGTGGCGGACAAGGTGGCAGCGCGGGGGCTGACGCAGGCGAAGTTGCAGGAGCTCATGTACACACAAGCCCAGATTGATGAAATCCTAGCCATCATCGACCAAATGTCATTCAGTTACGGTCTGGATCACGATGTCCACCTTGATGTGAACGGCCAGCTGGTGCAGGACGCCGACCGGCTGGACGCGATTGGGGCAATTGGTATTGCGCGTGCTTTTGCGTATGGCGGGGCAAAGGGACGACCACTAGATGACGGTCAGGGTGCCCGGAGCAACTTGTCCAGCGCTGAGTACCACAAGAATGCAGGTGGAACGATTCAGCACTTCCACGAAAAATTGCTCGGCATTGCGGGAACGTTAAACACCCCAGCCGCCCGCGAAATCGGTCGGGCCCGTACCCGCGTCCTCCGCGACTTCCTAGATGAGTTCGAGGCGGAGGTGGAGGGAAACAGGTAAACAGAGCGGAGGGGGGCGCATAGAAGGTGAGGATTACCGGCGAATTGAGTTTGATGGCGGGTTTTGCCCATCAGACTCAATTCGTGGGTAACCGGAACCTTCTGCCCCGCGGAGCTCGACTAAGAACACAGAGTGCAGCCACCTGGTAGCTTTTGAGCATTACCGTGAGTTTGAACTAGCCGAGCGTTCTTTGCTCGGCTAGTTCAGACTCGTGGTAAGCGGAAAAATCAGGCCGACGCACCCCAACCATCCCGCCGCCTCCTTTCCGCATTAGCCATCATGTTCCCTTCAGCGGCACGCAGCCAAAGCCGAGCGCCGAATCTCATCGTCCATAACCCGAACATTTCCCTCAAAGAGGTACCCACCAGCAAAATCTGTGGGTACCCCTTTTTATATTTTGTTTCGCGAATGTATCGATTAGGTAAATTCGTAAAAATACTTTTCAATTGTTGCCTCACTAGTATTGGTATAGCCACATATACTATTTACATAGATAAAAACCCACGGGAGGGATTACGTCAGGTAAGGAGGTGCATAAGTGATGCTTGAATCTGAATTCGGACCAATCTACCGCGACTTTCGGGTTAGTAAAGGGTTCAGTATGCGCGAGGCAAGTGACAACAAGGCGGCCTCGATTCAGTTTTTGTCCCAGTTTGAGCGGGGGAATACGCGAATTGGCTTCGTTCGCCTAGGCCGCCTGCTCGAGAATATTCATGTCAGTATGGAAGAATTGCTGGCGGTCCGCAGCCTGCGCAGTAGTAACTGGCTCGACTGGTGGGCGTTCGCGCTTGATTACGCTCAGCGAACCGGCGATGCGCGCATGCTAAGCCACGTATTGTTTCCGGAAAGGGTGGAGCGCGTTGTTCGCGCAGTCAACCGGGTAATCCTGCTCTCGCCGTTGCAGCGACGCAATGAACTGACCCGGGTGGAAAAATTTGCGCTAACCAACATCGTTAATCGCAGTCAGCATTACGGTGTGTTCGTAAATCTGATTATCACACACACAGCAATTGCGCTTCCTGCCAGCGTGCGGCGACACGCAATTGCGACGCTTGACCGGCAATCTTGGTGGGATGACGTGCTCTACCTGCGCCCGGGGACCTCATTTTCCGCGATGTGGGCGCTGGCCGAGGCCGAGGTGTACATGCATAATTCGAACAAAGCCAAGGACCTGATGCAGCTGATGGGCCAACATTTGTCGCCGTCTGATTTGTACGAGCGGCTCACGTTACTCGCACTTGAGGCGGAGGCTGACCTTGCTCAAGGGTTGACGCAGGAAGCAGACAAGAAGCGCGCAGACGTGATTGCCACACTTAGAGTGCTTGATGATCACAGCGAAGTACGGCGGTATTTGGCACACACAAAACTAGTGTGGCCGGAATTGGGGGTGAAGTAATGGTTGAAACAATTGGTGATTTTGGGTTGATGTTCCACTTAACGCGGGTGAATTCGGGGCTTCATCAGCGGGAATTGATGGGCGCGGGTGTTGCCGTGCAGACAGTGTCGCGCTTTGAAAATAAACGCTCGGATTTGAGCCTGTCGAGTGTCATTAGCTTGCTTCAGGAAGTACCCGTGACGATGCATGAGTTTCTCATCACCAGTACGGGGACGTTTCCTGATTCGTTCGATGAATTCCTGCAATATGTTGGCGTGCTCGGGGTGACGCGGGATGCAGACGAACAAATTGCTGGGTTTGCGCTGCGTTGTCGCATCCTGTACGCAATGACGAAGAATGTGGAGTGGCGGATGCGGGCGGCGATGCTCGCGTCATCTGGTGACATTAAGGTGCAGGAGCAGGAACGCAAGCTGGTGTTGAGCTATTTAATGCGGGTGGACGACTGGACGTCGTACGAATTCATTCTGCTGCGCCGGACGCTGTGCACGGGGGTTTTGCTGTGGCAGGACATTCCGCAGCTTTGGCCCAGGTTACACCGCTTTAACCGGGAGGAACACCGCATGAATTACACCCGGCAGCGAATGCAGCTGGTGGCGCTGCTCAGCGTCGCGGATTTGTTCATGGAAGCCCGCGATTTTGAGTGGTTGGACAAAGTGCTGACGGTCACGCGGCAACTGCCGGTGCGGTCGGGCGATATTTGTGCAGAATTTCACCTCAGGGCACTGGAAGCTGAGCAGCTACTACTGTGTCCCGGAGCGGATCACCGGTCTGGGGCCAAACTACTGCATGAGTTGTATCATAGTGCGAAATTTATCGGCGCACCCCAAATCGTGGCACGTTTAGAAGCAATTAGTGTCGCAACTGGGACAGATTTGCGCAAAATGCCACAAAAAGTGTGAAAAGGGCTTGCCAACTAGGGCGGATTCGTTGTATATTATTTGAGCGGTTGAAATTAATAAAGCCGTTGACGAATGCCGCCTTAGCTCAGTAGGTAGAGCGCATCCATGGTAAGGATGAGGTCGCTGGTTCGAATCCAGTAGGCGGCATCTTGATATGAAAACACCCAGCGAATGCTGGGTGTTTTTTTGTGCCCGCATTCACAAAATCAAATCAGTGCGGCGAGCAGGTTGTTTAAAATGTGGAGTGCAATTGAGCATTTCAAATCCCGGGTGATTGCGTACGTCAGGGCCAGCGCCGCGCCCATGCCGGCGTAGATGAAAACGTCGATGAGCGTAGTTGGCCCATGAACAATTGCAAAGCAGCCGGCGCTCATGAAAATATTGAAGGCCTGGACCGCTTTAGTGCGCGGCAGCGGGGTGAGGTTCATGAGGAGACCGCGAAAAATCAGCTCCTCGGTTAGCGGCGCGGCAACGACGGTGAAGACGGTCATGGTCAGCTGCGCGCGGCTTATCAGGCGGTCCAGCGCGACCTCGTTGGTGGACTGCTGGATTACTTGGTGCGCGACCAGAATGCTCGATAGCACCTGCACGGCTGCAAGAAGCACTAGGCCAATTACCAGCCCGCGCATCAGCCGCTTAAAATCTGGGCCCTGCCAGTACCAGCCGTGGTGGTCCGGCGGCGTTGCGTTTTTTGTGAAGCGCAAGTAGGTGCGACGGAGCCACCATATCAGCACCGTAAAGCCGATGAGCATGAGAATCAGGCTGCTGACGGTGGGGTTGCTGAAGTGACCCCTAATGGGCAACATGAACAGCATTTCGGCAATTTGGTAAGCGAGCAGGGCGCAGATGGCAATCGCCATTCTCGTCAAGGTCTGTTTAGTTAGTGAGGTTTGGGGCAAACCGGTGACTCCTTTCGCAATTAGTGCCGACGCACGTTGATGATGACGATGACGATTGCGCAGACAAATAAGGTGACAAGGGCAATGCCCATGAGCACAGCCGCGACCGTGTAGACCGTTTCGAGCATCGATAAACTAATCATGCACTAACCCTCCCGTTTGCACGGCGTTCTGGATTAGTCCGCCATCCAGCGCGGCAGTGATGGCCGGTGCTGGTTCATCGCGGGCAATCAGCACCAGTGTGTGCAGGGCGCGGGTGGCGAGCGTGTACAGAATGTCGCCGGAATTGTCCTGTCCGAAAGCCGCGGCGCTGACATCGGCGGCAATAACCGCGTCGAATTCCAGGCCCTTAGCTAGGTAAACGGGCAGCACCAGTATTCCGTGGCCCAAGTCGTGATCGGCGGCCGTCAGCAAGCGGGCCTTGACGTGGTGTTTTTGGAGCTGACTGGTGACCCCTTCCGCCTGCCGCGCGGTGCGGGTCAGAATCGCGACCGTCTTGTTCGTTTGTGCTAAGTCGCGTGCAACCTTGACCAGGGTTTGGGTGTAGTCCGCTCGGGGCACGGTGAAGAGCGTCGGCAGCTGGCCATCACGGGCGAAGGGAATGATTTGGTCTCCGTCCGGAATCAAACTAGCGGCAAAGCGGGTGATGGGTGCGCTGCTCCGGTAAGCACGGTTCAGGCTGATGACACGGGATTTTTTGTGCGGGATGGCCGCCTCGAACTCATCAATGACGGTGGCATCACCGTTGCGGTAGCTCGTGGTGAAGACATCCTGCGCGTAATCGCCCAGAAGCGTCATGTTGGCGTTCGGGAACGCGTGGTGGACGTAGCACATGAGCGCTGGTGAGTAATCCTGCATCTCGTCGACGAACACGGCCTTAATCGCGTGATTTTGCCCGCCGCCACTCAGCAGGTCACGAATGTACATAATTGGTGCCGCATCGTCGAGGTCTAGGCGGTGCTCTTCAATGGTACCGGACACACCGGCGACCATCGCAGCCCACACGTTTGGCGCAACGACGCTCTGCGGGCAATTGGTTAGAAAGTCGAGGTACTCGGCGTAGTAGTCGATGAAGTAGTCGTCGTAAAGGGCGGTGTAGACCGGCGCGAACTTCTCCGCCACGACCGCGCGGGCCACTGCGGCAAGTTCTTCGCTGCTTTCCTCGTAGACCTTTCCGCTCAGGTAATGGCGTACCTGCTCGCTGCTGAGGCCGGCAAGCACGTCGTCCACCCAGTCCTGGTGCGTTTCCAGGCGAATGCGCGTGTTGAGTCGTTGCATCAGCTTCTTGCGCAGGGCGGCCAACTTATCGGCCGTGGTCATCGCTGCCGGTAGCTGGCTGTAAATCCGCATCATGGTGTTGACGCTGAAGAAAACACTACCTTCCAGTTCAATGGCGATGAAATGCAACTGGTGGTGAGTCTTCGCGTACTTAGCGGCCAGCTGCATGAATTCCGCGCTTTCTTTGAAGCGGCGAATCGTGGCGGCTGCTGCGGGCAACTGCTGCTCATCGCGTTCGAAGCGCTCAAACAGACTGGCCACTTGCAGGCCGGATAGCCGCTTGCTGAGAAATTCGTTCAGCGTGGTCTGAATCATGTTCTTTTCGCCCAGGCTGGGCAGCACTTCAGCAATGTAGTTGGCGTACAGCCGGTTGGGTGAAAACAGAATCATCTGGTCTGAGTTCAGCACGCTGCGGCTGTGGTAGAGCAGGTAGGCGATGCGTTGCAGGACCGCACTGGTTTTCCCAGAGCCCGCCGCCCCCTGGACGATGAGCAGGTCGCTGTCCGTGTCGCGGATGATGGCGTTTTGTTCTCGCTGGATGGTGCTGACGATGTTTTGCATGTGTTCGCTGCTCTGGTCGCCCAAGACGGCCTGGAGCATTGCGTCGCCAACGGTCTCACTGGTGTCGAACATGTGCACAATCTGCCCATCCTCGATGCGAAACTGTCGCTTGCGTTTTAATTCGGCGCTGCGGGGGCCGGATGGTGTGTCGTAGCTGACCTGGCCGAGAACCCCGTTGTAATAAATTCCGGCAACGGGCGCGCGCCAGTCGTAAATCAAAAAGTCCCCTTGATCGTTTTGCAGCGTTCCGGTACCAATGTAGAGCGTGTCGTCGCCATCGTCATCGGTGATGTCAATTCGGCCGAAATACGGGCTGGGTTCCAGGCGGTACAGGGTGGTGCGCTCACGGGTTAAGATCTGTTCGTTTTCCACGGCGCGGGCGACCATTTGCTTTTGTTGCTGCACCGCGGCGTTGGTTTCCATCCGGTCATCGATTTCGGTGATGTTGACCTTGGTGGAATCACCGTAACTGCGTTCAATGCGCTGCGTTTCCTTGTGGGCGTCGTCGATAAGGCGGTCCACTTCGCTGCGCCGGAGCTTGATGCGGCGGATGACGGAATCGACGCGCTGTTGTTCGAATTCACGACTGCTGTTATCCATCTTCTACCTCCATGCCAATTAATTGACCCTGTCTTTGCGAATTAGTTTTACAATTTTATGCCACTCGGGCCCGCAATGCAAGTATTTGCGGGCCTGGCGGGAACATTGCAGTTTAGTGGAAATATTTGACGGTAAATTGCACAAAAATGGCCAAGACGAAATGGCCGAGCTGCGGAAAATCTTGGTTGACGCACAGTCTGATACAAGTGTTATGGATACATCGCGGCTTGGGTGGTTATTCTGGTATAATTATAGAAGACATAATTTCATTCGCGGACACAGGAGGAAAGTACAATGAAGAAACTTACTTGGGTTTTACCATTGGTTCTTGCACTGGGCCTAGCTGGTTGCGGTCAGAAGCAATCAAGCGACAACGATTCATCAAGTAGTGCGGTCAAAACTAGCAAGACCAGTTCCAGCAGCACTACCACAAGCTCCGCCAAAGTGGACGTCAAGGTTACCTTTGATCAGGCGTGGCAGACGTTCACCGATAAGCATGCGGATGCGGCGGTGACGAACGTTGAACTGGATAAGGGCATGTCCGGTTATGAATACAAGATTGAAGGCACCAGCAATGACCAGGAATACGAATTAGTTCTGGACGCGCAAACCGGGAAGACGGTGCGCGAACACCAGGAGAAGCTGGACGCTGACGAGGCAAATGGCGTGCAAAAGCGCGAGGACGGAATTAAAAAGACTGGCTTGAAGAACATTGATGACGTAACCAAGATTGCGGAAAAGCAAGCGAAGGGGACAGCCTCCCAGTGGGACCTCAGCAAGGATGATGGCAGCACCACCTGGGAAGTTAAGGTTCAGCAGGGCCACCAGAGTACCGAAGTCACCATTGATGCGTACTCCGGCGCGGTTGTGAACACCGAACAGGACGACTAAATTCTTGCGGGGAAGCGTAGTTGCGTCGGACGCACGTGCGTGAAATCTGCAAACTAATAATGAATCTAACGGCGGGGCAATGTCTTGCTGTTAGGTTCATTTTTTATGGAAAGAACTTAATGCAAGGACTGGCAGAGTGCACGGCCGGCGCCGCTGTCGTAATTATTGGTCAAGGCCGGTGCAAACGCGTGCTATAATGATAAATGAGTGAAAATTAAGGAGCAACTAGACATGGCTAAAAAAATCATCCTGACAGGTGACCGTCCAACCGGTCGCCTGCACATTGGGCACTACATTGGTTCCCTGAAAAACCGGGTTGAACTGCAGAACTCTGGTGATTATGAATCTTACATCATGATTGCGGACTTGCAGGCATTGACCGACAACGCGCGCAACCCAGAAAAGATTCGCAACTCCCTGCTGGAAGTTGCGCTCGACTATTTGGCCGTGGGGATTGACCCAAGCAAGTCGACAATTCTGGTGCAGTCGCAGATTCCGGCGCTGTCCGAACTGACGATGTACTACCTGGACTTGGTTTCCGTGAACCGCTTGAACCGGAACCCAACCGTGAAAACCGAAATTGCGCAAAAGGCGTTCGGCGAATCCGTGCCCGCCGGTTTTCTGATTTACCCAGTTAGCCAGGCAGCGGACATTACCGCGTTTAAGGCGGATACCGTGCCCGTTGGGGATGACCAAGAACCTATGCTGGAGCAGACCCGCGAAATCGTGCGGACGTTCAACCGGACCTACAACGTGGATGTGCTCGTTGAACCAGAGGGCTACTTCCCGCCTAAGGGTAGCGGCCGGTTGCCCGGAATTGACGGGAACGCCAAGATGAGTAAGTCACTTAACAACGGGATTTACTTGGCCGATGATCCTGACGTCGTGCGTCAGAAGATCATGAGCATGTACACCGACCCGAACCACATCCACGTGGAAGACCCCGGTCAGGTCGAGGGGAACGTCGTGTTCACGTACCTCGACATGTTCGGGACGGACAAGGAAAAGATTGCCGAGCTGAAGGAACAGTACCGGGCTGGTGGTCTTGGCGACGTGAAGATTAAGCGATACCTGGTTGACGTCATGGAGGCAATCCTTGAACCAATCCGCAACCGCCGTCTTGAATACGCTAAGGACATGGGTGCAGTTGCCCAGATGCTTAAGGATGGCTCAGCCAAGGCGAACGCAGTGGCTGAACAGACGCTGGCCGAGGTCCGCGCCGCTATCGGGGTTAATTACTTCTAAATTGAAGAATTATCGGAAAAGATTGTCCAATATGGGCAATCTTTTTTTGCACTTTTTGCTGACTAGGGCTGATTATGCGGTCACAGTTGCACCGCGAGTAGTGAATCTAGTTTAAGATTCAGCAAAAGATGCGGGGAGAAAAAGGCGAAGCGGCCGCGAAAAAATCGAATCAAACGTTACTGCCGCGCTGATTTTGTTATCTTATCGAGCGCTTGTCAATGCGGATTTGCGCCTGATTACCCCTTAAATTCACGGTAACGTGCACTTTACGTGATGGCGCTTACGCCGTGAATGGTATATGCTTGGTATTAATTCAAAATCATTGAGGAGTGATTTTCAGGATGAAGAAGAAATACGTAATGGGGGTTGCGCTTGTCGCAGCAACCGCACTGCTTGCAGCTTGCGGTAACAGCAAGCAAACAGCCGGGAATGACGGTCAAACCGTGCGGCGGATGGCGCGCGACGTCATTTCGTCGATGGACCCAGCCCACGCGGCGGATAACGTTGCGATGCAGACGCTCACGGACACGGTCTCTGGGCTTTACCGGTTCCACGGCAACAAGCTGCAGCCGGACATGGCCGCACAGAAGGCGTCGATTTCTGCGGACCAGAAAACCTACACCTTCCACCTGCGCAAGAACGCCAAGTGGAGTGACGGCAAGCAGGTGACCGCACAGGATTTCGTGTACGCGTGGAAGCGCGCCGTTGATCCTGCAACTAAGTCTGAATACGCCTACGTTTACACGGGCATCCAGAACGCGGACGCAATCATGGCGGGCAAGATGCCAGCGGCCAAACTGGGCGTTAAGGCGATCAATAAGACCACGTTCCAAGTGCACCTGGACCACGTGATTCCTTACTTCGAGTCCCTCGTGACGCTCAACGTCTTTTCACCACTCGAAAAGTCCGTGGTTGATAAGTCCGGCAAGAAGTTCGGCACGAAGTCCAGTACACTCACCTTCAACGGCCCATACAAGTTGGGTAAGTGGAGCAACGAAGATGGTAACTGGACGGAAGTGAAGAACCCAGATTACTGGAATGCCAAGAACGTGCACGTGAACAAGATTAAGGTACAAGTCGTTAAGGACGCATCGACGGCGGTTAACCTATACCAAGGCGGCAAGCTCGATGACGCCGTGATTACCGGGGATACTGCCACCCAGATGGTCAATGACCCTGATTACAAACCAGTTAAGCTGCAGCGTTCATACTTTATCGAAATGAACCAAGGCCGCGTGCCAGCACTGAAGAATCAGAAGGTGCGTCAGGCACTGTCACTCGCCATTAACCGCAAGTCATACCTGAAGCGGGTGCTTGGTGATGGTTCAAGCAAGATTCAAACCGTTGTACCAAGTGGTTTGTTCACCAGCAGCGTGACCGGCAAGGACTTCGCCACTGAGACAGGGAAGGCTGTTGCCAGTTACACCGACTACGACCTCGCGAAGGCGCGCAAGCTCATGAAGGCGGGACTGCAGGAAGCCGGCATTGATAAGTTCAGCTTCACGCTGACCGCAGATGATTTGGACGCCGGGAAGAATTCCGCACAGTACCTGCAGGGTGCCTGGACCAAGGCCTTTCCACAGGTAACCGTGCACGTTAAGTCGGTCCCAGCCAACACCAGGCTTGCTCTTTGCCGCGCGCACAATTTTGACGTGGTCCTGGCAACATGGGGTGCGGATTTCCCTGACGCCATTAACTACCTGGATCTGTTCACCACGGGCAACGACAACAACGACGGTCAGTGGAGCAACAAGCAGTACGATGCGCTCATCAAGGCCTCGAACACGACCCACGTGACTAACCCAACGATGCGCTGGAACGACTTGAGCCAGGCCAGCCACATCCTGATTCGGGATATGGGGGTCATTCCGCTTTACCAGGCGGGCGAGGCGCACCTCACCAGCAAGACAATCAAGCACATGGAGTACGGGCCAAATAACCTGATTGACTTTGTTGGCGTAACTAACCAGAAGTAACGGCGTCAGCGAGTATTTGTTGATGCTAAGATACACGACCAGCAACAGCACCGCGCAGTTCAATTGCGCGGTGTTTTTGCGTTCAAGGGTCTGATGACAGGCAGTTCTGACGTCATTATGCGGGTATTTGGCCATTATTTCGCATGCATCAATAAATAACTAGTGTTAGGGCTTTCTTGTGTTTGGTTAACAGCGTAGAATAACGCTAAGAACACCTTTGGAGGAGCCGCTAATGGGAATAATGCAAAATAATTTGCGCAAAATTGATGTCAAACCGACGCCAGTGTACAAGAAGGCTTGGCTAGTGTTTCTTGTCCTTGCGCTCGTGATTGGAAATGGTGGGCTCGTGCTTGGCCACAACGAGTATGTGGGAACGGTCATTAAGCATGAATCCAGCGAAGGTTTCCGTGGGCGGACAGATCGGGACATTATCGTGCGCCTGCAGTCCGGAAAGAAGATTAAGCTGACCAACGATAACACCATCCTGCGCCTGAAAAGAAACGCGGCAACTTTGCAAAAACGAGCACGCGTTGGGCACAAATATCGTTTTGAGACCTTTGGCAAGTTTGAACACAATATCTCCAGCCTCCATGAGGTGAAGTGATGATTGGTGGCGGAATTGGGATGGCCGTTGAGGTCGAAGCCCAGGTTCAGGATGTGGTGCGGCAGTGGGGGCTGGTGCCGGCGCAGAACTATCTGCTGGTGCAGCGTGCGTCAACGTCACGGCTTGATGCACTCAGGTCTACGCTAGGTGAACGCGGTGACGATGCGGGCCTGTATGATGAGGACTACGTAATGGCAGCCTCTTTCGACGGGTTGGTGTTAAAGCGCATCGTTCCCGGCAAATTGGGCGACACACCCAACTCCGGGAAGCGCGTGCTGAACCGCGGCGAACTACAAAATGTGCAGATGAAGCACGCTGACGGTAAGTACACGATTAGTTTTGTAACCGGGGGCAACCCGGAAGTGTACTATGTGCGCGATGAGCAGCCGCAAAGATTGCAGTATTTGCTGGAAAACGCCGAGCACCTTCTGCAAAACCGGTTGTACGGGATGGCGAATGCAGCCAGTTCTGCAGTGCCGCAACTTGAAGGTGCTACTGCTAAGACGGAGGAAAATGCAACGAAATTGGCGGCAACACCGGAGTACGTTCCCGATGAGTATCGGCCAGAACGCAAGCACGCCGGAATTTTTGGTGCCGGGAAGTCCAATGCGGCCCGCCCGCGGCAAGACAAGCAGTCACCGCGCTGGTTCACGCGTGCGATATTTCACCGGGGTGGCGGCTGGCGCAATCAAGTCGTACGGGGTGTGCTCGTGCTCATTCTCGTTTGCGGATTCTTCGGGTTCGAAGCGATTGGCCGCCACACGCTGACGGGCACGGTGACCGAGATTAACCTCAACAAGGGTCGGTACCGACGAAGCATTGAGATTACGATTGACCAAGATAACGGACCAAGCGTCACGGTGGAAAATTCTGGCAATCCCTTTTTGCTTAAGTGGAATACTGATAGCGTCCAAAAGAAGATCCGTGTAGGCGGGCATTACCGATTTAAGGTTGCCGGACCAGAAAACGACTGGTTGACCAGCTACAACATTGTCGATGTCGAACAGACAAAGTAGGATGCACACACTGTCGCTGTCCGGCAGCGTAATCCCTTTCGGTGGTCGTAGTTACGCAGTGGTATAGGGGCCGCGCCTGGACGGGACCGGTGCGCGTTCCGTGCGGCCGGTTGAAGCCCCAAAAGCGGGGTCTTCAACCTAAAAATTGAGCCCCGCCTCACCGTTCTTCGGGT
>NZ_RRYD01000031.1 GCF_004010095.1 Lacticaseibacillus hulanensis | reverse complement strand
AAGTTGAACTTCTAACTAATACAATAGGTAGAGACCCGTCACGACTGCGTTTATGGAATTGTTCGCACACCGTGACACATCTATGACACATAAGCTCTCTTAATAGCTCGCTAGGCGGGCTATTTTTTTCGTGGGTCTGGGTCACCGGTAGCGGCTTCCATTCCTTCAGTAGTCACAACCAGCTGGCGGCCAAACAAGCGCCAACTACCCGCAGGCCATTTGTCCGGCGTCTGGCGCAAGCTCGTTCTCACGTACGTTGGGTTCTTCCCCCAAATTTCTGCCGCTTCAGTCGCCGCCATCAAATCGGGATCGTTTAAATTAATTTTTACCATTACGTTCACCCCTAATCCAAAACACAACAGTAACGATTAACGCAAACGCGCACACGTCCGCAACATTCTTGAATACTTCGGACCAATTAACTACGTACTTTTATCTATTATAATAACTCTCCTAGGCGCTGCCGTCAGCTCCTAGGGGAGCTTTTTTTTCATTTTTACATACAAAAAAGCCCCACTCTCCGGAGAGGGTGAGGCTTAATTTAATGAGTTTTTACCAGGTTGTAATGAGCTAAAAGAGCTTGGCAGCCGTCCTAGGTCCAAAGATGCCATCAGCGGACAACCCATGTGCACGCTGGAATTTAGCAACCGCCGCACGGCAACCACTGCCGTATACCCCGTCAAAGCCGTCTGGGTCGTACCCCTTACAGATGAGGGCACCTTGCACAATGCGCGTGATGTTGCCTCGAGCTCCCTGCTTGACTACGATGCTGGCTTTTTGTGTTTTAGCTCCCCAGAGGCCATCAAGCGACAAGTGCGAGCCCGTCTGCTTATTGAGCTCGCGCTGGTATGCCTTCAGCAGTGCGCGGTCAGTCTTCGGACCATCGAAGCCGTCGACTGTGAGGCCGGCGCCATACGTACTGTTTAACCAGGTCTGCACTGACTTCACTTTGGCTGAACCACTCGGCTTCTTCGGCTTGGCCACTGGCTTCTTTGCTGCTGTCTTGCCCGCCTCAGTGCTCTTCCCGCCCGCTAGCTTCTGCCAGTCGCTCCGGTTACCGTAAAAGACGTCCAGGTCGAGGTTGCCGCCACCGTTTGGTAGCTTACCCGTGCTGGTATACTGAAACATTGCCATCTTGCCAAAGTGCTTGAGGGACCCAAGCAGAGGCCGCGGAGCGTAGCTGTAAACCGTGTTGTAGTTATTGTACTGAGCAATCCATGCGGGGTAGCCTGCCTTCGCAATCGCGGACAGGTCGCGCGTGTTTTCCCAGCTCCGCGACAAGTAGATGACCGGAGCCACACCCGTGGCCTTCTTAATGTAATCCAGAAACTCTTTAGCACCGGTTACACCTGGGGCGGACTTGTCCTCGTAGTCCAGTACCAAAATAGCCTCTCCGATATAGGCTTTGGCCACTGCCAGAAAGTGCTTGGCTTCAGCAGTTGGACTATTACCACGCATGTAGTGGTAAGCGCCGATAAGCTTGCCCGCCTTCTTCGCAGCAGCGATGTTAACTGCAAACCTTGGGTCAGTGTACGTCACGCCTTCAGTAGCCTTGACAATGACAAAGTCAGCTGACACTTTAGCCACATCAGTCGAATTGTGATGGCTGATGTCGATGCCGTTTAGTTGTGCCATTACTTGGCCTCCTTAGGCTTGGTATAACCTAGTGCTTCCTTGCTGTCGCTTGCGCCGGCAGTAGTCGGGTCTACAGCCCACACATAAAAATTAACCGCGGCAGTCATTAGTACATACGGGTTACCAATAGCTTTCAGCAGTGTGTCTCCCAGCACACTCCAAGAGGTGATGTCTGCGGAAGTAATCCCATAGTAGCCCAATACTGGCACAATCACAGCCACAAACAGCCGGCCGATGTTCTTTGGATCAGTGAAGCGTACCTTCCAGTTAATGGACGGCAGCGCCTTTGCAATAGTGCTCCATACTTCATTCATCGATTTCTATTCCTTTCCGTTCAAGCAGCCGCTTTAGCTGGTCGATTTGACCAGTTAGAGAACTGACTTGATTCTGCAACTGCTGGTTTTGCAGCTGAACATCAGTGAGCTGGCGTGATAGGCCATTACGCTCTTTGTTCAACTGCTTAATTTGCTCGATTAGTTCTGGCAACTCCTTAGCGTAGATACCCTCAGTGCCAGCGTTTGCTGACTTGACTGTGGCTCTACCACTGGCGAGAGCTACCGCAAACGAGGTGGCGCCACCAATCAGTGCGCTAATAATTGCTACGTTCACTTTTTGGTGCCTCCTCGTCTGTGTTGTGTGGGATCGTCATAGCGTAGCAGCGTGATGATACGCAGCATAATCACGCCGTAAAAAACTGTAGCTAGGCCAATAACCGGCGGCCTTGGGTCGTTCAAATCGCGCATAATCATCAGGGTAAAGTAAAAGCCCCACAGGAATGCCATGCAGTAAGCTGTTTCACGATTATAGTCGGGTACCACGTCGAAGACATTGTTAATAATCATGAACATGCCAAGCACTATCCAGACCAGGGCCGGCCACCAGTCATCCATAAAGCCGAAGGACATTTTCCACGGTGAGATGCCATGAATTGACCCAGGAACTGCAATAAAATAGACGCCCACCAGGAACGTCTCAAATCCGATAAATATCCAGCTATGATTTCGCTGCAGTTTGTAGAAAAACAAACGCATCAGGTTTCGCAAGCCTCTCACCTCCTTCACTGCGTGTCCATTTTACCTAGCCTACTTCTCTTTCCATGCCTGCCAATTGCCGTCGTTACAATTCCGCGTGTACATCCGATTACCGTCATCTAGCCAAATCTGGGTGCAGCTGGTGCCGGACCGTGAAAATACAATCAACAGCCCATAGTTATGTGTTGTATCCGTTCCGCCCGGCGCACCATCAGTAATCACGTACCATCCGGTGCTAGTGAGGTCGTTGTATCCCTGGGTCTTAGTCTTCTGGACTAGAAAAGACGCGAAGTTTGGCAGCGACGGCGTTATTTTCTTTCCTTGGAAGTATGCTCCCATAACTAACACACCAGCTTTCTATCACTGGCGCGGTGGTTATTTATAGCAAAATTACCCCCCCCGATAATTTCGGGGGAATACGTTATTTTATCCATTTTGAATCTCCTTATTAATCAATGGCCCAGGTCCCGCCGAGCGTCAACCATACTCCAGACTGAGCAGTCGCATTAGTGCCGCCCACCGCATAGCGAGACATGCCGAGCACACTACCTGTAGTAACACCCAAAAGCCAAGTTGCATTGCCCGAGCCATGCTGCATCATGTACTGGCCACCGCTCAAAGCAAACGGGAGCTTAGTAAAGATAGGTATAGCATCACTGCTGTAGGCAATATCTTTAGTTGTTTTTAGTGACCCAATCAGCTGAACCTCTTTGCGCGACTTGTTCAAGCGGAACTTTACGAATGAATCAGTTGTGAATCCTGACGCCAAATATGACTGGACATCGACCCAGTCACCGACCAAATCACCCGCAACTTTTTTACCTTGAAAATAGGCACCCATCTAAGCCACCCCCTTTGAGGTGGCTGATAAATCAGGCCAAAGCGAACGCTGCCCCACCAAGAGCAAGCCATTCGCCTGCCGCTGCTGTAGTCCAGCCAGACTTCCCTGGCGATGTGTGGCGGTTGAACGTGACTGTAGTGCCACTGGCGTTAGCAACCCATAGATTGCCCGTGCTCCCTGGCTGAGTAGAGTACTGATTTGTTTGCAGGCTGAACGGCAAGCCCGAAAGGATTGCGACTTCTGTTTCCCCGGCTTTGTCAGTGCCCGGCGTGACAATGCCGGCAAAGTAGACAATGCCGCCCCGAATCTTGTAGCGGAGGTAGCTACCTGAGTACACCTTGAACCCGTTAACCAGATACTTGCTTGCATCAATCCAGCCAGTATCAACGACGCCAGACACTTTTTTGCCACTAAAATAGGCGCCCATTTAGAGCACCCCACTTTCGGCAGAAACGCTGTTATATAGGGGGTTAAGTGCCCCCCCCCCGAATTTTTTCAGACAGTTTCAATTTCATGTTATTTATCCTCCTAGTTAGTTGATGAAGTAGTGGATTTCGTTCAACCAAACGCCCTTTTCGTATGTGCTGGCATAAATTAGCTGTAGCGTGCCATCAGTCTCAAGGTAGACATTAGCATTCTGCCCAGGTGTCGTAGAAAGTTGCGAGCAATTAAAGCCAAACTCATCAACTGGCTTATACGGTAATGTGGCAATTGTGCCAGGAGCAGTCATATTAATGGCTCCTTTAAGCTGTACTTCATTGCCAATTTTACGCATCATCGGAACTAGGATGGTGTGCTGCGTTACAGCACTTGTAAGTGTGATTTTTTGCCAGCCACTGTCATAGTCGCCGGCCACTTTTTTACCTTGCGTGTAAGCTCCCATAAGTTACCTCCTAAGATTCTGGGTACCAGTAGATTCGAGTTGGATCTGCGGCGCTCTTTGTTTTCGCATCTGCCTCGCTAGTGCACATCACAAACAGACTTATATCTGCCGTGCCATCAAAAGGCACACCGCTAATCTTACGGGCAGTCGCCAGCTTAGTGGCAGCTCCTGCGTTAGTCGCGTTAGTCGCACTCGTTGCTGATGTTGCACTATCGGCCTTCGTTGCATGGGCCGCGTTGGTTGCATTGGCAGCAGTCGTCGCTGATGTTGCGCTATCCGCTTTAGTGGCATGGTCTGCATTGGCAGCTGAAGATGCCTTACCATTCAACGTACCCGAAAATGTCGGTGCCGTGACTGTCCCAGGGAATTTGGTATTATTTGAAGAATCCAACAGAGTCGCCTCAGAGACCACCGCATTGTTGGTACCCCGTTTTCGGGCGTAAATAGTGGTATTAGCGTTATCAATTGCGCCCAGCTCAACATATCCGGCATCAGCACCAGTGTTGCCAACTGCGAGGTAACCACCATCCGTGGCAGAACTCTGCTGGATAAGCACTGTACGCTGGCCAACTGTATCGTTGCCTGCTATCGTAATCGGTTTAGAAAAAGTTAGCGTACCAGTCAGTGTTTTCGAGTCACCTGTATGCAAGATGCTGGAATCATTCGATGGCATTGCTGTGATGGTAACATCGCCTGTACCATCGAACGATACTCCATTAATTTTGCGAGCAGTTACTAACTTGGTAGCTGAGACTGCATTACCAGACTTAGCAAGATAACCATTGGCAACGTCGGACGTCTTCGCATACGGTGCTAGGTCAGACGTCAATGCAACTCGATTCCACCCGCCCCAGGTAGGGGGCCCAAAATACCCACGCACATAAATATCACCGATGTTGTAAAAAGTCTGCGTTACGTTTGTTATGCCACTAGTAGTAGAAAATGGGTCCTGGCCTGTTACAACTAACATGCCGTAATGTTTGCCAGAATTTGCTATTGGCCCGTTCGTAAGAGGAATTGAGTTAGCGCCGTAGTATCCATGTTGAGTAATCTTATTTAGGTCCTCACCGCTTGTCAGGTTTCTAACATACGGCATGACATCTGTTTTGCGTGGTGCACCGGCATCCACAATATTGATATCGGCCGTCCCGTCAAACGCCACACCGTTTACTTTTCGAGCCGTTGCCAGCTTTGTTGCAGTAGCAGCGTTACCAGTTGTCGTGGTGGCTTCACCAGCCTTAGCTGCATTGTCAGCAGTCGTCGCCTTGGTGGCCGAATCTGCACTTGTGGCATGGTCCGCATTAGTGGCCGAGTCAATCTTCCCTTTAATGGTGCTAGAGAATGTCTTAACCCCGGCCACAGTCTGGTCCCCAGTTAGGTGCACCGCAGAAGCATCGGTGATGGTCACATCCTTGCTACCATCCACGTCAACACCGTTAATCTTAATTGCCTTGGTCCACTTGGTCGCAGTGTCGGCCAGTGTCGCCTTAGCCGCATGCAGAGCCTCGGTGATGGTTCCTGTGACTTGCTTGGCAAAGGTAGCCAACCCGGCCCAAACGTTATCTTTGGATAGGTGGCCTAGGTCAGCATCGTTTGACGGGAACGCGTTGACAGTAAAGTCCTTACTTAAGTCCGTGGCCACGCCGTTAACTTTGATGCTGTGGTCCAATTTGCCTGCAGCATCCGCATTATCTGCGTGCTGCACCCTACCGATGATGGTTTTCGAGAAGGTCTTAACACCATCAACCGTCTCATCACCGTCTGTGTGCACCACGGTACCGCCAGCGACCGTTTTAACTGTCTCCGCTGTAATCTTCTGATGCAGAGCTTCAAGAGCCACCTGGTCCAAACCACCTGTATTATCACCATCAAGCTTGATAGACAGGTTGGCCACATCCCCAATAGCAGTAGTTAGTCGGAACGTTTGGCTTGATCCATTGTCATCAGGTGCCATAAATTGCGGGTCTTCCAGCGTGGTAATGCTGTATAAAATCTCTGCGCCGTCCTTGCTGCCATCAGTTGGGCAAGCATACAGGCCAAGTGTGTACATGTTAAATTCTTTGGTCGTCTTCGATTCATCAAAAACGACGTCAATTACAATCGAATCGGTCGACATCGTCCCATCTGACCGCGTGACAACCTCAGCTTTACCAATGGTCGTTTCTTGGGCGATATTTGTGAGCACGGTGGTTGCAGCCAATTCTTCTTTGGTCTTAGCAGACCAGTTATCAGTTGAAGCAGCACCACGTGTAAATTTGATTTGAGTTTGGCCTGATTGCACTTGTGCCATGAGGGCAAGTGCGGCGGCCGTAAAATATGATTTGGGCATCTTACACCTCCGTTGTGATACTCAAAACGCCTCTGTGCGGGCCAAGAGCAATGGCAACGTACAAAGGCGCTGCATCAGGATTAACCCGATGCGTATATATAAGATTAACCGGCAGATACCGGTTAAGTAGAACTTCCAGGCGCTGACTACTACCGCGGTCAGTAACACTAGCAGATACATCCGCTTGAAACTTATCGCCATCGACGTCAAGTGTGGCGTTGATGTTGAGCAAGCGAAGCACCTCACGCAGATACGGCTCAGTGAGCGGCTGTGGGGGCAGAAGCTCCATCAGCACATTATACCGTCGAGTTTCCAAATCCTCATTTTCCACGCCCGTAATGCCCAATAAGTCTTCAAAGACAGACAGCCCGTCCTCGTCCGCAATTGCGGCAAACTGATTAGTCTGGTACCGATTCATCAGCTCGCTCAGGGCGTCCATGGTCGGCTGCTCAACGGCTACTAGATGCTGCATCTCTACCACACCGTCATAGAAGTCCGGCAATAGTTCTTTAAGCGGTAGCAGCTGCGTCATTGATAGTCACCTCCCCAAGCTCGGCTAGCTGTGTCTCCTGACCAGTTAGCACCAGTTGCACATCTGCGTCTTTGCCCTCGAGTGTGAGTCCGGTCACGTTGATTACACCTGGCACCTTAAGTACAGCCGCAAAGACCTGAGAGCGATATACAGATTGGGCATAACTACGCGTCCCATTGTCCAGGTTGGCCCAGGCTTTGTGCACCGTAACGATGTAGTCAGCAATGGCCTGTTTAGCCGCATTAGCTGCCGTCGTGTAATCAGTCGTCTTATCAATCTCAATAGACAGGGACATATTAATTGTGCGTGCAGTTGGTGCAACCACCGTGACGGTGTGCCCAATTGGGGCAAGTCCGTAGCCGTTGCCGGTTGCATCCTGGGGGTCAATTGCTTGCTGGACCTGAGTGACTAGGTCATCAGATGGTATGTCGTAATCGTTGTCTAAGATTACCAACTTAACCGTACCGCCCCCGTTCCAGGTCGGATAAACCTGAACAGCGCCAACAGTCTCAAGCCCAGCAATCATCGCCTGGTAATCAGCGATATTGCCACCGTATGCGACTGAGGTTGATTGTTTGAGGATACGCGCCCGATAATCGTCATCCGTCTCCGTGTCCCGTGCGGGCACCGTGATATCAGTGATGACCGCATTAGCGACGTCATCATTAGGTGTAACGGGTAGTATCTGGCCCAAATAGTGATTTGGCCCTTCACCTGCAGTCTCACAAGTAAGTTGAGCCTTGCCACCATCTAGGACCTGGCTGACCGTGTAGTAATATGGCTGCGTTTCGATTGTCGCAAACCGGTCACCGTTGTCGACTCCAATCGGCTGACCCGCAACATCGGTAAATACGGCCGTCACAACCGCATTAGTCGCAGCGTATCGGGTCAAGCCTTTCTCCTGCCCACGGTAGTCCAAAAACTCGTTGTCGGCCGTCTGTGTGTAACTCTCGAGCACAAACTGCTTAAACTGCGTCACCAGGTCAACAATTGTCACCGCGGCGGGTGCAACGGCATCATAGATGATTGAGCCTTCTCGCTTATCCACAGTGTCTGGCACTCGGGACAAAATTTGTTCGATTACACCATCACGCGTCCAGCTATCAAGCTGTGCTGCGTATTCTTCTGGCGTCAAGTCGCCACCTCCGTTTCTACCTGCAGGTCGCCAAAGATAGTGGTCACTGTTGCTGTGACTGCCAGCGTATCACCAGATACTGCCTCGATGTCGGTGACATCTACATCAGTCACACGGTCATCAGCTTCCAGTGCCTCCGTCAGCATACGAGTAACTTCAGTCTCTGCGTATGGCATGTCCTTGCCAATTAACTCGATTAGGTCATTGCCATACTGCTCGGTGTAAATGGGCCACACAAAACGCTCAGTCGACAGAATCTTGCCGATTGCTTGGCGCATTGCCTCTTGACCATCAACGTTCCCCCGTACATGACCACCAGCAATTCGGTAAGTGAGTGAGGGCTGCGTAACCTCCTGCAGGTCATCTGTTTCAGTTTCTTCATCAGCCATGTTCAATCACCCACCTTTTCAAATACATAGAATTTCTGGCCACCGTCCTCGCGAATCATGGCCACAGTGTCACCAATCTTGAGAGACTCATCAACCTCAGCATCCGCACCATTAATCTCGGTATGATACTTGGTCACGTGCCGCCCCAGCTCAATTAAGGGCCCCGTCAGCAGCACATTAGCCTGAATCTGAATTGTGACCGGGTTGACGTTAGTCACCATACCAGTCACAACATCCGCGTACTCCGATGCATGGCCACCTCGGCTGCGCATTTGCTTAATTAGCCAACTGCCAGATTTAACTGCCATTACCAGGTCACCTCCAGGTCTGTTGTCCAATTGGTCGGGTCGAAATTCTGTGTGCATTTGCGCACGGTACAAACAGGTTTTAGGCCCATTTCTACCAAACTCTTTACCTGCAGCATGAAGGCCACACCAAGCTGATAATCCATACTGCCAAGAACCGTGAGCTTCATCGTTTTGGCTTCCACGTTACTGGCCCTGAGCAGATGAGCCGCTTTGGTCTTCATCTGCGCCAGATTAGTATCGTCATCAGTGACCTTCTCAACCTTCTGAAGTTTCCCCCAGCGTGAAATAGTTGATCCTGATGCCGAGGCCGACGTAATTGCCGTCGCCGTAGCGGAACCATTCTTGTCCTGCTTCGTTTTGACAACCTTTACCACGTTGTAGGCATCATCGATGTCGCGGTCATACTCCCAACTGGTTATGCCAGTGCCATCGCCGACTAGATACTGCAGGGCCTTGGTCGGCGTTTGTACCAGCTCAACTGTGTCGTAGTTACACCTCAAGATAAATCGAGCTCCAGTGCCTGTTTGTGTTGCCTCAATATCTTCCTGAAGCATGTCGAAAAATGACACGCCGTCAGATAACTTGGATGGTAATTTATACTTGCTGGCGGTGACTACCTTGTACTTAATACCCACGGATTGACATGCCGTTACGAATCGCTGGGATAAGGTGCCAATTGGCCATACTCTTGTATCTTGATTCTTCAGATACCGCATAGGGTCGTATGCAGTTATTGAAAATACTTCGTCGGATGTGTACCCGGCCTTGAAAATGTAACCAAAAAAAGTCTTGCCGTTATCCCACCCGAACCGTACTTCATCACCGTTGCTGGGCCCAAAGCCCTCGTTTACCTCTAACAGGTCAAACGTGAGCGTGCCTGCCGCAAAATCGTCATCCGTATCAAGCTTGACGTTTGTCGCCAGGTCACGCACGTCCCAGCGGTCTGTAGATCCACGATGTCCAACAATAAATTGTGTGCAAGTCATTTGAGCTTCACACTCCCCGCTGTCACCCAACCACGCCAACCGCCAGACAAAGTAGTTACATGATATGGGCACTTGCGCCCAGGCTTATAGATGCTTACCTTGCGTGTGGCATTGTGCTCAGTCTTCCCGGGCCCGGCACCATATGAGTCACGGTGCAATGTACCATTAACAATCACAGTTGACCCCACACCTATCTTCTTGCTTGGCGCAGGCCGCGAGGTGCCCTTCTTAACCGTAGTTGGTTTAGTGATAACCACTTTTACCTTATGGGCCTGCACTTGCCTGTACTCCGTTAGTCCCAGCGTGTACTGATACTCAATCGAATTGCCTGACTTAAAGCCGTATTCAAAACTTGTTATTTGCATCGATAGCGAGATCTTAGTACCCGACAGCACGACACGTACTGGCTTCTTGGTCTTCTTGGCCGCCTGAATCCAGTCAATGTAGGCCTGGGCGTTCTTTAACAGTTTCTGCGCCGTTGTGTAATGTGCTGTCTTAGGTATTAGCGGCAGTACACCGTCAAAGCTAATTGTTTTGAGCTTTTCAAGCCCAATTCGGTTGATCTCGCCTAAGCCGAGCACTGTAACTGATTCCCCGTCCAACTCGCTCGGCACCGTGAAGTCGGACGGCGCAACTGGCAGCTCAATCGTATTGTTCGAACTGTTAGTGAGGTAAACCCCCATATGCGTCGCCATTACTATCCCTTCCTTTCTAACTAAGCCCGCCGGCATCTTGTGTCCGCAGGTAATCTTCTATCATCGCAACTAGTTCGGATGCAGACTTGTCCTTTGCGTCAATCACAATGGCACCTTTTTGAAAGTTTATTGTCTTCGTGTCGCTGCTGTTAGTAGTGGTGTTTGGCCGCGTTCCAGCCCCAGTCAGCCCGCTTGGTGCACTTGCTGGTACATCGCCGGTGACTAGGCCAGAACCCGTGTAATCACCTGCTACAGCCAAGTTAGTATTCGCCGGTAATGCGCCGAGCGCACTACTAATCAATCCGACAGCATTTGCTGCTCGTTGGAAGCCACTAGCAAGTAAATCACCAGGGTTGAGGCCCATTAGCATTGGCGCTGCCAACGTCGTACCATCAGCCGCAGCGGCCACATCAGACATGGTATTTGCTACCGCGTTGATGGATGACTCCGCGCGGTCTCTAATCCCGTTGTTGTAACCTTCCAAAGTCCAACGCCCGAACTTCTGGAACAGCCGTGACGGTGAACCAATTTTGAATAGGCCTTTGACCTTGCCAACAATGCCGCCGACTACACTTGAGACTGCCTTGACCGCACTCTTGGCCATGCCAGTGACCCCTTTGATGAGCCCCTTGATAAGGTCCTTCCCAACGTTCACCAGGCCAGACCCAAACTGCTTAGCGCCAGCAACAGCTGACCGAACCCCGTTTGAGACTGCCGACTTAACCCGAGTCATCGCACCGGTAATTGCCGTCACCATCATTGTGCCAGCAGTAATAAATGACCGAGCCACAGCCATGACCCCTGCACCGAGTACAACAAGGCCAGCGCCAGCAATCACAGCACCCGCACCGACCAACGCCAGCCCAGCCGCAACGATTACGAGCCCTGCACCAAGTACCACAGCACCAGCGCCGGCAACCATTGCGGCTACCGCCAGGGCCATGACCCCAGCAGCCAGAACCATTGCCGCGGCACCACCTACGAGGGCACCAGCACCGAACACAACAAGCGCTGGCCCCAGTGCCAGAAATGCAACAGCGGCTTGTAAGCCATACGTGGCAATTAGCGGCATTGTCGCCGCCAAAATCAGCATCCCAGTAGCCACTAGCATGATGGCCACGCCGACAACTGCTAGACCGGCGCCAAATATCAGCATTGCGGCCCCCGCAAGCATTAGCTGCGGTGCAAACACGGACGCCGCCACTGCCACAGCTGCAATTACTCCAACCAGCAACGTCAGAGCCCCAACAGCACCCCAGCCGCCGGAAGCAAGCTGTGTTGCTGCTTGGACCATAATCCACATACCAGCAGCAGCTAGGACAATTGCCCCGCCAATCATCAAAGCAGCGGCAGCAAACCGTAGCATGTTGCCGGCAGATGAGCCAGCTGCAGTACCAACGGCAGTTTCACCCGCAGCCGCCGGTACAGCCGCAGCACCCATACCTGAGAACGCACCGACGAGTCCTTGCACGGCACCAGCTACCTTTTCAGCTAACATGATGCCCTTAATTGCAATTACAATCCCAGCGAGTACGTCTCCGACAAACATGAGGACGTCTGGGTCCCACGAACCGATGAACTTAGCCACACCAGCAGCAAGCCCAATAAAAAGCTCACTTTTGATGCCGGCAAAGATACCGCTAATTGCCGAATATCCTTTGAGTGCGACAAACAAAGCAAGCACACCCTTGGCTGCCGATTTGATGGTATCTGGATCTAGACTGCTGACCCAGTTTGCAAAAGATGAAACCGCGTCTGCTGCCTTAGCTACACCATCACCAGCCTTTTCGCCAAGACTAGCCATCAGACCAAGCCCGGACTGACCTGGCTTAATGCCAGTCAGTGCTGTAATCACGTGCATAATAGCTTTTTTAATATTGCCCAGTGCTAAATTGACTTCAGGCATGGCCATAGTCTGCTTAAACGCATTGCCAAACGCTGCGAACTTCGCGAGCAACCCGTTGAGGTCAAACTTAGCAATTTTATCAGTCAAGCTGGACACCATGTTGATGCCCACTTGGCTGGTACTGTCAAAGGCGGATTGAAGTTTGTTGGTCAGAGTCTCCTTTAACCCGTCAACCGCCTGGCCAACAGTTTTAAACTTTGTGGCCATCGTCATAAACGCCGGTGATGTACCGACTTTATTGATGGCATTGAAGAAGTCTTGAGTCTTAATCTTGCCGGCTTGAATCTGCTTAATCATCTGCCCTGTCGACATGTTCATCTGTTTGGCCACCGCAGCCATCCCGGCTGGCGATTGCTGCAGCATAAGCTTAAAGTCTGCCCACTGGACAGCTGGTAATGCCGCCATCTGTGTGGCTTGCTGACTAAGTGTCTTCATCGCCTGCGCGGGGTCTTCAGATGCTGCAGCCAAACCGCCAAAGCCTTTAACCAGGTCACCCGTGTTCTTGGTACCCACAGCACGCAGTTGTGCGTATGTCGATGCCATTTCAGACGCAGAGTAAATGGTTTGCTGAGCGTATGACTGCATGTCTTTCTTGGCAGCCTTAATCTGGCCACTGCCTAAGCCCAGGTTCTCCATGTTGCCCTGGAACGTTTGCCAGGTAGCAGAGGCGGCGGACAAGTCGCCTATGAGGCCAGTAATCCCGTTACGAATTACGCCTAGTCCGGCAGTAATACCACTACCAATCAAGTTAGCCCCAACCATGCTTTTGAGTAGGCCGGTTGTCTTGCCAATCTGACCATTGAGACCGCCAAAGTTGCCGCCAACCTGGCCAAGCTTCTGCAACCCAGTCAGTGCACGATTAGTACCGCCATCCAACTTGTTAAGCGTTGCAGAGAATTTATCTTGGATTGCGATTGAGCTTGAAATTGTAGACACGGTTCCTCCTTCCTAGGTTGATTACAAAAAAAGCGAGCCGCGCCCGCTACCGTCCTTTACGGTGCACTGCGTGACTCGCCTTCCTGTCAGCTTCTTTCTGCTGACGTTGTTCCTCCTCAACCTGCAAGTCGATTCCGGCTATAACCATGGCTTTCTCGCGCCTAGTTAGTGCGGTCCATGTGCGTGGTGCCCATCCGAATTCGTTCATTGCCCGAAAGTAATAGGTAAACTCCGCACCATCGCCCGCCTTAACTAGTTTTTTACTTCTTCTGCGAGATCATCAACGTCTTCTGCATCAAATCCAGACAGCTCTTGGACCTTTTCGCCAAGGTCTGCGTATTCACCTGCCCGCAACATCCGCTTAAGCATCTTGACTGGTTGCCCACTGAGACCCCAGCTGGCTTGTAGCTTGCTGTTGTTAATGTCAGGTTCAACCACCGCCGCGGCAATCATCAAGTCACTAAACTTGTTGGTGTCCACTTCAGACGTCAGCATACCCTTTTGTTTAACCCGCTTGGTTGCCTGCTTACGTAGGTCACTAACCTCATCTTCAGTTAGTGAGCGGACCACGAAGGGACTCTTAAACCGGTCAAACTTGACCTCTGCAGTCTCTTCAGTGGCGCCCACGTTTTGCATAAGAAAGTCTTCAATCGATGTAGCCATAGTTATATCCTCCTAATTTTTAGAGCTGGTTAATGCCGCTCGTAAATGGCGTAACAAGCTGGAAGTCCTCAAACGTAAAGTCTGATTCCCAATCCATGGTGCCGTCATCCGAGTTGAAGTCGATGACTGGAATGTCATCCATGTTCACATCAGACAGAGAAACGGTCTGTGAGCCCAGGGAGCTCGTTGAGTCACTCACTGTCGCGCTGATGCTGAAGTAAAGATCGGCACCGCCCTTAAGGAAGTCAGAACCATATTTAAGCCAGTTGGAGTTAATCAGGTGGCCAGAAAGTGTACCGGTCCCCTTAACGCTCGTGGTTTTGTTCATGGTGATGCGCTTGCCAATGGCTTGCACTTCTTCTTTGTTCTTTTCGAGCTTGGCAGAACATTCTGTCAACTCAATCAGCGGAATGTTCTGCCCGTCAATGGTCGCAAACAGCACACCTTCTTTTGAGGAGATGATGTCGTGTGCATTGATGTAGGTCTGCGTTGCTTTATCCAAAATTCATCCCTCCTTAAATGGTTACTGTCATGTACAGCTTTTCCATGGCATCAATCGGCTGCACGCCAAGTGTGACAATCACCTGGTCAAGTTCGTCCCCAGGGTCGACAGTGATGTCGTCATTGTCAAATGCCTGGACAGCCCCAGAGTTAACCAGGGTGTTGATGTACTGGATGCGATTAGCCTTAAACAAGTCACGCCCGGTCGTATCGTTATTAATCTTGCCAATAAAACTCGATTCGAACGTGTCCTTGGTGTTCTGTGCTAGTTCATCGAGCACGCGCATGACCCGGTTCTTACTGAGGCTAGAAGACTTGTCACTTGTGAATGTGTGCAAACTGTTGATATCCTGCTCAATCACAACTGTGCCATCACGGCGGACGGTGAACATGAGCTTGCCGGCATTCAGGCCTGCAATGGTAGATTCATCATCATAGCGTGGAGTGACATCAATCGCATTCGGGTACTCTGCATAAGTGAGCGATTGGTTAACTGCCGCCGCGGCTTCCGCACCAGCGACCCAACCCGCTGCCTCACTAGCAGACAACACGGTGCCATCTTCAAGAGTTACCCCGTTAGCGACCACAATGAGCCCTTCATAGTCAGCATCAACGGTGGTCCCATCCGGAATCACAGCGGTAACCTTCTGGCCTTCATCGTCGCGTAATCGTTCAACTGTGGATGCAATCAGCGCATGAATGGTGGCTGTGGGCTCTTGGCCCGCTGCAACTACGGTGTTGAATTCCTGCACTTCCATAGACGCAATCAGTGAGTCTGTATCGATATCCGCTGAGGTATCAGTAGTCCCACCAGTTAGGGACTTCGTGCTGGCTGCATCAAATGCGTCTAGCAATGCTGCACCATCATCAATTGAACCATCAGCAGATACAGTCACATCAACATAGTCGTTACTGAGCAGCTGACTAGCAGCAGTAACCGTCTGACGGTCAACTGCAACGGTTCCAAAGTAGGTTGTCACAATAAACTGACCGTCTACACTGGCATCCTTGGCCACGCCCACCTGAATAGTGTTGCCACGTTCACCAGGGTATTTTGCAGTGAAGACCCAGGGCCATGCGTTCTCCGCCAATGCTGCCTTTTCACCAGTGTTGATATTGTAGAACAGGACCTTGCTTGCAGCCTTGATGGTCTCACGCAGACCGTGTAGCATTGCAATTTGTTTCTGATCAACACTGATTTCAGCGCCACCCTGAGTAGGGTTAACCGTGAGCCCTGGCAAGTCACTGGTAAGGTCAACCCCAAGCAACTTCTGGAAGTCACTTGCTGAGTTGAGCGTCACAATACCAGTGGCACCCCAGCCGAGATAATTTCCACCAACAAAAAACACGACCCCTCGAGTCGTGTCTGCTGAGGGCACCGCAGTAGTGGGTGCCTTAATGTTGATATAAGCGCCTGGGCGCTTCTTGTTTGTTTGTGTAAAAGTTCCGCCTGCCATTTAAAACATGCCTCCCTTAAATTTCTGAATGGCCAACTTTGCTTCGTCGGTCGTATACGTTTTATCTGAGCGCAGTGCCGCAGCAAGTACGTCACGTTCACGTCCAGTTAGATTGGACGCGCCAAGTAATTCGGCCTTGCTGTAACGTGGCTCAAGCTTTGGCATTGTTGCCTGTTCGTTCGCCATTAGCGATACCTCCTTGATAATCTAGTTTACCTTGTAGTGTTGGGTTGAGTACTGGAGCTGCATGAATCGTGACGTTAAAGGTTGCTTGCACGACTAGTTGCTCACGCTCCACGGTGACGTCTAGCTGTTCAATATGAGCAAGCGCATCACCCAGCATCGTAAGGCTATCAGCCATCTGTTCAGCCATGTTGTCCAGCTCGCTATAAGCATGTACACCGTCGTCGCTGTCATCAGGGAAGTAGTCCACCTCAAATGCATAAGTGCGCCACTGGTACTGCATACGACTGCGTGTACTACCCAGGCTAATCCGATGCACAAAAAAGCTCGGCGTCACAAAACCATCGGGCTGATTCTCACGGTAGACGGTCATGTTCGGCCAGTACTTGGCCAAGGTCTCGCAGACCTGCTGCGTAATGTCTTCCATAATCAATCCCCCTCAAAAATCTTAGCCGCGGCTTCCTCAACACCTTTTCTCATCACATTGACAGCATAAGGCATCGCGTAATCAGTTCCTTCTTGTAGCATATGCTGTCCAGGAACCCACTTGGCCTTTAACTGCTTACCCAGCTCGGGTACATAACGGCCAGGCTGTTGACGGTGGCCATCCTCAACAAACGATGCGTATTCAGCACTATTTGCAATCTTAATTACAAATTTACGGTGCTCATAACCCGCGCCAGTCAACCGCCATTTACCCCTTAGGAAACCGGTATCTACTGGAGTACGTGCGTCGACCTCACGCAAAATTATATCTCCGGCCTTCCTGACTGAAGTTTCAACATCATTCTTAAATCCGCCTGACGCTTCTACATGCACACGCTTAGCAAACTGCTCAAATTCTTTTGTGTCGACCTTTGCCCAGCCACTCATACTCTCACCCCTTTGCGCTCAATACCATCGCAACCTCCTGGTGTGAGACGTACCCAGCATATCCACGAGTAGCCCGCTTGTAGTGGGTCACTGATCCATCCGGTCCAGTAGCATCGATAGTACATCCAGTAGGTATGGTAATTCCGGTGTCAATCACCAGAACAGCATCATATTCGTCAGGTAAAAACTCAGCTTGCGTCTTGCTGGCAAGACTACCTTTGATTACCCGTGCTGGATAGTCAGTCACAATCGCAACTGGATCACCCACACCAGTAACTGCTCCAGTCTTGACCGGCTTGCGTGTTGAGATAGTTACCGTCACGTTATCGAGCAAATGCTTGACCTTAGCCAGACGTTTGCCAGCACGTGCAATACGAGAGCTCACCATTGGACCACCCGGAAGCTATTGAGCTTACCCTTGTAGTCCGTGGTGATAGTGCTGCCCGCTGCCAGTGTCTTATACGCATCAGTTGGTGACAGGAATGAAACCGACGTATCACCTTCAGACAGGCTGGTCACCGGTCCATCTTCGCCAGCTGACACCTCCTGTAGCAGGCCCATCTCGGTGATGGCGTTGAGCGTCATGGCCACAATAGTCGTGTCGAGCTCAGCGGGTAGGTCGGCAATCGCGATATGGCAATAGTTGGCCACATCGTCGATCGTCTTGTCGAGCGCAAACTCGGTAATGGCCTGGTACTCCTCAGCATCCTGGTCATCGGGCTTGGGCGACAGTTGCCGCACCTTGGCAAGCAATCCCGTCATGCGTGGATGTGCCATCTATGCCGCCTCCTTACGCTGCAGCTGCCACGGTAACCTTGCAGTCGCCGGTGAAGGTGCCGCTGGTTGCCGTGATGGTTGCTGTGCCGACCTTAACCGCTGTGATGGTGCCGTCAGCTGCGACTGTGGCAATGGTCTCATCGCTAGACTTGTAGGTCGTAGCAGCAACCACAGCGGCCGCGTCCTTGGCATCGGATGGATCTGCGGCGAGCGTTGGCTTCTTGGTGTCACCCACCTTGAGTGACATCGTAGCCTGCAGCTTAATCCCAGTTGCTGGCTTAGGCTGTGCTGCATCGTAGGCCGCCTTAGCTGGCGTGTATGCTGCAGTGTAAGCATCCTGGTAGTCCTTAGACTTGCTGCTGTTATCCACTGCCGCCTTCCCAGCGTCACCGTCAGCCTTACCCGCAGCGGTGCCATCAGCCTTGTCCTTGGCCGCTTGTTCAGCCGCAGCTTTATCAGCGGCAGCCTTCTGGTCAGCATCGTACTTAGCCTTGGCCTCAGCATACGCATCATTGTAGGCTGCCACGTATGCATCATCCTTGCCAGTCATGTCTGAAGCCTCTTTACCTGCAGCACCATCAGCCTGTCCGTCAGACGTTCCCTGTGCAGCGTAATCGGGCAGGGTTGTAAATCCAGGTACATCAACCTTGCTCCCAACCTGGCTACCATCAGTGAGCGCTGCCTGGTAATCTCCAGCGGCTACTGTTTGATTTGGCTGCAAGCCTGTGATGGCTACAGACGTATCATCACCGACGGCCAACGGGGTGTCAGACCCCTTTTTGTAAATTGCTAGTTTAGCCATTCTGATTCTCCTTTCTAACCTATTTGCCTACCGTAACGATGGCCCCATCCTGTGTAGGCTCCGCGTTAACGGAGGATAGGGCTAGGCTTCCCCCGATTCAGTACCAGAGTCTGGCGTAGTGGTGCCAGTATCTGGCGTGGTGGCCGCTGGCTTGTCCGCAATCACAAACTCAATCCCCTTGGTCTTGGTAGCAAGCAAGAGCACATCATCGTAGGACTGTTCGTAGTACAGGTAGTTCCCGGAGTTCTGAGCACTTGGCTGATCGAACCCGACAAAGCTGTACTTCTGAGGAGCAATCTGGACACCGTTGTAGATCATGAACATCTGAATCTGCTTGGCATCGTCAACTGGCTTGGAACCCACGGTGAAGTCGAACTTGGTCTGCATCAGGTCAGAAGGAACGACGTTGATGTTTACACTATCAAGACTGTAGACAGAGCGGGCAATGTTGCCGTTGCCTGCAAGCTGCAGCTGGCGGTTGAGCGCTTCTGCGCGCTTGAGCATGGAGTTGATGACAGGGGTGACGTACAGTTCACGACCGACCTGCGGAATGCGCTGCTCGTCCATGTTGACCATCATCTGGTCAAACGCGAGCAGAATGTTCTTCTCATCGAGCGTGTCGGTGCTGATACCACCATCATTAGCGGCCTGCTTAGCTGCAAACAGCTTGCTAAACATTTCGCGGTCCATTTCTGGCATCTTCTCGTCCAGGTTGAACTGCTTAGTGATGTTAGCGATGCTGATGACCATGTTGGATTCATCGACGTCGGACGGGTCAACCAAGGTGCTCCAGTAGCGTTCGTTGGTCAGCTCGTAGGTGTCCCAGTCGTTGGAGTAGTTCGGTACAATCTCAGTGATTGCGCGCCGTGTCCGGTCCTTACGACCTGCTTCAATGGTGAGCCGTGGAAGCTTGATGTGCTTTGCACCGTCAAACTTAATCAGGCTGTTAGATGGGCTGTTCCAGAGCTTAGCACTGAAAAGGTGCCCGTCGTAGAAGGCCTGCTGAATTGCTTGCTGATATGCTTCAGCGTAATTAATTGTTGCTGCCATTTTGGTACATCTCCTTATTTTTTATCGTCTGAGCCGGCAGCATCTGTACTTGCTGTCTTGCCCGTAAATGCGTCAATCATGGCTTGGGTAGGATCTGGGGTCCCAGGCTCACCACCAGCCGGCGTGTAGTTGGACTTGGTGCCTTCGTCAAACAGATATCCGTCGCTCTTGCGCAGTGCCTCAATCTGCTCGCTGAGGTCAGGCGCATTGCCCTCATCATCGAGCTTGAGCACATCCTTTGGGAGCAACGCCATAGCGGCCTTAGGGTTTCGTACCTTAGCAGCAGTCAGCTGGTTAGTAACGGCACTGTCCAGCTTGAAGCTAGTGAGCTTACCGTTTGCTTCATCCAACTGTTTGCTCAGGTCATCAGCCTGGCCGGCCTTCTTTTCGAGCGCCTTAATCTGTTTCTGGGCATCCTCCAGCTTGGCTGCTGTATCGGTACTGCCTGCAGTCTTGTCTGAAAGCTCTTGGCTGAGCTTGCTGTTAGCATCACGCAGTTTCTGAGTTGCCTGGCCATGTGCAGCCATCACCTTGTCAATCTGTTCGTCTGTGAGTCCGAGACCCTTTAATTCTTCACGGTTCATGATTAAGTCCTTTCTCCCTAACGCAATTTTTAACGTGGGGCGACCACGGCCGGGTACAAAAAATAGACCTTTTAACGCCATGTCCAGGGCGAAATTATTAGAGTGCCAAGTACCGCTTTGCTAGGCAAAAGTGCCAACGCAGTAGGTCGATTTGTAGCCATGCGACCGCCTTGTGCTGACCGTCTTCCTCATACTTCGTGATGTAGTGATGCAACATGCTTACACCTCCTCTTGGGTAAAATAAAACACCCACCGTATGGCGAGTGTACTGTTTTATTCAAGCGAGCGATTATGTGGTACGTCAAAATGGCTTTTACAATTTGGACACATAGACTGAACTCCGTGCACCCTTAATGTAGAGGTTGTCAGATGAATAAGCTTCTTTTCTGACTCCCAACAACTAGTGCAAAACGGTCCTTCCAAAGTCTCCTTGTTGTAATAGGCACCCCCTTGAAAAACAACTTTGTGTGCTAAGTCCTGTTCGCTTTGCATGTCAGCCAACTGTTGCTTCAAATCCTGATTCTCAGTAAACAGTTCAAGCATCTTCTGTTGCAAATCCAGCAAATCATTTGTTAATTCCAGGTTACGAGTTTTCTTTACGTGCTCGCTGATGTCCTTAAATAATGTACTCAAATCACTGTACCCCACAATCATCACCTCGGCAGTATCATACCGCATGAGGTTAAAAGAAAACACCCACCAACTGGCGAGTGCTACATTCCTGGCATAAGGGATTTGATATCCTCAAGCGCGTTCTTTACACGCTCCATCATGCTATTACTAAACAGATACTCAATTCCCTTTGTAGTGATTTTAACGTTATGGTATTTAATCCCAGACGTTTCTCCAATGCTGATTGTCGGTTTTACTTTGTACACCCCAGTAATATATCCGTCATCAGACATATTCTGAACAATAAAATTCCAATACTGCTCATTCAGTGCCAAAAACAAATTGCCAAAATCTTCATCAGTGACCGGTTGACCTGTTTTTAGGGCATCATACAGTACCCGGAGAATTTTATACATTACAACAAAATAATCATCTTTGGCCATGCAATCATCTCTCTTTAAATGTCATTTCCAACAGTGACAGAGACTACATCTTCAAGCCAGACATCATCTTCCGGCTCTGAAGCCATAAACAAAATACCGTTGTCCTGATCATCCTCATTCTCAATATCCTCAACGTGAACAGTTCTAGTTTTACCGTTCTTCAGCTTGAACTGAACGCGGCGGTCATAAAACTTCTCGTTCAACTCTCCGTAACTCATCGATTTTGGAATGAATGTTTCAGTTTTCATTTTATGCCTCCTAGGGTAAGTAATCTGGACGTGAAGGTGTAATGTGCGAACCTTTGCCTTTACGGTAAGAAATACGGCCTTGATACGTTGGCCACCGGTTGCCATCTATATCAACAAAATAGCCAATCGGTTGATCATGTGTGAAGCGAATTTGGTTTCTTGTATCCTGCTGTCCAGTTCGACCATATTTTGCAATGATTGAATCAACTTCACTTGGTGATAATGTGACCTCACTCGGTGGCCGCTTTTTGGCCTTCGCATAATTAGCATATTCAGGAGAACCCTTTACATGCTTATTATACTGCTCCGGATTAATCTCATTCCACTCATATTGCTTACCAAGCTTTGGTTTCATTCGTTGCGCATGGTTTTCAACCCTAATGGTATCTGCATGTTGCTTAGCCTCGGACATAATTTTTGCTTTTTGTTCTGCTTCCGATTCACGACGCTCTTCAGCAAGAGTCCTATGGAGTGAAGCCTCATGTTGACGAGCCCATTCTTTATAACTCATGCCGTCAACCAACTGTCTCTTTCCGGTTTCCGGATCTCTGCTCCAGCGTTTACCGATTGGCGGGTAATCCGAGTCCCAGGCCGCCGTTGTGCACCGACAGTATGGATGAATGGGCGGATAATTGCCCCCAGGAACGCGGTCCGATAACCTGAAGTGCCTCATATCAAGGTGGCCGCATGTCTCACACGTCCTGCTTTCGAGGGTGGCCATGTACTCGTACCACTCAACACCACTGTCGTCGTAGCTTTGATATGTCGCTTCTTCCGTAATGTGGGCCATCTCAGTCTGAATCAGTCGATGCAGGTCTTGCTCAGCAAACTGCCGGTTAGCGTTTGCCACTGCTTTAGCGACCTTACGTGGATTTTCACCAAGAATAACGCCGTGTAGAACCGACTTCATCAGCATCTCAGGTAGCTGCTTTTGCACATTACCCCATAGGCGCTGGCTAAAGTCAGACCCTTGCCATGGCTTGGCCAGTGCCATCTTGGCGGCTGTTTCGTCAAAGTTACCCCAGTTGGTAATAACTCCAGAAACAGCTTCATTAAGGTACATAGCTTGTGAATATGTCCGCTGATATTGGTTCTGCAGAGCTGAACGCATCGAATCAGTAATACCTGGTAGAGCCGGCGTAAGTGTACTCAATATCTGGGCCTGCAACTCCTGCAGTCTGGCCACCTGCTGCTTGATGTAAATGAGGTCAAGTTCGTCATCGTAGCCACCCAGTTTAGCTTTACGAATGAACTCATCAAGAGTCATCTCCCAGGTCTGACCATGAGCATTCCGGAGCACACTGGCAGCTGTTTCAGCATCGATGTGTGCCGTCCTGGCGTACCGCTTATACCACTTTTCAATGATGGACCCAATGTAATCGTTAATGTCTCGCATTTGCGTGGCTAGCTGCCGTTCATATTCAGCAGACGAGCGCTCGCTGACTGCCTTCAGCTGTAGATACCGGCCTTGCCAGTAATCCTTGCTATTCATCGCCTACGCCGTCCTGAGACTTATCTGGGGATTTACCCCCGTTGTCATCTACAGTGGCCCCAGGCTCATTCTTCGAGCCTGGTTGGTCGGTTGTGAAAGGAGCAAACGGGTCAGGGTGCTCAGCCTTGGTCTTAGCAGCTTCGTCAGCCTCTTTCTTCTGCCGCTTGAGTTCTGCCTGCCAGTCCTCGACCAGTGGGTTGTTCTTGGCCACGGACTCCTTGCTGGTGTACTCAGCCAATTTGGCCACGATGTCGGCCTGTTCTGTGTCGTTGCTGATGAGGCTGCGGGTCCAGGTCTGAGCAATCTTGCGGTTGTCAGCATCGGGCACCTTAGCCCATCGCATTATCATGCGGACTAACCGTGCAATCGCCTGACGGAACCACACCTCTGTGGTCGAAGCCTTGAGCTCCAACTGCCCGTACAATAGCTTAATGGCCACACCGGACAAGCTGGTGCCCGTGCTCAACTGCTTTGGGTTAACACCTTCACCATACACAAAGATGTTGTCAAACGTGAGGTCCAGTAGCTTCTGCCGAGCCTCGACCGGAATGTCGATGGTTAGCGTGCTGACCCCTGATTTATCCTGGGGATCAATGCTGTCAATCTTGATGGCCTTATCCTTCTGCAACTGGTCCATGAACTCATGGAGCTCTTGGCCACCGTAATTGGTGAGTACCAGGATGACCTGCTGCACGTCAGCCAGGTCATTAGCAAAACCGTTGTATACCTGGTCATATACATCAATCAGGCCCTTGTACTTGGGCAGGTCTGGCTTCTCACGTTTGCCGTTGCGGAAGGGAATGAATGGAACTTCGCCCAGACCATGCTCGAGGACAGACGTCGGGTCGCCAGTTTCCTGACCAGTAGAAACGTCATACAGCGTGAACCGCTTGAGCTCGCGCAGGTCTTCATAGTTGGGTCTGTCAGTACGGTAAGCAGTGACGGTCTTGTCGTCCCAGTACTCGATGCAAGTGAACTGCTTGCCCGTCTTAGGGTCAATCTGGGCGTACCTGCGGCAAATACCCAGTAGAGTGCGATCCGTGTCCCCCGCATAGAGTGGCAGAATTTGCTCAGGCGGGATTGCTGCGTACCGGAGCTTACTTGTGTCCTGGTCAATCCAAAGGTGTAGCCAGCCAATGCCGGCATTCGAGGCGTCCACACAGAGCTCCTGCAGCGTGGCCGCAAAGTCATCCCCGAGCACCTCCTGGACCGTGTCGTTGGTGGCCTTGTCGCCCACGTCGATAGACGGTGGCGTGCTTGTCAGGTAGTCAGCCTTCTGGTCCACGAGAATCTGGTGGAAGTTGCTGCTGACCCGATAGTCCGCCCGGCGCAGTGCACCCTTGGACTTATCAGCGCCGTTGTTATTAATCTTGGACTCTCCGTCATTCCGGAGAGTAATGTCATTTTGATTGCTGTAATAGCGTTCGCTGCGCTTGGCCCGCTCCACAAATTGCAGTTGGGTCGTCGCTGTATTACGCAGCAGTTGCTTTAGGCTACCTATTTCCAATTCTTAGCACCTCGTCTCATATCGTTTTGCAGGCTATATCTGATTGCGTCAATTGTATGGTCGTTGCCGTCAGGATAGCCGGCCTTGAAGCCCCCGGTGGCGTCCCTGGCGAGTTCATAGCTGCCGAACTCACGGGCAGCGTTAGGGCAACGTACGGGGTCAATGATGATGGCACGCAAGTCCTGCAGCCACTTCATGCCGTGCTCACGGCTGCCTGGTCCTTTACGCGCGCCAAAGAGATTGAGACCCGCGTCATGGAACTCATACACTGTCCGTGGCTCGGCTGAATCGGCGAAGATGACGTCATTATCGGGGTTGTGTGCCTTGATGGCCTGAATCGCGTTAGCATTGCTCATACCCACCTTGTAAATCTCGCCGTAGATGTAAAGACGGCGGTACGTTGGGTCATAATTGGCCATTACGTAGGCCAGCGGGTCATGTGCAAAACCAAAGTCCAACCCACGGCGCGTGTGGTCAAAGGCGGCCACCTCGTCGTCGCTAAGCTCGCGCAGCGTGAGATTGGTAAAGACCTCGGCCCCGGTACCCGTAACCTCACCCAGGTACTCATGTGCGTACGCTGTGGGGTTGTCACGCTTGAGCTGCTCAGCCTCAGCAAGGAATCCTAGGCCCAACCACTTCTTTGGTACTGTCAGATAGTTTGACGAATGAACCAACGTATCATGCCGTAACTTAGCTTGCTCAGCAGCCTGGTTTGTCCAGTTGTTCTGGCTCGCCGGTGGATTGTAACTGTAGAACGTAATCACGTTCGAACCGCCACGATTCAAGGACTGGTTGACGTTACGAATCTCGGCTAGGCCTGAGAACTCATCTGTTTCTTCGTAGTGGATATATTTGGCATAGCCAACACGGAACTTCTGAGACTTAATCTTCTTAGGCTTATCAACGCCTTTAAAGCGAATTTGCTGCCCTGTTGGTGTGTATGTCAGCACCATTGGGCTAACTGAGGCGTGCCAGTAATCATCCACACCCAGCTCGTCAATAGCCCAGAGGTATTGATCAAACACAGAATCACGTAGCGTGCCAGCAACCTTCCGCAAGATAACCGCATTGGCCTTTGGATTGTTCACCATGCCGAAGACCACCATCAGTGAGATGAAGCTGGACTTTGTGGAACCACGGCCGCCCCGCAACCAATAGGAGCTATGCCGCTCCTCGACAATGTCCCAAGCCAGGTCGTGGAAGGCCGGTGCGATTCGCTGAACTACACTAATCTCCATTCTTGTCACCCCCTGGTCTTGGTACATCAAAGTTAATAACGACCTTACCATCATGGTCGGGGTCAGCCTTCACGTCGTTAGCATGTGCTTCCGCAATATCAGCGTCAGCATTTAGCTTCCTGAGCTGAGCCTTGAGCACCTCGTCATCGGCAGGGTAACGCTTGAGCAGCTCTTTACCTGCTGTCATGCGGTCCTTGATGGTCGGAGGGTTGTCCTCAATGGTCACAACCCCCTTGGGAGTGCCAACGTTCACCGTCTCCGTCGCATCTCCACGCAGCACCGACGTCAGGAACTGCAGCACTTCATCAGCCCTAGCAATCTTGTGAGATTCCAGTTCAGCAGTACGCTCATTAATTGCATTTTTAATGTCAGGTTTTGTCAGGTTTTCGGACCCGACTGAACGTGCGGTTCGCTTGCTATATCCCGCGTCCAGTGCGGCCTGAGTGGCGTTTCCGCACTCAATATAAGCAGCAACAAACTTGTCCTGCTTTGCTGTTAATTTATGTCTCATTACATATCACCACACCTCCGATT
Source organism: Lacticaseibacillus hulanensis (assembly GCF_004010095.1). Classification (GTDB taxonomy): domain Bacteria; phylum Bacillota; class Bacilli; order Lactobacillales; family Lactobacillaceae; genus Lacticaseibacillus; species Lacticaseibacillus hulanensis. The sequence continues at coordinate 13,903 of NZ_RRYD01000031.1, read as the reverse complement.
TGGCATAAAAAAAGCCACCATCTCTGGTAGCAAGTTACCACTCACATACGTTTGTGGTTATGTATAGCCCCTTACTCAGGGGAATTATCCGAGCAGCCTTGGGATGTGGCTGCAATGACGTGCATCAGTTTGGTCCGAATGCACGCCAGAAAAAAATAGATTGGAGGACTGCTAAGGTTTTGTACCAAATTTCTTACAGTACTAATTATGACCCTTGACACGTGCGACTACTACCCGATTTTGTTGCAACTTTACGCAATCCATCCAATTTCTTTCGCCAGGATTGACAGTAACCTGTATCTTTTGCGGTAAATAGTGCTGCGATCATAGTTGAGCACGTCCGTCAGCTCTTTCCAGTCATAGTACTCCTGTGTCCTGTATCTAACCTTATAAAGCTTACATTGTTCGTCACTCATGTTGGCACATGCAGCGTCTCCCACCTTCTTGAGATGCCTGAGATAAATCATACGTGGGTCACACTCAAGCGCCTCAATGACCTTCTGCTCGCTATCCGCCCGCATTGCTGACCTGCCGCCACCAACATTGTCATCCTTTTCGCGATATGGATAACGGACTTCAAATTCCCGCTTGGCGAGCAGGTAGTCAACGCGTTGGTACTCCTCAAACATTTCGTCCAACCGCCCTAGCTGCCATTTGCTCAACTCTTCCATGGCTTCACCTCCTGTCTTTAAAAATTGCCTGCCAGGTTGCTACGCCGAAAATGTAGATGATAAAGACTACCATCAGCATCCCCACTGAGAACATCGTCCAATCACCCCAGAGTGCATGTAGCAAGCTAAAGCAGCCAAGCACAACTAGTGCATCAACGATACCGTACACAACGGCTTGAGCATCCATATGCACCCTCCTTAATCAGCAACCTTCGCAGCCTGCGCCAGCGCTTCATCGCCGGGGCAATAGGCTTGGCGAACAAATTTGGGAAATATTTCGCGCCATCTATCACCATCAACACTTCCCAATCATGCTTTGTAGGACAATGATTTTTCGTCATCGCGCGCCTCCGTTGGATATTTGTTTTCGATGTAATCATGATACTGACGATCAATCTCACCAATCGGCCAGTTGTCTAAATGCGCACCGCATATTGGGAAACCACCGTATAGCCCCCAGAGCTCGGTATGACCATCGGCGCATAGAAACCAGCAATCAGTCATTTCACCACCTCCAGTAGTTCCGGATTATCGTACACGTTGCCAATGACGGTCAAATATTTATCCGTCTCCTTATAGGCAAAATTGCCGTATTCAAATCGGCCAATATAAGATTCAAAACAAATATCTGGGTCAAATTTAACCAGAGCAATTCTTACTGGAGTCTCAATGCTATTCGGTGTATCACCCCAACGCACCATATCGCTCTCGAAGATTTCTCGTCCATTCTTGTCGTGCAGGCCCGTGTACTGCATCAAATGAACTTCATCTCCAATCTCTTCAATAGGGCCACTATCTGGATGTATTACATAAACCCAAAGTGTGCCATCATCGTCCCACCCAATGTCTTCAATTGGCATCATTACTTTGAAATGATCACTGTATGCTCGGAACTTAATTTCTCTCATCGCGCACCTCCGTTCGAATCCGCTGAACCGTCGTGGGTGAAATGTTTAGCTGCTTGGCTGCTTCACGAACTGACAGATCAGGCAAGCTCTTAATTTTCTTGTACAGAGCTTCCTTCTGCGAAGCAGCAAAGTGGACGCCGAACTCGCGAGCTGCCTGCTGAATCGTGGATAGACCGACTCCTAGACGGTCAGCCACCTGCTGCCGCGTCATGCCTGCCTGAGCCATCTTGACGATTTCCATACCACGCTGCCGGCGTTCCTCAAGGGTTGTTTTGTGTCTTTTCGGTGTCTCTACTTTCGGCTGTGGCTTGTGCTTCCTTGGCCTCGTATACACGTCGCGGTTTGGGTTGGCGCCCTCATGCGGTCCTGACTTTCTCATCGCTACCAAGCGCACGGAGACGTTGTGGTACATTCCCCATTCGCGTCGTGCCCACTCGGGAAACTCGTCCGTACACACGACAATGCTATTTTGACCATGGGCTGTGTGCACCTTAGCTGGCCACTCGCCGTGCTGCGTACCCACATGATCACCATGCAGCTCATACACCGTGACAACATCCCCAGGCCAATATGTTTTGTCAGCGCCCAGGTTAGTCATCTCTCTGCTAATCTCTTCCACGGCTGTCCTCCTCAAACCTCGCCAACCAGGCACCCAGTAGGCCACGCAGCATTCGTACCCTTTTGGCACCCAGGTATATACGCTTACCGCCAACCTCGAGACTAATATAGTCATGTCTGAGGTAGGTTGTGAGGTAAGCCTTACCTGGAATAAGTGCCTGTTCATACTGGTGCTCATAATCTTTTTCCGTCATCGCGCTCAATCCTCACAATCCGAATCAGTCCTGGGTACGTGCGTACAATGTGCGTCTTAATTCGGCCGGTTGCGCCAACCGATGAGCTCTCATGCTCGTACTTGCTGTGCATCCACCGGTTAGCCTCACCGCGGGTTTTAAAGACCTCGCTGTAAATGATTCGGGTAGTGTAGCTCATCACCACGTACCCGACCAACGGCCCATGCTCATGCCCTGGTACCCACATGTGTTCGGCATTTAAGTCAAATTTTGCATCCCATCTGCTCACTTAAATGCCTCCCTAGAACGGTAAGTCTTCGTCTTTGATTGTTGGCGCTGATTGATGAGCAAACGGATCAGTATTGGCTTGCTGCGGGCGCTGTGCGGCATTCTGGCTGCTCCGGTTATAATTACCCCGGCCAGGGTTCTGAACGCCCTGCTGACGCTGCTGCGGGCTCTGCTCGCCTCGTGGCCGTGCCTCTGTGGTTGCTCGGCTTTCCAGCAGCGCAAAGTTATCAACCACTACCTCTGTAATGAACACACGCTGGCCCTGGGCATTATCGTAGGAACGCGTTTGTAAGCGACCCTCGATACCAACCAGTGACCCCTTCCGCGTGAAGTTCGCGAAGTTTTCAGCACTCTTCCGCCAAATTACGCAGTTTAGGAAGTCTGATTCACGTTCGCCCTGGGCATTCGTGAAGTTACGCTCAACTGCAAGCGTGAAAGATGCCACCGCAGTGCCACCTTGTGTGTAGCGCAGGTCAACCTCCTTGGTCAGCCGTCCTGTTAATGCAACTTGATTAATCATTAGCATGTACCTCCGTGCGGTTAATCGCCGCGTAGTGTTTTATCATGTTTTCACGTTCAACTCGCAAGTCTGTAGTGTTTGCGCTCTTCCCCTGACATACAGGGCAAGGAATGCATGTGTTGCACGCCCCTTCGTCAATCCAGAAGATGCCTCGATTGCTGCAGTAAGAACAATTCATCAATACACCTCCCGCATATCCTTGGTCGCATCAGTAAACCGGATTACTGCATCGTTAGCTTTTACCCCGCGATATAATCGACTCAACAACTTGGGGTTATACATGCGGCTCATCTCCTGGCTGGTTAGGTTGGTTGTGACGATAGTGCGACCATGGCGCTTATTAAGAATCCCAAATAGTAATTGTTGCACCCAATCCGTAGCTTCATTTTTTTCTGAGCGCATTGATGCCTCACTGCCTAGATCATCAAGTACTAGCAGATTGACTGACCCCAGAAGCCGTGTGACATTGGATTCGCTATACCAGCTGGTTCGGTCATTGAAGCTCTGCTTAACACGCCGCATTAGTTCATTAACGCTAACAAACATGCAGCTTGTCGACGGCTGGATGTGCTCATTTACCGCCGTAACCATAGCAACAGCTAGATGAGTTTTCCCTCGTCCTGGCAGTCCAGAGATGATTGTGTTGGCATTGTAATCACGCCTGAGATACCGTCCGGCAATGTGCCGTGCTTTGTCCTTGTTGACTTGTGCTTCACTGTTAGGCTTAACCTCATAGCTTTCAAACGTTGCACTGCGCATCTCGATATCGTCCCAGATTGAACGTGCCTGCAGCACGCCATGGAACCCTGCTTCGTAATCGCGCTCGGCTGCTAGCATAGCCATGGCCTCGTTCTGCTTATCGCGGCGTTCGATTACACACTTCTTGCAGAACGGTTCACGGTCAGCAATTTGCCACATCGGCTCAGTTGGATGCTTCTCGCAGAACAAGCCTGGAACCTTGTGAGTAGCCAGATTCACACGGCGATATTGCTTGTAAGCATCTGATCCAGTAATCGCATCAGAACTCAACTCCGCCATAGCTTTCACCTCCTGCCTTCCTGCGATGTGTTTCGTTTAAATACCCTTCAAACTTAGAGGCCTGAAACAATGTTAATGGCCGAATATATTCACGCATTTTGTCATCATCGCCCCAGGCCGTCACCTTGTTATCAATCACTGTCATGCAATCATCGAGCGTAAAACCCTCTTTAAGACGTGCAGTAATCATCCGTTCAGTAGCCTTCGTGTACTTAAAATGCTTGTCTGCCTTGCTATTCAAATAGTCAACAACAGAGGTCCAGAGACCCGGTTCGGCTTTAGCCGGACTATGTTCTTTAGTCTGGTTAGTATTTAGTTCGTTAGTACTTAGTTGATTAGTATTTAGTAGTGTGCCCTCACCGTACATAGGATTATCGGACATAGGTTTTTGGTACATAGGCTGGTCGTCAATATTCCAATCACTCCCAGCAAGTTGACCATTCGTTCCTCTCACACGTTTGCGTTTGAGGTAACCATACTTTTCTAGCTCTTTCAGGCCTGATCGCAATGAGTCGCGGCCGTCCGTTGCATGTTTACCAACCTCAGTCTCGTAAAAGTCCCAATCCTTGGGCTGCGACCAGAGGTAAAGGAAAATTCCTCTTGCTTTCCAGCTAAGACGTTCATCACGAATGACGCTGTTGCTAGCTACTGTGAAGCCGTTACGTTTAGGCTTAATCAGTTTTCCCATGTTTTGCCTCCTCATCGAATTCTCGGAGCTGTTTGCGGCTGTTGAGGCGAAGGCTGACAATCGTGTCCTCATCGAGGCGTACTGGCTTGATGTGGTAGAACTCCATAAACCATTTGATTCCCTTGCTGTGCCGCAGCGTGTGATGCGCTCGACACAGCGGGAAGAACTTAAACTTGCGATTGTCGATGCGGTTACGGTCATACCCACGCCCAATAGCGGGCTCGTGGTCAATGTCAGCGTGTTTACCACATATGACACAGATGCGATGTTTGAGGCACTGCATCATCAGTGGGTAGTCGCTGGGAATTGCATCCATGTTCTTAAACCGCCACGGAATCTCGTTATCAAACCCGTAATCCAGAATCGAGGTAATGAAGCCCGCTGCGGTTTCCATACTCGTGTCAGCCATCGAGAAGTAGTCGGTGCCCGTCTCAGCCATGTAGTGCGCCTTGAGCACTTCTTCCATCTCGAACGGGCTGTAGCCTGTGTAGTACGCGAAGTCGTTAATCAACGCCCACGCCTTTCTCCGCTGGTCAGGGCTAATACTGCGCCCGTCCTCAATGTCAACCTGCACGCTCGGCTGTCTATGATTGCTGAGCTGTCGTAGTCGCAGAACATCCGGCTTGTCATCGAGCTGTACCGTTATTTTATTTGCCTCGATATTTGTCAGCTTGCCGTTTAGTCGCATAAACTCACCTAGTCATCTGGGCGATAGTCTTGTCAATCCGCCGGTACTCATCCTGTGTGAGTAAATCAAGCCGCTTAATTTGTACCTGGGATGCAATGAACGCATTCTTGAGTAAGGTCTTGTAATCAGCGCCCATCTTCTGTGCTGTGTCCTGCGCCAACTGTTCAAGGGGCGCAACCATTGCTGGGTCAATTAGTGGTGCAGTCTGCTGATTGTCGGCGGAATTTTCGCCGTCTGGATCCTGGTCACGGTCCGTAATGTGAAAAAGCTGCTTGTAAAAGTACTTCTCACAAGTTGTGCAGGCCTTAGCAGTTGCCTTCTCGAGCGTGTCCGCACCACTGGCCACCATGGAGCCAAACATGCTTTCAATCCCGTCAGTAATCTCAAATTCGCCCTGTACGTCAACGACATGCTGCACGCCTTTTTTGGTTTGTACGTCGCGCTGATTAATGATTGTGTATCGAGGTATTACGCTCAAGCCGTTGTTATTTAACGCTGGCTTAACTGCATCCTTAATGGCACCCTCGGACTGGAAAACATAGTGCTGAAAAGCGTTCTCACCATCTTTAACAACGCCATGCACCATCTTGTCTGCTGCCACCAGTTTGAGCACCAATCGCTGCTTTGCGCTGGTTGGCTCAATTACTTTTTCAGTCTTTGTCTCTACCAATGTAAAAGCCCTCCATGAATTCCCTGCTGAACTGCTCCAGCACCAGTTGATCAGTTACCTTAAACTCGGTTTGCACCATGTGGACCAGTGCCACTGAGGCCTGCAACGCGTCTCGGCCTGTGGCACCGCTAACGTTCATCGTCAGGCCATCATCGCTAAACTCGATTAGAATATGTTTAGTCAAGAAGGGTCACCTCAAATCCTTGAGTAGTAAGGTAGTCAGCCAGCTTAGTGACCCGGCCTGCAGCGCCCGTAATGCGGAGTGTGTGGGTTTCGGTCGTAATCTCACCGGTTTCCTTATCCACACCCTTAACGAGCGCCTCGTGATGCTGCTCCGCCTTGGCTGCGTCCATTTGTGCAATGACTTCGTCCGTGTTGGTGTCAGCCGTTACTTGCTGAGTCCAGCCCGCAGCATCCATGTGCGTAGCGGCTGCGTGTTCCTTGATGCGCCGCTCGCGTTCTCGACGCAGTTCTACTTGCTGGGCTGCATACTTGACGGCTGCGTTAATCTGGCGGTGCCGCTCAAGCTGACTCATTGACGCGTTAAGCCAGTGGTCATCAAACTCGACTTCTGCAGGATCTACGTCAAACTGTTCGGAGATAAGGACAACGTCTGCTTCGGCAACCTTGCGCCGTTCCTCTCTTTCTTGTTCCTCAATCGCAGCGATATCGCTGACATAGCTCGCCTTCAAATCGGTTAGTGGACGCGTGACGTCCTTAAATTGAGCTTCGAACTCCTTGAGGGGTGCTTCGTACTGTCGCTTGATGGCTTTGCGCCGGTCATCGAGCTGCTTGAAGAACTGTCCAACCTCGTTCTTCGCCTTCTTGACTTCCTTCTTCGTCTCTGGGGTTACGACTAGGTTTGAGTGCTGGTCAGTAAATACTTGAATTTGTGCCTTGAGCTGAGTTAGATTCTCAAAGCTAACTGCAGCCGGCGTAAACTTAACTAATTCGGGTTCATTCATGTTATAATTACCTCGTAAATAGCTTTAACGTGTTATTTATCTGAGTCCGTAGCGGTTGCGCCCGCTGCGGGCTTTTTGTCTTCTAGGAATGCAGCGACTCTAATGTGTTCCACGCTGGCTCCAAGCCACATTGTTTCTGCAGATTGGTAAACTTTAGTTTTAGCCCCAATTTCGACAAGTGGCGCTACCCTAGCCTCACAGTGTGCTGTATCTGGACACTTGTAGAAGTAGGCGCAAATATCAGCTCCATCTCGAAACATGTCAATAAGTGCTTTCTCTTGCTTGCTTAGCTTCATAGCTTTAACATCTCCTTGTTCTTTTGTAACTCAACAATTTCAAACACAGTCACACGTCCCATGGCGTCGGCCATGGTGTCCTTTGCCTGGCTTGCAGCATAGTGTGCATTCACGGTCTCAAGTGGACCGAGGTCGAGAACTCCGCTGCTCTCTGCCGCATCCTTGGCGTGACTTGCTAGACGGTATCGAGCCATCTGGTACCGTGCATTATTCAGTGTGCTTCTCATCACGCTGCCTCCTGCTTCCTACGACTGACCGAATCGCCAGTATTGCAAGGATGAGAATCACCCAGGTACCGACAACTCGAGGGTGCACCATGAGCCACACAAGCGGTTCTATCAGTAGGGTAGCGACGTCAATTAGTAGATTGATCATTGTGGTAGCCTCCCAATTGCCAGGTCCAGCTCATCGGTGCTGTAGAGGCCGTCATGTGCTTCGAACTCACCTTCACGCTTCATCGCGTAGAACTTAGACCGGCTACGTCCGATGTACTTGGCTGCCTCAGTAGCCGTAAGCCACCGAGATTTACTCTGCTGTCGATTCGCCTTTAGCTCAGCGACTACAGCCTTCGCGATGCGTTCTACATCTGTTTCCGTTAACATGCGCTACACCCGCCGTTCTTTAGCAATTCCAGCCAGCCGGTCATCGTAGAGTTTTACAAACAAATCGCGGAACTGAGAATAGTTGTCCCGCACCCGGTCGAAGTCTACGCGAGCAACATTGCTGTTCTTGGTCTCGCCGCATACCATCATTGCAAGCCGCTTGAGTGGTTCGTGGATTTCGCGTTCAAATGGGCCTTCGTCCCTGCTGAACCCCTGAGCGTCTTCATACTGGCTGCGCCGGTATACAGCACAGTTGTGGCTCGGGCTGTGGCTGCTACCGGTCTCTATGCCATGCCTTTCGTTGATAGTCCTAATCTCGCTATCATCAATTGCAACACCGGCAAATAGTGCTTGCGGTGTAGTAGGCTTCTTCTTGGTAAGTGCCTGGGCGATGCTGTCAGCAATCATCTGCTGCAAGTCTGAACGCTTGATTGATACCAATTCATCGTCTGCCATCGCTATACCTCCATATCCACGGATTCGGTACGTACCTGCATCGCTACTGCCGTCGATGGCGTCCAGTTGCTGATGAAGTCACACGCCTTGTCGAAGTCTTTTGCTTTAAGCTGCGTCCGTGTGCGAATGCCCAGGTAAGTGTTAAGTCCGTGGTTAATGTCGTGGTACAGCGCCCCACGTTGCTTCTGCGTCAGCTGTAGTCCATGTAGCGCGACATACTCCGACACTGCCAGGTTGGCGTGCTTACCGACATACGCGTACTGTCCCGCAGATGCGAGCTGGTTGTCCTTGAGGTCTTTCACGTCAGCCTCAATCTTCTTCACGCGCTTAACGGTGCGGTTAGCCACATCCATCGTGAGCATGAGGCGCTCTTCTGGAGTCTGTGGCAATGCCTTGCGAGTCTGCTGTTCAAGCTGGTTGAATGCGTTGATGTAATCGAGCTTGAACTGGTCAGCCTTTGCTCCGGTGAACCCAAACGCGATGAAAGTGAAGCCGTCGCGATTCATGTAATACATCTTGTTGCTCTTGCCTGAACCATCAACGTATTCGCCCGCTGCGAACATGTCGGAGTACTGAGCGCAATTTTGCGTTGAGTTCAGTTTTGCCTCAATGGCTCGGATTACATCTCCGTGCCGCTTGCCGAATGATTCCGCTACCTGCAGGCTGGATGTAACTGCCTGCTGATTGTGCATGATGACTAACTTTGTCATTGCTCTTCCTTCTTTCTAAATTCATCCATGCTGACACCGAGAGCATCAGCAATTCGTTCCATTAGCTCAAAGCTGGGCTTCTTAATTGCTCCGTTCTTCAGTCGGTATATAATTCCTGTCTGGTCGTACCCAGCAGCCTTTGAGAGTTCATAAGCTGACATTCCTCTTTGAGTTAGAAGCTCTTGAATTTTGTTCCACACATTTGTTCGCCTTCCTATATGTGTTCCACGTCCTTGCTACCCGCCTATATGTTGTGCACACGTGCATTGCGTGTTAGCATATCTTGTGTACCGGTGCCAATTAGCCCTGGTAACTTTACGAAAAGAGGATTTGCTAATGTCAAAGCCTATTAAGCCCGGCTCGGACAATCAGTCAGCCGGCAAGTACAAAGAGGTAGGCCCTCGCGGCGGAAGCGTCCCACACGGACACAATGCCACGATTCAACAAGGAGACCGCCTACCACCAACTTCTAAGCCCGGCAACGGCTGGACAAAGAAGTAACTCTTAACAGTCACGCTACTTACGAGAAGGGGTAGCGTGATTTTTTTGTCGAAGCTCTCGTTTAGAGAAGCAGATTGGGAAGAACCCAAAAAAGTTGATTTGGAGCCAGGCCACAATCTTCTCCTCCCCGTCTTCCTCATACTTAGTAATGTAATGGTGGATCATGCCTACACCTCCTTTTCGTTCATTCCGAGAATCTTGTAGATGTCAGTGCGCAGACGAATGGCCTGTGGGCTAACGTCACCGCGAATCGCGTTGGTCAGAATCGTTTCACTCACTCCCAGCATCTCTGCTAGTTGGCGTTGACTGATTTCGCGCTCATTGAGCTTATTTTTGATGCTGACTTTCACGTCCTTAGCGGCTCGCTGTAATACTTGTTCTGGCATGTATTCACCTTCTTTCTTCGAAAGTACGAAAAACTTCATCAAGTAGTTGCATAATCTTATCCCATGGAGTAAGATTTGTGCATAGGAAATAGTCGAACATAGACGCTACCCCACTGGTCGTTCTCGCCAAAGTACTTATCAGTAGGGCTTGGTTAGCTGTTCGCTTGATTACTTGATGAACAAAGCATAACTCGATTGGATAATTTAGTCAACTGATTTTTAAAACTTTCGAGTAACTTTTTTCATCAGGGTTGGAGGAACCTTGATATGGCTTTATTTGACAGGGTAAAAGAAACATCGAAAAAAAGAGGATGGTCTCTTCAAGAAACCGCAACTCACGCAGGATTGGGATTAAACTCTCTATACGCTTGGAAAAAGAAAACTCCATCTGCTGACCGCATTCAGGCCGTGGCCGATGTGCTCAACGTCTCGGTAGACTACTTGCTGGGCAACACGGATGACCCACAGGTACACAGCTCCTCAACTCCATCCTGGGCGACTGATGACGACAAGGCCGACCTCAAGAAGTTCCTCGAGGACGACGCGGCAAGCAGCCTTAATTTTGGTGGCCGCGAGCTTACCCCTGGTGAACGTCGGCAGCTCAACGTTGCCCTCACTCAGATATTCTGGGAGGAATTGGAGGGAGAAAAGGCACAGAAACGAGGCGATGCTGAATGAACTTAGAAACACCGGCTACCCCAGACGGCACCGCCGAATACATTGAGCACAGGTACCACACAGCCGACCCCTGGACACTGTGCGACCATCTCAACATCGGCGTTCACTGGGCTTGGATGCCCACCACGCTGCTTGGCCACACTGTGTACATGCATGGTCGGCCCGTCATCGCACTAAGCCAAGAGATACGATACACACCGCAGGCCTATGCTGTCCTGGCCCATGAGCTTGGCCACGTCATCATGCACGCAGGAATTGCCACCTTCTACAATCGTACGGGGCGGCGTAACAAGTTGGAGTATCAGGCTGACAAGTTTGCCAGCACTCTCCTCACCTTCCTATACGTAGAGGAGCACGACAGGCTGCCTGAAACCATCCATGATCTTGAATGCGAGTATGGAGTTAAGTATCGAGAATAAAAGTAGCTCTGCATGGGCGCGGGGTGCGTTAATGGTTAAGCCGCAAGAATTAGCCATACCACATCTAGTCAGCAGTTTTACACCAAAACACAACATGCATTCACTATCGCTTTTGTCAAGAGTTAATATAGAAATGTGTTGACAATCACAGACGGGTTCCATTATCATGAGGATAACGAGAAGCGGCGTAATCTCTACGGGGACCGCTGCGGAGACTCCTCATGTAAAAATGAGGAGTTTTTTTATGTCGAAAAAACGTGAGTTCAAGACCATTGATGAACAGCTACAGTTGCTGCAAGAACGCGGCCTCACCATCAACGATGAAGTACGATCACGACGGTATCTTTTAACAAATAATTACTACAACATTGTCAACGGCTACAGCAAGTATTTCCAAGAAGAGACGGATAGGTTTATCGAAGGCGCGGACTTTGATGAAATAAGTCATCTTTATTTTTACGATAAGGAAATAAAGGAAATTTTGCTGAACGGAATTTTATCGGCTGAACATCATCTAAAATCAGCGCTCGCATACAGGTTTGCTGAAGCATACCCAAACAAGCGTTACGCGTATTTGAATGTTGGCTGCTACCGCGACGATGTCATTCTTGAGGTTATCTATACAATTTCCAAGATTTCAAAGCTCATAAAGCAAAACAAAAAATACAAGGGTAACTCCATCAATTACTACGTTACTCACTATGATGATGTCCCAATCTGGGTACTAGTTGATTATCTCGATTTTGGAGATGTTCAGTCTTTAATTTCGTGTCTTCCTGTAAAAATTCAAAATAAAATTGCAAAAGACATGACTGGATTTCTTGAAGAGAACTTGCAGATGCCGAACCTCGTATTACCGCCGGAAACTTTAGTATCTTTTATTAAGAACGTTCACGAAACCAGAAACGTTTGCGCACATGGAAACCGCCTTTTGGGATTTACTACTCGTGCAAGTGGAAAATATTATGAACCATTACATTCAAAGTACAATATTAGGGAGCAAGATGAAAGAAAGTCCGTTTACCCAACGATTCTTAGCCTTAAATGTTTTTTAAGCAGGACCGAATACTGTGTTCTGTATAATTCACTTCGCAAACGTACAAAGATACTTGGAAATAAACTACATTCAATTGAAATTAATGATATTTCAAAATTACTAGGTTTTCCCGATGGCTGGCAGGCTAAGCCACCTCTCAACCAATAAAAAAAGCCCACTCCCCTACCGACCAAAGTAAACAGGAGTGAGCTATCACACAAAACTACATAGGGTATACCCTTCGAAAATGGAATCCATTCTCGTGTGGTTTTTGTATACCCAATTTTACCACATTAGGAGGTTTGCACCATGAAAAAACGCACTAACACAGCGATTGAGGAGTATGTCGATGACGACGGCAAGACAAAATACAAGTTTCGGCTGAGCCTTGGCACCGATCCGCGTACAGGCAAACGAGTTGCACGTAAGCGTCAAGGATTTCCGACATACACCAAAGCAAACATGGAGTACCAGCGACTGCTCAAGGAAGGTATACCATCCGTGCATCCAGACGGTAAGACGTTCGAGGACGTGTATACAGAATGGCTTGAAACGCGTAGCAAGTCAGTTAAGCCGTCCACTGTCTATAACATCAAATCGCGGTACCGCAATCATATCAAGTCATTTATGGGCGACGTACTAATTGACAAGGTTACCCCGGCGGACTTGCAGGGATACGTCAACGAACTTCCCGCGAAGCTTGTTAACTACACCACGATAACAGCCTACGTTAACAGCATTTTTGACTTTGCCACGCGTATGCAGTACATCGATGATAACCCCATGAAACACGTTTTTATTCCACAGAATGCGGTCAATCCCCACGGCGACACCAGCGAAAATTATCTAGATTCCGAAGAAATCTCGCAGCTACTACTTGCTGCTAAAAAGGTCAGCCCCCAGGTATTCACCTACTTCACCGTACTGGCACATTGTGGGCTACGCATGGGTGAAGGCCTTGCCCTCAGATTTAGCGACTTCAACGGCGACACGGTGCATATATCTCAGACCGTCACAAAGGACGCTAACGGCAAACAAATCCTAGGGCCCACGAAATCAAAAGCCGGCAACCGCACACTTACTGTTTCACCAGAGTTGCGTGCAGTCGTTGACGACTGGGAACAGCAACGCCTATTTAAAGACAGTGACTACCTGTTTGCCAACAGATACGGACAGCCCCTAACCGTACAACAACCACGATACTGGCTGCATGATGTGTACGCCCATCTCGATGCTGATTTCAAACACATCACACTTCACGGATTCCGGCATAGTTTTGCCAGCCGCCTGTACGCATCCGACCCGAACATAACCATTAAGGACGTGGCTAACATGCTCGGAGACGGCACTACCAAGGTCGCGGAGCAGGTCTATGTCCACACAGTCAAGGTACAGAAAGAGCGCATTGCTAAGGCCATGGCGGCCACTTCCTTCATGACACCGAGTGACACCGAAAAAAATAAGGAGTGACACCGATATGACACATAAATATTGCACAAACAAAAACGCCTATGCACAACGAACGCCGTTATATCAGCGTTCGTGCACATAGGCGCACATCACAGAACTACTTTATTAAAAGTTGAACTTCT
>NZ_RRYD01000030.1 GCF_004010095.1 Lacticaseibacillus hulanensis | reverse complement strand
TTGTTCAGTTTTCAAGGAACCACTTTTTAATTCATTGCCTCGCGACAACTTTATTATCATACAACGATGATAACTTGCTGTCAACAACTTTTTTCAATCGCGATGATTGATTTGGGTTGCTGTGAAGCTGTTGCCGTTGCGTTTCCGCATCAGGCAACTTAAATATAGTACCAGCCAGCAATGAGTGTGTCAAAGGTTTTCTGCAAATTTCGCCACACTTTGTTTGTAAACGAACAAGTAAGCGCCCGTTTGCACAGCAAACAAAATGTTGCCTTTCATTATATAAGGGCAAATTTTGTCGCTCGTAAAAATACGGAGAACTAACGACGCTTTTTTCGGACCAACCACCCGCCACAGCAATTTTGCATAGACGCCTCGCAATTACTCGGTGCTATAATAGGCACAAACTATATCACTCGGAGGCAACCATGCGTATTCAGCAATTACAATATCTGGAAAAGATCGCCGAAACTGGTTCGATTAACGAGGCGGCCAAGCAATTATTTATCAGTCAGCCCTCCCTTTCCCAGGCCATGAAGGAATTAGAGCGTGAGTACGGCATCCAGCTCTTCTACCGAAGCAAGGTCGGCATCACGCTCACCGACGCTGGCCGCGAGTTCATTAACTACTCGCGCGGTGTGCTCGATCAGGTGAATCTCCTGAATGAGCACTTCGGCCAGGATACCGTGCGCAAACAAATTTTTAGCGTCTCTGCGCAGCACTACGCCTTTGTCGTTAACGCCTTCGTGGAACTGGTAAAGGAAATCGGCGGTGACGAATATCAATTCACCCTGCGCGAAACCCAAACCCAAAGCGTCCTCGACGACATTCAGACCTTTAAAAGTGAAATTGGCGTAATCTACCTGAACAAATTCAACGAAACCGTGATGCGCCGCCTGATTACCGAAAAAGACCTGGCCTTCGTGCCGCTGTTCACGGCTAAGCCCCACGTCTTTGTTGGGCGCGACAACCCATTAACCCAGAAAAAGCGCCTCACACTTGCCGACCTTGAAGATTACCCCTACCTATCCTATGAACAGGGTGACACAAACTCCTTTTATTTCTCCGAAGAAATTCTCAGCACCCTGCGGCGGAAAAAGCACATCCAGATTAGTGACCGCGCCACGATTTTTAACTTAATGGTTGGGCTCGATGGCTACACGATCAGTTCCGGTATCATCAGCAGTGATTTGAATGACGAAAAAATCGTGGCCATCCCCCTCGACGTCGACGACTCAATGACGCTTGGCTACCTGCACCACAAAAAAATCGAAATGAGCAGCACCGCGGAACGCTATTTGGAACTACTCAAGCAGCACATCGCTAACTACGGCTTCTCTATTTTAAACTAAATAATTCACAAAAAAGGACAGGCACGGCGCCTGTCCTTTTCTGTAACGATAATCACTGCATGCACGCTGAAAAATAAAAATTGGCGGCAATGTTTAATTAATCATAAAAGTTTGTCACCGCTGCCCAACTCACCGTCAAGTTACACGCTAAGCCAACTGGTAGCAGTAATCCTTCCTACTTGCTAGCGTCCGGCCGCCTGCGCTGGCACAGTCACCTGCGCCCGGCCCGTTAACACATCGGCGCTGAACAGCTCGGTGACCGTGGCTTCGGGCAGTAGTTTTCTATCGAGCAACAGCGTGCGCACAGATTGCTTGGTCGCGATGGCCTCTTTAATAAGCTTCGTTGTCTCCACGTAACCAAGCAGCGGCGCCAGTACCGTGGCCGCAACCGCGGATTGTTCCACCTCGCCACGGCACAAATCAACGTTAACCGTCAGATTGCGCAGGCATTTGTCGACGAGCATCTTGATGGCAGCCGTCATGTCTTCTTCATTATCGATTAACTTCGCAAACATTAACGGTTCAAAAGCATTTAGTTCAAGCTGACCCGCCTCGGCGGCCATCGTCACCGCCACGTCGTTACCAATCACCGCAAACGCAACCTGGCTGACCGCTTCCGGGATGACCGGGTTAATCTTGTTCGGCATAATTGACGAACCAGCCTGACGCGCCGGCAAATTCAATTCGCCCAATCCCGCCTGGGGACCGCTGGCAAGCAGGCGCAAATCGTTACACATCTTATTCAGGTTCACCGCAAGTGCCTTGAGCGCCCCAGAAAACTCTGCGATGACGTCGGTGTTCTGAATGGCATCGCTCAGATCCGCCGCGAGCCGCAAGTTCAGCCCTGTCTGCGCGTTAACCGCGGGCACGATGTGGCTGCGGTAGTAAGGACTTGCATTCAGCCCCGTACCAATTGCCGTTCCGCCCAGCGGCACGTCCCTTAGCGCATCACCAGCCGCACGCAACCGCCGCAAGTCACGCTGGAACATGTTGCCGTAAGCGTGAAAGCTGCGGCCAAACGTGGTGGGCACCGCATCCTGCAGCTGGGTCCGCCCGACCCGGATGGCATCCCGATATTCGCCCGCTTTGTCCATTAACGTCTGGCTCAGCAGCGTCACCGCCTCGAGCAGTTGCTCAAGCAGCTCCAGTAGTGCCATCTTCCCCGCCGTTGGGTACGTATCGTTGGTCGATTGGCCCTGGTTCACATCATCATTGGGGTGAATAGCAATCCCCGCGTTGCGCGTTGCGAGGTGGGCAATCACCTCATTCACGTTCATGTTGCTGGATGTCCCCGCGCCCCCCTGAATGGCGGGTACGATGAACGCCTCCGCGTGCTGACCTAAAAGTAACTCATTGCAGGCCGAAACGATTGCCTTTGCTTTCCCCGGTGCCAATGTGCCCCCAGCAAGGTTTGTGAGGGCCGCCGCCTTCTTGATTTGCACCAAGTTGCGGACGATGAGCGGGCTTGTTTTGCGCGCGAACGGGAAGTTGCCCGCGGCGCGCGCCGAGTGGACGCCGTACAAAACGTCATCCGGAATTGCCAGCCGACCAACACAGTCTTCCTCATAGTGAGTGTTCATTAAATGTAATCCTCCAGTCTCTGCTAGAAATTAATTACGCTGCGCAACCAGGAGCTGGCGGTGCCATCTCCGGTGCGTTGCTCAAATATTCAATTGCGACACTTCGAGTTTAATACTCAAATTGTCAATAGTATCCGCTTTTAACTGCCCATTGTCCAGTCCCCGCGCGCTTTTTGTTTCACAAAAGTCGTGGCGCTAAACCAAACGTAGCGCGCCACATTTTTCAACCGCCCCTGCGCCCAGCCATCAGCCTCAACCATTTGCCACTCGGTACTTACGCGGCGTCACCCCCATCACCCCTTTGAACGTCGCAATGAGGTGACTGGCCGTGCCAAATCCACAGTCCTGGGCAATCTCGGCCACTGACTTGCGCGTGGTCCGCAGTTCGGCGGCGGCCCGCTCAAGTCGAACCTGCTGCAGGTACGCGTTCGGTCCCGTGTGCAGAACCTCCTGAAACAAATTGAAACACTGGCTCCGACTGATATGCACACTCGCCGCAATTTGGCTCGCGGTTAGCGGCTCAAAATAGTGCTGCTGAATAAAATCTACCATCTGAAAGGCGCGCTGCTCTCCAGCAATCGGTCCCCGCATCGGCTCATCGGCGACGTGAATTCGCGGCAATACCCGCGTGCAGATGGCGAGGGCCTCCGTCGCCACCGTGAGCGGATCACTCCCCCCAAACCGGTACGCGTTCCCCAGCAGGTGCAGGCGGTCCAGAATCGTGGCTTGCCACGGCGTCGTTGTCGTGAGTTCCACCACATCCGGCGCCGCCAGCGACATCTTCCTGCGCAACTGGCTAATGTCCGTGCCCTTTAGCTGACCAAGCATGTCTGGATTAAGCGCCAGGTCAACAAACCGGCAGTCCGTGCGCCTGGCCGTGAACGCATAGTGCAGGCGGTCGCTGTTAACGAGCAGGCCCGTGCCCTCCGCCACCGGGTAGTCCCGGCCGTTAACAAACACGTGTAGCCCGCCCACAATCGGCGCGAAGAATTCCCAATCATCGTGCCAGTGCGGCGTCTCCCGATAACCGCGCTGATACATGTCGGCCACCGATAACGCGACCTGCGTTTGACCAACATTATATTTGATTGCCATGGACAAATCTGAATTTTGCGGTGTCTGCGTCATTATTTGCCTCCAACGTGGGCTAAAATCTTGTTTTGGACGATTTGATAATTTCTAAGTACTATTATGACATTTACGCTCGAATTAACAAGTTATAGTGATGAGTATAGAAATGGGTATCGTAATAACGGGCACGCATCACACACTAACGGGAGGACTTGCAGATGAACAACATCGAATTATTGGCAACGGACATGGACGCAACCCTGCTGAACAGCTTGGGCCAAGTACCCGCTGACTTCGGCGCTTACGTGCACCTGCTGCGACTGGCTGGCGTTCACGTCACCATCGCTAGCGGGCGGTCACTGCACACGTTGCGCGAAATGTTTCCGCACTACGGGATGAGCTTCATCTGCGACAACGGCGGACTGGTGTACAGCGACGGCCACATCATCAACCAAAGCATGATTGATACCAGTGCCCAGCGCCTGATGTGTGGCTTCATCAGCAAGCAACTTGGCGCCGTCCCCGTCGTTTGTGGCATCGATGCGGCCTACATCGGAATGGAACACCGTCAGTACATTCCCGAACTCAGCAAGTTCTTCAGCAAGCTGCGCATCGTTACCAGCCTGACCCAACTGCCGGTTCCGGCCGACAAAATTTCGGCATATTTCCCTAATGGTGATAGCGTGGCAAATATCGCCGCCGTGCGCGGCCGCTTCGCCGTTGATTACGCCGTTACCGTTAGTGGCGAGTGCTGGATTGACCTGATGAACGCCGGTGTCAACAAAGGTTCCGCCCTCAAGTTACTCGGCCAGCACCTGGGCGTCGATCCGACCAACATGATGGCCTTTGGTAATGCTGATAACGACGCGGAAATGCTGGCCACCGTTGGCTATGGTTACACGGTGGCCAACGCTGACCCCGCAATTCTCGCCTCGGCCGAGTTCCAAACTGGCACCAACGACGAGTTCGGCGTGTTGCAGGTGATGCAGCAGCTGCTGCAAACCAAGATGCGCAAGGCCAGCTAGGGTTGCCCGCAAGCCATACCTCATTTTCACTAACAACCAAACCACACAAAAAATCCCCACGCCAGCACCGGTGCGGGGATTTTTTTGCGTAATTAACGTGTCTCGGTGCGGCGGCCGCGGTCAGCGAGCACCCGCCGCTTAACTTGATCAATCACCAGTGCCAGAATCCAGAACAATCCGGCCCAGGCCGTGAGCACCAGGGCGCCCTGCACTAGGTTCGTGTCTGCAAACACATTCATGCGGTTAAACAGCGCCGGCAAGTTCACGTAGCTGGTTGGCAAAAGCCACTGCCGCGTGACTGGTACCCAGGCGTCTAGGTGCAGCGTGCGGGCGAAGGCCAGAACGCCCAGCAGTAAGATGACAACCAGCGGATTATTGCTCAAGCGGCTGAAGCAAAATGCGCCCGCGGCCAGTAGCACCAGCCACAGGTTGAAAAATAGCAACACCCGGGCGAAGAACAGTCCCAGTGGCACCACTAAGTATTGCGTTTGCTGGTAATAAACCAGGGGAAAACGCAGCGTCCCCAGCTCATGTCCGGGCAAAATGGTAATAAACCCGATAACCACGACAAACGCAAAAATGGCAATCAGGTTCAGTGTGATTAGTGCCGCCGCCATTTTCATCATCATCACGCGGTTTTGCGCCAGCGGTACCAGCCGTTCAAAATTATCATTATGGTGCTGACCATCGCGGGTGAAGCTAAGCGCCATAAATATCAACGCCAGCGCCAACAAAACCATCGGCACCAGTGGCGGATTCTGCCGCCGGTCCTGTTCACTGAGCCCATTAAATAAGTACGCTACTAGGTTGAGTGCCGCGCTGTGCTCGTCAACAACCGCGGACCGGTCGGGCGCATACCTATCCATCGCGGTAAATATGGCCTTAATGTTGTTGTCCTCGTTACCCGCCGTCACAAACGGTGCCGCCGCCAGCCACACACTCACCGGAAAAGCGAACACATGCGGATTGGTTTCGCCGGCCTGCTTAATGGCCGCATTCACCGCCGCGTTGTCACCGCGTTCCAGAGCGGGCAGGACCACCGTTAGCAAGTCAGCTACCGCCTTTTCATTGGCCCCCGCCTCCTGAACGGTCGCCAGGTTCGTCTTGGCATCCACCACCAGCGCGCGCTTAACGGCGTCCTTTGTGGTTACTTTTCTGGGCACACTCGGCATCGAGGTTCCATCACTAAACTGAATGTAGTTAAAATCAGCAAGTTCTCGGCGCAAGGGGAAGGCAAGAACGCCCAGCAGCAACACAAATAACATGATGCTTAACCAGCGAGGCTGCTTTTTGAGTTCTAAAGCCAGCTGTGCGCGCATGCGACCATCCTCCTAACCACGATAGAATTTACTTTACATTTTACCCCCCCGCTGGGCAAATGCTATAGCGTAAGCGTAAATAGCTGCGGGCAAAAAAACTCCCCGCTTGCGCCAAAGGCAAACGGGGAGTTTTTGGTGGTTATTAGTCTTCAGCTACGAAAGGCAGCAGACCCATGATGCGGCTACGCTTGATAGCAACCGTGAGCTTGCGCTGGTTCTTAGCAGAGGTACCAGTAACACGACGAGGAAGGATCTTACCGCGTTCAGAAACGAAGCGGGAAAGAAGATCGGTATCCTTGTAGTCAATGTATTCGATGTGGTTTGCGGCAATGAAGTCGACTTTACGACGACGACGGCCTCCACGACGCTGTTGTGCCATTGAGAAATCCTCCTTACATTCTTAGTTTAGAATGGTAAGTCATCATCCGAAATGTCAATCTGCTTGCCAGAGTTGGCAAACGGATCTGGGTTGTTGAACGGATCGGAAGGTTTAGCACTTCCGGTGTTCTGACTACCCTGATTCCCGGAGCCGGCAGGGGCGGCCGGCTTTGACCCACCTTGAGGACGATTCTGGTAAGAACTGCCCTGGTTGTTGTTGAAGGAATTGTTACCACCGTCGCTATTGCCACGTGGGCGTGCTTCGGTTGTTGCGCGACTTTCCAGCAGTGCGAAGTTGTCGACCACTACCTCGGTAACGAACACGCGCTGACCCTGGGCGTTGTCGTAGGAGCGCGCTTGTAAGCGGCCCTGGACACCAACCAGTGATCCTTTACGCGTGAAGTTCGAGAAGTTCTCGGCACTCTTCCGCCAAATTACACAATTGATGAAGTCAGATTCACGTTCGCCCTGGGCGTTCGTGAAATTACGGTCAACAGCCAATGTGAAGGATGCCACTGCGGTGCCGCCCTGCGTGTAACGCAGGTCAACGTCGCGAGTCAGGCGTCCAGTCAATGCAACTTGATTAATCATTCCTTCGTCCCCCTTAGTTTTGAAGCTAATCGGGTTCAGACTCGACTAGTCTTCACGCTTAATAATCATCTGACGCAGAATGTCAGCGCTGATCTTTGCAAGACGATCGAATTCATTGATTGCCTTGTCGTCGGATGCCGTTACGTTCACAACGTGGTAAATACCTTCAGTGTACTTACTAATCTGGTATGCGAACTTACGCTTCTGCCAGTCTTTGGAATCGATGATGTTAGCACCGTTTTCCTTCAGAATGTTGTCAAAACGTTCAACAAGTGCAGTTTTACCAGCTTCGTCCATGTCAGGACGGATGATGTAGGTAATTTCGTACTTAGTTTCAGCCATTTGACGTTTCACCTCCTTATGGTCTTTGGTCCCCGCTCGTAGCGGGGACAAGGGGCAAGCACAGGGCCACTTAGGGCCAGATACTCACAGAATAGAAGTTTACCATAACTTGACGACAACAACAACGGCGGATGTCCGCCTTACACAACTATTTTCCAAATGAAAACCTTTTAGGCGCAAAAACATGGCAAGTTAGAACGGTAAGTCGTCCTCAGCCATAGCGGCCGGTGCCGTCTCGCTGGCAAACGGGTCCGTGGTTTGTGGCATCGTTGCTGGTTTGCGCGAATCCAGAAATTGAAAACTGTTAACCTCAACATTTGTGCGGTATACGCGCTGGCCCTTGGCATCATCGTACTTGCCAGTGCGAACCTGACCGGTAATCGCAATAAGTCTGCCTTTCTGTACGTACTTGCAAAACGCCACCGCGTGCTCCCGCCAGATTACGCAATCAATAAAATCCGCCTTGTCTTCCACGCTATGGCTGCTGCGCGGACGGTCAACCGCCAGCGAAAACCACGCATAATTAATACCCGCCTGCGTCTGTTTCAGTTCCGGGTCTTTCGTCAAACGCCCAATCAGTACGACTTGGTTAATCATCAGTTTCATCCCCCTAATGTCTGGTGCCCGTTGACCGTTGCCGACCAACTGACTTTCGTATCACCTTACCGCGGAGCTCACGTGCTCCTCTGTGGAGAGATTTCGCAAAATAACCACCAATGCCGCCTCTAATTAAAAAATTCCGCACATCTCTGCACGGAATTCGGTTTTAACTATTATTTACTCCGCCCGCAGCAAGTCCGCGCACGCCTGGTGACTCGCAATTGCGGATTCGGGGCTCACGGGGTTGGGTCCGCCTTGCGCAACGGCGGTTAGGAAGGCACGCGTGATTGCAGCGAACCCGCGCGTTTCGAGGACTGGTTCCCAGTCGGGGCGGTGAGTGATGGTGGTACCAGCCGTGGTCGAAGCAGTCAGCTGGAGCAAATCCCCGCTCGTGAGCCGCGCCGCCGCGCCCTGAACCGTCACCTGTTCTAGGTTGGCGTTTGCATCCATGTTGGTGATGACCTGCACCTGGCTGTGCTCGCTCTGCACGGTCAGGTAACCCTGCAGCAGGTTGCCGGCCGCATCCCGCACCAGCCGACCGCTTCTTGCAGTCACCGGTTCATCCATCAGCCACAGCGCCGTGTCGATGGAATGAATCATCAGGTCCCAAACGGCAAACTCGGCGTCCTGCAGCGTGTGCGTCCGCGTTTTTTCCGCCACAATCATCTGCTTACCGGCTACATCTTTGAGGGCCAAATTGTTCGGGGCAAAACGCCGGTTAAACCCGGCCGTCAGCAGCAGGCCCTTTTCCGCCGCCAGTGCATAGAGCTTTTGCACCACCGCAACATTGGTGGCCACGGGCTTGTCCACGTAGACGTTCACGCCCGCGCTCAGCAGCCGTTCGATGATGTCAGCGTGCGTGCTGGTCGGCGTGTGCACGAACACCGCATCCGGGTGCACCGCGAGCAGTTCATCCAGAGTTTGGTGCACGTGCGTAAACCCGTACTTCTGCGCTAGTGCCGCGCCCTTCTCCTGATTGCGGGTGGTCAAATGCCACTCGCATTCGTCCTGCATCCCCGCCATCGTTGGCAAGTACGCCTTTTGGGCAATGTTGCCCAAACCCATCACGCCAATTTTCAACATCGCTGTGCCCTCACCTTTCCTGTGCGCTTCTGCGCTGCGGCTACCAAAGCGGGCTAGTCGCACTCAGACTTCTTTGCAGTCAACTTCCTGCCGGTGTCACTTCATATTTTACCATGTATGCGGCTTCACAATCGAATTTGGTGTAACATTACCATTAATCACAGCGGAGGTACCCAGTATGGAACCGAAAAATCTAAAACGTGTGCTCCTAGTCGTCATCATATTGCTCGCACTCATTCCTTTGTCGCTGATTATTCGCAGCTTTCAGTACGGTACGGGTAAGGGGCTGCTCGCAATCTTAGTCCTGGCAATCGTGCTGGTTGCCTACTACTTCATGAGTAAGCCCCGCAATTAAAAGGCACAGCTTCACGGGAAATATTTCGTTTTCCCGCCGAGCTGTGCCTTTTTAGTCCAAAATTTAATGCGTTAATTGCAACGTACTCAGCGCGCGGGCAACTTCCGGTGCACCCTGTTTGCCCCGCGCCACCACCTTACCGCCAGCTAACACGATGATTTCATCCGCCTTAGCGAAGGTGGCCGCGTCGTACTGGTGCGTGATGAGAATAAATCCGCCCGCCACGTTGAACAGGTCGGCCTGCAACTTGGCGGCGATGTGGGGATCAAGTCCGGTCGTCAGCTCATCAAAAATCATGAACCGGTAATCCCGCAAAAACAGGCGGGCCAGTGCCAGTCGCTGCTTTTCACCACCCGACAGCAGGGGCGTTTCCGCACTGATTCGGGTGGTCAAACTGTGCTGGTCAAGCCAGTTTGTCAGCCCGGCCCGCTGCAAAGCCGCCACCACCGCCGCATCCGTCGGCGAATCGCTAAAGAGCGTCACGTTCTCGCGCACCGTGCCGGCAAAAATATCAGCCTTCTGCGTGAGCATCCCCAGCGTGCCGTAAACCACGCCGCGATTATAATCCGCCAGCGGGTGTCCGAAAAGCCGCGCCGTCCCGCTTGTCGGCGTTAGATCCCCCAGTAGCAGTCGCATGAGCGTGGTTTTACCACTCCCGCTGGCGCCCACCACCAGGTACCTTTTGTCCAGATCAAACCGCAAGTTGACGTCAGCTAGCACCGGTTTGCCCTCGGCCGCGTAACTCACGTTGGTTAACTCAAGCAATGGCGCGTTTTCCGTCATTTCGGGCGTTGCTTCGGCGCGACTGATCAGTTCACCATCATCCGGGGCCGCGAGCACCGCCGCCAATTCACGCGCCTGCTTCCGTCCGCCATAGAATTCCGCCAGCAGCTCCGTCAGCAGTGCCATTGGCCAGTTGAACAGACTCGCCAGCTGTGAAAACGCCACGAGCTGTCCCAACGTAATTGCCCCGCGCCGCACAAAGTAGGCCCCGAGCAACCACGCACCAAGGTACATCACGTCGCCGAGAAAGTCGGACACGCCACTGGTGATTTTTTGCACGCGCTGATCCCGCACCGTTGCCGCCTGCACCGCGTGACTGGCGTGGTCATGCTTGCGGGCAAACGGGGGAACGGTCAGCGCGTACTGGATGGTCGTGAAGCCAGACAAAATATCGGTGACCGTGCTGGTGTAGCGCTCCACCGTCGTCACCACCGCCGTCTTGGCCCCCTCCAGCCACTTCTTGACGAGGAAGGGGAAGATGAGCGCCGGCACACTCAGCAGCGCCACGCCCACGGTAATGACCGGGTTAATCAGGAACGTGCCCAACACCGCCAGTACCAGCAGGCTGACCAGGTAAATCGCGCGCAAAATAACGTGGAAATAACTGGCGGTAACCACGTCAACCTGCTTCGTCAGCTGAGCCACGTATTGACCGACCTGCTTTTCGTAAAAGTGCATTGGCCGCAGCCGATTGTAGCGTGCAAACAGCTCACCCCGCAGCTGCCGCCCGATTCGCGCCGGCAGTGATTCCTGCATGTAGCTGGCCGCGCCATCCGTCAGGGCCTGCACGATGAGGTAGACGATGACGGCCGGCACCGCAACCACAAAGCTCAGGTGACTGGCGCCGGTGGCAATGTCGGTGATGAGTTGCAACACATACGAGTAAGCCACGAGCACACCGGCCGCGACCACACTGATGCCCGCGGTGAACGCTAGCCGCCACGGATGCTTGAATAAGTAACGTATCATTTTCTACTTGCCCACAATTATTCTTGTGGACTCCTCCTGTTAATGACTGCACAATACCACGCAGACACCAAGCACACAATGACCAGACGCAAGAAGCCGCGCACCCGATTGCTCCCGGAAACTAACAAACGCGGCGGACAGCTGACCCTGCCGGTCGGCCGCACGCCGCGTTTACCCTTAAACTAGCCAAGCGGATTGCGTATCGTACACAGCATTTTTCACGCCGCCGCCGAACAGCTACTGCACATTTCACTACCGCGCCAGGTCAATGTGGTAAATACACAATTCCGCGCCCGTGACGTCGATGACACGCTTGTGTAGCTGCCCACCCGCTTGCTCGATGACGTGCCGGCTGGCCGCGTTACCCGAGTACGCCGAGACGATGACAAACGGTTCACCGCGGCGGCGGAACAGATTAAGCGCGTATTGCAGCAACAACTTGGCGTACCCACGGCCCCGCGCACTCGGCGCCACCGCGTAACCAATGTGCCCGCCGGAATCGGCAAGCTGCGGGTTCATACCCAGCCGGCAGCTGGTGACGCCGACGATTGCACCCGCATCGTCGAAAAGGTAGTAATCAATCTGTGGGACGCGCCACTCCGCATCCGGCGTCAGGTTCGCCAGCGTCCGGGCCAGCGTGGCCGCAAAGTCTGTTTCCCCCGCAAGCCGCTGCCTAATTCCCGCGCTGTACGGGTTATTCTGATCATTTGTGAGAAAGTCCCGCCGGTATTGCGCGAACGCCGGCCCGTCGTTGTCGCGCAGTGGTCGAATGTCCATGACTGCCCACCTCCGTTATTTGCTGTCAGTGTACCGCATGCCGTTGTGGTTAGGAATAGTAAGTTTGTTAGTTTGCCCAACTATTCGCCGGTAGAAATTGCTTGGCGTCTAATCAGTTGGTTTTAACTCCGCAGCCCGAGCGTTCGCCTTGTGTTCCCGCAGCGCCACAATTAGGGCGAAGACGGACAGAATTGCCGCTGTTCCCGCGTAAGCAGCCCACGCGATTGTGGGGCTCACCGCGTTCGCGATTCCCAGGAAAATCGCGGTCCCAATTGGCGCACCGAGCATGATGCAGGTTTGCAGCACGCTGGCGGTTGCTGCCAAATGTGCTGGCGAAACCCGGATCATGATTTCACTGGATAGCCGCGGATTAATTTTGCCGATTGGGTAGGTTGCCAGGAACATGAAGATGATCATTAGATACCGGTTCCGCCACCAAAACATGTTGCAGGCAAACAGGGTCAGGCCGACCATCGTCATCACCGTTAGCGTTGCGAGGGAAAAATGCTGCAGCCCATCGTGCATGAACAGAGCCCCCGTAATCATCGCCACCGACGACGCAATGCTGATGACCGCAACTGTGGTCCCAAAGTTGCCGAACCAGAATACCCGCTGGCTGGCCAGCAGCACGTTGGTCAGCCCGTCAATGGCTGTGCCCAGCGTGTTCACCCCCAGTGCGAGGAGCATCATCGTGAAAATTACGTGATCAGCGGCCACCAGCTTTAGCGATGCTAAAATGCCACTAACGGCTGATTTCTTTTGGGGTGTCTGTGGTTCCGCCGCAATTTCACTTACCTGAGCAGCGACTTCCGCCTCATCCGCGGCAACGAATTGGCGCCGGTCACGCATGAGGACCCCCGCAGCCAAAACGAAACTGGCCGCGTTGATGAGCCCAAATAAGGCGTAGTTGTGGTTTAATAGCACAATCAGACTAGCCCCGAGTGCTTGGAACACAATACTGATAATGCTGCCCACACCCGTGGTGAACCCCATCGCTGTTTGGTATTCATCACGGTCGTGCAGGAAATGTTGCTCGTAGTGGAGAACTAACCCGCCAGTGTAATCCGCAATTAGGTCGGAGGCAATGTTGATTAGGAGTAGCCCCCAGAAAACGATGCGGGTTGCGCTGTGACCAATAATAATTGCCAGGGCAACGTAAAGCAGCCCCTGCACGGCCCGCAAACCGAGCAGTGCAGGCATCCGTTTGGTCGCCCGCGTGCGGTCCGCGAGGTAGCCATTAGCAATCATAAAGAAATTCGGCACCATGTTAGCAATCGCAACTAGTGACAGTGCTTGGGTGGCGTAAGGCAAACCTTGAGCGTAAATAAGAAAGACAAAGTTAAACAGTACCGACCCGATGCGACTCAGAAACGATGACGTGGCCAGCGCCCGAAATTGGCGGTTGGTAAGAAAAATATGCATTGTAAAGCCCCCTGATTGTATTCATGCAACTACTCAACTTGTTGCCCTCATCATATTTGACAAGCAGGGAGCACTAGCAGAAAATTGTCATATATGACAATTAAACTGTGGGGGGACTTTTGATGACGTCTTACGGGGAAACATTTCGCAGCATCCGCATCAGTAAAATGATTACGCTCAAGGATATCGAGGCACAAACTGGCATCACCAGTTCGTTCATCTCGCGTTTCGAACGGGGTAAATCCGACGTTAGCTTCACCAAGATGCAGAGCATGCTGACGGCGATTAATATTTCGACTGAGGAATTCTTGGCGGAAAATCGGGTGCAGGTTGTGCGGCCAAAAAAGGATGACGATGTTAGTGGCATTATGTACGAGGCCGCTCGGTTGCCTTACTTACGCCAATACCTGCTATTTCCCATCATCAATTCTGGCCACCACGACCAAATCGTCGCTAAATTGCACGAGGCAGAGCGGCAGTATCGCAGCGCCCCCACCCGCAGTAATCACTTCATCTACCTCTTCTTCCAGCAAATGGCGCTGGTTTCAAAGGAGGATTGGCAGCCGCGCGCCGAAACCCTAACCATCAGTCGACCAATCGTGCGCTACTTGCAACAGGTCGACACGTGGAACTCCTACGAAATATATTTGTTCGAATTATTTATCATCAGTATCTCCCCTGAAGATAATATCCGGCTGCTTCGCTTGGGGATGCGCAAACTCAAACGCAGCGTCAAGGACCCGCTATTTGCCGATATGGCTTTTGCCTTACTGACCGCAGATTTCACCTCGGCGCTCGCAAACAACGCCCGCGAACTTGCCCGAGATATCCTGATTGAAATAGACGGCTACGACGAGCGCAATGCCAGTCAGGCAATCGCCACAAACTTTTACCATGGGTGGTTCGCGGTCCGCTTTGGCGATAACCGGACCGGATTAGCGCAGTGCCGCGACACGTTGACGTTGTTGCAGGAACTTAAGGTCACTAAGGCGGCCAAAATTCTCAACACCATTTACCACGGACTGGTTAAAGATTCACAGTTCAACATGGTGGTGCTGGATATCTAGGTGGCCTAAATAGTGGCAGCTTACGTGTGAACTGAGTGAATTATAGACAAAAGGCGCCGTCTCCCTAAAATAAGGAGGCGGCGCCTTTGCGCTTGTGTAGTGGTGTTTCACGTGCTGGCACGGTAAATGTGACCCGCTGCGTACTCAGACGTGTGGCTTAGAAATGCGCACATAGTTTTCCTGATCATCACAGTCCACAACGCGACCACCGTTACTGAGCATCACCTGCAACGAGGCACGATTGGTGCGAGCACACGAAAGGAAAATATCGGGCTCTGATGCGGGCATCAAGTGAGCGCAGGACTTGATTGCCAGTGCCAATCCGCGCGTACCATAGCCGTGGCCCCGAAATTGCGGCAAGATGCCGTAACCGATGTGTCCGGCATGCTGGCGCAGGCGATTATTCAGGTGGTGGCGGACCTTAAACAGGCCAACCAGCTGATTGTCGTCCCACAGGAAGAAATAGGTGTCCGGCACGCGGCCGATTGCTGGACCCAACCCCTGCGCACTGAGCAGACGTTCCGGAATGGCGGTGGCGACAAAATCCTGAAAAGTCATGGTCTGGTATGGCACCTCAAAGCCGTTTTCAGCCGGCATAGTTTGAAAGAAGCAATATTCAGCCTTTGCATCCTCCAAGTTTAAAGCGCGCAATTCAATCGTCATCAGCGTTACCTCGTGCTTTCTTATTGCTTCATTCAGCGATTTTTATTGCTTTTAGCCGGCACCCTTACCGCTAGAATGCAGAAAAGCCGTCAATTGTTGCTTTGTCGAGCCGTTCCAGTAGCGCCGTGGTCAGTTTAATTGAGTTCTGGTAGTCACTAAGGCTTGCCCAGTTGTACGGCGTGTGTTCGTAGCGGACGGGGATGCCGACGACGATGGTTGGCACACCCTTCCAGTTTCCAATCGCCGCGCCATCCTGGCCGCCCCCGGTGCGCACCGCGCGGGTGTACGGAATGCCGAGCTGATCCGCCAGACCCGTTGCGTAGTTCTGGAACGGCTGATTGGCGATGAATGTGGTGTCGTAGTCCCGCAGCATTGGGCCGCCGCCCATGCGCGTCTGGGACAGCCAGTCGGGTTCAAACGTGTCGTCGGCGGGCACACCCTCAAGCACGATGGCGATGTCGGGTTCAATCTTGCGCGCCGCAACGTACGCCCCGCGCAGGCCAACTTCTTCTTGGGCGGACAGGCCGGCAACCACGTCCACGCCGAGGTCCTTGCCCGCAATCTGCTGCATCACTTCGGACATGGCGGCAGCGCCAAGGCGGTCATCGAAGTCTTTGCCAAAGAGCAGCCTCTTCTTTTCGTTGTACTGAAAGTCAACGTCCACGAAAATTGGGCACCCGGTATCAACCAGAAAATCGTTAATGGTTTCTTCGCGGCTGGAAGAACCGATATCAACGGACATTTCGGCAATTTGGGGTACGGCGTTACGCTCCGCAGCGGTCATGAAGTGCGGTGGCTTCGTTGCGACCACGCCGGGATAGAACTGGCCGTCCTTGGCGCGGACCCGAACCTTCATCGCGGGCAAGTTCGTGGGCACAAAGCCGCCAAGCGTGACGAACTTCAACATCCCGTTTGGCCGCACCGCCTGGGTGAGCAGCCCCACTGCGTCCGAGTGTGCATCTAGTTGCACCACGGGCTTTTTTCCGGTGTTTTCGGACCGCCGCAAAATCGCGTTGAACATGCCGTCAACGGTAAGTTCGCCGAGACCCTTAGTGTCCTCAGCAAACAGGCGCACCACTTCCTGTTCGAAGCCCGCGACCCCGTTTGCATTACTGAACTTCTTAATGCGTTCGATTGAATCCATCTTTTTCCTCCTAATAACGGTATGCCGCTAGTTTTTATGTACACTTCGATTATACGGCAGCTACCGCAGACAAAAAAAGACCGGTAGAACAACCCCACCGATCTTACTGCGGTTTAATTAGTCCTTGTGGCGCTCATCGTAACGGGCGGCACCTTTGTTAACTTCTTCTTTGACCTTGGACGCGCCCTTAACCACGCCGTGTGCAACCGCATCACCGGCCGTGCGCAGCTTTTCCTTGGTCTCGTCGCTGGTCAGCTTGGCGTACGCATCGCTTTGTTGCACCTTATCCGCTGCACCTTTCAGTGTCTTGCCCATTTTGTCCAAAAAGCTCATCTGAATCCCCCCATTATTTTATTTAAGTTCAGATCAGAATTTGGTTTGCCGAAAGTCAACGTCGAAATTAATTACAGCAAAAAAAGGCCCCCAGGTTCAGCCAACTACGGCCAAACTCAGGGGCTTAAATTTAAAGTACGCAGTTACCCGCGAACCTTTTTGGGTGCATTACTGCTTGTCGTCTTGATCATCTTCGGCGCGGTGCAGAAGGTCTTGGACCTGCGCATCCGTTTGTCCATCGACGGTGCCATCAGCTGGCATTGCACCATCAGCTGCTGGCGCACTTGCAGGCGTTGCTGCACTGTCTTCGTCGTCTTCATCGTCGTCTGGGGCAACCTTTGCCATGGTGGCAACCTTAGCGCCCTGGTCGACCCGAATCAGGCGGACCCCGATGGCAGAACGACCGGTTTCGGAAATATCCTCGGCGTGGAACCGAATCATAACCCCGGCGTCAGTCACCACGAGAATATCTTCATCGCCGTCAACGGTGGTGAGACCAGCGAGCTGACCATTCTTTTCGGTGATGTTAGCGGTCTTAATCCCCTTACCGCCACGACCCTTGATTGGGTACTCTTCAGCCTTGGTTTGCTTCCCGTAACCATTTTCGGAAATCACGAAGACGTGACTTCCTGGCTTCAGGACATCGCTACCGATAACGCTGTCGCCAGGACGGAGGTTCATCCCCCGCACACCAGCTGCGGACCGGCCCATGGACCGCACGGCGGTTTCCTTGAACGTGACCGAGTAACCGGACTTGCTGCCGATGATGATGGTAGCATCCCCGTCCGTCAGCAGCACGTTGCTTAGTTCATCGCCATCGTGCAGGGAAAGCGCGATGAGGCCGTTGCTCCGGATGTTGGCAAATTCGCTAACCGCGGTCCGCTTAACCGTCCCCTTTTGCGTGATGAAGAACAGGAAGTCGTCATTTTCACGGCCACGTGGCACGTTAATGACCGCCTGAATCTTTTCCCCGGAACCGAGGCCGAGCAGGTTCACAATTGGAATCCCCTTTGCGGTCCGGCCGTATTCAGGGATTTCGTAACCCTTGCTGCGGAAGACCTTCCCCTGGTTCGTGAAGAAGAGCAGGGTATCGTGCGTGGAGGTTGAAATCAGGTGTTCCATGAAGTCGTCATCGTGGACGCCCATGCCCTGAATCCCGCGGCCACCACGGTTTTGCGTCTTGAACTCTGCTTGTGGCAGGCGCTTAACGTAACCGTTGTGGGTGAGCGCAATCACCACTTGTTCTTCTTCGATGAGGTCCTCGTCTTCTATGGACAGAACTTCACCAACGCGCAGTTCGGTGCGGCGCTTATCGCCAAACTTGTTTTGGATATCCAGCAGTTCTTGGTAAATGATCTGGTGGATGCGTTCGGGCTTAGCCAAAATATCTTGGTAATCAGCGATGGCCGCCCGGACGTCCCGCAACTCGTTTTCAACCTTGTCGCGTTCCAAACCGGTCAGACGAACCAGCCGCATGTCGAGGATGGCCTGGCTCTGCTTGTCGGACAGATTGAACTTGTCCATCAAGATGGCCTTGGCCTGATCCCCCGTCTGGGAGCCACGAATGATGTTGATGATTTCGTCGATATGGTCGAGCGCGATGTGCAACCCTTCCAGGATGTGTTCGCGTGCCTTGGCCTTCTTCAAATCGAAGACGGTCCGCCGCCGAATAACTTCTTCCTGGTGCTGCAGGTAGTATTCCAAGATGGACTTCAGTGGCAGGGTCTTTGGCGCCCCGTTCACGATTGCCACCATGTTGAAACTAAACCCGGTCTGCAGTGGCGTCAGTTTGTACAGATTGTTCAAAATGACGTTGGCGGACATGTCGCGGCGCACATCGACAACGATGCGCATCCCGTCACGGTCAGATTCATCGTTGACGTCGGTAATGCCTTCGATTTTCTTATCCCGGGCGAGGTCCGCAATCCGTTCAACCAGTTTTGCCTTGTTGACCATGTACGGGATTTCGGTGGCCACGATGCGTTCGCGGCCATTCTTGTCCTGCTCGATTTCAACCTTAGCGCGCACGGTGATGGTCCCCTGACCAGTTTCGTAAGCCTTACGAATCCCGGTCTTGCCCATTACCACACCACCAGTTGGGAAGTCGGGGCCAGGCAGAGCCGTCATCAAGTCAGCGGTCGTGGCATCAGGATTGTCCATCAAGATGTGCAGGGCAGAAATAACTTCTGCCAAGTTGTGCGGCGGAATGTTCGTGGTCATCCCCACGGCAATCCCGGTTGCCCCGTTCACCAGCAAGTTCGGGAAGCGGGCAGGCAAAACGACGGGTTCCTTTTCGGTACCATCGTAGTTATCCTGCCAATCCACGGTATCCTTGTTAATGTCCCGGAGCATTTCCAGCGTGATTTTACTCATGCGCGCTTCGGTGTACCGCATTGCGGCGGCACCGTCACCATCGACGGACCCGAAGTTACCGTGACCGTCAATCAGCATGTACCGGTAGGAGAAGTCCTGCGCCATGCGGACCATCCCTTCGTAAATCGAAGAGTCCCCGTGTGGGTGGTACTTACCCATGACATCCCCAACAATACGTGCGGACTTCTTGTAGGGCTTTTCGGGCGTTACCCCGAGTTCGTTCATCCCGTAAAGGATACGTCGTTGTACAGGCTTCAGTCCGTCGCGGACATCGGGAAGTGCACGCGCAACGATAACGGACATTGCGTATTCAAGGAACGACTTGCGCATTGTTGGCACGAGTTTCACGGTCTCAATGCGGTGATCCTGCTCTTCCATCTTTCCCTCCTTGCTATGACGTGCGCGAATTTTTAATTAGAATCTTCGCGGCGTCATCGTGTGTTTCTAGATTTTTGCTTATTTAGAGTTAAATTGCAGTTGCGGAGGCACTGCCGACCGGGTTAGGCGTCAATGTTCTTGGCGTCAACGTACACGGCGTTGTCTTCAATGAACTTGCGCCGTGGTTCAACCTTGTCCCCCATCAGCACTTCAAAAACCTTCTCGGCTTCTTCGGCATCTTCAGCGGAAACGCGGAGGAGTCGCCGGTTTTCTGGGTTCATGGTTGTGTCCCAAAGCTGCGAGGCATCCATTTCCCCAAGCCCTTTGTACCGCTGGATTTCCGGCTTTGGACTTGGTGGCAACTGCCCGAGCAGGTTTTCCAGCTCGGCGTCGGAATCGAGGTACTGCATCATCTTCCCCTGGCGTACCCGGTACAGTGGTGGCTGGGCGATGTAGACATAGCCCGCTTCCAGCAGTGGCCGTAAGTAGCGGTAAATCAGCGTGAGCAGCAGCGTGCGAATGTGCGCACCATCGACATCGGCATCGGTCATGATGATGAGCTTGTGGTAGCGTGCCTTCGCAACGTCGAATTCTTCACCAAAACCGGTCCCCATGGCAGTGAACAGCGTCCGAATTTCTTCGTTGGCCAAGATGCGTTCCATGCTGGCCTTTTCCACGTTCAGGATTTTACCCCGAATTGGCAGAATGGCTTGGGTCAAACGACTCCGGCCACTCTTCGCGGACCCACCAGCGGAGTCCCCTTCGACGATGAATAATTCGGAAATTGCTGGGTCCTTGCTGGAGTTGTCCGCAAGTTTGCCGGGCAGACTGGAGATTTCGAGACCGCTCTTGCGCCGGGTAACTTCACGCGCCCGTTTCGCCGCAAGCCGCGCCTTGGATGCGAGCATGGCCTTGTCAATGATGAGTTTGGCCGCCGATGGGTTCTCCATCAGGTACTTGTTGAAGTGCTCGGAGAACATGCGGTCCGTGACCGTCCGCGCGTCGGAGTTACCGAGCTTGGTCTTGGTCTGGCCCTCAAACTGTGGGTCTGGGTGCTTGATGGAAACAACTGCGGTCATCCCCTCACGCACATCATCCCCGGACAATGCGTCATCGTTAGGCTTGAGCGCCCCACTCTTGCGGGCATAGGCGTTAATCACCCGCGTCAGCGCGGTCTTAAAGCCGGCCTCGTGCGTTCCCCCTTCGTACGTGTGGATGTTGTTGGCAAACGTAAGCAGTTGGCTCGCGTACCCGTCCGTGTACTGCAGGGAAACTTCAACGGTGATGCCGTCCTGCTGTCCTTCAACGTAAACCGGTTCTGGCAGCAGCGTTTCTTTTCCTTTGTCGAGGTATTCAACGTAGTGGCGAATCCCGCCTTCATAGAAGAACTCGAGCTTTTCCGCGGTGTCCTTGCGCTTGTCGGTGAAGGTCAGGCGCAGGCCCTTGTTCAGAAAGGCCAGTTCGCGAATACGTGTGGTCAGGATTTTGTCATCGTAAACCGTGGTTTCGGTAAAAATGTCGGGATCTGGAACAAAGTGAACCTTGGTCCCATGCTTGAAGTCTGCTGGAGCCGGGCCGACCACGTACATCGGCTTGTCCACCTTGCCGCGCTTGAACGTAATGCGGTAGATTTTGTCATTCTTAGCGACTTCGACTTCCACGTGCGTGGACAGGGCGTTAACAACGGATGCCCCCACCCCGTGGAGCCCACCAGAAACCTTGTACCCGCCACCGCCGAATTTACCACCGGCATGCAAAATGGTGTACACAGTTTCAAGGGCTGGGCGTCCGGTTTTGGCCTGAATGTCAACGGGAATCCCGCGACCATTATCGGTGACCGTTACCGAGTTGTCGGGTTCAACCACGACGTCAATCGTTGAGGCAAATCCAGCAAGGGCTTCGTCAATCCCGTTATCAATGATTTCCCACACAAGGTGGTGCAGGCCCTGCACACCAGTTGACCCGATGTACATTCCGGGCCGCTTACGGACAGCTTCAAGTCCTTCGAGCACTTGAATCTGGCTGGCATCGTATTCCGCAGCCCGTTCGGCCTTGGTTTCTTTCTCAATATCAGCTTCCGCCACAGTTTTACCTCCTGTAGTTGCAAACAACTCACAACTTTTTTCAATGGTGCAAATCGCGCACCAGTTAATTACACGTTATTGATCCGGCTTGTCGCTCTTCTCGCGCAGCACCGCGTCGGCAGACAGCCGTGTTAGCTGCCCCGCATCGACGTGAAAAATCGCCGGATCATGAATTATTTCCCGGGCAATGCCATCCAGACTCGTGGTCGTCAGAAAGGTTTGCACCTTATCCTCGATTGCCTTCATCAGGTGCGTTTGGCGGTCATCATCAAGCTCCGACAACACGTCATCGAGCAATAACACTGGGTATTCGCCCGTTTCCTGCTTCATCAGGTCAATCTCGGCCAGTTTGACGGCCAGCGCGGTGGTGCGCTGCTGGCCCTGACTACCGAACGTGGCCACATCGCGGTCGTTGACGATGAACTGCACGTCGTCGCGGTGGGGCCCAATTAGTGAGGTTCCCTGTTCCAATTCCCGCTTCCGGTTTTTGGCGTACAGGTCCTGCAGGCGCGCAGTTGCCATGTCCGCATCCACGACGGCTTCGTCCTTGACCTGGCTAACATAGTGCAACTGCAATTGTTCGCCGCCGCGCGTAATGTCGCTGTGAATGACCTGCGCAAACTTGCCCATGTCCTGCAGCAACTTAGCCCGTGCCGCCACCACTAGGCCACCATAATGGGCAACCTGGTCCGTCAGCACGTCAAGAAACGTTTGGCTCTTCGCCTGGTGGAACTTCAATTGTTTGAGGTACGCATTGCGCTGCTTCAGCGCCTTCTTGTATAGCGACAGGTTGGCTAGGTACGCCGGACTCATTTGGCCGAACTCCATGTCGATGAACCGGCGCCGCAACGTGGGACTGCCCTTCACGAGATTCAAATCTTCGGGTGCAAACAAAATCACGTTGAGCTTACCCATGTACGCCGACAGTTTCGGCGCGTCGAGGTTGTTCACCTTCGCACGCTTACCCTGGGGGCTAATTACTAGTCGCAAGTCGGTATTGCCGCGTTTGCGACTAACCCGCCCGTCGATGCGGGCAAAATCGGCACCAAAGTTAATCAAATCCCGATCATTATTACTCCGGTGGCTGCGGGTGAGGGCAAGCACGTACACACTCTCGAGCAGATTGGTCTTTCCCTGCGCATTGCTACCAATTAGCACGTTAATCTGCGGGGAGAAATCGGTGCTGACGCGCGCATAATTCCGGTAGTTCCGCAGTTCCAAGTGTTTCAGGTACATATTATTCCTGAGCCAGGGTGAACTGATTCCCGTCGTTTAGAATAACTTTGTCGCCCGCCACAAGCTTCCGCCCGCGCCGGTTGTCCTCGACACCGTTAATTTCAACGCTGTTTTCGGCCAAGTACCACTTGGCTGCCCCGCCAGAATCAATCACGCCGGCTTCCTTCAGAAACTGGCCCAAAGTGATGTACGGCGTGGAAATTGTAATTGTCTGCATTCTATTCACCCCTGTCCGCTAGCAAATCCATCTGCAAGCCTCGCACTTTACCGAACTGCTTAATTGTCACGTGTTTTCATATGTATCAGCCGAAAACATTACATCTTCTATTATAGCGATTTTTGCCACAATTAACAACGAAATGGCGCGGCTTGGGGCCATATTTAATCTTTATGGGTAGCCCGTACCCCGAGACTAAAAAAGCGTAGAAAGCCACAGCGGCCGTTTTACGCCGTCATGCGCCAAAAAGGGCAAATTTTTACCCGTCCAGGCATGTTTTATTGGCTTTTGCCACGGCCACCAAAAATCGGCCACCTTTTTCATTAATCAAAAAAGGATTTTCATTGGCCAAATTCAGTCACTAATTCCCAATATTACGGGGCAAAAAAAGGTCCACACCCCGATTTGCGGAGTGTGGACCCTGGTTGCTTGTCTGATTTGATTAAATAACGCTGGACGTTATCTGAACGGAAGCAACCCTAGAACGTCCGAACTGGCGTGATCAACTGAATGTAGTGTTCCTTGTCTTCACTTGGGACCAAGGTGAACGGCCGTAGTGGTGCGGTGAAGGCAACCTCAATTGTACTTTGGCCAAGGCCCTGCAGTGCAACCTTCATGTAGTCAGGGTTAAACGAAATCTCAAGGTCGTCCCCTTCGAGTTTGTTGAAGCTAAGCTGTTCTTCAACATTCCCGATTTCTGGAGAGTTCCCAAACAGGGTGGCGCGGCCGGCGCCGACCTCGATGTTCAGCCGAACAACGTTGTTGCGGCCTTCGTGGCTAAGCAAGCTGGCCCGGTTGATGGCGGCGAGCAGTGCTGGTGCGGAGAATTCGATGCGCGTGTTGGACGTGGTGGGAATGAGCCGCGTCGTGTCCGGGTAATTACCATCAAGCAGCCGGGAGTAAAACGCCGTCTGGCCAATCGTGAAGAGTACCTGGTTGTCAGCAATGCGCAGTTCAACCTCGGCCACATCATCCGTGAGCATCCGGCCAAGTTCGGTCAAGCTGCGTCCAGGAATGATGAAGTCGGCATCCGTGTTGACACCTTCAAGGTCAATGCTGCGCTGCGCAAGGCGGTGAGAATCGGTAGCCACCGCAACCAGCGTGCCGTTTTGGATAGAAATGTGCACCCCTGTCAGGATTGGCCGACTTTCCTGAGTCGAAACCGCGATGACCGTTTGGCCAATAATCTGGTGGAAGATGTCTGCGTTCAACTTCAAGGACCGGTCGCTGCTGATTTCTGGCAATTGTGGATAAGTTGCGGCATCGAGTCCGTTGATGGTGAATTCGCTGGCACCACTCGTGATGGTCGCCTGCAGGTTTTCGCCAATGGCCACAGTCATGTTGTCCTCGGGCAGGCGCTTGACGATTTCACCAAAGAATCGTGCCGGCAAAATGATGGCACCAGGTTCTTCAACGGTTAGGGTGTTGTCTTCACTATCTTCAGGAATCATGGCTTCGATGGAAATATCGGCGTCGGATCCGGTCAGGGTTAGGCCAGCGGTGGTTGCAACCATCTTAAGACCGGTGAGTACGGGAATTGTGGTCTTTGAACTGATTGCCCGACTGACATCGCCGAACGTCTTGAGGAAGCTGGAGCGATTAATAGAGAATTTCATTGGTGGTGACCTCCAGGGTACATAGATATAGTAATTAAAAGAGAGTAACAGTAGTAGGGGCTGGGGAACCTGTGGAAAAGTCTGAATTGGCCCCGTGACACAGCCGAAATGCTTGTGGATTGTGTGTGCATAACTTTTAGGGGTTACTAACATTTGTCCACATGGGATTAAATCAGCGCCGCGCCTCAATTACGGGCGGGCGGTTACCCCCGATTCTTCAGCTTGTTTTTGAGCTCAATAATCGAGGCCTTCAAATCTTCATCTAGGTGCATTGCTTTTTCAATTTTGTCGACCGCGTGGATCACAGTTGTGTGGTCCTTGCCGCCAAACTCCCGCCCAATTTGAGGCAAGGAGCTATCGGTCAGTTCGCGGGCGAGGTACATGGCGATTTGCCGTGGCATCACGATTTGCTTGACGCGCTTGCGGCCCTTAATGTCGGTGACGGAAACCTGGTAGTACTTGGCGACCATTTCCTGAATCTCGGTAATCGTCAGCTGTGTGTTTTTACCGGAGATTTGGGTCTTTAACGCGTCGGCAGCGAGGCTGGTTGTAATCGGCGACTTGGTCGTTTCGGCAAAAATCTTGACGCGCAGCAGTGCCCCTTCAAGCTCCCGAACGTTACTATCGATTTGGCCCGCGATGTAGTGCAAGGTATCTTCCGGTGCATCGAGGCCCTCGTCGGTCGCTTTGTTGCGCAGGATTGCAATTCGCGTTTCGAGGTCAGGCGGCGTGATGTCAACGGACAAGCCCCACTTGAAGCGGGAGACCAACCGATCCTGCAACTTGGGGATCTCGTTGGGCAACCGGTCACTGGTCAGGACGATTTGTTTCTTATTGTTGAACAGCGCGTTGAACGTGTGGAAGAATTCTTCCTGCGTTCCTTCCTTGTCGCCGAAGAACTGAATATCATCGACCAGTAGCAGGTCCACGTTGCGGTACTCTTGGCGGAACTGCTCTTGCCGCTTGGTCTGGATGGACGCGATGAAATCATTGGTGAAGTCCTCGCCGGAGACGTACTTAACGTTTGCGTTCGGGTTGTTTTGCAACATATGGTGCCCAATTGCCTGCATCAAGTGCGTCTTACCCAGACCAACACCACCATATAGGAATAGCGGGTTGTACAGCGTACCGGGTTCGTCGGAAACGGCTAACGCGGCGGCGTGGGCCATCTGGTTACCCTTCCCGATAACGAAATCTTCAAAGGTGTACCGGCTGTTAAGGTGCGATTCAGTTTTGAAGGTTGGTGTGGGCACGGTTTGGCGTGCGGGTTCAGCATTGTCAGTTACGTTTGGTTCAGGGTCGTCGCTCTTAATAGTAATAACCGGGGACAGCTCCGTATCGTTGAAGGAGTATGCGGCTTCGACCACCTTTACGGCCAGGTTCTTCTGCCAGTATGTTTGGTGCAGTTGGTCTGGTACCTGGATTTCAAGTGTATCGGCGGTTAAACGGATGGGTTTTGCCGATTCAATCCACGTGGTGTAGGCCACGGAGGACATTGTTTCGCGGAAGTGATCGACTATGTAAGCCCATAATTCATCCATTCCTCTCAGCTCCTTAACGGGTATAAACGCGATACTTGCTCAGCAAATACCGCGTCATACGAAATTTTTGATTCAGGCCGACCGGGATGGCGACCATGACTTTTAAGCGCACCAAACTGCACAGAATCTGCACGGACCACGCAGCCTGTGAAGTTTGCTTTTTGTTTACGCCGCAAAATAAACGGTACCGGCGCAAAACTTACAAACTTGAGTTTAGCATTTGTTAAAAAAGTTTTCCACAGGCAAAGCCACTAAAAAAGAGGAGAAATAAACTATGCACATGTTTCACAAAGCCTAATTCAGAGAATTGACAGTGTTGTGGAAAAGATGTCCACAACTCGGTGATTTAGTGCGTAAAAAGCAGCTGGCTCCAAGGTTATGCACACGAGTGTGACAAAATTAAATCCCGGTGCATTGCTGTTTCACAAGGTTTTGCACAGGAATGTTCAAACGTGTGGATAGTTTATCCCCAATCCTGTGATTTATTTGGGGACCTGCGAATAACTCAGGTACAACCTGTTGGGGGTCAAAGCGCCATTTTGGTTATCCACACCCATTATCGACCGGGGCCGGTTTGCGCATCCGTTGATTTTGAACTTGTGGATAAATTCGATTAGCACCGAAAACTTCCTTGTATTTTCACCCGAAATTTCACCAAAAAAATTTTTTCAGCGGCACATTTTTACGCAATAAAACGAGATACTGCCCGCGGTTTCGGCGTTAGTGGTTGACGCGGAGGCAATTGACCAGTATAATCAAACTTTGTTTAAAGTGTTTGTAATCGAAATGAACATAAGAAGTTTAGAATGAGGAGGTGCAACAATGACCACCAAGCGTACTTTTCAACCTAAGAAGCGTCACCGTGAACGCGTTCACGGTTTCATGAAGCGCATGAGTACTAAGAACGGCCGCCGCGTATTGGCTCGTCGTCGCGCTAAGGGTCGCAAGGTTCTGGCTGCCTAATTGGCAATCAGCTGCGATTTTAAAGGGTGGGCCAGGACATTTGTCTTGGTCCACCCTTTTTTTCTGGTAATATTAGGCAGGATTAGTTGCTTTCTAATAGGATCAGGCATTACGGGAAAGAATCAATTAACATGAACCCCAGCTGCGCAAATCGGGCGTAGTGACAAGAACATAGATGTTACTGCAGGATAGCGCTTGCTGGGGTATACTTAGACGGAGGAAGAAACGGTGCGCAAATCTTACCGCATTAAACGTGAAGACGAATTCCAAGACGTATTCGACAACGGTCAATCCGTGGCGAACCGGAACTTCGTCGTATACCACATTGCCAGGCCAGAGGCGAAACACTTCCGCGTCGGCATTTCTGTGGGCAAGAAGATCGGCCACCGGGCTAACGTTCGCAACCGGATTAAACGGTACATTCGCCAGAGTTTGCTTGAACTTAAACCGCAAATTAATCCGCAAACTGACTTCCTAATTATCGCTCGTCGCGGTGCCAGCCAGCTCGACATGGCTGCCAGCAAGAAAAATCTTGCACACGCGTTGAAATTGGCTGGTATTTTGGCTGATGCACCGCAGAACGAAGATGGGCAACCAAAAGAAGGCTAGCCGCAACGTGTTTTGTTGCAGCTACGGCACTTTTGCCCAGCACAGCTCGACTATATTAATAGGCGAAAAATAATAACTAGTGAGGATATTATCCGTGAGTAAGCAAGCAAAACGTATTTTAACGGTTGGGGCAATGTTGCTAGTTGCCGTAACCCTGGCTGGATGTGGTACTAGTCCAGTTGATGTCCACAGCACCGGGATTTGGGATCGGTACGTCATTTACAACGCGGCACAATTCATCAAGTGGTTGTCTGCTCTGTTCGGTGGCAGCTACGGGATGGGGATTATCGCCTTTACCCTGATTATCCGGATTGTGATTTTCCCACTGTCTGCCATGTCCATGAAGAGCATGACCAAGCAGTCCGAAATCACCCCGCAACTGAAGGAAATCCAGCAAAAATACAAGTCCAAGGATCCTGAGACTCAAGAAAAGTTGATGAAGGAAACCCGGAAGCTATACGCCGACAACGGTGTGCGGCCGATGATGAGTATCCTGCCAATGCTGGTCCAGATGCCATTCCTGTTTGCCTTGTATCAGGCCATCTACCGGACCGAATCCCTGAAGGCGGGGACGTTCCTGTGGATGCAACTCGGTAATCCTGACCCCCTGTACATCACGATGATTCTGGCAGCGCTCTTCACCGGACTCACCAGCTACATGTCCATGTTGGCACAGCCAGTTCGTAACGGGATGAGTATGGCGATGACCATTGGGATGCCAATCTTCATCTTCATCATTGCCCTCAAGTTACCATCAGCTGTTACCATTTACTGGGTTGTCACCAACGCATTCTCCCTGGTTCAGCAATTGATTCTGCAAAACCCATTCAAGCTCCGCAAAGAACGTGAAGCAAAGGTTGCAGCAGAAAAGGCCCGCGAAAAGGCTCTGCGGAAAGCCAAGAAGCGTGCACTTAGCAAGCGGTAATTCTTCAGAATATAACGCAAAAGCAGTCGGCGAAAAACGCCGGCTGCTTTTTTGCTGATGTATACGCCGGTTGGGGAGTTGTTAATGCTGCGCCTGTACCATGCTAGCTACACCGTTCCGGCCGGTGTGGTCATTATCGGTGGCACATTATGCCGTTAATGTGCGCAATCCTTCGCCAGTGGCCTTTCACTTAGCACTGGGGGTGGTTGACTGGGGTTAAAGGTGTAAAATAAATACATTAACGGCTAAATTGCATTATTTGTGTTCGCTAACGGGCACAGAAAGGAAACACCATGCCAACATACGAAGGAAAAACGATTGAAGCAGCGATTGAAGCGGGATTGCAGGCGCTGCAACTAACACAAGATGACGTTCAAATTGACGTGGTGAACGATGCCAAGCGCGGGTTCTTGGGGTTTGGTTCCCGGTTAGCGAAGGTGACAATCACCCCCAAGGAGCAGCCAGTTACTGCGCCAGCTGCGGAACCGGCTGCAGCAGCTCCGGTTGCACCCGCGTCCGCGCAGACGAAGCAGGATCCAGCGCCAGCGGAAGCGGCGACGGACGAAGCCGCAGCTGAACTTGCCGAAAAAAAGCGGCGGGAGAAGCGGCAACAAATCAACAACGAAGCGCTGGCAGCGGTGCAGGAATACCTCGAACACAGCATTGCGGCCTTGGGCATCCAGGCAGCAGTGACGCAAAAGCATATTTCCGGTGGGGTAATGTTCCAAATTGATGCCGATAAAGACGCGTTACTCATTGGTAAGCACGGGAAGACGATTAACTCACTCCAATTCCTTGCTCAGACGCTCTTTAACCACCGTGGGCGCGCCAAGTGGACCATTATGCTCAATGTCGGTGATTACCGGCAGCGGCGCGATGAGAGCGTACGGCGGCTCGCACAAAAAACGGCGCGGGAAGTTTTGGCTAGCGGCAAGACCGTCTACCTCGACCCGATGCCATCGTTTGAGCGTAAAGCCATTCACCATGAATTGCAGGACAACCAGTACGCGACGACGCGCTCCGAGGGTGTGGAGCCACACCGGTACGTTGTGGTCGTGCCAAGAAGGTAGAATTAAGCCACGGAAAACTGTTGACCATCAGCGTCAGCGATTTTTCCGCGGCTTTTTTTGTTGATTCAGCGCATGACAAGATTCTGCGCGTGAGTTTTGGACTGTTCGTGGTTACAATGGGGCCAGAAAGAGGCGATTGTGATGGCGGTTGGGGAACAAATTAAGCAGTTACGCAGTGCGTCTGGCCTAAAGCAAAGCGAGCTGGCGGAACAATTGGTAGTTACGCGGGCGACAATTTCGAATTGGGAAACGGGGCGGTCTGAGCCCAGTTTGGTGGATATCGAAAGGCTCAGTGCTGTTATTAACGTTTTAACTGATTATTTGCTCCATGGTCAAACCGATGCGGACGTGGTTCGGGCAAAGAAACGCAGCTTTTGGCTTCGTCTTGACAACTACTTACGCTGGTTGCCTTGCACCTTGGGCCTGACGGGGACCGTCACGCTGTGGCTCATCGTGCTTACGCGGTATTCAAGCATCACCGCTGGCGGTTACGTCATGATCTTCACGCCGCTAATTGGCAGCTTAGCCCTCGTGATTCCGCTGCGGTTAGCGTTACGCACATGGCACATGGTCCCGCGAAAAAAGGTGTGAACACGAACTGGCCAACATGCTGCAGGATTCTGGGCACACGTACGATGCG
The DNA here is from genome assembly GCF_004010095.1 of Lacticaseibacillus hulanensis. GTDB lineage: Bacteria > Bacillota > Bacilli > Lactobacillales > Lactobacillaceae > Lacticaseibacillus > Lacticaseibacillus hulanensis. The sequence continues at coordinate 10,419 of NZ_RRYD01000030.1, read as the reverse complement.
CAATTTTCGGAAATGGCGCCCACTAGACAGGACATATTTTTATATATGCGCAGATTTAGTGGAAATGCGCCTATTTAAAAATATGTCGTGTATCAAATGGCCATGATTGTGGAATTATTCTGGGTGAAGCGATGCCCAGCCCGAACGACTTAAACTAGCGCGGTGCGGATTACCGGCTGTCAACGGCGAGGCTTGCCCTAGCTTGCTTACAGTTGTATAGTAGAAAACAGTTAAATACCGGATGAAGTAGTCAAAGTGCTGAGTCTTCCCTGAATTTACAGGGGAGGAGTGCACTTTTTTTGTGCGAAAAAATCCGGCGTTGGTGTTATTAAATAAATGGAGGTCGATTTCATGCCAAAATACGTTGCCGAAACCATTGCGGCCATTTCTACTCCCCCTGGTGAGGGGGCCATTTCAATTGTGCGCCTATCTGGGGATGACGCGGTTGAACTGGCAAACACGGTGTTCAAGGGCAAGGACCTGACCAAAGTACCCACCCACACGATTAATTACGGGCACATTGTGGATCCGCAGACTAAGCGGACCATCGATGAGGTCATGGTCAGCGTTATGCGGGCGCCGAAGACCTTCACGCGCGAAGACGTCGTGGAGATAAACACGCACGGGGGTATTGTGGCCACAAACCGCGTGCTCCAGTTGCTGATTGCGGCGGGCGCACGGCCAGCGGAGCCGGGCGAGTTCACCAAGCGGGCGTTCCTCAATGGCCGAATTGACCTTACCGAGGCGGAATCGGTCATGGATATTATTCGCGCCAAGACCGACCGCGCGGCGCAGGTGGCAGTGGACCAGCTTGGCGGTAATTTGCGCCAGCTCATCGGCAACTTGCGCCAGGACATCGTGAATGTTCTCGCCCAAGTGGAAGTGAATATCGACTACCCCGAATACGATACGGATCAGATGACGGTGCAGGCGATGGGCGATTGCGCCCGGGACGCCAGCAAGCGCATCGACGGCTTGCTGCAAACGGCTCAGGGCGGGAAAATCCTGCGTGAGGGTCTGGCCACCGCCATAGTTGGTCGGCCCAACGTGGGTAAGTCCAGCCTGCTTAACTACCTGCTGCATGAAGACAAGGCGATTGTGACGGATGTTGCCGGAACGACCCGTGACGTGCTGGAAGAATACGTCAACGTGCGTGGTGTGCCGTTGCGGCTGGTTGACACGGCCGGTATCCACGACACGAACGATAAGGTCGAAAAAATTGGGGTGGAGCGGTCACGCAAGGCCCTGACCGCGGCTGACCTGGTCTTGCTGGTGCTCGACGCCAGCGAGCCACTGACGGATGAAGACCGGGAGCTGCTCACCGAAACTAAGGCCAAGAAGCGAATCGTTGTGCTCAACAAGCAAGATCTAAAATCCGCCATTACGCCGAGTGAATTGGCGCAGTACGTGGAGCCGAGCGAGTTGATTAGCACGAGCATCCTGACCGCGATTGGTGTTGACGAGCTCGAAGGGCGCATCGCCAAGTTGTTCTTTGGCGGCATCGAAAATAGTCAAACGAACGTGGTTGTAACGAATGCCCGCCAGATTGGGCTGCTGCGGCAGGCGCAGACGAGCTTGCAGGCGGTGCTTGACGGAATTGATGCGGGGATGCCCGTGGACTTAATCCAAATTGACCTCACCGGCGCGTGGGACAAGCTTGGTGAAATCACCGGCGAAGCTGCACCAGATGAACTAATCACCACCCTCTTCACACAGTTCTGCGTGGGCAAGTAGTCACGCAGAAGGTGCCAGTTGGTTATTATTCGTTCTGGTTACTACTGGGATTATCTATTTCCCGGGAAATAAACGTCTCAAACGAATGAAATTTAGAATCGCGGTGTAAACCGCCCTTTAGGACACTTTGCTAAATCAATATTATATAATGTGCTGATGGAATGTGCCACAAACGTGCCACCCCACGAAAAAAGAGAAGCGTTGTTGGCTTCTTTTTTTAACTAGCAAAACGTTATACTGAGTTCAGGCTTCTTGTAACTCCGATTTTAACTTGAAGTGCAAAAGCTTATAGACTAGACCAAAAAGGTCATGATGACTCCTTTCTTATAAGCACCTTATGCATATAAGAAAGGAGCCATCATGGCCCACTCTCAGATTAGCACGACAGGACAACATCAATAACTCAGTTTAGACGAACGGGGGAAGCTTCAAGCACTCCATCAAGCTGCTTTCGTCATCGCTCAAACCGCCGAGCAGATTTATCGCAACAAGTTTACAGTTAGCAGTGAACTCAGGCGTGGCAATACCGAACAGATCCGTGGTGCTGGCAGACACTACCAGCGTTACTTTGCCGAAACCGGTGTTGCCGTATACGAGAAGAACCGTGCTGTGTGTTGTCCAGGCACACACTTAGAGCAGTGCTCAGAATCCTACGCAGAGCTTATGGTGGTGCTCATAGTGTCTCCTCGAATCCGCAGCGTTGGTAGCTTTGTGCACAGATATAAGCGGGTACATTCAGAACTGCCATGCCGGGTTAGCGCGACATCGACAAGAGCCTATTAGAGGTGCTTAACGGTGATCTACCGATGAAGCCACCCATCATTTTCCAAAATTAGGATGGAGCCAAACCTTTCGGATGCTTTGCGGCATTTTTGTATACGCTATCCGTAACATGGCTACTCTTTGTGAATTAAATTTCGTGGCAAACAAGCTTCCAGTTCTTTATCCTTTGCGAATGTCTATAGTTTTGATTTTTTGAAGCAGGTCCTTAAATTGTTAGATGGCCGCAAGCGTGTTTGGTTTGCGGCTTTCAATCGATGCCGTTCAAGTCGTGGGTGCTGTTGCGCCTTTTGGACTTATACTGAATAACCAGTTTTTCAGTCGAACACATGGAGCGTCTGTTTTTAGGTTACGTTTGAACACATTGTTATACAAGTGGAATAAACGGTGGAAGTTTGGTATGATTAAACTGTGTAACCGTAATCAAAGCCACATCAAGTTAACAATATAAATTAAGATGTGTCTTCAAACTCAAAAATATTCGCGAATTGCCTACTAGTTGTACGAAACGGCCTGAATCTGATATGTTGGAGTAAAGGGCTGATTGTGATGCTTACTCATCGCTATGAGATCGCTGATGAGCAATGGACCCAGATCGAGTCATTATTTCCACCATAAAGTACAGGTCGTCCAATATTACGAGATAATCGGACCATGTTAAATGCGATTCTGTGGATCAATCGGACTGGTGCGCCTTGGCGTGATTTACCTGCACGATTTGGACCATGAAAGTCGGTTTATACACGGCTTTCCCGCTGGGGCCGCGATGGTGTATTGGAATGTATCTTCCGCGCGCTTCGCTAGGACGCGGATATGGAATACCTGCATATTGATTCGACGGCTGTTATTGCGCATCAGCATAGTGCCGGTGCTAAACAAAGCGGTCCTAAACTTGAAAGCAATAATATTGGTTGTTCCGTTGGTGGTAATTCAACTAAGATACATGCGCTGGTCGATGCATTGGGAAACCCGGTTAAATTTATGTTAACAGAAGGCAATCGTCATGACGGTCCCGTAGCGCTTGAATTATTGAAAACCATTCAGTTGACTGGGGTTAATGTCGTTGCCGATAAAGCATACGGTGGTAAAGCAATTCGAGAATTCATCACGAGCCAAGGCGGAAAGTATACAATCCCACCAAAAGAGAATAATCGAGAACCATGGTCAGTAGACTGGTGGATATATAAAGAAAGACATTCAATTGAGTGTTTCTTTAATCGGCTTAAACATGTTAGACGGGTAGCTACTTGCTACGATAAGACGTCATATGTGTTCCGAACATTTGTTTACGCTGCGTCAATAGTGTTAATGACTAGATAGTTTGAAGACACATCCTAGAAAAATCATTTTGTAATCTCATCATAATATCATGTATGCTTGTGTATAGTAAGTTTGTTGAACTTCAACAAATACAGGAGGAACAAATGTTTTTAGCAATTAGAGAGATTAAAAAAGAAAAACTACGGTACGGCTTGATTCTAACAGTCGTCGTCTTAATCAGTTATTTGATTTTCATTTTAAGTGCCCTGGCGCTCGGGCTGGCAACAGCTAACACCGCAGCGGTGGACAGCTGGCAGTCTAAGTCGTTTGTAATGACCAAAGACGCTAATGGTAATGCCGGACAGTCATTACTGACAACGAAACAGGTTGATCAGTTAAGCGACGACAAAACCGCAACACTTGGCATTACACCAGTTAATATGAAAATTGGCGGAAAACGTGAATCCGCACAATTCGTTGGGATGAATAACGACGAGTACATCGCTAAAAACCTACAATTAACCAAGGGGAACTTGCCAAAGGCAGCTAACGAAGTCGTCCTCGCTGACTCAGTTGATAAGGATATTTACGGTATGGGGGATAAAATTTCGATTGGGTTATCTGATACGAAATATAAAATCGTGGGTTATGCGAAAAATGCCACGTATAACACCGCACCTGTTATTTATGGCGAGTTAGCGCAATGGCGTATCATTAAGGGCGTGTCAGATCAATTCCAGGGTAGCGTCGTTGCTTCAAAAACGTCACAATCGGTCGATGATAAAGCATTAAAGACTTATTCATACCAAGCCTTTATCAATAAATTGCCAGGTTATACACCGCAAAAAGCGACGTTTGGTCTCATGATTGGATTCCTGATTGTCATTTCATTGATTGTGATTACCATCTTCCTCTACATTCTAACGGTTCAAAAATTGCCTAACTTGGCAGTTTTGCGTGCACAAGGCATTCCAAATCTTTTTTTGGCCCAAAATACGTTATTTGAGACGTTCTTTATCATGGCAACTGGTATCGTCGTTGGTGCCGTACTATCGGCATTAACTGAATTTGGGATTCCAGATAGCGTACCAATGGCATTTGATTGGGGATTGATGGTACTCATTGCGGTCGGATTGATGGTAACCGGGTTACTGGGTGCAATCATTCCGATTCGTGTGATTAGTAAGATTGATCCGGTATCAGTAATTGGAGGTTAAAAAGATGCGTGAAGAAAAACTAGCCCTTGAACACGTGACGAAACAATTTGGTCAGAAAACCAATTTAGTTACGGCACTAGAAGACGTCAGTTTAGCGTTTAAAGCTGGTGAGGTGTCGCTTATCATTGGGCCTTCAGGATCTGGTAAAAGTACCTTGCTAACCATTTTAGGCGGGTTACAAACACCAACAGACGGCTCAGTTCGTTTGAATGGCCACGATATCAGTGATTTGAGTACCAAAGAAGCCGAAAAAAGACGACTTGAACAAATCGGTTTCGTCTTGCAGGCGTACAATCTTGTGCCATATTTAACCGTAGCAGACCAATTCAAACTTGTTGACCAGGTAAAGCCTAACAATAACCTCAGTCAAGATGGATTTGACAAAATTATTGAAACGCTAGGCATTCAAAAATTATTAAACAAATACCCTGGCGAATTGTCTGGCGGTCAACAACAGCGCGTTGCAATTGCCCGTGCGTTTTATACAGACCCGGCGATCATCCTAGCCGATGAACCTACGGCAGCCTTAGATACGGCACGTGTCAAAGAAGTTGGCCAACTTTTTGCCAATATTGCGCATGACGAGGAAAAAGCAGTCGTCATCGTCACGCACGATGATCGTCTGCGAGAGTTTTCTGATAATGTCTACAAAATTGTCGACGGAAAACTATCTAATACGGACTGATTAACACACTTGCTCTTATGATGAGATTTCGGACTAGTTTTTCTCGTTTGCTAAAATATCATCATAAGGGCAATAGATATTTAGTTATGTTTTTGTCGAGCTTGCATTTGTGATAGTCCGCTTGTAGCAAGGGTTGACGCAGGTCTGCTCCCAATCACCAACCTAGATTTACCCGTCAAGTTACGGCGTCGCATCAAGCGACCAGGATTGCGCCACGCTCGCACTAACAAGCATAAGCTCGGTGAGTCGATTGAGAATCGGCCAAAGGCCGTTGACGACCGTCTAGGAGTCGGCCACTGGGAGGGCGACCTGGTCAAGGGAAAGCGAGTTGAAAGTGACCCAGCACTGATGACGTTGACAGAGCGGTACTCCCGTACTGAGATAATCGTTAAGCTACCTGACTACCACGCTGAGACCTGCCGTCGGGCGCTTCAGGAGACAATCGATTCTTATGGGGCCAGGGAGTTAGATACCATTACGTTCGACAATGGTTCAGAGTTCTCGGCTTTGGCTCGCGTGACTGGCACGAAGATTTACTTTGATCATCCGTACTCACCCTGGGAGCGTGGATCAAATGAGAATGCTAATTGCCTTCTACGTGAGTATTTCCCAAAAGGAAAGTCATTCAAGAACGTAACCCTTGATGAGATCCAGCCAGCACAGTCGGCGTTGAATCATCGCCCAAGGCGCTCACTGGGCTGGTTTCGTCCTTGCGACTATTACCCCAATATGGCATAAGCTATACCACTAACAAGAATTGGTTATAAAGTGTTGCACTTGATTTGACAATTGAGGGAGTAAAAAAACTCGGCATGCCAATTGACATGCCGAGCTGGGGTTAATTTCGATGCATCTTAAACCACGATACCCTTTTCCGTGTGTAGCATCAAGTCTTCTCGTACCTCAACCGTACCGTATCCTGCTGAAAGTTACGCTTTCAGCAGGATTTTGCGAACGTGTGTCTATCACAGACGGCCCGTATATCATTAGTCATGAATCGAATCCTGCAATTTATCCCCAGCCTTATCTATTTCCTTGGCTGCCAAAATTGTACCAGCTACCAGAGCTCCTCCAACCAGCAAAGTGCTGGCTACCATAAATGTAAAAATTGATTTTAAAGCATCCATGCATATGACCTCCAATCAATCTTTAGATCTACCAACAAAGAATGATACAACCGCTACGACAATCACTGCGCCAACTATCGATGGAATCATTGCCATACCAGCAAGTTTAGGACCCCAATGGCCGAGTAGTGCTTCACCAATAGATGATCCGATGAGCCCAGCAATAATATTTGCAATCCAACCCATCGATTTTCCTTTGCTTGTAATAGCGCCAGCAATAGCACCGATTATTGCGCCAACAATTAGTGACCAAATGAAGTGCATGTAAATCCCTCCCATTAAATATATTCTTTGTTAATAATTGTAAGTATACAGGAGTTAAGGCCAAAAAGAAAGCCGAAGATATCTATTCCCTCTTACTACTTACGATAGCTCATTGTGAATTGCGCAGTAAATCGCGAATCTGTGTAAGTAAGAGTTCTTCCTTCGAAACAACAGGAGCATCAGGTTTTTTAGACGGCATAATACGATTAACCGTCTTGACAATAATAAAGACTACAAAAGCAGTGATCAAGAAGTTAATGACGTCGTTAAGAAAGCTGCCATACGTAAATTTTGCGTTCAAAATTGTAAAATATAGCTTACTTAAATCAGCCTTACCTACAAACATAGAAATAATTGGGTTGATCAAGTTTTTGGTCAGGGAAGTTACAACAGCGGTGAACGCACCGCCAATAATGACACCTACAGCAAGATCTAGAACGTTGCCACGCATAATGAAGTCTCTAAATTCTTTAATCATTTTGAATGCCTCCAAATTTTATGTTACGAAAAGAAGTATAGCAGAGTGGGGACGTTCTGAAAATTAAAAACAGCGCCTCATAATGAATTGGCTGGCGTCTGCCTAGCTATTTAGATAATCACCTAGGTTTGAAAATCAGTGCAAATCAGTGACAAGCCCAAAACTAGAAATGCTTTTATACCGATATTTTGAGCACCCGTGGCACTCAATAATAACTCATTCTAGAGGCGAGGCCCATATAACTTGCACGTCATGAAAGACCACAGAGTAGTCACGTGTACCAACCATGTGCATACCAATTAGTACACCCTAGTCCCTATATGGGGCTTATTTTTTTGCAATCAAAAAGCCCGCCGGATGGCAGGCCAATAATACTTTCAATAGCTTATCCTCATCAGAATTAACTGGCATATCTAACGATTCTTACCGTTTCTCTAGGAGCCAAAGTTTATCTTACTATGAGGAGCACATCAGTGTACAAATATAAGCATAAAAAGCGCTACGATTGCGGGACTACCCTGTGTAAATATGATTTTCTTGTTAGCTGTCAGTGATCCAAAAGCGGCAGCAAGCACGACAAAACCCACGAATAAAATCTGAACGTGGTAGGAGGCACCACCACTGAGCCAATATCGAGCATATAACAAGCCTACACCGATAAATCCATTATATAGTCCTTGGTTTGCCATCGATGATTTGGCTTCTTTGGTGGCAAGATATCCTTTTGACAAGTCAAAAGCCTTACGGGCCATTTTTGTTTGGGTGCCAAACATCTCGAGAAGCATTATCAGCAATGCCTCAACGGCGACTAGTAGCACGAACATATCCTTTACAAATAGCATTACCTATTCCCCCTAAAGAAATTCATTAAAATTTAAAATTTATACGATAAAGCATAGTATAACAGACTTCGGAGCGGGAGAACATTTAGCCTGGATTATTCTTAAACACGACAAAATACAGCGCAACCTCATGACTGGCATGAAGTTGCGCTGCTTTGTGTTTTTCACCCACTGGGTGCGGTCTTGTGATATTGTAGAGTCGCTGAAAACCAACAATATGAAGGCCATAACACAATGCTTAGACTACGCGCAACTTCACTTCAATGCAATCCTCATTTATCTGTTATCAACGACGCCGGACAATTATCCAATGATGCTGGAATGATACTACCAATTTAATTTACCAATCGGATCCACCTCAAAAACTTGATTCGTAATACGATTTTCTTTAATGATGAGCGAAAATTTGCCAAGATCTCTTTCGTATATCTATTTGAATTTACGCTTATGCTCCGGATTGCCGGTTATTGCACTGACTCTGCGGCAAATACTTGGCGTCAGGATCCTGCTATTAGGATTGCTTTAGGTGAGTATGGTGTGGCCTCTCAAGCTTCTATTTCACGTTTCATCGCAAGCCTGACTCAAGATAATCTGGTTGAAACCCAAAACCTGTTACTGAAACTGGCTGATGTGGTCCTTAAAGATCCTTCACGCACTGAAATGATCCTTGATATCGACTCCACACACTCGGATACCTTCGGCCATCAAGAACACGCAACCTATAATGGTCATTATTCAGCTAATGGCTATCACCCTCTGCTGGTTTTTGATGATGCCACCGGGCTTTTACTAGGTGCGCAGTTGCGCCCGGGTAACGTCTATACCAGTAGCGATGCTGATACGTTCATCGCCCCGATCCTTGATCATCTTAAAGCCTTACGCCCTGATATGAACATCACAGTCCGCGGTGATTCAGGCTTTGCCAAGCCAGAGTTTTATGCAGCCTGTGCCAAGCGCAGTGTTAAATTTATTGTCCGGCTGAAGAAGAATAACCGCATTAACGAACTCACCACAACGGCAACTCAAGCCACTGAGATGACGACTGATTTTCAAAGTGAAGACCACGAACTGGACTATCAAGTTAAAACTTGGGCGGATAATTATCGCGTGATCGTGCATTCTGAAAGTAAGGCTGAGTCTTTTCTTTGGGACGATCATACTTTATTGGTCTTTATTGGTCACTAATGATACGAAGATTCCGTGTGAAACATTGATCACCCGCTATCGTCAACGCGGAAGAGTCGAAGATCTGATCAAAGAATTGAAAGCCGGTTTTGCTTTCGACAAGACTGACAGTCACTCGTTTACGATGAACGCTGCTAGGGCCTTGATCAGTGCTGTTGCTTACAACATCGTTCAACTATTCAAACTCATTTTGATACCTTTTGACGCACGAAAGACAATCGCAACCTTGCGCTTTGAATTGCTCCATGTTACGGGTAAGATCACGCATCATGCGCACCGAATCGTCCTACATTTAGCTTCAAGCCAAGTTTTTAGTGGCTTTATAGGCAATGTGTTGAACGATATTTTGCAAATGTGACCAAAGCAACTAAATGGTCGGGCCTGGCCGAAGTGTTGAAATACGTTCGGTCTATTTGGCGACGCCGACTCTGAATAAGTTGGCCAAAATCAAGGTGTATTGATTCGGCATGGCGAAGTTAGTGTCGCTATTGAGCCTATGGTTGTATTTCACAAACCTATGAATAAATCAGGTTCATGTTAAGATCCTGTTACAGTTCAACTTTCAGTTTCAAAATACGTCCTACAAACAGTCTGTATATGTTGAGAGCGAAAGTTCTCACAGACCTTCCGGAAGGGTATTGCAACGCATCGCCGCCGTGCGCGGCGTGCAGCGCGAAAGCCGCTAGCGCGAGCGGCGGCGGTCGGCGTTAGCCGGCCGCCTCAAGCCCCCAGTATCTAATAGGGGGGCAAATACAAGTAACAAGAAATCCGACGGTAGGCATAAAGCGCCTGTGGCACGGCCTTACCGTATAGGTAAAACGCCGAATTGCTGTTAGGACGCTTGGAA
>NZ_RRYD01000003.1 GCF_004010095.1 Lacticaseibacillus hulanensis | reverse complement strand
AAGGGTCAAAACTGTGCCACAGTAAAATCGGTGGTGCTAGAAACCTTGATACCACGGGACGGGCGCGAGATGTGCCACTGTTCCCGGGAAATAACCGAGTGGCGGCGGCGGGCGAACCAGTTGCACAAGAGCTTTACGATTGAAGGCTTCGAGCAACATGATGACCTGCACCTCATCAAGCAGTACGCTCCCGACTTTGTTCAGGGTTACTACTTCGGTCGGCCCCACACGCTACCAATTGCGGCGGACCTGGGCGACGAACAGGCCATTGCGGATTTCGAATAAACCGTTATTTAGACGGGCAATTACCCAGTGAAAGCTGCGGGGTAGTTGCCCGCCTTTTTGTATACCAGTTGCCGCGAATTTCTAATTGACACAACGCACGCAATTGACTACGATTATTACTGGATTGACGCTTTTGCAGCGCTAAAATAATGATATAACTGAAGCTAAGTAACACATACCAATTTAGTGAAACGGCGCATTAATCGCAGCGATAGACGACGGAGGCTTGTAATGAAAATTGGATTTATCGGCGTCGGGAACATGGCCCGCGCCATCATCGACGGGTTGCTCGCGGGCGGTAAGGTCAGCGGTAGCGATTTGTACCTGCACAGCGGCCACATTGAGAACTACGGGGCGTACGCCGAGAAGATTGGCGCTCACGTGCTGAACGACAACGCGGCGGTGGTGGCCAGCAGCGACATCGTTGTGCTGGCAATCAAACCCAAGATTTACGCGCGCGTCCTGGACGTGCTGAAGCCGGCGTTTGCGGACCACAAAGTTGTCTTGGCCTCAATCGTTAGTGGTGTGAGCTTGGACGACCTGGCGGAGCACCTGCCAACCGGCCAGCCAATTGTGCGCCTGCTGCCGAACCTGAACGTTGCAATCGGCGAAGGCATGACGGCCTACGCGGTGAACGATTCCGCCGAGGATTGCGCGCAGGACGTGCTCGGGCTGTTCGACGCGATTGGCCAAACAATGGAACTGGGCGAGGACGACTTCGCCACGTTCGTCGCACTGGCTGGATCGGCACCGGCGTTTGCCTACCTGTTCATTGACGCGATGGCGCGCGCCGGCGTCAAGCACGGTATCAGCAAGAAGGACGCCGTGCGCATTGCCGCCCAGACGGTGGCCGGCAGTGCCCAAATGGTGCTGCAGAGCCCAACTTCGCCGAACGATTTGATTGACCAGGTTTGCAGCCCGAACGGGTCAACAATCCGGGGCTACCTCACAATGGAAGACAAGGGGTTCAGCTCCGCAGTTGTTGCCGGACTGGATGCCACGATTGCGCGCGAGAACGGGGAGAAGTAGCGCCCTCGCTGCTGTACTGGTGGCACGCGGTGGCCGTTAATACCGGAAGCGGTCAAGATTTTTACCCTAAAATTGGTCTAAACCAATTGTCTTTTGGTCTATACCGGTATACAATATAACTAAACCGGGGAGACCGGGAAATAAATCGTTGGAAGCAAAATTAAGGAGTGGACATTTTGACCGTTACTGTATTGACGCATGCCGTGATTTACACAGGTAAGGAAAAGATTGACGAGGGCTACATCCGTTTTGACGACAAGATTCTTGCCGTTGGCCCCATGGCGGATTACCGCCCACTGCCAGGCGAGCAGATCAAAAACCTGCGCGGGCAGCTGGTAATTCCTGGCTTTATCGATGTGCACGCACACGGTGGCTACGGCTTCGACGCCATGGATGGCGATGCTGACCAGATTGACAAGATGGCAACTGCGATGATGGAACACGAAGGGGTAACCACCCTGTTCGCTACCACCATGACGCAGTCCGTTGAGAACATTAACCAGGCAATGCGCGGGGTGGCAGCTGCCGCCGACCGCAACCACGTGATTCAGGGTGTGCACCTCGAAGGCCCATTCATCAGCCAGGACTTCAAGGGTGCGCAGCCACAGCAGTACATCCACGTGCCTGATGCGAACCTCGTTAAGCAGTGGAACGAACTGTCTGGTGGCCGCGTCAAGTTGATTACGTACGCACCAGAAAAGCCGGGTGCGCGTGAATTCGAAGACGCACTCATCGAGATGGGCATCACCCCATCCGCTGGTCACAGTAACGCAACCCGTGCGGACATGCTCGAAAGCAAGGCAACGCACGTGACTCACCTCTACAACGCCCAGCGCGAATTCAAGCACCGCGAACCTGGTGTTACCGGCCACGCAATGCTGGAACCACAAATCTACGCTGAACTCATCGCTGACGGGTTCCACATCGTGCCCGACATGTTGAAGCTGGCATTCAAGGTTAAGGGTGCAAACCGCATCGACCTCGTCACTGACTCTATGCGCAGCAAGGGGATGCCAGAAGGTGAATCCGAACTTGGTGGTCAGAAGGTCTACGTGAAGGACAAACAGGCCCGCCTCGCTGACGGGACGCTCGCCGGTTCCGTGCTGATGTACAAGGACGCCTTCAAGAATGCCGTTGCGTTCATGGGTGCCAGTGTGGCCGAAGCGGTCCAGATGAGCTCCGTTAACCAGTCCGAGGAATTCCACTTGGATTCCAAGGGGACTCTCGAAGTGGGTAAGGATGCAGACATCAACGTGCTCGATGCCGCCCTTGATTTGCACGCCACCTACAGCTACGGTCAGTACCACGAAACCAAAGACTAATTTTTCCAAACAAACTAACTACGCGTAATGTGCAATCACCAGGATGCGTTCAACTGGTGCACGGCAACAGGAGGCAAAAAGATGGAATCCCCAGTCTACATTCAAATTCATAATCAGATTAAGAAGGACATCGAAGCGGGCAAATGGAGCGTTGGCGACCGTATTCCGTCCGAACGTGAATTAGCCGTGAAGTTCTCGGTGTCACGGATGACCCTGCGCCAGGCCGTGCAAACCCTGGTTGATGAGGGGATTCTTGAGCGCCGCGTTGGTGCCGGCACGTACGTTGCCAGTCAGAAGGTTCAGGAAAAAATGTCCGGCGTGACGAGTTTCACGGACGTGATGCTCGCGCAGGGCAAGAAGCCTTCGAGCCGGACCATCAGTTACCACATTGCGAACCCATCGCTGTCCGAAGTGGAGAAGTTGGGTCTGCACGATGGTGAACAGGTGCTCCGGATGGAACGGATTCGCTTCGGCGATAACGTGCCAATTTGTTTTGAAGTGGCCACGGTGCCGAACAGCCTGGTTAAGAACTTCAGCAAGGCCGAAGTCACCGGCAGTTTCTACCACACCCTCGAGAAAAAGGGCGGGTTTGAAATCGGTGGTGCCCGCCAGATGGTGAGCGCAACGCTTGCCAGCGAGCGGACTGCCGAGTACCTGGACGTCAAGCGCGGGGATGCAATTCTCCGGCTCCGGCAGGTTTCCTACCTGAAGGATGGGCGCCCATTCGAATACGTGCGGACACAGTATGTGGGTTCACGGTTCGAGTTCTTCTTGGATCGCTAAGCGGTACGCGGCCAGTTGTAATTGGTTGATAGTCTGAAACATTGGTGTGTCTTTTGACCAATGCAAGCTTAAGAGTTGACGGCTATTTTAGCCGTCAGCTCTTTTTTTATCATCGGCATCGCAGCTTAACCCGCGTCAACCAGACATTGACCGCAGCATGATTCGCCGCACGTTCCCCAAATTTCACCTTCCCGGCAAAATTTGGTACAATACAACTTAACTAGGTGGCAAGACAGCCGGTTTTGCCGCTTTGTGAAGGAGAACAACATGTTTGAGAGTGTAGATGTATTGGGTGTGGCGTTCGCCAAGTTCAACATGCGCGAAACCGTCGCCTACATCACGGGGCGTTGCGCTTCCGGTCAGGGCACGTTCGTTGTGACCGCGAACCCCGAAATCGTGATGTACGCTAAAGACCACCCAGATTATGCGGGTTTAATTAAGCGACATGCGGATCTCGTCACGGCGGATGGTATCGGCATCATCAAGGGGGCCCAAATGCTGGGCACCCCGCTACCAGAGCGGGTGACGGGCTATGACTTGCTGCACGAGCTGCTTGGCGTGGCCAATGACAATAGCCAGCGGGTGTACTTGCTGGGCGCGAAGGCTGACGTGAACGCGATGGCGGTTGCCAAGGTGCAAGAGCAGTACCCGAACGTCCGCATTGTCGGCGCCCACGACGGGTACTTCAGCGCGGACGCTGCCATTATGCAGGACATCATCAGCGCGAAACCCGACTTTGTCTTCGCCGCGCTCGGGTTCCCGCGTCAGGAGCAATTCCTGGCGGGCCTGCAGCCATCGTTGCCCAAGGCAGTCCTGATGGGTGTCGGCGGCAGCTTTGACGTGCTGGCGGGGACGGCGAAACGCGCACCGGTGTGGATGCAAAATGCACATCTCGAATGGTTCTACCGTCTGCTTAAGCAACCCAGCCGAATCGGACGCATGATGGTTCTTCCAAAATTCTTGGTGGAAGTGAGAAAGTCGAAGCAAAAGTAATCTTGGAGAAGTGGCTGCTGACGTATTGGTTCAAGCAACCCGAATAACTGCGTAGATTGACAGCATAGATAGGCGGGTACTTAACGCCCAAGACTCTTGGAGGAAATAATGACAACGACGTATCCCGATGACAGCTTAGCGCTGCACACGGACTTATATGAAATCAACATGATGTACACGTACTGGAAAGAGGGCATTTCCGAACGCAACGCTGTGTTTGAAAGCTACTTCCGCAACATTCCGTACGGTAACGGCTACGCAATTTTTGCCGGCCTCGAACGGGTAGTGGACTACCTTGAAACATTGCGGTTCTCCGCTACCGACATTGAATACCTGAAGGACACGCAGGACTGGGATGCTGGCTTTTTTGATTACCTTGCCAACCTGCATTTCACCGGTAGCATTCGGTCCGCAGTTGAAGGCGACCTGGTTTTCGCCAACGAACCCGTTTTGCAGATTGAAGGCCCCCTGGCACAGTGCCAGCTGGTTGAAACGGCCGTTTTGAACATCATTAACTACCAAATCCTGATTGCCACGAAGGCTGCCCGCATCCGCGCCGCTGCCGGTGATGACCCCTTGATGGAATTCGGGACCCGCCGCGCCCAGGAAATGGACGCCGGTATCTGGGGCACCCGTGCTGCCTACATTGGCGGGTTTGACGCAACCAGTAACGTGCGCGCCGCCAAGATTTTTGGCATTCCCGCTAGTGGGACCCACGCACACTCACTCATTCAGACGTACCGGAGTGATTACGAAGGCATGAAGGCGTACGCCGAAACACACCACGACTGTGTCTTCCTCGTTGACACGTACGACACGCTGAAAAGCGGGGTGCCAAGTGCAATCCGCGTAGCCAAGGAAATGGGCGACAAGATTGACTTCCAGGGTGTCCGTATTGATAGTGGCGACATGGCCTACATCAGCAAGCGCGTTCGCCAGCAGCTCGACGAAGCCGGTTTTGACCAGGCGAAGATTTACGCCTCCAACGATTTGGATGAAAAAACCATCCAGAACCTGAAGATGCAGGGCGCCAAGATTGACGTCTGGGGCGTCGGCACGAAGGTCATCACGGCCTACGATCAGCCGGCCCTTGGTGCGGTTTACAAGCTCGTTGCCATTGAGGACGCAAAGGGCGAAATGGTGGACACCATTAAGCTCTCAAGCAACGCCGAGAAGGTTTCGACCCCAGGCAAGAAGCAGGTTTGGCGCATCACGTCCAACCACCTCGGCAAGTCTGAAGGGGATTACGTTGCCCGCATGGACGAAGATCCCCGGACCGAAGAGCAGCTCTACATGTTCCACCCGCAGTACACGTACATCAACAAGACGCTCACCAACTTCACGGCGCGTCCGGTGCTACAGACGATTTTCGATCACGGCACGCTCGTTTACAAGATGCCGGAACTGCGCGACATCCGCGCGTTTGCGGCCAGCAACCTCGAGTCACTCTGGGATGAATACAAGCGGGTCCTCAATCCGCAAGATTACCCGGTTGACCTGTCACAGGCGCTTTACGACCACAAGATGAATTACATTAAGAAGGTCCACGAAGACGTGGCGAAGAACATCGCTGCCGCTAACAACTAGGCAGGAGCAGACAAGTAGGGCGATCGCCGCTGCTTGTCTGTTTTTTTGCCTAGCGTGGCTGCAACTGGCTGGCAATGTCATTTAAGCTGACAATAAAGCTGGTAATTCCGCACCAGTAGGCATATTCTGAAAACAGAAAAAAACAAGGAGAACATCATGCGTCCATTACAGAAAGAAATTATCGCAACGCTGCACACCGTCAAGACGATTGACCCGGAAACCGAAATTCGCAAACGGATTGATTTTTTGAAAGACTATCTGAAGAAGTTCCCGTTCCTCACGACCTACGTGCTGGGCATTTCCGGTGGTCAGGATTCCAGCCTGGCTGGGGCACTTGCAGAAAAGGCAGTGACCGAACTGCGCGCAGAGACCGGCAATGATGACTACCAGTTCATCGCCGTCCGCCTGCCTTATGGTGAACAGGCCGACGAACAGGACGCAATGGATTCCATCGCGTTCATGAAGGCCGACAAGACGGTCCGCGTGAACATTCTGGACAGCGTCGACGCAATGGTCGCGGCGGTTGAGGCGAACGGACTGCAGATTTCCGACTTCAACAAGGGGAACATCAAGGCGCGGGCCCGGATGATCGCCCAGTACGCCGTTGCGGGGCAGACACACGGGGCCGTCATCGGGACGGACCACGCAGCCGAAGCAATCACCGGCTTTTACACCAAGTTCGGGGATGGTGGTGCCGACCTCACGCCACTCTCCGGGCTCAACAAGAGTCAGGGTGCCGCAATGCTCAAGGAACTCGGCGCACCGGCGCACCTGTACAA
The DNA here is from genome assembly GCF_004010095.1 of Lacticaseibacillus hulanensis. Lineage (GTDB taxonomy): Bacteria > Bacillota > Bacilli > Lactobacillales > Lactobacillaceae > Lacticaseibacillus > Lacticaseibacillus hulanensis. Next base: position 49,210 of record NZ_RRYD01000003.1, on the reverse strand, counting down.
GAAGGCCCCAACCGCCGATCTGGAAGAGGACCGGCCAGCCCTGGCTGATGAAGTGGCGCTGGGCGTGACCTACGCCGACATCGACGCGTACCTGCGCGGCGAGGACGTGGCCGAGGACGTGGCGACCAAGATTGAGAACTGGTACCGCAAGACCGAACACAAGCGACACCTGCCAATCACCCCATTCGATACCTTCTGGCGTTAAAGCGTTACGCGGCTATGGTTGCGGTAAGCTGTTCCTAATTTCAGGCCTCGTAATTTGCAAATGATACACAACATTTACATTGGTTACCTTGTTTACTAGCTCTAGCTAATGTAAAATATAAATTGTAAATAAGGGAGTAACCGGCAGCTATGCTGCGGCGGCATCATCAACTAGGACAATATTCTGGTGTCGCATTAAACTGGTGAGACTTATAGACCATGTATTTGGTCTGTGGGGCTCACCTTTTTTTATCCAAGAAGCAGGCGACGGTTATTCGAAGGAGGGGCCTAAATGGCAGAAAAACAAATCTACCAATTGAGTGCTGATGAGGTACTCACTAAACAAAGTGTTGGCAAGGCGGGTTTAAGTAGCCAGGAAGCCGCAACACGCTTGACCAAGTTCGGCGAGAACAAGCTGGCCGGGAAGAAGAAGAAGACCATCGTTGGTCGCTTCTTTGACCAATTCAAGGACTTCATGATTCTCGTCCTGCTGGTTGCCGCACTGATCGCCGGGGTGGTGGTCCACGAGTGGGCAGACGCCGGGATCATCTTGGCCGTGGTTATCCTGAACGCGGTGTTCGGGGTCATCCAAGAAAGCAAGGCCGAGGCCGCCATTGAGTCGCTCCAGGCGATGACCAGCCCGAGTGCACACGTGCGCCGCGGTGGTGAAGTCGTCGTCATTCCAAGTAACGAAGTAGTGCCCGGCGACATCGTGCTCCTGGAAGCAGGGGACGTGGTGCCGGCCGACCTGCGCCTGATTGAATCCGCGAACCTCAAGATTGAGGAAGCGGCGCTCACCGGTGAAAGTGTGCCGAGTGAGAAGAACACGGACATCATTGACGACACCGCCGGGATTGGTGACCGCACCAACATGGCATTCATGAGCACGAACGTGACTTATGGCCGCGCCGTTGGGGTCGTCACCGCAACGGGGATGGAGACCGAAGTTGGGCACATCGCCAAGATGCTGGACAACCAAAAGGAAAGCCAAACCCCGCTTCAGGTCAACCTGGCCAAGCTCGGGCGGTCGCTGACCTGGCTCATCCTGGTCATCGCCGTGATTGTCTTCATTGTTGGGATTATGCGGGGGAGTGAATCCCCAGCCGAGATGTTCCTGACCGCCATTTCGCTCGCCGTTGCCGCAATTCCGGAAGGGTTGCCGGCCATCGTGACGATCATCCTGGCCCTTGGGACCCAGAAGATGGCGCGCCACAACGCGCTGGTGCGGCGCCTACCCGCGGTTGAAACCCTGGGGAGCACCGACATCATTGCCTCGGATAAGACCGGGACGCTGACCCAAAACAAGATGACCGTTGAGCAGACCTACTATGATGGACAGCTGCACCCAGCAACCCAGGCGGTGGCTGACACCAGTAAGCTGCTGGCCATCATGACCTTTGCCAACGACACGAAGGAACAAGCCGACGGGACGCTGCTGGGTGACCCAACCGAAACCGCGCTGGTGGCTTTTGCCAAGAAGCAGGATTTCGATTACCAGGCCGCCCTAACGCAGAGCCCGCGGGTGGGCGAAGTGCCGTTTGATTCGGAACGGAAGCTCATGACCACGCTCCACAGTTTGCCGGATGGCCAAATCCTGGTGGCAACCAAAGGGGCTCCGGACGAACTGCTGCCGCAGGCAACGATGATTGACGATCACGGTGAGGTCCGCGCCATGACCGAGGCCGACCGCGACGCCATTTTGACCACGAACCACCAGCTGGCCGTACAGGCACTGCGGGTGCTCGGGATGGCCTACAAGGTTCTGCCATCCATGCCGGAAGAAATCAGCCCGGCAGCAATTGAACACGACCTGGTATACGCCGGGTTCGTCGCCATGATTGACCCAGAACGGCTAGAAGCCAAGGACGCTGTTGCCGAAGCCAAGGCTGCCGGGATTCGCCCACTCATGATTACGGGTGACCACCGCGACACCGCCCAGGCGATTTCCGAACGGTTGGGGATTATTCCCAAGGGTGACAGTGACGCCGTAATTTCCGGACGCGACTTGGACAAGATGGATGATGACACGTTCGAGCAGAATGTGGACAAGTACTCCGTCTACGCCCGCGTTGCCCCTGAACACAAGGTCCGCATCGTGAACGCTTGGCAGAAGAAGGGCAAAGTTGTGGCCATGACCGGGGACGGGGTGAACGACGCGCCCGCACTGAAGGCTGCCGACATCGGGATTGCCATGGGGATTACCGGGACCGAAGTTGCCAAGGGTGCCAGTGCCATGATTCTGGCCGACGACAACTTCAGCTCCATCGTTCGTGCGGTTAAGGCCGGACGGAAGGTCTTCGCCAACATCCAGAAGGCCATTCAGTACCTGCTGTCCGCCAACCTGGGTGAAGTGCTGACCCTGTTCACCATGACCATGCTGGGTTGGGACCTGCTCGCCCCAGTGCACATTCTGTGGATTAACCTGGTGACCGACACGTTGCCAGCGATTGCACTTGGCCTTGAACACACCGAACCTGGGGTCATGAAGCAAAAACCACGCGGACGGAACTCGAGCTTCCTGAGCGGCGGTGTTGGTAGTGCCATCATCTGGCAGGGACTGCTCGAAGGGGCGCTCACACTGGGTGTCTACTGGCTGGCAATCACCTTCCCAATCCACACCAGCTCCGCGGCAATGCACGCCGATGCTTTAACCATGGCCTACATCACCTTGGGTCTGATTCAGCTCTTCCACGCGTTCAACGTGAAGTCGCTGCACCAGTCACTCTTCACGATTAAGCCATTCGGGAACAAGTCCTTCAACTGGGCAGTTCTGATTGCGACCGCGGCACTTGCTGTCACGGTGCTGGTACCAGGCTTCAACGGCCTCTTCCACGTGACCGAACTTGACCTGATTCAGTGGGGAATGGTGCTTGGTGCCGGGGTGCTGATGGTTGCCATTGTCGAAATCGTCAAGCTAATTCAGCGGCACATGCACAAGTAATCCGCCAGCGGGAGCATTCCCGTCTGGTGGCGGCCTAGCTCAGGCTTCGGGCCGCCAATAAGGACAAAAATATCCCGCTGGGGGTCAAACAGCCAATGGTTTTAGTGGTTGTTTGCCTGCCAGTGGGATATACTTTTTCCAGAGGTGAATTACTGATGAATAAGAACCAACAAAAGATGGTCCAGTACGCGAACACGATTAACAAGGTGATGTCACGCACTGATGAGCTCCAGGATGAACTGAACCCACTGTTCCTTGAACTGCGTGAAGCAATTGACAAGGACCAGGTAGCCGGGATCGCCGATGATCACTACGCAGACATTCGCACCAAGTTTGCGGAAGGCACGGCTGAATACACGAAGATGCTTGCCCAGTTTGAAACGGCGCAGGTGCCAGCCCGCTTTATCGGGAACCACAAGCTGCTGACGAAGGCCTTTGGTGCGTTCGTCGATGGGTGCGCCCAGATGACCAAGAGCCTAGGCGTTGACAAACAGATTGACGTTCCGGTGTTCAACGCCGCCGAAAAGGTGCAGGATGAGGAATCAGAAAAGGTTTCTAAGTTCCTGAACAAGATTCAGGTTCTGGCGTAAGGCTAAGTCTGTTTACAATTAAAGAGGAGGTGCCTGGCAGTTGCTGCTGGGCACCTTCTCTTTGCGTTTGGTGGCTTAGTTCTAACCTACTTTTCACCCGGGAACTTGAAGCCCCACTCTGCTCGGGCCGCAGTCATGATGTCCATGACGTTCTTGGTCCAAGGAAGCGTTGGGTTGTTCCCGCTGGTCACCGCGGCCGCGAAGTCGCGCACCTCAGTGGCCAGGGCGGCGGTGGTGTCACCGGCGGACAGGAGCTGCGTCTTCAATTCGGGCGTGGCGAAGATTGCGTTATCGGCGCGCGGGTACTGGTCGAGCGTGAAGAAGCCGCGCTCATAGGCGACGGTGCCCTGCTTGGGCATCTTGGCCTGCAGGTTGAGCGCCACGGTGACCTGCACGCCGTCAGCGGTTTTCAGTAGGAATGACGACTGACCGTCCACGCCGGTGCTGGTTTCGGTCATTTGGGTGGCCACCAGTTCAAGTGGCTCGTCCGTGAAGCGGCGGGCGAAGCTGAGGGCGTAAACGCCGATGTCCAGCAGTGCGCCGCCGCCGAGGTTCGGGTTCAGGAGCCGGTCGTTTGGGTTGTTTGGTGCATACGAGCCAAAGGAGACCTGAATTGTTTTGAGCTTGCCCAAGTCGTGCGCGGTGGCGAAATCCAGGATGGCCGGGTAGATGGGCATGTGGTAAATGGTTTGGGCTTCCATCAAGATCAGGTGCTTGGCGCGGGCCAGGTCAATGAGCTCGTCCAGCTGGGCGCTGCTGAGCGTGATGGATTTTTCCGCGAGCACGTGCTTGCCGGCATTCAGCGCGTCCTTGATTTGTTGATAATGAAACGGGTGCGGCGTTGCGATGTACACGACGTCGATGCGCGGATCAGCGTAGAGCTCGGCGTAACTGCCGTAAGCTTGCGGAATGTCGTGCTGGCGGGCAAAACTCTGCGCGCGCGCTTCGTCCCGGGCGGCCGCGCCGTACAAGTTTTGGTCCGCGCGCGGGAAGAACTTAGCGAACGTGGTGGCGATTCGGCCCAGGCCGATGATGCCCCAATTGTATTTTGTCATGGAAACCTCCAGGTAGATGCGTCGCTGCTGAGGGTGTGTCAGCCCCAGCGGCGGTATTTTAACCTAATACTAACAGATTGACCCGCGGAAGTGTGCCGCGGCTGTGGTATTCTAGAAGAAGAAATTTTGCCTGAAGGAGGTGGTAAGGTGGCAAGGCGCAGACGCAAAAATGGCGGGAACTATGTTGGCATTATGGCCGTGGTGATTGCCCTGATGGTGGGGGTCGTGACGGTTGTGGGCCAGTATGAACACGGCGTGCAGGTGGCCGATGAAGCGGCGGCATCCTCGCGCGCGGCGACGCTGGCCAAGAAGAATGCGTTCATCGCGCACTTGGCCCCTTACGCGCAGACCCTGAAGGTGAATTACGGCGTCCTGCCCAGCATCACCATTGCCCAGGCGATTCTCGAGAGCAACTGGGGCACCAGCACCTTGGCGGCCAAGTACCACAACCTGTTCGGGGTGAAGGCCAAGAGCAATCAGGCCGGGCAGGAGCTCACAACGCAGGAGTACGAGAACGGCAAGTGGGTGACGGTAACCGCGCGTTTTCGCAGTTACACCGATGATTACGCCTCGATGCGCGAGCACGCCCAGCTCCTGGCGCACGGCACCACCTGGAACGCGCACCAGTACGTCAGCGTGATTCGGGCCCGCGATTACCAGGCGGCGGCAACGGCCCTGCAGAAGTCGGGGTACGCCACCGACCCCCAGTACGCCCAGAAAATCATTCGGGTGGTCGAGCAGTACCACCTGGAAAAATACGACGGCACCAAATAATGGTGAACCCGTGAGTGGCGCCTCCTTGGTAAATGACGCAATATGGCAAGGCCGACATGATGAATGTACGGCTTTTTTTGATGCACAAACGCAATCCCAATCGATTTGGCCCGGATGAAAACGCCATTATTTGCATTTTGACGGGAATTAACGAATATAGCCGGCTGTTTTGGCGAAAAAGGTAATATATCCGAATGAAAACTTGATTAACGTACATGATATTCGTTTGTAAGCCAGCTTCCTTTGTGGTAATCTAGATAACAATCTTAAGACAAAAATATATGTAAAAGTGGAGGGATATTCGGGTGAAGCTGCTTGAAGATCGGATTCGTAAAGACGGGGTTGTTCTGGGCACGGATGTGCTCAAGGTTGATAATTTTCTGAACCACCAGGTCGACCCAGACCTAATGTCGGCTGTGGGCCAAGAATTTTATCGCCAGTTCAAGGACACCAAGATTACCAAGATTTTGACGGTTGAAAGTTCTGGGATTGCCCCAGCACTCGCAACGGCAATGGCGTTTCACGTGCCATTAGTCTTCGCACGCAAGCACAAGTCGCTCACGTTAAAGGACGACATGTTCACCGCAACCGTCTACTCTTTCACCAAACAGACCAGTAACACGATTGCCATCGCCAAGAAGTTCCTGAGCGCTGACGACAAGGTCCTCATCATTGATGACTTCCTCGCGAACGGCCAGGCGGTCCAGGGATTGACCGAGATTATTAAGCAGGCCGGGGCTGAAACCGTTGGCGCCGGGATTGTGATTGAAAAGACCTTCCAGAAGGGCCGCAAGATGTTTGACGACCAGGGTGTCCGCGTGGTTTCACTTGCCCGGATTGCCGCATTCGAGAACGGCCAGGTCGTCTTCGCGGACGAGCAGGACGCATAGGAGGCACCATGGAACGTAATCAAGACGTATCGAACCCCAAGGCCGCGGTTCTGGGGTTGCAACACCTGCTCGCCATGTATTCCGGTTCCGTCCTCGTGCCCATCCTGATTGGGGCCTCGCTCCACTTTAGCTCCGAGCAGATGACCTACCTGGTGTCCATCGACATCTTCATGTGCGGAGTTGCGACGTTCCTCCAGGTGTTTGCCAACAAGGTGTTCGGGATTGGCTTGCCGGTTATCCTCGGCTGTGCCGTCCAGGCGGTCACGCCCCTGATTATGATTGGCCAGAAGTACGATTTTCAGACCATGTACGGGGCCATCATTGCGGCCGGCTTCTTCGTTTTTCTAATCAGTGGCTTATTTGCGAAGGTGCGCAAGCTCTTCCCACCACTGGTCACCGGGACCCTCATCACCGTCATCGGGCTGTCGCTGATTCCCGTGGCCTTCCAGAACATTGGGGGCGGGAACACAGCGGCCAAGAGCTTCGGCAGCATGCAAAACCTGTTGCTCGGGGTTGTCACCGTGCTGCTGATTCTGGCCATTAACGTGTGGGGCCGCGGGTTCATCCGCTCCATCGCCATCCTGATTGGCCTCATCGTCGGCACCACAATTGCGGGGGCGATGGGGATGGTCAGCCTCGACCCAGTTGCGCAGGCCCACTGGTTCCACGTGCCAACGCCATTTTACTTCGGGGTCCCGAAGTTCGAGTGGAGCAGCATTTTGACCATGGTCCTCATTTCACTGGTGTCCATGGTTGAAAGCACTGGGGTGTTCTTCGCCCTCGGGGACATCATGAACCGCAAGATTGGCGAGGACGACCTGAAGCGCGGCTACCGGGCGGAAGGGCTCGCCGTTATGCTCGGCGGGTTGTTCAACACCTTCCCGTACACCACGTTCAGCCAGAACGTTGGCCTGGTGCAGCTGTCCGGCATTAAGAGCCGCAAGCCCGTCATCTACTCGGCCGGCTTCCTCGTCCTGCTGGGTCTGTTGCCCAAGGCCGGGGCGCTGGCGACAATCATCCCCGCGCCCGTTTTAGGTGGTGCCATGCTCGTCATGTTCGGGATGGTTGCGGTGCAGGGTATCCGCATGCTCCAGCAGGTGGACTTCCAGAACGACAAGAACTTACTGGTTGCCGCCATTTCCATCGGCCTCGGCCTCGGCGTGACGGTGCAACCCGAAATCGTGCAGTTCCTGCCGAAGACCCTGCAACTGTTCTGCTCGTCCGGGATCTTGATGGCGAGCCTCTCCGCGGTGATTTTGAATTTGCTGTTCAACGCGAAGAAGCCGCAGCCGGAAATGGAAAGTAAAGCAGGACTGAACGAGAACGACGATTAGCAAAGCAAGTTTGCGGATTAAGTTTTCGATACAAATTAGTTCTTTCACAAATAAATAACGGCACATTGGTGGACGAAACTACCGGTGTGTCGTTTAATTGTTTATAGGATAAAAAGAATTCAAACTTTCGAATCTATAAACATGTGGGGCAACTGTAAACGTTTGCGTTAGTTGCCACACGACTGAGGGGGAATTGCTCTATGCCAGAATTCATTGCTCCAGGGGCGACCATTGGCATCATTGGTGGCGATATTGGTGCCTACCAGCTGGCAAGGTCCGCAAGCCACATCGGGATGCGAGTCGCCGTCATGGCCGAAACCGCGGATGCGGTGGCGCTCAAGGCGGCGGACATCCGCATTGTGGGCACCGACCGGGCGGCGTACGCGCGCTTGCAGTCGGTGTGCTCGGTGATTACGTTCAGTGACGAAAAAATTGTCGACGCCGACATGCTGGACGATATGTTCAGCGCCCGCCAGTTGCCCAGTGGCACGGATATTCTGTCGATGACCCAAGACCGTTACCTGGAAAAGGTCTTCCTCGAGGACCTGAATCTGAACGTGTTGCCGTACGGCCAGGTGGTCACATCTGACGATATCGACAAGGTGGTTGCGACGGTCGGCTTCCCCGGGATTTTGAAACCAATTCAAAAGGGGATTGGGGCCGATCAGCAGCTCCTCATCGAAAGCGACGTGGACGTCTGGCGGGCCCGCGGGCTGTTGCAGAAGCGCCCGTACATCTACGAGGCCTGGCTCAAAAAGCCGCGTGAGCTTGCCGTTACCTGCGTGAAGACGCCGGACGGGCTGCAGGTGTTCCCCGTTGTTGAAAACCAGCACGACCACCACGTGCTCACGGCCACGATTGCCCCCGCCCAGATTGAGGACGACGCCTTCATGGAGATTCTGCGGATTGCCGAGAAGGTGGCGGGCCGCATCGATTACACGGGCGTGTTTGCCATCGAGTTCTTCTACACTGCAGAGGGCGGCCTGTACGTGAAGCGCCTGTCCCCTGGGCCGCGGCTCGGCGGGGATGTGCTGCGGGGCATCACGAATACCACGCAGTACGCCCTGCACATGCGGGCAATCGCCGGTTGGCCAATCCCGACCATCCCGGTGAAGGGTGAGGCCGTCTTATTGCCACTGCAGCGGCGCCAGATGGAAGCAGTCGCGACGCAAATCCAGATTAAACCGGATTGGCAGTGGCAATTTTTCCCTGCCGGCGAAGATCCTGTCGGCGAGTTAATTGTTCCTGGACCGCTCAAGCACGCCTTCAGTTCGCTCGCCGCGACTGAGGTGTTCAATATCCAGTGAATTTCGAATACGTTGGGCGCATTAACGCGCGGTGTTAACGTAGATTTCTAACTGTTGTTGTGTGTTGGCGGGGTGCTGGTTGCCAGTGCCTCTTGTCAAGTGAGGGTAGTTCGCCTGATTTACCGCGCAGCTCGTGGTGAATGCGGTGAATTGCCGTTGCTGCCTGAACAAATTAGGAGGATTAAAATTGATTTCACGCTACAGCCGACCAGAGATGGCGGCCGTTTGGACTGAAGCTAACCGTTACCAGGCTTGGCTTGAAGTTGAGATTCTTGCTGTTGAAGCACACGCTGCACTAGGGATTATCCCGGAGGCAGACGCGAAGGCGGTGCGGGCGAACGCATCCGTTGATCCCGATGAAGTTGCCCGCATTGAACTCGAAACGCGGCACGACGTGGTTGCCTTCACCCGTGCGGTGTCCGAGACCCTCGGCCCCGAGAAGAAGTGGGTGCACTATGGGCTCACCAGTACCGACGTGGTGGACACGGCGCAGGGCATCCTGTTCAAGCAGGCCGACGCGATTTTGCGCGACGACATCTTGGCGCTCATTGACATCCTGGGCAAACGGGCCAAGGAATTCAAGAACACGCCAATGATGGGGCGGACGCACGGGGTGCACGCCGAACCAACAACGTTCGGGCTCGTGCTGGCAACTTGGTACTCCGAGATGAAGCGGAACCTCGCGCGTTTTGACGAGGCCGCCGATGAGGTCGAGGCCGGCAAAATCAGCGGGGCGGTCGGCACCTTTGCCAACACGCCACCAGCAGTTGAGGCCTACGTGACCGAACACCTCGGTCTGCGCGCCCAGGAGATTTCGACGCAGGTGCTCCCGCGGGATCTGCACGCCCGCTACATCCAGACGCTGGCGCTCATCGCTAGTTCCGTGGAACGCTTTGCCACCCAGATTCGGCACATGCAGCGCACCGAGGTCCACGAAGTTGAGGAACACTTCAACAAGGGCCAAAAGGGGAGCTCGGCAATGCCGCACAAGCGCAACCCAATTTCGTCCGAGAACGTCTCCGGCCTGGCCCGCGTCATTCGCGGTTACCAGACGGCGGCGCTTGAAGACATCAACCTCTGGCACGAACGCGACATCAGCCACTCGTCCGCTGAACGGATGATGCTGCCGGACGCAACCGGCCTGCTCGATTACATCCTGCACCGGTTCACCGGCATCGTGACCAACCTGGACGTCTTCCCGGACCGGATGCTCCAGAACATGAATGCGACCCACGGCCTGATCTACAGCCAGCGCTTCATGCTCGCCCTGATTGATAAGGGCGGCCTGAGCCGGGAAGAGGCGTATGACCTCGTCCAGCCAATGACGGCTAAGTCGTGGGATGAGGGCAAGGACTTCCGCAAGCTGATTGAGGCTAACCCCAAGGTCACGGCGGTGCTGAAGCCCGAGGACATCGCGGATGCGTTCGATTACCACTACCACCTGCAGCACGTCGACGAAATCTTCGCGCGCGTTGGGCTCTAAGTAACACGCAAAACCTAATAGCTGTTTGCATGACCCGCAGTGAGGCGTCCAGTCCCCGCTGCGGGTTATTTTTTTGCATTGGTTGGCGTTCGCGTACCCGAAAAACGCGCGCACAAGTGCCTTGACGATTGCCACTTACTGCTTAGATAATGTTGAGACGAGATGTTGATGGATGCGGCCAGGAATGGGAGGTGCCCTGTAGTGCAGATGATTATTGCTCCGGCAAAGAAGATGGTGGTGGACACCGACAGTTTCACGGCCACCGCGCTGCCCCAGTTTTTGCCGGCAACGCGGCAGCTGCTTGCGGCGATGCGTACGCTCACGCTGGGTCAGGCCCAGACAATGTGGCGGTGCAGTGACAAGCTGGCGCAGCAGGCGTACCGGCAGCTGCAGGAACTCGATCTGGAGAACGCGGCGACGCCCGCCGTCTTTGGCTTCAGCGGAATTCAGTACCAGTACATGGCCCCGGATCTGCTGACGGCGCCGGCGCTGCGGTACCTGCAGACGAATCTGCGCATCCTGTCCGGCTTTTACGGCGTTCTGCGCCCGTTCGATGCGATTGTGCCGTATCGGCTGGAGATGCAGTCGCGATTGCCGCTGCCGGGGGCCAAGGACCTCTATGCATTCTGGGGAAGCAGGTTGCACGATGCGCTTGATTTCAGCCAGCCCGTTTTGAATTTGGCCTCGAAGGAGTACAGCAAGGCCATCACGAATTACCTGCAACCCGGTGAGCAACTCACAGAGATTGTCTTCGGCCAGGTGGTGGACGGCAAGTTCAAGACGCGGGCGACGCAGGCCAAAATGGCGCGTGGGGCGATGGTGCGCTACCTCGCCGAGAATCAAATTAACACGCTCTCTGGGGTGTGCCAGTTCGACCACCCGCAGTACCGGTTTGACGAGGCGCGGTCGACGGCGACCAAGCTGGTGTTTTGCCGGCGCGATAGTTGAAAGTCGCGGCGCGTTGTCAACCCTGTAATGGCGTGCAAATGTTTGGTAAAATGGAAAGCAAGAAATAAAGAGGTTCCGGCGGCGGTGCTGACGGAAGTGTGAAAGGACGTATCATGGGCGAACAAGTATTACTGAAGGGCATGAACGATAAGCAAAGTGAGGCAGTGCTTGCGACGGAGGGACCGGTGCTCATCATGGCTGGTGCCGGCTCCGGGAAGACCCGGGTCCTGACGCACCGGGTCGCGTACCTGATTGAGGACAAGGGGGTTAACCCCTGGAACGTGCTGGCCATCACCTTCACGAACAAGGCCGCCCGCGAAATGAAGGAACGGATTGGCAAGCTGCTTGATGAGGAAACGGCGCGGGACGTGTGGGTCTCGACCTTCCACGCGCTGTGCATGCGGATTTTGCGCCGCGACATCGAGAAGCTCGGCTACAACCGCGCTTTTTCCATCACCGACACCTCCGCGCAGCTCACCCTCGTGAAGCAGATTTTGCGTGCCCGGAACATCGACCCCAAGCAGTTCGACGCCAAGGCCATTCTCGGCAGCATTTCCAGCGCCAAGAATGACCTGCTCACCCCCGAAGACTACGCGAAGAACCACGCGAATAACGGCAACCCGTTCGACAAGGTGGTCAGCGAGGTTTACACCGAATACCAGCGCCGGTTGCGCGCCGATTCGGCCCTCGACTTTGACGACCTGATCATGCAGACCATCATCTTGTTCCGGCAGAATCCCGAAACGCTGGGCTACTACCAGCGCAAGTTCCGCTACGTGCACGTCGATGAATACCAAGACACCAACGAAGCGCAGTACCAGCTGGTGCAGATGCTGGCGGCCGGCTACCGGAACCTGTGTGTTGTCGGGGATGCCGACCAGAGTATCTACGGCTGGCGTGGTGCCAACATGCAGAACATCCTGGACTTCAAGAAGGACTACAAGGACGCCCAGGTAATCTTGCTGGAACAGAACTACCGGAGCACGCAGACGATTCTGGATGCGGCCAACGCGGTCATCAAGAACAATACGAAGCGGCAGGTCAAAACCCTGTGGACCGAAAACGGCACCGGCGACAAGATTACGTACTACCGCGCCCAGAGTGACCGGGATGAGGCGTACTTCGTGATTCGTCAAATCGAGACGCTGATGCGCCAGGAGAAGTACCAGTACGGCGACTTCGCCATCCTGTACCGGACCAACGCGCAGTCCCGGAGCATTGAAGAGGCGTTCCTCAAGAGCTCAATTCCGTACAAGATTGTCGGCGGGCACAAGTTCTACGACCGCAAAGAAATCCGGGACGCGCTGGCCTACTTCGGGCTGGTGGTCAACCCCGTGGATAACCTCAGTTTTGGCCGCATTGTCAACGAACCCAAGCGGGGGATTGGCGCCAGCTCGCTGGACAAGCTCGCCCAATTCGCCGACGAGAACGGCTGGAGCCTGCTTGAGGCCGCGCAAAACGTGGAGTTGAGCAACATCCCGACCCGTGCACGCAAGGAACTAGCCAGTTTCGCCACCATGATTGAGGACCTGCGCAAGAAGAAGCAGACCGGCGCGTCAATCACCGACCTGATGAACGCCATCCTGGAAGACAGCGGCTACCTTGACGCCCTGCACAATGAGCACACACTGGAGGCTGATTCACGGGTGGACAACCTGGAAGAACTGCTGACCGTGACGAAGACCTTCGACGACAAGTACGAACCCGAAGACGAGGAGTCCGATATTTACGCTGACTTCCTCGGCGAATTGTCCCTCGTGAGCGACGTGGATGAGGTCGAAGAGGGGGCGCAGGAAGTGACCCTGATGACGCTGCACGCGGCGAAGGGGCTGGAATTCCCCGTTGTCTTCCTGGTCGGCATGGAAGAGGGCCTGTTCCCGCTGTCGCGCGCGGCAATGGACGAAACCGAGCTGGAAGAAGAGCGGCGCCTGGCCTACGTGGGGATTACCCGGGCCAAGAAGAAGCTGTTTTTGACCAACGCGTACTCGCGCATGTTCCACGGCCAGCACCAGAACAATCCGGCCAGCCGCTTCATTGACGAAATCGACGACAACCTGCTCGAAACGGTGGGGGCACCAGCGCAGCGGAGCGACATTCCGTTCATCAACCGGCAGGATTACGGCCGGAACGGTGGTTACAGTGCCGGCAGTGATTACCGCCACGACAACACCGTCAGCACCGGTTCCCGGGCGAATACTTACGCACAGCGGCGCACGGCCAGTCGCCAGGCGGCCGCAACCAGCGCCAGCGTGACCGGCCCCACCACAACAGGTGCCGGCGCAATCAGCTGGAAGGTTGGCGACAAGGCTGAACACCGCAAGTGGGGTGTCGGCACGGTCGTCAAGGTCACCGGCGTCGGTGAGGAACAGGAGCTCGACATTGCCTTTGATGGCATGGGCATCAAGCGGCTACTGGCGGCCTTTGCCCCAATTAAGAAAGCCGATGCCTAGACGCACCGAACTGCGGCAGTGATGGATTCTTAGCAGAAAGGACAAAACGATGGCAGAAAGTTTCGAGCAGGCGGCGACCGAACTGGCCGCACTGCGCAAGCAAATCAATGGTTGGCGGGATGAGTATTACACCCGCGATGCGCCGTCAGTCACCGATGCGGAGTACGATCAGAAGTACCGGCGGCTTGAGGAATTGGAAGCCCAGTTCCCCGAATTAGTGACGTCTGATTCACCGACACAGCTGGTGGGGGATGCCGTGCTGCCGGACTTCGGCAAGGTCGAGCACCCGGTGCCGATGCTGTCGATGGGGGATGTCTTCTCGCTTGAAGAACTTGGCGGCTGGATTGACCACCTGAACGCCGATGCCGAGCGCGACCTCGAGTACAACGTCGAGCTCAAAATCGACGGGCTGTCCTTGGCGCTCGAATACACCGACGGCAAGCTCGTGCGGGCGTCCACCCGCGGCAACGGGCGCATTGGCGAGGACGTGACGGCGAATGTTCGCCAGATTGCCGACGTGCCGCAGACTTTGCCGGCGCCCCTGACGATTGAGGTGCGCGGTGAGTGCTACATGCCCAAGGCGGCGTTTGCGGCGCTGAACAAGCAGCGCGAGGCCGACGGGGAAACCACCTTCGCCAACCCGCGCAATGCGGCGGCGGGGTCGCTGCGGCAGCTGGACGCGCAGATTACAAAGAAGCGCCAGCTAGCCACCTTCATCTACACGCTCATGGATCCGGCCAGTTTTGGCGTTACCACCCAAAAAGAGGCGATTGCGTACATGGCGAGCCTCGGCTTTGCCACCAACCCGAGTTCGCAGGCCCTAAGCAACCTGACCGAGATTGATGAATACATCACCAAGTACACGGCCGACCGGGATGCGCTCAGTTACGGCATCGATGGCATCGTGCTCAAGGTGAACGACCTGCACCTGCAGGAAGAACTCGGCGCCACGGTCAAGGTGCCGCGGTGGGAAATTGCGTACAAGTTCCCGCCTGAAGAATCTGCCACCGTTGTCCGCGACATCGAGTGGACGGTCGGGCGCACCGGCGTCGTGACCCCAACGGCGGTGATGGATCCGGTGCAACTGGCCGGCACCACCGTTAGCCGCGCCACGCTGCACAACCCGGACTTTATTGCGGCCAAGGATATTCGCATCGGTGACACCGTCGACCTGCACAAGGCCGGGGACATTATCCCCGAAGTTGCGCGCGTCGTCCTCAGCAAACGCCCCGCGGATTCAGTGCCGTACGTTGCCCCCACCAATTGCCCATCGTGCACCGCCAAGCTGGTGCACATTGAAGATGAGGTGGCGCTGCGGTGCATCAACCCGCTGTGCCCGGCGCAGGTGCAGGAACAGCTGACGCACTTCGCCAGTCGGCCCGCGATGAACATTGACGGCCTCGGCCCGAAGATCATTGCGCAGCTGCAGGCCAAGCACCTGGTTGCGGATGTGGCCGATTTGTACACTCTGACCGCCGACGATTTGGCCCAACTTGATAAGTTTAAGGAAAAATCCATTAACAACCTCTTGCATTCGATTGCCGGTAGCCGCGATAATTCACTAGAACGGTTATTGACCGGGCTCGGGATTCGGCACGTCGGCGCCAAGGCTGCGGCCGTTCTCGCCGAGCATTTCGGCGACATCGACACGCTGATGGCGGCGGACGAGGAAACCGTGGCCGCCGTTGACGGGGTGGGGCCAATTATCGCCCGCACCCTGACCCAGTACCTGGCGCGGCCCGAAACCCGCGAACTGATTGAGCAGCTGCGCGCGTCCGGCGTGAACCTGCGTTACAATGGGCAGGTGGCGCCGGTCGCCACTGATTCACCTGTGAGCGGCAAGACGGTGGTCATCACCGGGAAGTTCGCCGAGTGGTCGCGCAGTGATTTGACGAACCGGCTCAAGGAGCTGGGCGCCAAGGTCACCGGCAGCGTGTCCAAGAAGACGGATTTGCTCATTGCGGGCACGGACGCCGGCAGCAAGCTGACCAAGGCCCAGAACCTGGGCACCCAGATTATGACGGAATCCGAACTACAAACAAACTTGTTTGGTGATTCGCCAAAGAGCTAATCAGGCCCCGCAATGCGGCGGCGTACAAGAAAGGTTTAGGATGAAGAATACACTGAAACTGATTCTGACCGGGGCGGTCGTATTGCTCCTGGCCGGATGTGGCAAATTAAATTTCAATGCTGATGGCGGCAGCGGGAGTACTTCCACCAAGGCCGGATCATTCACCACGACGGGGACAACCACGGCGGGCACCTACCAGGGGATTATCCAGGGCGGGCGCTACCAAACCTCCAAGTCGCGCGGACTCACGCTCACCCAGAATAACCAGAACGGGAACACGTTCAACGTTCGCAGCATGGAGAATGGCCTGCAGACGCTGGCGCAGAAGGAATTCGCCACCGACAAGTACTACTTCGAAGAGGGCCAGCTCCTGAGCACCGCCACCACCGAATCGTGGCTGGCGCGGCAAAAGGGCAAGTACTCCGGGAAGAAGGACGAGGACGCATTCGCCGACAACGCGCAGGGGCTGAACCCAGCCAAGAACAAGTACAACGACACCGACGCGAACAAGCGGGCCCCAATTTACCTCCAGCAGATTCTGGAGCAGGATTACATGGTCAAGAGCGGTAATAGTTTCAAGCTGGGCGGCGTGGCCATCGCGCTAGGGATGAACTCCGTTGACTACTTCCAAAAGGAGAAGTACGGGGCGACGTTCCAGACCAATATCAGCACGCCGCAACTGACGGCGAAGGGCAAAGAGATGGCGGCCAAGGTCATCGAACGCTTCCGGCGCATGAAGAAGGTCGGGAATGACACGCCAATCGTCGTCGGCATCTACAAGCAGACCAAGCAGGATAGCCTGGTTGGCGGCACCTTCGTCAGCTACGTCATCTCGAAGTCCGGCACGAGCGTTTCGAACTGGAACGGGGTAGATGAGAAGAACGAGGTCCTGCCGGTCGTTAACGGCAACAAGCCGATTAACAGCACGGTGGCCAACGACTTCAGCGACTTCACGGACCAGGTGAAGAACTTCTTCCCAACGCTTGCTGGCATCACGGCGCAGGTACACTACAAGAACGGTGCGCTGGCGGGGATGAAGATTACGATTAACACCCAGTTCTACGGGCAGACCGAAATCAACAGCTTCACGCAGTACGTTGCCACCGCGGCATCGAAGTACCTGCCGGCGGGCGCGTCGATTGAGATCAGCATTCAATCCGTGCAGGGCATGCAAGCATTCGTTGCGCGGGATGCGGGCGACAAGGCATTCTACACGCACGTGTTTGATTCATACTAAACTAACGAAGCAGGTGTTACCGGCGTTTGGCGGTGGCACCTGTTTTTACGCGTTGCGGGCGGCTGCAAGATGAAAAGTCGCGGCGTTTTGCTTAGCGTTTTTCAATCGTCAGCGTGTTTATGGTAAAATGGTCCAGTATATAGAAAGCGGGGTATGGACATGATTTCCAAGGACGACGTTGCCCACGTTGCACAACTGGCGCGACTACAATTTACCGATGAAGAATTACAGGAATTTACCGGCCAACTCGATGAAATTCTGAACATGGTGGATCAGCTCAGTGAAGTTGACACCACGTACGTTCCCGTCACGACCCAGAACGTGATGCTGGAGAACGTGATGCGCGAAGACAAAGCAACCTTCGTGACACCACGTGCGGACCTGATGAAGAACGCGCCAACTGAAAAGGATGGCCTGATTCAGGTGCCAGCAATTATCGACAAGGAGGAAGACTAGTGGATTACTTTAAGACTAGCATCGACCAGCTGCACGACGACCTTGTCAGCGGGAAGATTACGAGCAGTGAACTGACCAAGGATACCTTTGCCAAGATTGCCGCAATCGACCCCGAAGTCGACGCGTTCCTGGCGCTGAACGAAGACGAAGCAACGAAGCAGGCGGCAAAGGCCGACGCGGATGGCGTGAAGGCCGATTCAACCTTGGCCGGGATTCCGGTTGCCATCAAGGACAACATCGTCACGGATGGCCTGGTGACGACCGCGGCTTCCAAGATGCTGGAAAACTTCGTCCCAATCTATGACGCAACCGCGGTCAAGAAGCTGAAGGACGCCGGGATGGTCATCGTGGGGAAGACCAACATGGACGAATTCGCCATGGGTTCCTCCACGGAGAACTCCCACATGAAGACAACGAAGAACGCCTGGGACCACACCAAGGTTCCTGGTGGTTCGTCAGGTGGTTCCGCAGCCGCTGTTGCTGCGGGTGAAGTGATTGCCGCCCTCGGTTCCGATACCGGTGGTTCCATTCGCCAGCCAGCCGCTTTCAACGGAATTTTCGGATTCAAGCCTAGCTACGGGCGGGTTTCCCGTTGGGGCCTCATCGCCTTTGGGTCCAGTCTTGACGCCATCGGGACGCTGACCCGCTCCGTGCGTGATTCCGCGCACGTGATGAACGCACTCATTGGCCTGGACGAACGCGATAGCACAACGGTACCCCGGCCCGCCGAAGACCTGGGAGCCAAGATTGGCAAGAGCATCAAGGGCATGAAGATTGCCCTGCCTGCCGAATACCTGGGTGAAGGGGTCGATGCCAAGGTTGCTGACCAGATTAAGGCGGCGGCCAAGAAGCTGGAAGAGCTGGGCGCAACGGTCGAAACGGTTAGCCTGCCCCACACGAAGTACGCGGTGCCGGCCTACTACATCATTGCCAGCTCCGAAGCTAGTTCCAACCTCCAGCGGTTCGACGGAATTCGTTACGGGTTCCGCGCCAAGGACGTGAAGAGCCTCGAGGACGTCTACGTCCGCACCCGCTCTGAAGGCTTTGGCGACGAAGTTAAGCGCCGGATTATGCTCGGGACCTTCAGCCTCAGTGCCGGGTTCTACGATGCATACTTCAAGAAGGCAGCTCAGGTCCGCACGCTGATTGCCCGCGATTTTGAGGACGTCTTTGCTGATTACGACCTCATCATCGGACCAACGACGCCAACCACCGCCTTCAAGATTGGCGACAAGGTGACCGACCCACTCACGATGTACATGAACGACATCCTGACGATTCCGGTCAACCTGGCCGGCCTGCCCGCTGCGTCCATCAACGCCGGGTTCGTCGACGGCATGCCGGTTGGCCTCCAGTTCATCGGCAAGGCGTTCGATGAAGCCACAATTTACCAAGCCGCCGCAGCATTTGAAGATGCCACCGACTACAAGCAACTTATTCCAGGGGGGCAGAACTAATGAACTTTGAAACAACAATCGGTCTTGAAGTCCACGTTGAGCTGAAGACCAAAAGCAAGATGTACTCCCCAGCACCAGTATCTTACGGTGCCGAAGCGAACACAAACACGAACATCATCGACTGGGGCTACCCCGGGGTTTTGCCTAGTGTCAACAAGGGTGCTTACTCCCTTGGCCTGATGGTTGCCCTTGCCCTTCATGCCGACATCACCCCGTTCACGCACTTTGACCGGAAGAACTACTTCTACGCCGACAACCCCAAGGCTTATCAGATTACCCAGTCCGAAAAGCCCCTGGCCCGCAACGGCTACGTGGAAATCGAAGTGGATGGGCAGAAGAAGCGCATCGGGATTGAAGAACTCCACATCGAAGAAGATGCCGGGAAGAACACCCACCCAGGCGACGGCTACTCCTACGTCGACCTTAACCGTCAGGGCACGCCACTGATCGAAATCGTGTCGAAGCCTGACATTAAGAGTCCGGAAGAAGCCTACCAGTACCTGGAACAACTGCGCCAAATCGTCCAGTTCACCGGTGCCTCCGACGTCAAGATGGAAGAAGGGTCCATGCGTGTGGACTCCAACCTGTCCGTTGCCCCAATCGGCGCCGACAAGTGGGGGACCAAGACGGAAGTGAAGAACCTGAACTCCTTCAACTATGTCCGCAGTGCGCTGACCTACGAGCAGAAACGCCAGATTGGCATCCTGCTTGCTGGTGGCAGCATTCGGCCCGAAACTCGGCGCTGGGATGAAGCTGGTAAGGAAACCA
Source organism: Lacticaseibacillus hulanensis (assembly GCF_004010095.1). Classification (GTDB taxonomy): domain Bacteria; phylum Bacillota; class Bacilli; order Lactobacillales; family Lactobacillaceae; genus Lacticaseibacillus; species Lacticaseibacillus hulanensis. Next base: position 29,245 of record NZ_RRYD01000003.1, on the reverse strand, counting down.
TTCTGATGCGGGTTAAGGAAGGCGCGGACGATTACCGTTACTTCCCAGAACCAGACCTGCCACCAGTGCGGGTCTCCGATGAATGGATTAATGAAGTGCAGGACGCACTGCCAGAAGATCCCGCTCAGCGGCGCAAGCGTTACGTTGAGGAATGGGGTCTGCCAGAATACGATGCCGGCGTTTTGACCACCACCAAGGAAATGTCTGACTTCTTCGAGGCCACCGTTGAGGGTGGAGCTGATCCGAAGCTTGCCTCCAACTACCTGATGGGTGACGTCAACGCGTACATGAACGCCCAGCACCTGGAGCTCGGCGACATCGCGCTGACCCCAGCACACCTGGCATCCATGATTAAGCTGATTAAGGGCGGCACGATTTCCAGTAAGATTGCCAAGAAGGTGATCGTGGAAATCATCAAGAACGACACCGACCCCGAAGCCTGGGTTCGCAGCAAGGGTCTTGTGCAAGAATCCGACCCCGCCGTGCTCACGCCAATCATCACCGACATCCTGGACAACAACCAGCAGAGTATCGATGACTTCCATGCCGGGAAGGACCGCGCCGTTGGGTTCCTTGTCGGTCAGATCATGAAGAAGACCCACGGGCAAGCTAACCCGAAGGTCGTCAACTCGATTCTGAATGCGGAAATAGCTAAGCGTTAATTAGTTAAATAATCCCTAGGTACGCCGCGGCAACTAGCCGGCACGTACCTGGGGATTTTTTTTATTCAGCACCGATTAATTGCAGCACCATGACACTAGCCTAATCGAGAATTAAAATTCGGGGGCAGAAATTGCGCGTATCGTGTATACTAATCTGGTAGAGTTTAACCGGATTCAATAAGCAAACGGGAAGAGACAAGTAGCAATTGGGCCAACGCGACCGGCTGATTGGTTGCTGGCCTTGGCCCGTTAACTAGAGGAGTGATAGCTTGAGGGCACGATTGATTTATAACCCAACCAGTGGGAACGAAGGCATGCGTAAGTACGTTGCCGACATTTTGAACGAAATGGAAAAGGCAGGGTACGAGGCGTCAGCTTTTCAGACCACACCCGAACCATTTTCGGCCAAAAAAGAAGCGGCACGTGCCTGTGCGGCCGGCTTCGACCTCATCGTTGCGGCCGGCGGGGATGGCACCATTAACGAAGTCGTTAACGGGGTCGCACCGGCCAAGAAGCGGCCCAAGATGGCCATCATTCCTGGGGGCACGACCAACGACTACGCCCGGGCGTTGCGGATTCCGCGGGAAGATCCCGTTGCCGCCGCAGCCATCATCGGTAAGGGGCAGACCCTCAAGATGGATATCGGGAAGGCCAACGACAAGTACTTCATGAACATCGCCGGCGGGGGCTCGATGACCGAGTTAACCTACGCGGTGCCGAGTGAATTCAAGTCCGTGTTTGGCTACCTGGCGTACGTGCTTAAGGGGGCAGAAATGCTGCCGGGTATTAAGTCAATTCCGATGCACATCACCTTTGACGACGGTGAATACAACGGGCCAGCGTCCATGTTCCTTGTTGGCCTGACCAACTCAGTTGGGGGCTTCGAGCAGATTGTGCCAGACGCCGAACTTGGGGATGGCCAGTTCACCGTCATCATCGTGAAGACCGCGAACGTGGTTGAGATGGTACGGCTTATCACGCTGGTTTTCAATGGCGGCAAGCACGTGGACGACCCGAACATCATCTACACCAAGACCAGTCACCTGACCGCCAAGCGTTCCGATGGCGAACCACTCAAGATTAATCTTGACGGTGAATATGGCGGCGACACGCCAATGGAATTCACCAACCTGATGCAGCACATCGAGATGTTCGCCAACGTTGACGCGATTCCGGACAAGAACCTTTCCCAGCACTACGAGACCCAGGATGATGTCGTTAAGGAAGTAGAACACATCTCCCAAAAGGACATTGACGGGGATGTACGAATCGGATAAGTAGGGCGGATTGGTTGGAATGGGCGAATGAACGTGCAGTAGTAGTTTGCCGTTGAAATTATTTAAAAAGATGCGTGTTTCCAGATGGTTGACTGGGAACACGCATTTTTTGACTAGTTGATTGGTAGAAAGCTGAATATATCCACTTGCTAGCAGTCTGCTGACATATAGCTAATTGTTGACAAGAATTAATCAGCCTCAGGATTGCAATAATTAATCCCTGAAGGTTTGTCGCGACCACCCTACTCGTGTAGAGCAGGATGATTGCCACATCACCCCACTGGGTATACAATGGAACCGTAAAGTGAGGTGTACCGCCATGGATACTAAGAAAAATTTTGGCCGCATAAATGCCCGCATCGATCCCGAACTAAAAGCAGAAGGGGACGCGGTGCTGAGTGAACTAGGATACACGCCAAGCACGCTCATTACTGTTTTGTATAAGACTATCGTTCGCAACAAGGCTATTCCCCGCGACATGACCATGTTAGACCCGCTCGATGTGGCTACTGCTAAGGCACATGCTGAGATTGAAAATGGCGACTATGACGAATTCGATAACGTAGACGACTGGTACAAGGATTTAACCGACAATGAGAGTTAAGCAAGCCCGCGCAATGCAGCATCGTGGTGCAGACTTAGACTTGCTACGTGATGCCGTTGTCGCAATCTCAGCCGCCGACCACGCCAGACTGGTAGCCTTATCCGATCATGCGTTGAAGGGTGCATATAAGGGTGATAGGGAGCTGCATGTGGGTGGATTAGGCGACTGGCTGTTAAGATACCGTGTTGACGGTGATTGTATCACGCTACTATTACTAGCAACGGGAACACATCGTGAGGTTTTGGGGATTGAATGAATTACATGGTAAATTTTACCTAGCCGAGAAAAATCAGTGAATCGTAGGGACGCATCCCCAGGGGTGTGTCTTTTTTTCTCAGCGCAGTCGAAAACAAGAAACCATCCACCTGTTTCTGGAAAGTTGAGGTCACCACTGGATAGTCAAGCCTAGACGCATAATACTGAGATTGACGTTCGTTACAATTCAGGCCGGAACTAGACATGGCCGCCACCGCATTTTCAGAAACGCCAAAATAAATCCCTGAAAGTTTGTCGCGGCCACCATACTCGTGTAGAATAGACTGAGCATGATTCGGGCGTAATTTATTGTCCGCTACACCATGCCAGACAAGGTGCCTGATTGACCGGAACATTCTCGTTAGCTTAAACTTAGCGGCCGTGCCCCGAGCAAGCGAATCACCGTTCCGCTCTGGGGCTGCATCGTGTTTGTTATTGAACTATTCGCGGCTGGCCGTTTTCACGATTGTGGATACGCCGAGGCTGCACGCACGCGCGGAATGCGCGGAAAGGATTTTACATGGCACAATTAGCCAAGAACCAAGAATTGGAAGTCACCATCGACGACCTGACGTACGAGGGTCTCGGGGTAGCGAAGGTGGACGGATACCCGCTGTTCATCGAAAACGCACTTCCAGGTGAAGTCGCACTGGTGCACGTCATCAAGGTGCAAAAACAGTACGGCTTTGCTTTCGTTAAGGAACTGCGTAAGGTTTCTGCCGACCGGGTTGAAATTAAAGACAAGGCGTACACCCAGACCGGCATCGCGCCACTGCAGCACCTGGCTTACCCAGCCCAGCTGAAGTTCAAGCAAAACCAGATTGTCCAGTTGTTCAAGAAGCAGCACCTGGATATTGACGTTCTGCCAACCATCGGCTCACCACTGACCACGGGCTACCGCAACAAGGCCCAGGTGCCGGTGCGTGAGGTGAACGGCCAGCTTGAAACCGGCTTTTACAAGCGCCGCAGTCACGTGCTGCTGCCAATTGAGAACTTCTACATTCAAGATCCCGAGATTGACAAGGCAATCGTGGTCGTGCGGGACCTGCTGCGGAAGTACTTTGTTCCCGCTTATGATGAGATGAAGAATAAGGGTGTGGTGCGCCACATCATGGTCCGGCGTGGTTACTACACCAAGCAGATGATGATTGTGCTCGTGACCCGCACCAGCAAGTTGCCAATGATGCACCAGCTGGTTGAGGCCATTACCGCGGCCCTGCCAGAAGTGACCAGCATCATCCAGAACATTAACGGCGAGAAGACCAACGTGATCCTGGGCGACAAGTCCCGGACCATCTACGGCAAGGGTTACCTGGAAGACAAGCTGCTGGGCAGCACCTTCCGCATTTCACCCCTTAGCTTCTACCAGGTTAACCCAGTGCAAACCGAGACGCTGTACACCAAGGCGATTGAAGCCGCTGAATTAACCGGTAAGGAAACCGTCATCGATGCTTACTCCGGGATTGGGACGATTTCGCTCACCATGGCGCGCCACGCCAAGCACGTTTACGGGGTCGAAATTGTGCCCGAAGCCGTGAACGACGCGCGCGTTAACGCGGAGATTAACCACATCGACAACACCACCTTCGTGACCGGTAAGGCCGAAGACGTGATGACCAAGTGGAAGGACGAGGGCCTTGCTGCCGACGTACTGATGGTTGACCCACCACGCAAGGGTCTGGCCCCAGAATTCAAGGCCGCGGTTGGCGTAATGTTGCCCAAGAAGGTTGTTTACGTTTCCTGCAACCCAGCAACGCTTGCCCGCGACATCAAGGAACTGGAAGCATTCGGCTACACTGCTAAGCAGACGCAGCCGGTGGACATGTTCCCCCAAACCCAGCACGTTGAATCAGTGACCGTGCTCACACTTAACTAAAGCGCCACGCAAAAAGCCAGCCCAAATGGACTGGCTTTTTGCATACATAGAATAATTGCAATTACTTGTACTTTTGGCTGTCAAGCATCCACGCCAGGGCGAGCGCGCCGGGGCCGATGTGGGTGGTAATCGCCGGGCCCAGGAAGGTCCGGGTGAAAGAAATCTTCGGGAAGTCCTTTTGCAGCTTGGCCTGCCATAGGTCCGCTTCCTGCTGAGCGCCGGAATCGATGACCCACGCCTTGATTGGGTAGTCCTTATCCTTGACCGCGGCGGTGAACAGTTCCTCGATGCGCGCGTAGGCCCGCGCGGCGGTGCGGACCTTTTCGGCGACGACAATGCGGTGCTCCTCATTGAACGTGAGGAGCGGCTTGATGCGCAACATGCCGCCAACAAAGCCGGCCGTGCTGCTGAGGCGCCCGCCGCGAACCAGGTGCTGGAGGTCATTGACCATGAAGTATTCACCGGTGCTGGCGCGCAGCACGTCCAGTTCGGCGGTGATTTCTTCCAGGCTGGCACCGGCCTTGGCCATGCGCCCGGCCACGAGCACCATTTCGCCCATCATGGCCACCGTGATTTGGGAATCGTAGACCACGATGTTCTGGTCCTTAATCTGCTGGGCCGCGGCGGAGATGGTGCTGTTGATCCCCGAGATGGTGGCGGACAGGAAGACACAAAGCACGGTGTCGTAGCCCTTCGCCTTGAGTTCGTCGAAGGTGCTGAGCACGTCACCGAGGCGCGGTTGGGACGTGTGCGGGAAGCTCTTGGCCGTCTTGAGTTTCGCCCAGAACTCCTCGGGGGTAATGTCGACCCCTTCGTTGTAGGTCTGATCATCCAAAATGATTGGGGTGGTCACAATCCGGATGGGGAGGCCCGCGATTTGGTCGGGCATCAGGTAAGCAGTACTATCTGTAATTACGGCAATTTTCATTAATTAAGCCCAACTTTCTCCAATACAAGAAATACCATTAGTTTCAATTTTAAGCATTTTTGGTGGAAAACACAAAGAAGTTAGGGGAAAACTTTGGGCGGCGTCATGACCCAGGGTTATTTAGCGACCGTCAGTTAATGGCGGGTGGTCACCGCGACCGGCTTGCAGCAATACTTGTGAATTTTAGGTAAGCGCTTTGTTTTTCACCGCGGCAAGTTGGTACAATTAGGATAGAAGATGAATTGTGGTGAAGGAGGGATAATATGGCGAACTTCGGGCACGCCCGTAATGGGCTCAGCGGGTTGCGGCGGCGACTGGACCAGCTTGATGCCAGCCAGTTGCCGTTAGCGGATGTGCATGCAAGTGGGCAGATGAAGGCGCTGCTCGTGCTGCGGCGGACACTTGCGCGGTACAACGGCGCGAACGTCTCAAGTCGCTCGGCGTCCATTACTTACTACGGTTTTTTGAGTCTGTTCCCGATTCTGATTACGGTGGGGAACTTGCTGCCGGTGTTCGGGCTGAAGTACGCCAGCATTGCCGCCTACCTGGACCAACTGGTACCCGCGAGCATCCTCAAGTGGCTGAACCCCATCATTCAGAACCTGTTGTCCGGGGCCAGTGGCGGGGTCCTGTCGGTTGGGGCGATTGCGACGCTGTGGGCGGCCACCGTGGGCATCAACGAGCTGAAGCGCGGGTACAACAGTATCTATGAGGTTAAGCCGCAGCGGAATTTCCTGGTGGGACGCGTGGTGGGGATGCTGGTCATCATCATGGTGGTGGCAGCCCTCGCACTCGTGATGCTGGCCTTCACCTTTGGGACACAGTTTCTAGACTGGCTGGTGCCACTGCTGGGCCTTGATACCGGCTGGATCAGCGCCTTTAACACGTTGAAGTGGCCGGTCGCGCTGGTGGCGATGTTCGCGGCCATCGTCCTGATTAACTTCTTCATGCCCAGTGTGCGGCTGCACTTCCTGACGATTCTGCCGGGCAGCGTCTTCACCGTCATCACCTGGATGGCACTGGCGCAGCTGTTCTCGCTTTACATGCGGTACTTCGGGACCAGGTACAGCTCGTACGGCACGCTGGGTTCCATCATGGTGCTGCTCCTCTGGCTGAATTTTTCGGTGTCGCTCCTGCTGCTCGGTGCGGTGCTCAACGCGGAAGTGGCGGAATATCATTACGGTGAGGCAAAAGAACGCGTCGGGATTGTCGAACGTGTCCGGGACCATATCGACGACTGAGTTATAAATAAATTGGTATACCAGCGCTTGAACCGCGGGACAATGGTGATGTCTGGGAGGGTGTTCGTAATTTGTCATGTGACGTATATTCGCATACGCATCAAACGTGACGTAAATGCCGGTGTGATTGACAAAGTGGCTGGGTGCAGTGTATAATTTTCACTATCAATAAGAAAGGAGATTCTTAAATACGTAACTGATAGCCGAATTCATGATTGATATCCGTATTTATCCACGGGGCTTTTGCCCGCAGTGGTGATTCACCAAATATTGGTATACGTCGTGATGCCGGCTTGTGACCGCCTGCAAGCTGCAGGTACTTAGAAACCGGAGGGAAAATATGCGAATTTTAGTAACTTTGGAAAACGTCAAAATGGACGGCGTCAAGCGTGCCACCACGGTACTTGGCAACTCGCTGGCCGATTGTGAGGATGTGTGGTTCTACTCATTGGCCGATGCCCCAGCGTATTTTGAATTGGGGGCACCGCTGCTCATCGCGAATCCACCCGCGTCCCCGGAACTGGCAAACTTCTTCGGTGCGCACCCGTATTCGGTATACGGCCCGCAGATTGCGGACATGGTGCGGCGCATTGAGGAACTGGCCATCGACACGGTGATTTTGCCGGCGGGTCTGCTGACGAGTTTTGCGCCACTGATTAAAGAGGCGGTACCGGATGTCACGCTGATTGGCTGGATGCACAATAATTTCCAGACCTACATGCAGGATTACTACCAGCAGATGCAGGCGGAATTCGTCGCCGGACTCCAAGCGGTTGACCGCCTGGTGGTGCTGACCGAGCCGGACTTGCGCGATTATTCCAAGTACAACGCGAACACGGTCAAGATTTACAACCCGATGACGCTGACGCCAAGCGCCCACGCGGACCTGGATAGTCACATCATTGCGTTCACGGCGCGCATCGCGATTCAGCACAAGGGCATTGACCTGTTGCTCCAGTCGGCACGCTTCTTGGCGCCGGGCTGGAAAATTGCGATGGCGGGCAGCGGCACACCGGAAGACATGGCTGAGTTCAACCGCCTGCAGGACGAATACGGTGTCCGTGACCGCATCATTTACCGCGGCGCCCTGCACGATGAGGAACTGAGCCAGCACTACGCGAGCGCGTCAATCTTTGTTTCCACCTCGCGCTGGGAAGGCATGCCGCTGGTGATTGGTGAGGCGATGGCGGAAGGGTTGCCAGTTGTGGCAATGGGCAACACTGGTTCCGCGGAGTTCATTGGCGCCGACGATTACGGCGTGTTGACCAAGCCGAAGAGTGTGGCCCACTTCATCGCCAGCCTGAACGCGATGACCCGCAGCCGCAGCATGCGTGCATACTACGCGCAGCAATCGCTGAAGCGCGCGGCGGACTTCAACCAGGATCAGATTACCATGCAGTGGGTCAACCTGCTGAAGACCGCCGACGCAGTAATGGCGCAAACCGCCTAGACGTGAGTACAGAAGGGTTACTACGGATGACGTAGACAAATGGTTAGTGGTACTTTAGGCCACAGGAACCATATTCAAAAGGGTAAAATAGGAAAAATGAATAAAGCAAATTGTATCCCGCGATGAACGCCCCTAGCGTCACGCGGGATATTTTAGTTACTCTAGCGCGCTGGCGCGCGTAGAGTAACTTAACTCGTAGGCGATAGCCGCAGATACTTCCTTTATCGCCACTTGCGCGCTGGCGCGCTTAGTGGCACTTAACTCGTAGGCAACAGCCGCAGATACTTCCTCTTTTACTCTAGCGTGCTCGCACGCGTAGAGTAACTTAACTCGTAGGCGGCAGCCGCAGCCACTTCCCCTCCCGTCCCCAGCATTCCATTGCCCCAAATCTTAAGTTTCAACCACGACTGCCATCACCCTCCGCCACTCACCGCCAAACCTGCTATCATATCGATAAACAGTAAAATATCGATAAACGATAAGAACTTGGAGGCTGTCCGCATGTTGATACCGGATTTTGATCACTGGGCCATATTTAGAAAAGCAATTAGGGTGCGTCATGCGCCATCGTGGTGGTACACACTGCGAACTTTGGTGGTGTTAATGTTTGTGGTTATCGCATTCCTCCTGATTTGGCTTGCGACAGCTATGTATGAATCGGCCAACGATATGTGGCTGAGAGCTTTGTGGTTCAGCGTCAGGATGGATTGGGCCTGGTTGACCATGATGTTTTCGCAGCCAGGCAATGTGCTCGGCATTTTTGGCGTCACGCTGCTTTTGAGCCATTTGCTTCTTGGTTACTATTTGGTTGCCGCGGTGCACGATTATTTTTTGCGCCGGCGTCTATTCAGTGAACTAGTCGAGGGGGTGGCGCGGCTGCGGTACATCGGCCAGCTGGAAAATGAGGTCGTGTACAGTCTGACCGATACGCGCGGTAGTCGCTACGAATTGCGGTGCCACAGTAATCCAGCTGAATCGGCGGCGCCCAAGTAGTGCCGAGCGGTCAGCCACGGGGACGGTGGTTGCCGGTGATGTAGCGTAAACCTTGTTATCTTTTTCACGACACTCTCAATAGCGCTTACAAGAAGCCGCTTTCGTGGTAACATAGACGTAGGGAGTCGGGCTCAATGCCGGGGAATCGGCAAATTCTGCCCGTCAGCCAGCGCGTTTTGGCAAAAATCTACGCGTTGAGAGGGGTTCATATGACAGTAATTGCAGTTTCTGACATTCATGGGAGCATGACCGTAATGGGTCATTTGCGGCGGATGCAGGCTAAGTACCCGGATGCGGTCACCGTTTTTTGCGGCGACTACATTGATGGGCACCCGCACGCGGCGGAAGTGTTGCAGTGCATTATGCGGCAGGTGGCGGACAAGCGTGCCTTCGCGATTCTCGGCAATCATGATCAAATGCTGCTGGACTATTTGCGCGATGACGGGAACCGGCCTGGCTGGTTCATGAACGGTGGGGACCAAACCGTGGCGTCGATGGTGCACGCAGCAACGGGCAAGGACATGCCACCCGAAAGCCCGGAGAGCCGCCACGTCATGATTGACAAGTACACGGAGACCGGCGAATTCATCGCGAAGCTGCCGACGATGTGTGTTTATGGCAAAATGATTTTCGTCCACGCCGGCTTCGACCTCAGCAAAGCCGATCCGCTGCGTGACACCAGTCAGAGTGACCGGGTGTGGATTCGTGAAGATTACATCTACCGTAGCGACCGGTCCGAGGCGATTTTTGCCCACAATCCGTTCAACTACACCCTCGTTACGGGGCACACGCCGACCGGGCTCATCAAGGGCCGTTACGATGGGGGCGACACCTACATCGAAGCCGAGTTCCCGCACTGCCCAATCCTGACCGTCAAGTACGACGACGAGGCACCGCGGTACTTCATCGACGGCGGGGTGCACTCTGGCCGTCCAGAAAACCAGGGCAACATCGCCGTGTTCGATGAAGAAACCGGCCTGCTGATTGACAGCCTGCAAACTAATCCTTAAGGGCCAAGACAAAACCACCACCAGCTGTGATGAATGCAAACAGCTGATGGTGGTTTTGTGTTGTTAGTAGAATTTAATCGAAGTGAGTGGCCAGTACCGCATTACGACCACGGACTGGATGTTTTCCTTGGGCACGAAGCCGAAGTCGGTGCTGTCGTGGGAAATAATCCGGTTATCCCCCATCACGAAGTAGTGACCGGCTGGCACCCGGTGCGTGTGGGTGCTGGCGAGGGTGTCCAGGCTGAAATCTTCGGTGAAGTACTTCTCGGTGAGGCCCTTGCTCATGTTGTACCGCTTGAGTGCGGCGTCCGAGAACGCCTTGTCGAGGTATGGCTGGGCGACCTTCTTGCCGTTGACGTAGAGCTTGTCGTGCTTGCTCTCAACCGTGTCGCCGGGGAGCCCGATGACGCGCTTAATGTAGAGCTCGCGGTCCTTTAAGGGCACCAGACTGTCGCCGTTGAACAGCTTCCCGTTACCGACGAAGGTGATGTTCGCTATATCTGACTGGTGCTTGGCCAAATATTCCTTCGATGCGCGGTCGGGTGCGTGCAGGACGACAATCGAGTTCCGCTTGACGTTCTTGTGCTGGAGCGAAATCATCCGGTCGCCGGTGCTGAGGCCGGGTTCCATGGACGGGCCCGTGACGGTGTCTTTGCTGACGACGAACGTCATGACGAGCATGGTCGCCACAAAGACAACAATCGCGAAGATAATCAGTTGGAACCACGACAAATCTTTCTTCGGTGGTCGTGGTCGTTTCAATTCCGAGTCCATGGGCATTCCCTCCAGTTTTCATTCTAAATCTATCACAAAGATGAAGCGTTTTAAATGCAATTGAGGGTAAAAAATGGCAGGATGTTATGGAAAAATTGCGTTAGGCAGATTAACTGCCAAAAACCATAGGGCGGGCCGCGCTTCAGTGCTAGAATTAAGCAAATAGCATTAGCAAAGAAGGACCAGCATGGATAAGGATTTAGTTCAATTTCGTTTAGCAAAGCGCAGCGATTTACCGGCCATTGTTGCGATTTACAACCAAAACATTGCCAGCCATCTGGTGACGGCGGACGTTAAGCCGGTGACCGTCCAGCAGCGCGAGCCGTGGTTTGCCGCGCACACGCCCGAGAAGTGGCCAATGTGGGTTGCCACGACTCGCGGCAAGGTGGTCGGCTGGGTGAGCCTGTCTCAGTGGAACAAGCGCGCGGCCTACGATGGCACCGCGGAAATCAGCATTTACATAGACGCCGCGGCTCGAGGTCAGCACGTTGGCTCACTGGCGGTCAAGTGGGCAGAGGACCACGCGGCGGCAGCCAAGATTAACACCATCATCACGCTGATTATCGGCGCCAACAAACCGAGCATTGGTCTGTTCACCAAACTGGGCTATCAGCAATGGGGCCTGCTTCCGCGCGTGATGCGGTTCACCGACGTGGATCAGGATCTGGTCCTGATGGGTAAGACGCTGGTGTGATGGCTGGAAATTATCATTCAAGGAAATCACCTATTGGGAACTAGGCTTTGTTAGGTATTAATCTTTGTTCAGTATAGTGCTCCGGGTTTTGGCCGGAGGGTCCGGGCTGGGTCGCGGGTGTGGCGCCCAGATTGATGAGTGAGTAGCATCTTTGATGCGTACTCACTCACATGCGCACGCAGTAGCTATGGCAACAAGAATAGAGGTTGTGCCAACCGCGGTTTTTGCGGTTGGCACAGCCTCTATTCTTGTGGGAAAAATTTAGATTTGTGTGAGGAGAATTTGGAATTTGGGTACGAGATAGAACATTCGATTACATGTTAAGTATCATTTATGCGAAATACTAACTGCGACGATGCAAAGCTAAATTTTTAGTCTAGAGACGGCGCTTTTCCGGCTCCAGACGACCGCCACAGCGACCACGGCGAAGCACACCCGCGGCCCAGCCCGGACCCGGAGGCCAAACCCCGGGGGCGCTCAGTGATCAATCTCGAACTCGAAGTAATTAATATCCCCCCGGTACTGCGCAATGGAGTATTCCATCAGCAAGTTGGTGATGGTGTAGCCGTACGTGTGGAAGTAAAACAGCGGGGCACCCTTGCTGACGTGGAGCAGATCCGCAACTTTGCGGCTCGCACTCGTTACCTCCAGCCGGCGCCGCACGCGGGTGACGGGCAGGTAGTGACGGGCCAGCTCCGCATACAGGGACGCGTGGGCGAAGTTCACCGTGGCCAGTGCCGGAATTGGCGCGAGGGGCACGTAGGTGGTGACGAGCACAACGGGTTCCTCGTCGGCAAAGCGCAGGCGGACGAGCTTGTAGACAATCGCGCCGGGCTCGATTTGTAGGTGTTTGGCGATGTGCTCATCGGCCGGGAGCGTGGAGAACTCCAGGACCTTGGTGGAGGTGGTCAGCCCCTTTTCGTGCATCTCCTCGTCGTAGCTCTTGATGATATGTGTGAACTCCTGGGCAATCTTGGTTTGGCAGACCATCGTGCCGCGCTTGCGTTTCTTCTCCAGTAGCCCCTGGTTCACGAGCTCCTGCACGGCCTGGCGCACCGTGGGCCGACTGACGTTGAACTCGGCCGCCAGCTCCATCTCCTTGGGGATGATGGAGCCCATGGGGTAGGTGCCATTCTCGATTCGGTGCTTCAGCTCATTTTCAATGGTTTTGTACTTAGGAACACTCATTGTTTGACCTCCATGAGCAAAATTATTGGTCTTTAATGCCGCTTAGTCACGCCCGTCGTCAACGTAAATCGTCTTCACGTTGTCGGCGACCATGCGTGCGTGCAGTGCGTCGATAATCTTGACGCCGGAGCTGGTACCGATGCGCTGGGCTCCGGCCGCAATCATCGCGAGGAAGTCGTCCGAGTTGCGGATGCCACCCGCGGCCTTGACCGCGACGTTTGGGCCCACCGTAGCCTTCATCAGCTGCACGTCCTCGATTGTGGCGCCGCTGGGACCGAATCCCGTGGCCGTCTTGATGAAGTCGGGCTGCACGCGCCGTGCAATTAGCGCCACCTGTTTGATCTGGTCCTCACTCAGGTAGCAGTTTTCGAAAATCACCTTGATGGGCACGCCAGCGTCACGGCAAATCTGTGTGAGCCGGCGCATTTCGTCTTCAATGTACGCGTAGTTGCCGGCCAGGACCTCGGTGATGTTGATGACGTAATCAATCTCGTTGGCGCCGTTCTTGAGTGCGTCGCGCGTTTCGAATTCCTTGGCCTCGATGCTGGTCTGGCCGAGCGGAAAGGCAATCGCGGCGCCCGTGTCAATGTCGGTGCCGGCCAGCAACTGGCTGCACAGCGCCGATTGGACCTGATTCACGGCGACCATCTTGAAGTGGTACTCTTGCGCTTCTGTGCACAACTTGACCATGTCCGCGTGCGTCGCGTTCGGGTGCAGGTTCGTGTGGTCAATGAGGCGGGCAAAATCGTCTAGGGTGTATTCTGACATCGGGTGTTCCTCCTTAATTAAACGGCGGTTCTGACATTAGGTTATTACGTATATATGTTACCGTCTAATTGTTATTTCGTCAAAGCGCTTACATAAAATCGCCATCAAAAATTTAAGTTGGCGCAAAAAAGGTGCATTTGCGCAACAAATTGTGCACGTTTTCACACCCGCCGCGCCGTGGATTATGTGAGGATGCTCACATTTCGGTTCAACCCAGGTACTACTTTAGGCTGATTTTGATTTTGGGGTATTGATTAAGCGAATATAAAGACTAATAATTCAGTCAAGGAGGAAGGAAGATGCTTGATGAACGCTTGATTGGGACCACCTTCACGCTCAAAGATGAAGCACGGTCCGGTGTTGTGACGCTCTACGGGATTTTGTATCACTTTACTGTTAGCGGCGCCGCGGCGCCCGGTGATCTGGTGGTTGTTGAGCAGGCCACCCCTCTGGGACTAATTGTTCGCCGCGCGGATGCCCACCTTGAGTTCTAGGGCCACACGAAATCTATTCGGCGGTCCAAGGTGGCACTGCACAACGAAATTATTGTTGGTTATATATTATTTGATTGTCTGCTCTCGGACATAACTGGGTAGGGGTATCAATTATTTTGCTTAATGTAATGCGCAGCGCCAAGCTCCGCGCACGGCGGTGACTGCCCGAAACGGTGGCCACGGATTCGGCGGGGCGTTTGGCATTGAAGCTGCGGGTTATACCTGAGGAGGAAGTACTATGTTAACATCTATTTTTTCAGTAGCCGGCACGATTATCGGCGTCATTATTGTCATTATTTTGTTGTTCATCCTGTTCACCCGGTGCCTAGCAATCATTCACACCGGGGAAGTGGGGATTGTGGAACGACTGGGGAAATACACCCAGACGCTTGAACCCGGGTTGCACGTGGTGATGCCGTTCATCTACCGCATCACCGAAATCGTCAACATGAAGCAGATTCCGCTGAAGGTTGAGGAACAGGAAGTCATCACCAAGGATAACGTTGTGGTGCGGATTTCCGAAACCATCAAGTACCACATCACTGACGTCCACGCCTACGTGTACGAGAACAAGGACTCCGTGCTCTCCATGATTCAAGACACCCGTGCGAACCTGCGGGGGATTATCGGGAACATGGATCTGAACGACGTGCTGAACGGGACCGAAACAATTAACACGACCCTGTTCGACCAGATTTCCACCACGACTGCCGGCTACGGACTCAACGTGGACCGGGTCAACATCGACTCCATTCAGGTCGACCAGACGATTCAGGAATCCATGAACAAGCTGCTGCGGGCATCCCGTGAACGTGAAGCCAACATCATGGAGGCTGAAGGGCACAAGCAGGCCGCAATCGCCAAGGCTGAAGGGGAAAAGCAGGCTGCCATCCTGGAAGCTGAAGGGAACAAGCAAACCCAGATTCTGGAAGCACAAGGGAAGGCCGAAAGCCAGCGGGTCGTTGCCGAATCCGTTAAGGACCAGATCAACAGCATCAATGAAGGGCTGATTAACAACGGCCAGCTCTACCTCCAGTACAAGAACGTGCAGGCACTTGAGGCTCTGGCCAAGGGGACGGCCAACACTGTGGTCATGCCTAGTTCCGCCGTTGACTCCCTCGGCAACATTCCGGCCGTTGGGGCAATGCTGAACGCGACGACGCAAAAGGCGCAGGCTAAGTCAGAGAGTAAGACCAGCGAAGATTAATTCTAGCTAAGCAAACGGGGCCGCACCTGGTGTTCGGTCCCGTTTTTTTGCCCAATTTGCTCACAGCGCACGCACAAGGCGGCGGGGCATAGTAGAATATAGGTAAACATTGAGCAAAGGGGGATGCACATGGCCCGGGTCAAACCAATCTATAGCAACACGTTCACCAAACGGCGCAAGGTTGCGGTGGTGGCGCTCATCGTCTGCGTAATTGTCGCACTCGCTGGCGGAATTGCCTGGCTGCAGCTGCGCAATCCGCGGCCCAATGCGCGTAACTATCCCGTGCTCGGCCTGCGCATCAGCCAGAGTGATGGCAGCCAGGACTACACCAGCCTGCACAAGCAGGGCGTGGATTTCGTCTACCTGAAGGCGACCGAGGGGGCGAGTTATTTCGACGACAACTTCGAAACCAACTACTCGCAGGCGTCGGGGGCGGGGATGCGCCTTGGCGTGTACCACTACTTCAGCTTCACGAGCGCCCCGGCCAAGCAGGCGGCGTCCTTCATGGAGCACGTCGGCGAGAACACCGGCGACTTACCGATTGGCATTGAAGTTGCCGCCTACACCAAGGTGCCGGATGACGCGAAGCTCCGCCAGCAACTGACGACGTTCATCGCCGATTTGCGCCAGCACTACACCCAGCAGATTCTGCTCATTGGCACACCGGACATGCTCAGCAAGGTTCAGACTGTGAGCCCCGATGCGCCGCGGATGGTCGTCAGCGATAAGCAGCGCGCCGGGAAGCAGGGCACGTTCTGGCAGTACGCGAGCGATGCCAAGCTGCCGGGCGGGAAAACGCGGTACCACTGCGTCGTGTTAGTCGGCACCAAGGCGGCCTTCCAGCAGCTGGGTAACTGAAGATAGGCAAAAAAAAGGCCCACAATTTCGTTCACGCGAAATTGCGGGCCTTTTAGGTGGCACAGCTTGTCATGCTTATTCTTCGTCCTCACCGTCATCGGCCAGTTCGGGATAAATAATTGGGTAGGTCTCATCTTCGGCCTCGTCGTAAATGGTCGTTGGTAGGCCGTCCATGCAGGTGATGATGAGCTCGTAGCCGAAGTGGTCGAGGAAGGTGAGGGCGTCGGTGGTAATCCCGACAATCTTGCCGGGGAGCTTCTTCCCGTCAATGGTGATGTCAAGCTTGGGCGACACGGTGAGGTGGTGGCGCCGAGTGGTGTTCTTGTCGATAAAAGCAAACTCGCCGCGGTACAAATCAGCAAGCGCCAGCGCGGGATTGGGCCGTTGTTCACTCTTGCGTCCTAAATTCCTTGTTAGTGACTTGAATGCTGAAGTCAATTTGCTGGGCATTTTGCTTACCTCCATAACCTTTTTCTACTATGTTAATGATAGCACTTGTCGCCGGAACGCACGTAACTTTTCCACCACTTTCTTGTTACGAATTAACCACAAAGATGTTCATTTAGAACCGGTATCAGGGCGTTTGTGTACGCAAAGGTTTACATAAATGCAACAAATCGCGTTACATTATTCGTTTGTTTAAAGATTTGCATGGTGGCGCAACTTCACCGGTCACTCAGCTGGCCGAAAGCGGGTAGCTGATTTCCTCGCCGCTGGATTCGAAGGCGGGCAGGCCGTCCGTGATGGCGCGGTAGATGGCGCGTTCCAGGGCCAGTGGGGAACTGCCGGTTGCGACCGCGTACTTCTTCTTGTGGATTTTGGCCAGACCGATGGCGCCGTTCGTGTTGTGGTGGTGGGCCTGGGAAATAACGGGCACGACGATGTCCGCGCCCATGACCTTGTTGCGCAGCTTGTGTGACTTCATTTCCTCCGAAATCGTGCACAGGCCGTTGTGGGCGAGCACGATTGGGCGCAGGTCCTTCAGCGACTGCTCGAAGCCGATGATGAGCACGCGCTTGCCGTCCAGGTCGAAGTCGAGGTTCGTTGCCGTCTTGGGCTTGTCCGGATCAACCGGCGTGGTCTTCTTGTGTTCGGCAGCGGGCGCCGGCGCCGCTTTCTGCTCGATTGGCACGAGGTTGCGGTGCACCCAGGTGATGTGGGCCGACTGCATGCCGCTGTTCTTGTACCAGGCGATGTCACAAACGTCGCCGACTTTGGCCCGCACGTAATCTAGGTCGCTCTGGGTGAAGGTGATGTCCACCAGTTCGCCCTCTTCGGTGTGGATTGGCGCCCCGAGGTAATCGCAGGTAACGTGGGCCACATACGGCGCGGGCAGCGCAGCGTCGGCACTCAGCAGGACGCGCTCAATCCGTTCAATGCCGGCGGGTACGTGGGTTTGGTCGATGAGGCGCATCTTGTTGAAATTCCCGCGCGGAATGATGACGGTGTTGCCGTTGCGAAGGTTCATGCTGCGGGCGAGGGATTCCTTGATGTAAAACGGACCAGCCTGGGCGCCCGACAGCTTGCGTTCAATCCGGTACGGCTGGGCGTCGCTGGCGTAAATACCGGCGGCGCGGGCCGCGGCGGCACCGGGACGCACGGTCGGCAGTTCGCGGTGGAATGCGCGCGGGGCCACGGAGGGCTTGACGTCCTTGCGCTGCGCATCGCTGTAGTGGTGGTCGGCATCCGGGTTCGCATCGGCGTTAGCGCCGGCCGGTGTTTCGGCGGTCTGAGTGGTGCTTCCAGTTTCAGCTGGCTCCGCGGTTGCCGGCTTATCCGGCGCATCCGCAGCAGCTGGCGTGGTCTTAGCAGTTGCGGCCGCACCCGTGCTAGTTTGATCCATTGCTATATCAGTCGGCGGACAATCTTGATGCTGACGGGCATATTTGGCCACAAGTTCAATGCTTGTGGTGAGTGCGGCGTAAGACATCTCGTCGCGCAGGGCTAAAATATGCTCAACGTCGCTGGCAAATTCATCTTTAAGGGTCATGGACAGACTTCCTTTCACAAAATCACAGAGCGGAGCCACCCGGTTTGCTTTTGAGCATTACCGTGGGTCTGATTTTGATGGGCGGTTTTTCCCATCAGAATCAGACCCGTGGTAAGCGCAGAAAGCAGGGTGGCGGAGCTCGACTAGACAGAGAGCATATCGGGCCGCAGACTTCTGGCCCGCGGAGCTCGACTAGACACAGATCATATCGGGCCACAGACTTCTGGCCCGTGCAGCTCGACTACCCTTGCTGCATAATCCACACTAATAAATATTTTCACAAACAAATAACTACATATCTGTCTTCAGCATAGCACTCGTGCAAACGCTCTACTAGCCGAAATAGCGAGCCTCACGCAAACATTTTTCAATTACTGTGAATGATTTATCCAGCAATTGCAATGGGGCGCTTTTCCACCTCGGTAGACGCCCAAAATTAGCAATCTCCTGGTGAAAGCTGTTACAATTAAGGTGGCACTAATTGGCGGTGAGCGCCAGTTAGCAATTCGCAAATCGCGGCGCGGAGTTCAAGCGCCGCCGTCAATGTGGGAGGAAATAGTATGTTACGTTTAGGCATTATTGGTACCAACTGGATTACGTCGCAGTTCGTTGAGGCGGCCCGCAGCACGGGCGAGTACGAACTGACGGCGGTCTACTCGCGGCGGGAGGAGACGGCTAAGAAGTTCGCCGATGACAACCGCAGCGATGCGCGGCTGTTCACCGACCTGGATGAGTTCTTCGCCGCCCCTGATTTTGACGTGGTGTACATCGCTAGTCCCAACAGCATGCACGCGCAGCAGGCCACTCAGGCGCTGAACGCGGGTAAGAATGTGATTGTGGAGAAGCCGATGGTGACGAACATCAACCAGATGGCCGGCATCGACACGGCGCTCAAGAATCACCCCGAACTGTTCATCTTCGAGGCGGCGCGGCACATCTATGAGGACAACTTCCAGCGGGTCAGCGACTTCACCCACACGCACCCAATCAGCGGCGCGACCCTCACGTACATGAAGTACTCTTCCCGTTACGATGCGTTCCTGGCGGGCAAGGACCCGAACGTGTTCACCACCAAGTTTGGCGGCGGCGCCCTCGAAGATCTCGGCGTTTACCTCGTCTATGCCGCAATCAGCTGGTTCGGCGTGCCGGTCAAGGCCAACTACAGCCCGCAGATTCTGCGCACCGGCGTCGACGGGTCCGGGGTCTTGCACCTGGATTACCCCGACTTTGCCGTGAACCTGGTGACGGGCAAAACGACGCAGAGCTATTTGCCATCCGAAATCTACTCCGGCCGCGATACACTGACCATCGATGCGCCCGAGAGCATCCAGCGCATCGACTACACGACGGGTGACGGCACCGCGGATTTGGCGGGTAAGCAGGACAAAAATCCGATGGTGCGCGAGGCCGCGTACTTCGCTAAAGCCATTAACACCGGCGACACGGTGGCCCGCGACAGCAAGCTCCTCCTCGCCAAGAAGGTCCACACCCTGATGACGCAGGTGCGCAAGGACGCGGGGATTGATTTTGCGAACGACTAAGCCTCAGCAGCACCGGTTTCGCTGAACTATTAAACTAATGTTCTCCCAAAAGGCGCATCTTCCCGGGTGCGCCTTTTGCGTGCCGTCACGCCCCAGCTCCGGGCCACGAGCCCCAGCGACAATTAGTTTGTCCCGGTGCTTGACCCCGCGCGGTTAGACAAGGATAATTACTTTAGCTAGTGCATGCAATGGGCATGGACTATTCGGACTGTTAAGTGGTGGGCAGACGCCAAGCGTGTGCGGCCCACCGACAAGGAGAAAAATGATTTCTGACGCATTTAAGGAACTCTGGCAAAAGGCCGGATTCACAGACGAAACACCGATTCAGGAGGCCGTAGCAAAGCCGCTTGCTGAAGACGAGAATATTATTGGCCTGGCGCCAACTGGTTCGGGGAAGACGCTCGCGTTCGGCCTGCCGCTCCTCAAGAAGGTCGTGCCGGATGACGGCCTGCAAATACTGATTTTGGCGCCCGCGCAGGAACTGGTGATCCAGACGCGCGACGTCCTGACGCCATACGCGCAGGCCATTGGTGTGCGCATCATGGCCATCACGGGGAACACCAACGTTGCCCGGCAGAAGGAACAGCTGAAGAAGCACCCGGAAGTGATTGTCGCCACCGCGGGCCGGCTGCTCGAACTGATTGACGATGGTAAAGTGCGCTTGGCGCGCCTCCAGACCATGGTCATCGACGAAGCGGACGAACTGCTGCGGGAACCCGGCCTGAGCCAGGTGCGCCAGATCGCCCAGGACGCACCGAGTGAAGTGCAGATGACCTACTTTTCTGCTACCAGCAGTCCCGTGCTGCGCGAACTGCCGAAGTGGTTTGGCAGCGACGCCCGCGTGATTGACGTGCGGCCAATTGACCACACGCAGGGCCACGTGGACCACTACTTCCTGCAGGGCGGGCGTGAGCACCAGGTTGAATGGCTTGGCCGGCTTGCTCGCCAGCCCCATTTCGCCGCGCTGGTCTTCTTCAACAAGAACTCCAGCATGAGCCGCGTCGCCGGGATTCTGCGGCACCAAAAAATCAACTACGCGGTGCTCGACCGGAACGACCGCTCGATTGCCCGCAAGCAGGCGCTGGCGCTGTTCCGTAAGGGCAAGGTCCAGCTGCTGCTGGTAACCGACTTGGCTGGACGGGGTCTCGACATTCCGAAGCTCCCCGCGGTGATCAACTACGAGGTGCCCCGCAACGCGACGACCTACATTCACCGTGCCGGCCGGACCGGACGTATGGGCGAACCGGGGATGGTCATCACGATGGGTGACGACCACGACCTGCGCGATCTGCGCAAGCTGGCCAGCGACTACGACATCAAGCGGGCCTACGTGGTTGAGGGCGGCCTGAGCACCGAGAAGCCGGAAGTGGACGCGGACGAGCTCAAGCAAGCGGCACGCAAGAAGTCACTGAAGGGCCAAAACGCGGCGGCCAAAAAGTCGCAGGCCGAAAGCAAACGGCCAAGCTCTTCGGGTACCCCAGCCGGCGCCGACCCGAACGCGCGCAAGCCGCACAAGAAGCACCGTGCCCGCAACCAGAAGGACAAGGGCAAGCCAAAGTCAAAGAAAAACTAGTAAGCAAGACGCTGCACAGCTGTTGCGGCGTTTTATATACATACTAAGTGGAGGGTTGAGTATGGCAATTCCTGAGGATAACCCCAAGAGCGTCATGGACATGATTAGCAATGCGGGGACGGCACGGGATGCGGCGCTGACGGCGGTGGACGCGGCCGAAGAACGGGATTTTGCGGAGGCGCAGAAGTGGCTGACGCGGGCGCAAAACGCGGTCAACGTTGCGCGCCAGGCCCACAACCACCTGCTGAGCCAGGAAGCGCGCGGCGAAGGCCCCGACTTCTCAGTGCTCCTCGTCCACGCCGAGACGCACCTGACCGACGCGCTGGCCATGATTGACATGGCCAAGCGGATGGTGGCCCTGTACCAATTGGTGTACACGAAGCTCAAGGATTAAAAATTCGGGAAGTAGTTAGCAAATTCTTGTTAACTGCTTCCCGAATTTTTTATTTGTGGTAAGCTCGAACATATTAGGTCGGAAAGAAACACGCAAACCGTGATTTGCCGCGGTAGCCGCCACTATACCGCGCGGCGGCCATTCACGGACGTGCTCACGAAGAGGTAGACAATGAAAAACATCCGGAATTCAAAATTAATGTACTGGTCCCTCGAAGTCCTGATCATCGTCTGGATTATCTTCGGCATGAGCAAGGTCTCGTTCCTGTTTGCGCCCGTGGCCACCTTCTTTTCGACGTGGCTGATTCCGCTGGTGGCGGCGCTGTTCCTGTACTACCTGTTTGACCCGGTCATCAAGCTCCTGGATCACCGGCTGCACCTGCGCCGCGCCTGGAGTGTGCCGCTCCTTCTTGTCGTGCTGGCGGGTCTGCTGGTGCTCGGCGGGGTGACACTGGTGCCCAAGGTTGTGCACCAGGTCAGTGACATGATTGGCGCGCTGCCGCAGCTTGTGACCGACACGCGCCGGTTCGCAGCCCACGCCAGCCGGTATCACTGGTACCAGGAGCTGAACCTAGACCAGTACGTGCAGCGGCTGAACGCGGAGAAAATGGCGGGGGGCATCATCAAGTCCTTCGCCAGTGGTTTGCCCAACATCGTGGGCTCGGTAGCCGGCGCGTTCTTTTCCATCATCACGATTCCCATGGTGCTGTTCTTCATGCTGAAGGACGGGAAGAAGTTCGTACCGTCCGTCCAGCGGCTGTTCCCGGAGCGCTACCAGCATGAGGTCGGCGTCGCGTTTGCGCGGATGGACGACACGCTGTCCCACTACATCAGCGGGCAGGCACTCGAATGCCTCTTCGTCGGGGTGTTCATGGGCACGGGCTACACCATCATCGGCCAGCCATACTCATTGCTGCTGGCGCTGATTGCGATGGTTACCCAGCTGATACCGTACCTGGGTCCGTACATCGGCGCGATTCCGTCCGTGCTGGTGGCGAGCACCATCGGCTGGAAGCAGGTCGCGTTCGTGATTATGATCACCGTGATTGTCCACCTGATTGACGGCAACTTCATCTACCCGAACGTGATTGGCCGCTCGCTGGACGTGCACCCACTCACCATCGTCATCATCCTGCTGGTGGTCAGTCACCTATACGGCATCATCGGCACGGTCCTCGCCATCCCGGTCTACGCGGTGGTCAAGACCATCGTGATCTACGTGTGGCATTTGGTAAGGCTGCACCGGATTGATTTTGAGGACAAATGAATAGTATAAAAATACCGGCCGGCGCGCAGATGCACCGGTCGGTTTTAGTTACAGCGCCTTGTTCAGCAGAATCTCGTCGTGCACGGGGATGCCACCGTAACCGACGACGGGGATGGCGCGCTTAGCTTCACGGGCCCGGTCGGCGGCACCGCGGATGACCTTGGCCATGCGGTAGCCGCGCTTCATGTAGAACTGCAAACCCGGCAAATTATCATTCGTGGTCGTCAGTAGCATCATTGTCAGCCCGTCGTCCAGTGCCCGGTGTTCGGCCTCGGTGAGGAGCTTGCTGCCGATGCCCTGATTGGCGGGGGTGGCGTTCAGTGAAACAATCTCGAGCGCGTTGCCGTGCACGGCGTAGGTAATCATTCCGACGATTTTGTCGTGCTCGTCCAGCGCCACGACCCCCTTGAGGTCCGCCGCTTTGTAGTTGCCGGATGACACAACCATCGTGCCGGTGCCCCAGTTTGCCATGAAGTACGCCGCCGCCACGGCACTGTAATCAGATTTGTTCGCTAACCGAATGTTGTCCACGCTCTTAGCCTCTACTTTCGCTGTTTCTCGTTTCTTCATTGTAGCACCCTGGAAAAATAGAATTGCGACAAATTGGCGAAATGGTCGTGGCACGGATCCCAGACGGCCGGCATGAGCGTTGTTGGCAGCACTGACAAGCTCTATAATGAAGTCAATAAACACGAAACGGGGCAAGGCAAAATGACGAAGACCATTATGTTGGTGTGTGCGGGCGGTTTTTCCAGCAGCCTGCTCGTCAAGCACATGCAGGATGCGGCCAAGGATGAGGGGCGGGACTACACGATCTTTGCCACGTCAGTGTATGCTGCCACCGATGAGTACCCACGCCGGCACCCGGATGTGCTGCTGATTGGCCCGCAAGTCCGGTTCGAGAGCGAGAAGCTGACCAAGGCGCTGCCAATTCCCGTGCAGGTAATCGACATGCACGACTACGGCACGATGAACGGTCCGGCCGTGCTCGCCGTGGCCGAGGAATTGATGGGGGATAAGTGACGGAAGGCGAGTCTGCTCCCCCTGTGAAAACTGGCTGAGTATCGACAAACAAAAATGAACGGTGTCCGCGGCGTATTGTCTGGGCATCGTTCATTTTGTGTTCGCCTATTCCAGCGTGAAGACTGTGGAAGTAGCTTCGCCATCAGTCAGGGTGGTCTGGTTCGTCGCGAATGCGTGGTAGGCCGGGGCCATGTCGAAGGTTTTCCCGCCGTCAGCTGATTGTGCTGGGCTTAGCCGCGGGGTTGAGACGTCGGTCAGGTCGTCAATGTGACTGTTAATCTGCCAGTTCCGCGTGACTTTGCGGTCGCTGGGTGCAAACAAGAACGCCACGTGCTGGCCATAATCCCTGTCGTCTGTGTGCGTGTTGATGACTAGGGTCCCATCTTCGTGGCGCAGGACCTTGTCAAAATGGAAAGTTTCTGACCAATCGGAACTGTCCAGCATCGTGACCGTACCAGATGAAAAATCAACGTCGTACCAGTAACCGTCCATTCCAGATTCACTGTAGTACTCCCCATCGTAGCGCGAGTAGCTTTGGTAGTTAGTTACGGTCACGGTTACCGGCATACTGCTGGACGCGGCCGCACTGCTGGAGCTCGAGCTACTCTTCGTGCTCGTGGTTGACGCAGCCTTACTGGAACTAACCGAAGTAGTGGCGGATTCCGACTGACTGTCGTGGTTGGGTTTGGCCACAACGACAATGAAAATAACGCCGATAACCGCGAGACTGAGCACCACCCCAAGGAGCACATATAGTATCCGGTTTATCCCATTACCCTTACCGTTACGGAAGTCTTTTCTTGAATTCATCTTTATCTCTCCAAAGTACGTTCTGTAATAATCAATAATATAATAACATACAGATGCGGATTTGGGGTTGAAAGGCCATACGGTAATTATAAATAAAACAGCACTAGCCAAACGCCATCTTCGCGTCTGGTTAGTGCTGTATCAACTACTTGTTATCTTCCGCCCACTGGGTGTAAGCCTCCACGTATTCCGGATCCACCATGCGGCCGGAGATGCGGTAGAACTTCTCGTTGCTCTTCATGATCCAGCCGATGAAGACCTTGTCGTCATCCGGCAGCGGCTTGTGGTCGCCGGGGCGCACGAGGCTGATGTTGGTTGGGTCCGTGAGCTGGAAGTCCTTGTGGTGCTCACCGGGGCGACCCTTCATGTAGGTCGTGGCGAGCGCGTCGAACTTCAGCAACTCGCCGGACTTCAGCTGGCCCAGTGCCTTGAAGTCTGCGCTGTAGTCGAACCAGAGATGGTCCGTCAGCAGCCGCCCCGTGTCGTCCTTGACGTTCGTGATGAGCAGCGTGGGTGCGTACTCCTCGATGCCGTCCTCATCGCGGTTCACCTTGTAGCCGGTGCGGTTGAAGAAGCCGGAGTAGGTGTGGGGCGTGGTGGTATCGATGTTTTGAATGTTGCGGCGCATAAGAATCGTCCTTTCGGGTGCATGATTTGCTTCTATTGTACAACGTTTGGTCACAGCAGAATGATCAGCCCAACGATTTGGTGGCATAAAAAACGCCGGACCCGCATGATGCAGGCTCGGCGGCTAATTGTGATCTGGCCTAAAATCCCGGTGGCCACGGACCAAGCTGGTCTCACTTAATCGACAGCGCGTCGAATTCCATGTACCCGGAGATACACAGGGAGCCGAACAGAACCATCACAATCCAGCCAATCAGGGTGCCAGAGAGGAGTTCGTAGCCGGCATGGCCGCCCCACAGGAAGCCAACGGTGAGGATGCCGAGCAGGCTGAAGATGGCGTCGATGGCGATGTTGGCGTACTTCTTCCAGCTCTTGGCCTCATCCAGCATGAACAGGCGGATGACGCGGCGGTTGAAGCGGAACGTGTACTTGCCGAGGATGCGCAGGGGGCGCTCTAGGGGAATCTTGAGGAAATACAGCAGCATCGTGCCCACAATGGTCCCGACCGCGATGCGCCATGGACTGCCACCGTGGGCGACAAGCACGTTGTACGATACGCCAATGATGGCCACCGCGCAGATGTAAGGAACGATGAACATGAGGGTGAAAATAAATGAGGCTCGCTTCTGTGACATGGTCTTCCTCCAGTGCAAATTCCGGCTCCGTGTGACTTGGGGTTGCGCCAGGCCGCGGCCCGACTCACCTTAACTTGCTTCTATTATAGCGTATTCACGCGTAAAATCGTATCAGCAAATCCGGTAGTGCGTGCCCGCAATCGCGATCAACCACCAGCCACGCTCGCGTCCAGACAAAACAAAATCCCCAGACAGCCACCTGGCCATCCGGGGATTACGCATTATCTTAGAGCTTCAGCTGCATCTCGCGGTGGGGGATGCCAGCGTCCATGAACTCGGGCTTATTGGTGTACGTGAAGCCGAGGCCTTCGTAAAAGCCGGTTGCGTGCGTCTGCGCGCCGAGCACGAGCTTCTCAGCGCCGTGTTCCTTAGCGTACTCGATGGCCTTCTGCATGATCTCCCGGCCCAGG
This sequence comes from Lacticaseibacillus hulanensis, assembly GCF_004010095.1. Taxonomy (GTDB): domain Bacteria; phylum Bacillota; class Bacilli; order Lactobacillales; family Lactobacillaceae; genus Lacticaseibacillus; species Lacticaseibacillus hulanensis. The sequence goes on along the minus strand of NZ_RRYD01000003.1, from coordinate 2,697 downwards.
CCGGTGCCACGAGCCTGCTTCATCACGGCGACGCGCTGAACGTGGTAGCCGTAGCTTTCGGGGTTCAGGCGCAGGGTTGCCATTGGTGTGCCTGCGTTGTTGTATCCGACGAAGTAGACGCATTTGCCCTCGTCTTCATCGACTTCAAGTTCGGTGGGCACGTTTTGTTCCTTCACGAACACGGCGGTCCGGATGGCGACGCTGTGGGCGTGAATCTGTGAATCTAGTACAGTGGTAGTTTTAATCTGCATGTGTTTCCTCCATGAATGGCCAACGTGCACAACGCGCGCCAATTTGATACTCTGCCATTAAGTATAGTTGTTTAGGTCGGCGATGTCGCGGCAAATATCGGCAAAAGGGTGATGAGTGGTGCGGGACACGTGTCGATGCCCACTTGTTGAGCCATCTTTACTATCGCATGAATAGTGCAAATGTTGACCAAAAGTATCAAGTAAAGTGAAAATCAGTGCATCAGCGAGCTCATCTGCGGCATAAATCGGAGTGCACCGTGTACGCGCTTGCGGTATACTCAAGTAGTTGTATGGGGCAACAATAATTGTAGGAGAAAAAAGCGTATGTTGAACACAATCTTGGACATCATCTTACATAACCTACTCGTGCGGGAGCTATTCATCGTCTTCCTCATTGTGGTGGTCATGTTGCGGTACATCAGTAAGTACGTCGGTGCATCCCGCAATCCTAATCCGCGCATTCGCACGCGACGGATGGCGACCACGCTCAAAGACACAAGGGGCATGCTCATCGTGCTCGTCATCGCGCTAGTCGCGGTGATTGGCTACGATCGGGTCATTCGGCCACACTTTGCTTCGGCACCGGTTGAAACCCATAAGGTCGCGAAGAAAAAGACGCCCAAGATTGTGGACGTCAACAGCAAATCTTCGAGCGACTCTTCTACTAAGAAAGCAACAAAGAAGAAGCAGGAATCCATCAAGGGTGCCATCACCGCGACGAGTGGTAGCGTAATGGTTCCGGATGGCGACATGACGAAGGCCAAGGCAGTGGCGATTGTCGCGAACTACTTCGGTCAGCACCCGGAAGAAAAGGCCCAAGCATCGGCAGCATACAAGTGTGAGAAGAAGGGCAAGGGGGATGCCAGCATCGCCGTGTACATGGTCACTGGCTACGAGCGCAAGGATAACGGCAAGCTAAAGTCTGAGCACATGTACTGGGTATATCCGAGTGGTAAGTTCACGACTAAATATTAATTAGGCGAGGGCCTGCAACCCGAACAGCTTGGTGCTGCAAGGGTGCAGGCTCTTTTTGGTGAGCGAATTTCGGTTTGAGCGTTGGCAAGCATGTGGGGAGAGCTGAAACGAGTAGGCGTTGCTTGGGTTAGTAATCTGACGACAGGCAGTATCTAATAATAGAAGTACTTCATTTTGTGGACACTAATTATTAAACCGGCTTATTTAGTAACAAACAATAACACCATTCTGGTTAATGATTGTGGCAGAGACATAATTGATTTTCCAGATTACATTTTTGTAACACACGTTCAGAAAACTGGAAATTGTTTCCGCTTAAATATGAAATTATATGGAAAATTCATGCAAAAACGTAGCACATTTTTGTTTTAGGCCAAAATAATGCCTCGGGATGAAAATTGCACAAAGGCAACAATAATGCGTCGAATAGTAGAAAATGTGAAACACAAAGTGACCTTTCAAGCTTTTGCTAAAGAATGAAAGCGCTGTAAGTTGCAAAGCCGCAACTAAATAAAAATGTTATTGGATTTTTTGTGCTGAAACGATGTAAATATCAACAAAAATATTGTTTGAAGCAGTAAAACAAACGTTACATTCGTACAAAACAGCATGAAAACGTATTGGCCAGGTAGAAATTAGCGTTGTACACTAAAACCAGTAATTCGAGGGAATAGCGTCGTCATAGGTCTACGTGAGTCACTCGATGCGCGCAATTTTATAATCATTGGGAGGAATTATTCATGAAAGATCGTTCAGGAGCAAAGAAACTTTACAAAGTGAAGAAGAACTGGGTTGCCGCAGGTGTGGCCTCAATCGCTTTGCTTAGTGTTGGTGCTGCTGGCACAAGCAATGTGTCCGCTGCAACGAGCGCTGACCCAGTCACGGTACCAGCGAAGACTTCAACTATTTCTGAAAGTGCTAAGGTTGCCTTGCAGACAGCCTTAACCAATGCAGAGGATGCGGTTAACGCCAATCCCGAGGCTGCTAAGGACGTAAAAACCACACTTCAAATCGGGCGTGCTAAAGCAATGCTTGATGCCAATGGTGGTACAGCGGGTGGTTATGTTTACAAAGGCGGTAAGGTTACCGTTTACGGTAAAACATCCGATTTGACAAATGAAAGCTACACGGACCAAGCTGAAGTATTGCAGCGCGTCATCGTTCGTGTCCTTACCCTTAAGGGTGCAACAGTGCCTGATGGAGTAAAGAACTACATTGCTAACAATGCAAAGAGTTTCCAGGTTGCAGCTGCTAACGCTGGAGGTAAAACCCTTGCCGACTTAGCAACTAATACTAAGGCTGTCAGCGATGCCACAAAGCAGGCCCAAGACACGTTGAAGAACACTCCTAACAAGTCTACAGTTGCTTCTGATGAAGCTAAGAGTAACCAGGACCAGAACAAGTTGGAGAACCTTCCAAACAAGTCTACAGTTGCTTCTGATAGTCGTGATCAGAGCAGTGAAGTTAAGAG
>NZ_RRYD01000029.1 GCF_004010095.1 Lacticaseibacillus hulanensis | reverse complement strand
TTGGGGCTTCAACCGGCCGCACGGAAAATCCCAGCCGCACGGAACGCGCACCGGCCCCGCCCAGTCGCGGCCCCTATGCCACTCAGTACCTATTACCACCAAAACAACTGAAGCTGCCGGACAACGACAATTTGCTTACTAATGGTAGGCAAAATTGGCAATGACTGCTATACTAGAATTTACTGGAATTCCGACCTTCAAATCGGTGATTTTAGAATCTAATTGAAATGATGGTGATTATTGTGGACAATTCCAACATCCGCGTTGTTGTCGGCATGTCTGGCGGGGTGGACAGTTCCGTTTCGGCACTGCTACTCAAGCAGCAAGGCTACGACGTGGTCGGTGTGTTCATGAAGAACTGGGATGATACGAACGATGACGGTGTTTGTACCGCCACCGAAGATTACGATGACGTCGCTAAGGTAGCTGACGAAATCGGTATTCCGTATTACGGCATTAACTTCGAGAAGGAGTACTGGGACCGCGTGTTCACATACTTCCTCGACGAGTACAAGGCCGGCCGGACCCCCAACCCTGATGTAATGTGCAACAAGGAAATCAAGTTCAAGGCTTTCCTCGACTACGCAGAGCAGCTTGACGCTGATTACATCGCGATGGGCCACTACGCACAGGTAACCACCGACGAGAATGGTGTAACCCACATGCTTCGTGGTGCTGATCAGGGTAAGGATCAGACCTACTTCCTCAGCCAGCTGTCTCAGGACCAGCTGAAGAAGTCGATGTTCCCAATTGGCCACTTGCAGAAGAAGCAAGTTCGGGCAATTGCTGAGGCGGCTGGTTTGGCCACCGCCAAGAAGAAGGACTCCACTGGTATTTGCTTTATCGGTGAGCGCAACTTCAAGCACTTCCTGAGCGAGTTCCTGCCAGCACAGCCAGGGACCATGATGACGCGCGACGGTCAGGTGATGGGTGAGCACAGTGGGCTCATGTACTACACCATCGGCCAGCGTTCCGGCCTTGGGATTGGTGGGAGCAGCGAGAACTCCGAGCCATGGTTTGTTACCGGCAAGGACATCAAGAAGAACATTCTTTACGTCGGCCAAGGCTTCAACAACCCTGACCTGATGGCGACCAGTTTGGATTGCTCCGGCATTTCCTTTGCAACTGGCACGTGCCCAGGCGACGAGTTCCACATTACCGCCAAGTTCCGTTACCGCCAGCCAGATACCGGCGTGACGGTGAAGATGACTGGTGCAGACACCGCAACGGTTACGTTTGACGAGCCCGTTCGCGCAATCACGCCTGGCCAGGCCGTTGTTTTTTACGACGGTGAGGAGTGCCTCGGTGGCGGGACAATCAATCACGCCTACAGTGAGGTCCAGGAGCTTCAGTACGTTTAATTATAAAACGATTAGATAAATGATGATGTGGATTTACGTAGAATCTGCGCGCCGTCATTTTTTGCAAAAGGCTTGACGATATTCGTCGAGTTATGCTACCACAATCGCCCGTATTTGGGTGGTTGTGGCTTTTTTTGTTTCTGCAAAATATTTTAAATGGTAGGCCTAACGAACTATCTCGCGGTGGCATTAGTATGATAGAATTAAATTAAGCAGGTAAAGGTGATTAGTTAAAGCAACTAATCACCACCAAAAATAAATTATTAGAGGGTGATTGAATGGACTCTTCTGAGTCAAAGTCCGGAAGACCGGACGGGAAACAACAATCTGCTAAACCGCCGTTATGGCAATTAAGTAGTGACGAATTAGCCGCGCAGTACAAGACGGATATGGATAACGGGTTAAGCTCAACCGAGGCGCAAAAGCGTCTGCGCGAGTACGGACCCAATGCCTTGGTGGCGAAGAAACAGTCAAAGATTTTGCGCTTTTTCAAGCAGTTTAACGACAGCATCAACTACATTCTAGCTGCCGCTGCGATTTTGACCTTCTTCATGCACCATTACTCCGACTCAGCGGTTATCGCGCTCGTAATCATTGCGAACGCATTTATCGGTTATTTCCAGGAGGAGTCAGCCGACAACGCGCTTGCGAAGATTTCGGAGCTGCTTGTTGCCAGCAATTATGTCTACCGTGATGGGGACAAACTTGAATTATCCTCGCATGATTTGGTCCCAGGGGATCTCGTTCAGCTGGAAGCCGGTGACGCGGTGCCCGCTGACATGCGGTTAATCGAGGCGGATAACCTCAGTGTGCAGGAATCTGTGCTGACGGGGGAAACCAATTCGGTTGAAAAGACGGAAGATCCGCTTGGTGCGGCATCAATTCCGCTGGCCGAACGGACGAACATGGTCTTCGCGTCCACCGCGGTGACTACCGGTTCTGGCCTCGGGGTGGTTGTTGCCACTGGGGCGGACACCGAAATCGGGCACATCCAGGACAGCGTCAAGACGATTAAGCCAAAGCCAACACCATTGGTCCGCAACCTGAATAAGCTTGGGTTGCAGTTATCCCTTGCGATTGTTGCCGTGGCGATTTTGCTGTTCATCGTTGGGCTGTGGACGAAGGTTTACAGTCTGCCAACTCTGACGATTGCCGTCATCACGATGGTCGTTGGGTCCATGCCTGAAGGGCTACCAGCCAGCACGTCAGTTGTGCTTGCGATGGGGACGCGCAAGCTAACCAAGCAAAACGCGATTGTGAAGACCTTGCCGGCCGTTGAAACCTTGGGTGCCGTCGATATCATTAACAGTGATAAGACGGGGACACTCACGAAGAACGAAATGACGGTTACCGACATTGTCATTGGGACGAAGCAGTACACCGTTGATGGGGTCGGTTATGCCGCCGCTGGGCACATCATGGACGCGCGCGGCGCAACGGTTGATTGGCAAAATAACCAGGACCTGAAGTGGCTTGTCCGGATTGCGGGGGAAACCTCCGATGCGGAATTCCACGATGAAGATGGTCAGTGGGTGCTTACCGGTGAACCAACCGATGGCGCACTCACCTCGCTTTACCACAAGCTGACCGGCAAGGACCCAGATCCGGACGAAATTGACTCACTGCCATTTGACTCGCAGTTTCGTTACTCCGCCCGCATGGCGATGGTTGACGGACAAAAGGTCCTGATGGTGAAGGGGGCTCCACAAACCTTGGCGCGCTTGGCCAACTCGCACGGTACCCCAGTTGATGATGCCGAAATAGAGCGCCAGGTAACCCGCCTTGCCAGCGATGGTAAGCGGCTGGTGGCGGTCGGCTATCAGGTTGTTCCAGACGGCGTGGATGAAATCGACCAGGACGTAATCGGTGAAGGCTTGCACTTCGTCGGTCTTGTCGGGATTATTGACCCGCCACGGCCAGAGGTTGCCACCGCGATCTCGGAACTGCGGATTGCCGGCGTGAAGGTTAAGATGATTACCGGTGATGACCCGCGGACTGCCAGTGCAATTGCTAAGCAGCTGAACATGGGTGAATCCATTGAGGCCATTACCGGTCCGGAACTGGAGAAACTCAGTGATGAGCAGCTCGAGGACCAAATTGACCGGTACACCGTTTTTGCCCGGGCCACTCCAGAGGACAAGCTCCGAATTGTGCGCGCTCAGCAGGCACAAGGCCACGTTGTCGGTATGACCGGTGACGGGGTGAACGATGCGCCAGCGCTGAAGCAAGCTGATATCGGGATTGCCATGGGGATTAAGGGGACCGAAGTCGCGAAGGGTGCAGCCGACATGGTTCTGGCTGACGACAACTTCACAACGATTCTGACATCGGTGCGTGAAGGGCGCCACGTCTTCGACAACATTCGGAAGACGATTCGCTACCTGCTCCCAACCAGTTTTGCTGAAGGGCTGGTTGTTGTGCTCAGTATCGCGCTTCAGCAAGACATGCCACTGTTTCCAACCCAGCTGCTCTGGATTAACATGGTGTCGGCGCTGACCATTCAGTTTGCCTTCATCTTCGAACCACCAGAAACAGGCATCATGGCGCGGGGACCACGGAACGTTAACGAAGGGATTTTGACCAAGTGGCACGGGGTCGAAATTGCGTACGTTGCGCTGCTCATTGCCGGTATGGGGATATTCATCTTCGACTGGCTGCACGGCCAGGGGATGAGCACCGTTGTTGGTTCTACAGTTACCCTGCAGATTGTGATCTTCGGGAAGATTTTCTACCTGTTCAATCTGCGTAACAGCCACCCGGTCATCTCGAAGTACTTCTTCCAAAACAAGATGGCCTTCTGGATCATCGGCATCCTGCTGCTGCTCCAGTGCGGGATTATCTACCTGCCGTTCATGAACGGTATTTTCCACACCACACCGGTTAACTTCTTTGTGGGCTGGATTATTCCAACACTGGCAGGGCTGGTTGTACTGATTATTACGGAAGCCGTTAAGTTTGGTCGCTTGGCCATTCAAAAGCGGATTGCTGATAACTCCAACAAGATTTAAGCAACGCCCCGGAACGCTGACGGATTTGCCGTCCAGCACATTCCGGGGTTTTTTTGTCCAAGCAAAATTGCCTGCAAGGGATGCGAAAACAGCATTACCGTGGGATAATGGAGGTTATCTAGGTAGGGGGAAAGATTTTGACGCGTTTATATTTTATTCGTCACGGTAAAACACAGTGGAACCTCGAGGGCCGGTACCAGGGCGCCGCGGGGGATTCACCACTGCTTCCAGAAAGTTTCGTGCAGATTGCGGCTCTGGCCAAGTATCTCGATGGCACCAAATTTGCGCACGCGTATGTAAGTCCCCTGCAACGGACCCGCACAACGGCCCAGACACTGCTGAAGGCACTGAACCACAAAGTACCACTAACGGTGATGCCGGCTTTGCGTGAATTCAATTTGGGTCTCATGGAAGGCCAGACGTTCGTCGACGTTGAGGCAAAGTGGCCCAAGGAGCTTCACGCATTCCGGCACGACCCGGCCAATTATGACCCGCGCGCCCTGCACGGTGAAAGCTTTCCGCAGCTGCTGGAGCGCATGACGCCGGCAATTCAGGCCGCGGTGGCAGCTGATGACACGGGGAAGGCCAATCTGCTCTTCATCGGGCACGGGGCCTCACTCGCCGCGCTCATTCAGCACCTGGTGGGCACACCGATTGCGGACCTGCGCAAGGACGGTGGCCTCACCAACAGCAGTCTCACCATTATTGAGACCGTGGAAGGACCAAAGCTGCCGTATAAGATGGTGAAGTGGAATGACACCCACTTCCTGCCGGGCAAGCGGGACGCAACTGACACAATTTAAACCGGCGTATGGCGCAAGCAAGTAGATATTTTGCTTGCGCTTTGCAATTGAACATGGTGGAGGTAAATCATGCAAGAAATCATTGATCAGTTCAATGGGGGCGATAAGGAAGCCGCAATCAGTGCCGCGGTGCATTACATTGACGAGCACCCACGCGAGGTGGACGCATACCGCATGCTGGCGGCGATGCTGATTAACATGAAGGCGTTCGACCAGGCAGATGAGCTCATCGTTAAAGCCCTCGGCCTCTTTCGCGATGACCCTGAGTTGCGCTACAACTGGGGTTTGTCGGCTTACCAGCAGGGCAGCTTTAAGGACGCACTCGCACGCCTGCTGCCACTGACGGGCAAGGAGATTACGCCGTCACTGCGGGCCGATGCCGCGTACATGGTTGCACTGTCCTACCAGGAGCTCGGGGATGACGTGCGGGCGGTCGCCTTTGCGATGACGGCCCACGATTTGTTCCCCGAAGCGATTGATGCGGCAGTGCTTACGGCCAACTTGCTGCTGGGTCAGGGTGTCAATGAGCCAGTTAAGCCAATCTTGGCGCCACTGCTGAAGACAGGGAACGCTCAGGTGTTGCTCGCATACGGCATGGCCGTGAGCGCGACGGGTGAGGACGGCTCGCAATATCTGGATGAGGCAAAGAAGGCGGACCCTGATTCATACCAGCGTGCCCGGGAACTCGTGCACTTTTTAAGCGAGCAGGAGCAGCACGATGAACAATGATGAGGCGACCGTCAGCGGCAAGCTGAAGAGCATCTTCTTCACCAGTCCGAACAGTCTGTTCAAAATTTTGCTCATTCAAATCACCGCTATTTCCGTCAAGTGGACCGAACCCGAAATTGTTGTGAAGGGTGATTTTGCCGATATGAAGGAAGACGAAACATACACCTTCACCGGCCACATGGAAAACCATCCCAAGTACGGACAGCAATTTGCCGCCACTAGCTACAAAAGTGACCAACCGACTAGTCGCGAGGGATTAATCAATTACCTGGCGAGCTCTCGGTTCCCAGGCATCGGGGCGAAAACGGCCACGAAGATTGTTGACGTGCTCGGCATGGACGCAATTGACCAAATCCTGAAGAACCCGAAGAAGCTGGATCAGGTTGGCCTACGCGCGGAAAAGGCGACGCTGCTCATTGCCGCACTGAAGGAAAACCTGGGGATGGAGCAAATCGTCATTGGCCTGGCCCAGTACGGCATCAGTGGGAACTTGGCGGGGAAGGTTTTTAACCAGTACCACGAGGACGCACTGGAAATCATCAAGACCAACCCGTACCAGCTGGTCAGCGATATCGTCGGCATTGGCTTTGTGACGGCCGACCGCATTGCGGCTGGACTTGGGTTTGCGTTGGATGCGCCCGAGCGGATTGCTGGTGCGTTGCTCGCTGCCCTTGAGGAGCGCACTGAAAGCGAGGGGGACACGTACGTCGAACCCGATGACCTGTTCAATGCGGCGCGCCAGCTGCTTGGTAATCGCGGCGTCTCCGATGAGGTGCTGCTTCAGGCCATTGCGGAGTTAGTGCAGCAGCGCCGGCTGGTGACCCACGATGGGCATTTGTTCCCCAAGCGGTTGTACGACGCGGAAGTCCAAATTGCGCGGCAGCTCGCCGGTCTTGCCAGCGTCAAGGAGAATGTACCCAGCGAAAAGGCGGTGGCCAAGGCGATTGACCACGCTGAGGACACGCTGGGCATTGAGTATGACGGCACGCAGATTGAGGCAATCAAGGAAGCTTTGACCAGTTCAGTCTTTGTTTTGACTGGGGGCCCAGGCACCGGGAAGACCACAATTATCAACGCGGTCGTCCACGGCTTTGCCGAGTTGCACGATATCGACCTGGATCCGAACAAGTACCGCGGGACCGAAACGTTCCCGATTATGCTTGCCGCCCCAACCGGACGTGCGGCCAAGCGCATTGCCGAGACCACGAATTTGCCCTCCAGCACGATTCACCGACTGCTCGGGATGGGCATTGACGATGCCAGTTACGAGGAGCGCGACCTGCCGGATGGGCTGCTGATTGTGGATGAGGTGTCCATGGTGGATACGTACCTGCTGCGGACGTTGTTAAACGCAGCGCATCCGGGTGTGACCATCGTTTTGGTTGGGGATAAGGACCAGCTGCCATCGGTTGGTCCGGGCCAGGTTTTCGCCGATATTCTGAGCAGTCACGCGCTGCCGAGTGTCGAGCTCACGCACATTCACCGGCAGGACGATAATTCGTCCATCGTGCCTCTTGCCCACGCAATCAACGAGGGTGAATTGCCGCCTGACCTGTTAACGCAAAAACCGGACCGCAGCTTCTTTGCGTGCAGTCCGGAACAGGTGCCACAGGTGGTTGAACAGGTGGTCGCGGCGGCGGTGCGCAAGGGCTTTGACCCGCTGCAGGTGCAGGTGCTTGCGCCAATGTATCGGGGTAGTGCCGGCGTTGACCGCTTAAACCCATTAGTTCAGGAAATCTTCAACCCGGCCGGCGCCCACAGCAAGCAGGTTGAGACCGCTAGCGGGATGATATTCCGCATTGGCGACAAGGTTCTGCAGCTGGTGAATAATCCCGAAAACAACGTGTACAACGGTGAAATCGGCAAGGTCGTTGGGATTACCAAGGCCGAAAAGGGTCACGGCGATTCGCTCACCATTGATTTTGACGGTAATGAGCTTCAGTACGACCGCGGTGATTGGTCCAAAATCACACTGGCGTACGCGACCAGCATCCACAAGGCGCAGGGGAGCGAGTTCGACATGGTCATTTTGCCGCTCACACTCCAAAGCCGCCGCATGCTCAAGCGGAACCTTGTGTACACGGCCATCACGCGGGCAAAACGATTCCTCATCCTCATTGGTGAGCCAAGTGCGTTCAGCTTAGCGGCAACCACACTGGCGGCAAATCGCAAAACCGGCCTCGTCGCCCAGCTGCGCGCCGCGTTCGGCCTAAAGGATGCGGGTGGTGCAACCCCTGATGATGGCAAACCAGCAGCAGAAGATTTGCAAGCCGCTGATCGACAGGTTGAGGTTAATCAGTCCTCAAGCGTTCATGATTCCGGAGTCGCGGAGGAGCCAGAAGCAGTCGAAGCTGAGCAACGGAAGCTTCCAGAGTTCTTGACGAACGAGATGGTGGCAAACAATACGGTTGATCCACTAATCGGGATGGACGGCATCACGCCCGCCTCATTCATGAAGCAGGCTTAGCTGACGCGTCCGGCAGCGTAAGTCATTGGTGAAGTTCTGGGCATGGTAGTGGTCTAGGGCCGCGCCTGAGCGGGGCCGGTGCGCGTTCCGTGCGGCTGGGATTTTCCGTGCGGCCGGTTGAAGCCCCAAAAACCGGGTCTTCAACCTAAAAATTGAGCCCCGCCTCGCCGTTCTTCGGGTTACGAACTTAATACGTATTGTTAGGACCTGCTGGGAAATCTTTTTCTCCTGGCGGGTCTTAATTTTTGCCGGCTATGGTGTGGAGAAGCCCGGCGCAAAAACCGCACCGGTCTTCTCTCACCATAGCTTTCACAGGAAAATCCCAACCGCACTACACGCGCACCGACCCCGCCCAGTCGCTACAGCGTTGGTTAAAAAATAAATCTTTCGACGGCACCATATAAAACAGAAATAACTGTCGTACCGGAATCAGTCACGCTTCATGGACGTTATGTCTCCTAGCAATACGAGGCAACTGAGATTTCACTTACTATCCAGCGGAGCGTTGTGGGGTTTGGCCGGAGGGTCCGGGCTGGGTCTCGGGTGTGCCGCCCAACTGTGGCAACAGTAAAACCTGGGATGACTGGCGGGTTTTGCCAGGCATCTCAGGTTTTACTGAGGGAAAAATTTAGATTTGTGTGAGGAGCATTGGGGATTTGGGTACGAGATAGAACATGCGATTAAATGCCAAACATCGTACGAGTTAGACGTTAACCGCGACGATGCAAAGCTAAATTTTTAGTCTGGAGACGGCGGTTTTCCGGCTCCAGACGACCGCCACAGCGACCACGGCGAAGCACACCCGAGGCCCAGCCCGGACCCGGAGGCCAAACCCCACAACGCGGAGCCTCCCACTGGTATACCTCCACAAAACTACTTAAGCCGGACAGAGTTATTGCCACAGTAGTTGTGGTACCGTGCTGAGTTCGAGGTCGAAGAGGCGGCTGCCAAGTTCGTGGCCGTCGACGTGGCCGAACTCCAGCGTGTTTGTAGTCATGCGGAGGTGGTTACCGTAGTAGTGGTGAATTGCGCTCGTTTCTTTCGGCTTGCCGATTATCAGCATGAACAGCAGGAACAATAGGTGGAAGATGTTCACGTCCCGCACCGCAAGTAAGTCGATGCCGGGCGTTTCTAGCGTGTTCTTTGTGTCCAGCTTCATGCCCGCATAGTAGGGGTGAACCAGCGCGGTGCAGATTAACAGGTCGCCGATTAACTCGTTCTTCCCGTTGTGGTGAATCGCTGCACCAAATGGCTGACGGTTCACAAATGCGGACAGCAGCTGGGCAATGCGGACGCCCCGGTTAACGCGTCGATGCCGCAGCACGGGCAAGCTCGTGGTCCCGCCACTTGCGTAAACCACCGCTGCGTCGAGGCCAACGCCAAGTGTGCTGACAAAATAGCCAGATGACTTGTAGGTCAACTCCTTGTAATGCCCGATGTGGATGGTGCGCGGCTTTTCGGTATCGAGAATCTGGTTGATTGCCGTGAGCGGATCGGTGCTGATTCCCGCTGCCGAGGCGAAGTCCACGTCATTGCCCGCCGGAACGTAGGCGAGGGGCATCGTTGTGTTCCCCGAAGCGCGGAGACCGTTGACCGCCTGGTTGAGCGTGCCATCCCCGCCAATGACGACCATGACCCCATCCTTATGTGCCGCAAACTCACCTACCTGATGGGCCAGTTGTTCAGTGTGCCCGTGATGCTGGACAACGCGTACCGCAAATTCTGTGTTAGTCTCGGCTAACCGCTGCTTAACTACCTGCCAGGCTGCCCCCGCAGTTCGTGAACCAGCACCTGGATTGAAAATGATGTACAGGTAGGGCATAACGAACCTCCGAAAAATTTACTCTACATAAAAGTATACCGGTCTGCCCATTGAAACACAACTGTAACGGGGCTGCCATCGTTAGGTAATGAACAATAAGTGGCAATTCGTCTCATTATCAGCGGGAAAGTCCGACGTTGTGCGCCTGCCAATCATGGGAAAAGATCCAGTTACGCGTTGAAATTTTGCCACAAAAAATGCGTTCGACCTGAGCCGAACGCATTGATTGGTTAGAGCGTAATCAACATTGGAATAATAATTGGTCGGCGCTCTGTCCGCTTGAACAGGAATTCTGACAACGCATTAGTGATGGCGTCCTTGAGCATTGCCTCGGATACCTTCTCGTTATCGTTAAAAGTCGTCTTGATGGTCTTATAAATCTGGCGCTGGGCCTGATTAATCAGCTCGCCGGATTCACGCATGTAGACAAATCCGCGGGAGAGCAGGTCAGGACCGGCAAGAACCGTGTGCTTTTGCATGTTGATGGTCGCAACGACCACAACTAGGCCTTCTTCAGAGAGCATCCGCCGATCACGAATGACGGCATTACCGATGTCCCCAATTCCGCTACCGTCGATGTAAACATCACCAGCAGGGAAGTGGCCGGCACGGCGCGCTGAGTTCTCAGTGAGGGCGAGGACGTCACCATTTTCCATGATGAACGTGTTTTCCTCGGGAACCCCACAGAGCTGCGCCAGTTCGGTGTGAATCTTCTGCATCCGGTATTCACCGTGGCATGGCATGAAGAACTTAGGCTTCATCAGCCGAAGCATCAGCTTTTGTTCTTCCTGACCACCGTGACCAGACGTGTGGATGTTGTTAATCTTACCGTGGATGACGTTGGCGCCGGCTGCTTCCAGTTGGTTGATGACGGCGTTCACGCTGGTCGTGTTCCCAGGAATTGGGTTACTTGAGAAGACGACCGTGTCGCCGGGCTGGATACTAATCTGCCGGTGGGTACCGTTAGCAATCCGCGAAAGGGCGGCCATTGGTTCACCTTGCGACCCGGTACACAGAATCATGACCTTGTCGGCTGGCAGGCGGTTGAGTTCGTGGGCGTCAACGAGGACGTCGTCTGGAATATCAAGGTAGCCAAGTTCACGGCCATTCACGATTGCGGTTTCCATTGACCGTCCGAACACGGCAATCTTGCGGCCATTGTTCATGGCTGCCTCAGCTGCCTGGGCCACACGGGAAATGTTGGAGGCGAAGGTGGCAAAGATGATGCGGCCCTCGATGCCTTCAAAAATGTGGCGAATGGAATGACCAACAAACCGCTCCGACTTGGTGAAGTTCGGGATTTCGGCGTTCGTACTGTCGGACATGAGGAGCAAGACGCCTTCCTCACCGAGACGGGCCATCCGCTGCAGGTTAGGCGAAGGCTGATCACCAACTGGGGTCAGGTCGAACTTGAAGTCCCCGGTTTCCACAATTACACCATTTGGCGTGTGCACCGCAATCCCGAGGGTGTCAGGAATACTGTGGGTCGTGCGGAAGAAGTCGACGGACATGTTGTCGAACTTGAGGACACTGTCTTCGTCGATTTCGACAAGCTTGGTTGACCGCAGAATCCCGTGTTCTTCCAGCTTACCCCGAATGAGGGCGGCCGCAAGCGGTGGGGCGTATACCGGCACGTCAGGCAGGGCCTTCAGGAAGTAAGGAATACCCCCGATGTGGTCTTCGTGACCGTGCGTGATAACGAGGGCCTTAATCTTGTCCTTGTTCTGCACCAGGTAGGAGTAATCAGGAATAACGTAATCAATCCCGAGCAGGTCGTCTTCGGGGAACTTAATTCCGGCGTCGATTACGACAATTTCGTCTTGGTACTGAATGCCATACGTGTTTTTACCAATTTCACCCAAACCACCGACGGCAAACGCCGCGGTTTCATTTTTCTTGATGTTGAGCTTCATAGACTATAACTCCGTAATTTTGAATTCAGGAGACTGCTGTTCGTAGGCAAGGAAGTCGCCGCTCAGTTCCTGAATAAGTTCAATGTTGTAGTCGGTCTTGTTTTCAACGAGCGCACGTGCTGCAACAGCAGAATCGGCCTCAATGTAAATTGAGCGCGTGTTTTCGCGACGTGGGTTCTCAATTTTGTTAGGCTGGAAAAGTACTTTGTAAATCATAAAAATGGTTCTCCTTTCAAGTACACAAAAAGTGGTCCTCACGCTGAGGATTTTTGTGTTTATACCCGCACATTGTTGGCAAAAAGCCAAACGTTACTAACATTCTAGCATAATGTGTTGGGTGAGGGAAGAAAAGTGCCAATAAGCGCGTGGTTTCTTCCATATAGAAGGCCTCGGTCAATCCGCGGATAAGCATTCATTAAAGTATTATCAATATCTTGGGGCACAGTTCGTTAATGTGCGATAATTAGGGTGGCAGAAAAGAGGGGTGAGCCATGGATCCGAAAATCATCTTCATTGTTTGTTTGATTATTATTATCTTAGTGATTATTGCGGGAATCCGGTTGGTTGAACGGCGGCGGGAAACACGCTGGTTAGATTCAACGAACAAACTGGTTAAGCCCGTATTGAAGGAACTTGGGCTGAATCCTGTTAATGGTCACCCCGTGGACAAGGTCTGGGGGCGCAATCTTGCCCTCACGAATTTCCGGGTGCCAGTCAAGGGTGACTTGACGGTGGAGCAGGTGCGCACAGCATTCAGCCAGATTCCCCGCGACCTACTTGAACTAACCGACGTGTGGATTCGAAACGGTGAACTTAACGTCGATGTCACACTGATGGTGAACATGAGCACTAGGGGTTACGTCAACGATTTGCGCAAGCTAAACTAACTTGGCGAGCCGACAAAAAAAGAGCACGTATCCGGCCACTGTGGCTGAACACGTGCTCTTTTTAGGTTAGCTGAGGAGAATGCCTTGTGGGTCTTCCAGTTCGAACGGCTTGTCCTTGCGAATGTGATCGTAGAACAAGATGCCATTCAGGTGGTCGATTTCGTGCTGAACGACGATTGCGGGGTAGTGCTTGAGCCGCAACTTCTTTTCCTCACCGTCAAGCGTGTTGTACTTAATGGTGACACGGTCGTGACGGGGAACATAACCAGGGTGGGGGTCGTCAACTGACAGGCAACCTTCACCTTCAGCAAGCGCCGCACTCTGAACGGAGTGGCTGACAACGCGGGGGTTGACGAGCACGTCCTGCAAGAAGATGCCGCCATCGTCATCTGGAATCAAAACGGCGGTCATGGCAACAGAGCGATCCACTTGGGGTGCGGCCAGGCCAACACCCGGACGTAATTTATATTTTTTGTTTTCTTCCTCGTCCTGACTGATGACCAGGTATTCCATTAGGTCGTGGGCAAGTTGCTTGTCCGCATCACTAAGCGGAAAAGTGAGTTGTTTGGCGGTGGCACGCAACACAGGGTTGGGGTCGCGAACGATATCTTTCATTAAAAACACGGTATGTGCCTCCTGCTATCTATTTCTGTAAACAGCGTAGCATAAAAAGGCCGATAATGCTAACGATTCGCGCTAGCAAAGTGCTGATTTAATGCAGGTTAGCCACGATTTTTTGCGCAAGTTACTTACAAATAGTTTGACCCAGCTTGTTATTTGGCGGTATAATAAATTCAGAAAAGTATGTGGTGCGTAGCCCTTGTCAGACTGGCACCCGAAAGGTAGGTGAGTACAATGACACACGAAACTAAACCTGGAAATAATTCGGACAACGCAGATCCCGGAAGTCGTGACGTTGTACCGCCTGCCTTAAGGTGGTAGTAGTTTAATATTTTAGGGTAGCGGTCATCGTCACGCCTCCGGTATAAGGAGGGTAAGGACGATGCTGAAATTTGTAAACAGCGGACTTTCCCAGACAGAAGTTCGGCGCCTGCGTGCAATGCGGAGCACCGAACCAATGGTCACCCGCGCATGGAACGTGTTGTTGCCACTGGCAGCGACGGTTCTTGCAGCAGGCGTGTTGGCCGAATTGGTCTTGGGGATTTACGCGATTGTTGTAGTGAGCATTCTTGGCGGAATGCTTGTAGTTTGGGCTATGTTGCGGTTGCGCGCAGCAGTTGCGGTTGTTAATGATCAGCACGAGCGCGTTCAAGTAGTTCGTGAAGGTCTCATTCGCCGCGTGTCTGTCGCTGATTTGGTTGCTGGCGATGTACTGGTTCTCGGAAGTGGTGCAATTGCTCCGGTTGATGTGCGGGTGAATCAGCACGTCATTGGCGCCGGTGAGACGGTAACAGACGACGTGGTCGCAATTGTTGTGGCAGTGGGGACCGACCGGAAGCTGGCACGGGAAATGAACGTGACCAGCAAGGCGTTCACAATTGAGGATTTACTTGATTTTGTGCGTGCTCTGGCGGCGATTCGCCCTGCTGGTGTTATTTTGCCGAGAATTCAGTACTTCGCGGACGTTGCTTTGACCAGCGCCGCACGGGTACTAATCGCGACGATGATGAAGGTGAGCAAGCTTGCCGGCACGATGGCCCATATGGTCAGTCGAGAGCGTGCGATAGCTTTCCGGCACAACCAGGGACCAGTCTCGTGGTTGCAGACTCAATATGCTCAATCAATATAATTCAAGGATTTAACCAGCAGGGGGTCGCTCGCAAAGTGCGACCCTTTGTTCTGGAAAAAATTCCCGCTCGGCAAATGTGGGGCGGGTGAGCACCATAAAAAAGCGTTATAATAAGAGGAGCGTTAATTAGTGAAACCAAACTACACTTACCCACTTGATCTTGACTGGACCAAGGATGAAATGATTGCGGTCACGACGTTTTACACCCAGGTCGAGGATGCGTACGAGCGTGGGGTTAATCGGGAAAACCTGCTCGCAGCGTACAGTGGGTTTAAGCAGGTTGTGCCCGATAAGGCAACGGAAAAGCAGTACGACCGTGAGTTTGCAGAGCTAACTGACTATTCAACCTACCGCACGGTGCAAGCTGCGCGGAAGGCGGCACCGGGAAGTACGGTGCGGATGAAACCGGTAAATTGAACTAAATAGTGAAAGTTTCAAGTGAATTTGAAAGTTTATTTTCAGTAAACAGTACATTTCACCGAGACTGTGCTATACTGCTAATTTGTATGTTGGGGTCAAAGACGACCCCATAATCACGGAAAAATAGATACGCGAGAGGAAGGCCACCATTGAAAACACGCGACGACATTCGTAACATTGCGATTATTGCCCACGTTGACCACGGGAAGACAACCCTGGTTAACGAAATGCTAAAGCAGTCTGATACACTTGACCAGCACACCCAGATCGGGGACCGTGCCATGGATACTAACCCAATTGAAAAGGAACGCGGGATTACCATCCTGAGTAAGAACACGGCGGTCAAGTACAAAGACACGACCATCAACATCCTGGACACACCAGGGCACGCCGACTTCGGTGGTGAAGTTGAACGTATTATGAAGATGGTTGACGGGGTTTTACTCGTCGTTGACGCTTTCGAAGGGACCATGCCTCAGACACGTTTCGTTCTGAAGAAGGCACTTGAACAGCACCTGACCCCAATCGTTGTTATTAACAAGATTGACCGTCCAGGCGCTCGTCCTGAAGAAGTTGTTGATGAAGTACTTGAACTCTTCATCGAACTCGGTGCTGACGATGATCAGCTCGAATTCCCAATCGTTTACGCTTCTGCTATCAACGGGACGACGAGTCTTGATGAAGACCTGTCCACCCAGAAGCACACGATGGACCCACTGTTTGACACAATCGTTAAGACGATTCCAGCCCCAATTGATAACTCCGACGAACCTTTGCAGTTCCAAGTTTCCATGCTTGACTACAACGATTACCTCGGTCGTATCGGGATTGGCCGTGTCTTCCGCGGTAAGATCAAGATTGGTGATTCCGTTACCGTTATGAAGCTTGACGGCTCAACCAAGAACTTCCGTGTCACCAAGCTCTTTGGTTTCTTCGGTTTGCACCGTGTTGAAATCAACGAAGCAAAGGCCGGCGATTTGATTGCCGTTTCTGGGATGGATGATATCTTTGTTGGGGAAACCGTTGCGGCAACCGACCACGAAGAAGCACTTCCTATCTTGCGGATTGACGAACCTACGCTGCAGATGCTCTTCCTTGCTAACGACAGTCCTTTTGCTGGTCGTGAAGGTAAGAACGTTACCGCACGTAAGCTCGAAGACCGTCTCCGTCAGCAGCTCCAGACCGACGTTTCCCTCCGCGTTGAAAACACGGATACTGCCGGTATGTGGGAAGTTTCCGGTCGTGGTGAATTGCACTTGTCCATCCTTGTTGAAGAACTTCGCCGTGAAGGCTTTGAACTTCAGCTTGGTCGCCCACAAGTTATCTACCGCGAAGTTGATGGTGTGATGTGCGAACCTTACGAAATGGTTCAAATTGACACACCTGAACAGTACACTGGGACCGTTATTGACGCTATGTCCCAGCGTAAGGGTGAAATGCAGAACATGGAAAACGAAGGTAACGGCCAGACACGTCTGTCCTTCCTCGTTCCTTCCCGTGGTCTGATCGGTTACTCAACCGAATTCCTTTCCGCTACTGGTGGTTATGGGATCATGAACCACACCTTCGAAAAGTACGCTCCAGTGATTAAGAACTGGGAACCAGGCCGTAGCAACGGTGCCCTGGTTTCCATCAATGCTGGGACCGCAACGACTTACTCCCTCCAGAGTGTTGAAGACCGTGGTGTCCTCTTCATTGATGCCGGGACCGAAGTCTACGAAGGGATGATTGTTGGGCAGAACTCCCGTGAAAGCGACATCGCTGTCAACGTCACGAAGGGTAAGAACCTGACCAACACCCGTGCTTCTGGTAAGGACCACGCTGCTGCTATCAAGACCCCTAAGCAGATGACCCTCGAATCTTCCATCGAATTCTTGAACGACGATGAATACTGTGAAGTAACTCCGCAGAGCATCCGTCTCCGTAAGAAGATTTTGAACACCGGTGAACGGACCAAGTCTGACAAGCGTCGCAAGATGAACGCTGCTAAGGCATAATAATAATTCAGGAAAACTCTCACGTTTATGCGTGGGAGTTTTTTTGTCGCAGTCTGCCAATTGTGACGAAATATTGGGAAATGGGAAACAAAGGCGAACGTTCGGCACCAATTTCTTAAAATTAATAGACAAGAAGCGGATTGGGACGCGGTCATTGCGGCCGAAATGCTTGTGCCTATGATATAATAGTCGCAATTGTATGCTGAAAGGACGGATTCCTGTGAGTTGGAAAATCCGCTATATTGACTACTACGTGCTCGTGCCGTACCTAGCTTTATGTCTCATTAGTGCCATCATGGTCTTTTCCGCGAGTGGTTTGCGTGGTAAAGGGGTCGATACGAACACGACAATCCTGATTAAACAACTGATTTTTATCGTTGCTGGATTTGCCGTGTGTGCATTCGTCTATTTTTCGAAACTGAAGATATGGAAGAGCCCGGGGATTTTGGCCATCGCAATCATCGCGGATATCATCATGTTGCTGTACCTGCTGCTCTTTGGCCGGTCAGTCAACGGGGCGAGCGCGTGGATTTCGGTTGCCGGATTTAACATCCAGCCCTCCGAAATTGCCAAATTAGTAATTATTTTGTATCTGGCCCGCATCTTGGACCGGCGGCAGCACGTTATCGGGCGCAATCCGGTCGTTAAGGCGATTAAACAGCTTGCGTGGCCACTCGGGCTGACGGTCTTCATTGCCATGCTGGTGCTGCTGCAGCCCGATACCGGGGGCCTCATGATCATCATGACCATCGTTGTGGTCATGGTGGTTGCTAGTGGCTTTCGCATCACGCTCGGGCTGGGAATTTTTGGCTTCGGGGCTGCCTTTGCGGGTGGCGCCTACTATCTGGCCATCACCAAGCTGAGCGGCTTTCTCAGCCATTCGTACCAGGGCAAGCGGCTGCTGGCTGCGGCCAACCCGTTTGCCATGCAGCGTGGCGCCGGCAAGCAGCTCGTGAACTCGATGTACGCCATCAACCACGGCGGGCTGTTCGGGGTCGGGCTCGGGAACAGCCAGATGAAGCTGGGTTACCTGCCCGAACCATACACCGACTTTATCCTGTCGGTCATCAGCGAAGAGCTAGGGATGATTGGTGGACTGGTCGTGATTGGCCTGCTGGTATTTCTAATCTGGCGGATTCTGCGGATTGGCATTCGGTCCCGCAGTGCGTACAGGACGATGCTGATGTACGGGATTGCCACAATGATTTTTGTTCAGATGAGTTTCAATGTTGGTGCGGTGCTAGGTTTACTGCCCATCACGGGTGTGACCTTACCGTTCATCAGTTATGGTGGTAGTAGTATGATCATTCTCGCTGCGTCTATGGGCATTGTGCTGAATGTTTCCGCGGCGGAAGCGCATGATCGGGATTTAAACAAAGAAGCGAAGGAGTTAAACAACTGATGCAAAAAGTTCTCGTTGCTAACCGTGGCGAAATTGCCATTCGCATTTTCCGTGCTTGTGAGGAATTGGGTCTCAAAACAGTTGGGATTTACGCAAAAGAAGATAGCCTGTCCATTCACCGCTTCAAGGCTCAAGAATCATACCAAGTGGGGGCGGGACGGCAGCCCATCGCCGCATACCTCGACATGGATGACATTATTCGCATCGCCAAGCAAAGTGGTGCGGATGCAATTCACCCTGGGTATGGACTCTTAAGTGAAAACGCCGAATTCGCGGCAAAGGTCCGGGCGGCCGGGTTAACGTTCGTTGGGCCAAGCACGGAATTGCTCAAGGTCTTTGGTGACAAGGTGGCCGCAAAGAACGCTGCCGTTGCTAGTGGTCTGCAGACAATTCCCGGAACGCCGGAGCCAACCCGCGATTTTGCCGAAATCCAGGCGTTCGCGGATCAGTACGGCTTCCCACTGATGCTGAAGTCCGCCAGTGGTGGTGGTGGTCGCGGGATGCGGGTTGTGCGCAACCAGACTGAACTCGAGCACGTCTACCCACTGGCTAAGTCCGAAGCGCTGACCAGTTTTGGTGACGACCGGATGTACATTGAGCGCTACATCGAACACGCCAAGCACATCGAAGTACAGGTGATGGGTGACAGTCACGGCCACCTGTTGCACCTGTTCGAGCGCGACTGCTCCGTGCAGCGGCGGAACCAGAAGGTGGTTGAAATTGCACCGGCTGTGGGGCTGCCCCTGACGCTGCGGAACGAGATTTGCACGGCGGCGGCGAAGTTCATGCACAAGATGGGCTACGAGAACGCGGGGACCATTGAATTCCTGGTTGAAAACGGGAAGTTCTACTTCATTGAAGTTAATCCCCGCATCCAGGTTGAACACACGGTTACTGAAGCAATTACGGGTCTGGATATCGTTCAGGCGCAGTTGCAGGTTGCCGCTGGTGCCGACCTGTTTGCCGACCTCGGCTGGCCGCATCAGGACGAACTGACGGTGCACGGTGCCGCCATTCAGTGCCGGATTACCACTGAAGACCCGCTGAACAACTTCATGCCGGACACCGGGACGATTACGACATACCGTTCACCAGGTGGTCTCGGGGTGCGTCTGGACGTTGGTAATGCCTACGCCGGTGCCGTTGTCAGTCCGTTCTTCGATTCCCTGCTCGTTAAGGCCAGCGTGACCGGATTTAACTTTGCGGCCGCGTGCGCCAAGATGGACCGCGTGCTGCACGAATTCCGGATTATTGGGGTCAAAACGAACCTGCCATTCCTCGAGACCGTCATTAGCCACCCAACTTTCCGGAGCGGGAAGGCCGAGACACGTTTCATCGACAACAGTCCCGAGTTGTTCACCTTCAAGCCCCAAACCAGCCAGTCCAACGAGGTGCTGACTTACATTGGGGACGTCACGGTCAACGGTTTCCAGGGCAAGGAGCCTAAAAAGCCGCACGTGTACCCGGAACTCGTCTTCAAGGATGAGTTGCCGGAGCGGAAGCCAGACACTGATTTGGTGCAGCTGCTGCACGATAGTGGCGCTAAGGCGGTCACGGACTGGGTGCTGCACCAGCCAAAACTGCTACTGACGGACACCAGTTTTCGTGACGCCCACCAGAGCCTGTTTGCGACGCGCATGCGCACACACGACATGCTCCGAGTTGCAGGCGAGTACAGCAACGCACTGCCGAACCTTTTTTCCGCAGAGATGTGGGGCGGGGCGACCTTTGACGTTGCCTACCGCTTCTTGAATGAGGACCCATGGCAGCGACTCGCATATCTGCGCAAGGCCTTGCCGCACACGCTGCTGCAGATGCTCTTCCGTGGCAGTAACGCCGTTGGTTACAAGAACTATCCAGACAACGTGATTAAGCAGTTCATTCGGGAGGCCGCGAAAACTGGGATTGACGTTTTCCGCATCTTTGACAGCCTGAACTGGCTGCAGCAATTGGAACCAAGTATCGCCGCAGTTAAGGAAACCGGCAAGATTGCCGAGGCGACGATTTGCTACACCGGCGATATTTTGAGCGATGCCCACCCGCACTACACACTGAAGTACTACGTGGACCTAGCCAAGAATCTGGAGGCCGCTGGTGCTGATATGCTGGCCGTGAAGGATATGGCCGCGTTGCTCACACCGGAAGCCGCACGGGTACTAATCAGCGCACTCAAGGATGCGGTGACGATTCCCGTTCATCTGCACACGCACGACACCACGGGCACCGGGCTGGCAACGTACATGGCCGCGGCGGAATCCGGGGTCGATGTTGTTGACGTTGCCCAGTCGAGTTTTTCCGGCACCACCAGTCAGCCGAGTTTGGAGAGCCTCTACCACGCGCTGAGTGGTAACAAGCGCCAGCCAAATCTTGACGTCGAGGCGGCGGAACACGTTAATGATTACTTCCGGCAGATTCGGCCGTACTACACCGATTTTGCCAACAATGTCTCGGGCCCAATCACGCGTATTTACGACGTGGAGATGCCCGGTGGCCAGTACACCAACCTGCAGCAACAGGCTCAGGGGGTTGGGGTCAAGGACTTCAACGAGGTCATGGATAAATACGCCGAGGTGAACAAACTGTTCGGCGACATCATCAAGGTCACACCAAGTTCCAAGGTGGTCGGCGATATGGCGTTGTTCATGGTTCAAAACAAGCTCAGTGCCAAGGACGTTCTGGAACGGGGCGAGGACCTTGACTTCCCTGAATCCGTAGTCAACTTCTTCAAGGGCGAACTGGGCCAGCCACCATTTGGCTTCCCCGCCAAACTGCAGAAGCTGGTGCTGAAGGGCGCCAAGCCGCTGACGAGTCGGCCGGGTGAGGTGCTTGAACCAGCCGATTTTGATGAAGTGGCGGTTGAACTAGAGAAGATTGGCGTGCTCGACCCATCGATGAAGGACATCCTGAGCGCGATTTTGTACCCCGATGTGTTCAAGACCTACCTGAAAAACCAGCGTAAGTTTGGCCGTGTTGCCGCGCTTGATACGCCAACTTACTTCCAGGGAATGCGGATTGGCCAGCAGATTAGCTTGGCGGTTGCCCCCGGGCGCGAGTACGTGATTCGTCTGGACGCAATTGGTGAGGCCGATGCGACCGGACTGCGGAATTTGTACTTCACGGTCAACGGCCAGAAGCGCCAGATTGAAGTGATTGATCGTGGCAGCAAGCACAGTAGCGGCACCCACCAGCTCGCGGAACCAAATGATCCCGCACAAGTTGGTGCACCAATGGCCGGCCGGGTCTTGACCGTCATGGTTAAGCCGGGGCAGGCCGTTAAACGGGGCGACGAGCTTTTCGTCTCTGAGGCTATGAAGATGGAAACCACCGTGCACGCCCAGATTGATGGGACCGTGAGTCACGTTTACGTCGAAGCCGGGGCGCTGGTTGCGTCGGGCGAGTTGCTGGCGGAAATCAAGGAATAGACTAGTCAAGCGGGCCGCGGCTCGCTTGCATACATAGTTAGTAATGAATGGAGGTCACCATAGTGGAAATTCAGCCGAGACAGGAACTGGTCGTTTGGGTGCACAGTTTGCGCCAGGTTCGACAGCTGCGGCGCTATGGCAGCGTCCTGTACACGTCGCGCCGGATGAAGTATGTCCTAATCTACGTCGATGCGGAAGAGGTCGACGACGTAACCGAAAAAATCAGCCGGTTGCGATTTGTGCGCAGTGTGGAACCATCACACCGCAACGAATTGGACCCCGAGGCGGGTAAGGCCATCGAGCGGGGAACTCTGGTCAAGCCGCGCGTTGGGGCTGACGATGACGATTAACAATGATTGAGAAAGGACGTGCCTGCTTTGCGCGTAATTAGTGGAGAATTCAGGGGCCGACGTCTGGCAATGGTGCCAGGAACCACAACCCGGCCAACCGCGGACAAGGTGAAGGAATCAATGTTTAACATGCTTGGCCCTTATTTTGATGGGGGCGAGGCGGTCGACTTCTATGCCGGCACGGGCGGTTTAGGCATTGAGGCAGTTTCGCGGGGGATGGACCACGCAGTTCTAGTCGACTCCGCGTTTGCGGCGATTAAAACCATCAAGGCCAACGTGGAATTGACCAAGGCGCCCGAGCGGTTCACCGTCAAGAAGATGCCGGTCCAGCGCGCACTCGATGAATTCGCCGCTGAGGGCAAGCAGTTCGACCTAATCATGATGGACCCGCCGTACGCCAAGCAGCACGCATTGGCGCAGCTTGACCAAATTCGGGATGCACACATGCTGGCACCGGGTGGCAAAATTATGATTGAAACCGGCCAGGACGTTGACTATCCAGAAACCATCCCCGGCTACACCATCCTGCGCGAACAGACTTACGGGGTCGCGCAAGTAATCATTTTGACGGGAGCGGATGCGAAATGACACGTATTGGTATTTTTCCAGGGAGCTTTGATCCGTTCACACTCGGGCACCTGGCCACGGTTCGGCAGGGCTTGCGGCTGGTCGACGAGCTGGTCGTTGCGGTGATGACCAACACCGGCAAGACCTCGCTGTTCACCGCAGAAGAGCGCGTGGCCCAGATCAAGGTCGCCACGGCGGACCTGACGGGGGTGCGCGTCGTGGCGGCACCGCAAATGCTCACCGTTGCTTTTGCCAAGCAGGTGGGGGCCCAGGTCATTATCCGCGGACTGCGCGATGCGGCCGACTACACCTTTGAGAATTCGATTGCGGTCGCCAATGCTAAGATGGCGCCCGACATCACCACCGTGCTGTTACCAGCAGATGCCAATAACGTGGGCACCTCATCCAGCATCGTCAAGGAAATCGCCGCATTCGGTGGGGACCTCACGCCGTTTGTTCCGGCGAACGTTAGCGCCGCACTCCGGCAGAAATTTGGTGATGGAATGTGACTCTAAAGAGCAAGAAGACTAATTCGAGGCTGCGGCGGTGGCTGATTGCCCTTACCGCCATCGTCGTGGTTGCCGCACTTGCACTGTGGCCAACCAAATACTACGTGGAAGTTCCTGGTGGCGCGGACAAGCTCAGCAAGTTCGTGCAAGTTGACGGCAAACGGGATCAGCAAAGTGGTAGCTACCGGCTCATGACCGTGGGCATTATTGGCCCGGCCTCGCCGCTCGTGCTCGCGTGGGGAAAGACCCAGCCATTTGCCGATTTTGTTAGTAAATCCGAGCTGATGGGCGACTCCAGTTCCGCCGAGTACACCGAGCTGCAGATCTACTACATCAAGAGTGCCGCCAACGCCGCGGTTGTGTCCGCGATGCACGCTGCCAAAAAACCGGTGACGATTCAGTACAAGGGTATCTACGTGATGTCCATCATGAAGAACTCGCATTTCGGCCGGGATTTGCACCTAGGCGACACGATTACCGCAATTAACGGGAAGCATTACGCGAAATCGGCGGATTACATCAACGCGATTAAGGCGCATCCGGCCGGAACTAAGGTGACCATCACCTATGTGCACAAGGGCCACACTTATCACGCCACGCAGCCGCTGGTGCCCCTTAAAGGAACGTCACGGGCAGGTCTCGGGATTTCGCTCACCGATCATACGGTGATCAAGAGTCAGCCCAAGGTAAAAATTAACGCGGGCGCAATTGGTGGGCCGAGCGCCGGATTGATGTTCACGCTCCAGGTGTACGACCAGGTTACCGGGAGTAACTTACGCCGGGGCCGGACCGTTGCCGGCACGGGGACGATGGACGATGCGGGTAATGTCGGCGTAATTGGCGGCATTGACAAGAAGGTCTACGCGGCGGCGAAGGCCGGTGCGACCATCTTTTTCGCCCCCGATGTTCCCGCCACGAAGCAGATGCGGCGCGAAGACCCAACGTACGTCAATAATTACGTTGAGGCAAAACGGGCGGCGAAGAAGATGGGCACGAAGATGAAAATTGTGCCGGTCAGAAATCTTGCCGACGCGATTGATTATCTGCAGCGTAATTAGCAGCAGGAAGTGGCGGTTCAACCGTCGTTTTCCGGCCGACCAAGATTAACTTTGTGGGTCAATAATGGCGATGTGTCAACCGGAAGTAACCGGTGGCGCATCGCCATTTTTTGTGTGGTGAAATTGTGCTGCGGTCGTTTGATTATCGACGAGCAGGTGCAGAAAACGCAGGTCAGGCGGTCTTTAACAAATCTTAACTATTGCCGTGATGTCTGGGCATTTTTCCTTGGCGTAATCACTCTATGAGGTGATAATAATGCCGAGATTGAAAGAGCTGAAGGAACTGGTCGTAAGTTATTGGCAATACGGTGCCTTGGCGTTGCTCGCACTGACGGCCGGCATTATCTGGCTTTCGGGGCGCAATACGCCAGATGAGACGTCTGTGGCAGTCAGTGACAGCCTGCAGACAACCAGCAGTGTCTCGTCCAGTGCGACCGTGGACAATTCGAGTAGCGCACCCAGTAGTGGCTACGTCTACATTGCCGGTGCGGTTAAGCATCCCGGCCTCTACCACGTTAAAGAAACGACGCGCTGGGCGGATGTGGTGCAGGCTGCGGGAGGCTTAACCAAGGACGCGGACCCGGGGGCGGTGAACTTAGCCAAAATTGCACGTGACCAGGAGAACCTGGCCGTTCCCGTGAAGGACGAGGTGGCCAGTGGTGCAGCTAGTGGCACTGCTGGCGGTGCGACGGGGAGTAGCACTGCGACTGCGGGCGCAACGAGCAGTAGTGCCGCAATCAACCTGAACACAGCAACCGTCACGGATTTACAGACCATCTCGGGGGTGGGCCCCAAGCGCGCACAAGACATCATTGACTACCGCGATCAGCATGGTGGCTTCAAGTCGGTGGAGGAGCTGAAGGATATTAGTGGCATTGGGGATAAAATTTTTGCTGATATCCAGCCCAGCGTGACGGTGGGCCCATGATTTGGCTGTTGCCCGCGACGGTGTGTTTGTTGGGTGCCCAGTTAATCGTGCTGGGTCCGTGGTGGCTTGGCGGCTTACTCATTGTGTTCGGTCTGCGTAAGGGGTGGCGCGGTCCCAAAGTGTTTTTGATTGTTGCCATCTTGATTGGGCTGGCAAGCGCGTGGCATGAGCGACAGCTAACGCTTAGCCCGCCCATCCCGACAGGCACAATTCGGGTGCAGCCAACTGCCTGGAAGGTCACGGATGGCTTTGCCACGTACACGGGAACGGCAAGTAACGGGGTGCCCGTCACCGGTGGCGGGCGCGTCGATGCGCAGGGAGAAAACACAATTAAGCACCTGAATACGCCGGTATTGTTGGCCAATCCGGGTGCAAAGGAGCGGATTGCGGGGCCACGGAACCTGTATGAATTTGATTACGCGAAGTACGCGTGGGCGCAGTACCATCAGGCTTACCGCTTCACCGGCAAAACACTGGCGTTGCAGGCGGTGCCCGTCAGCGGGATTGTCGACCGACTGTACACGCTGCGGCTCTGGCTACTTCGGCGGATGGATAATTTGCCCAAACAGGTTGCGCTGTACGCGAAGGCGCTGCTTCTCGGGGTGCTCGATGATGATGGTCAGATGCGGGAGACCTTCAGCAAGCTCGGCATCATCCATTTGTTTTCCGTGTCGGGCCTGCATATTTTCGCCATCGTGGGGATGTTATACGCACTCACCAACCGCCTTCGCATCCCCAAGGAGATAACTGATGTGGCCTTGCTGTGTATCTTGCCAGCGATGCTCATCATTATTCCGCCCGGTGCCGGTATTGTTCGCGCGGTGTGGCTGCGCTTGACCCAACTGGTTGGACAAAAATGCAAGCTGCCGCTAACCACGTTTGATTATTTATGTATTGTCTTTGCGGTTAACCTGGTTGTGCAGCCGCGAATGTTGTGGACCCTCGGGGGGCAGATGACGTATCTGCTGACCTTTGTCTTGATCACCGCACCGAGCGTGAATTCGCTGCGGCAGAGTCTGCGGATGGCATTGGTGAGCGCGCCACCCCTGCTGCACGCGGTGTTTGGTTTGCACCTGTTGACCTTCGTCTTTAACTGGCTCCTCATGCCATTGTTTGAGTCGATTTTGATGCCGGCGCTGCTGTTTGCCGTTGTTTGGCCGAGTTGCCCGCTAGTTGCGGGGTTAAACCAGCTGATTATTGCTGCGCAGCGCGGGCTGGCGGGCATGGCCAAATTACCTGGGTACCTGAATTTTGGGGCGTTGCCGTTTCTCCTCACCGTGATTTTGACGGTGCTGGTTGTGCGGACGGTGGCCGTGAATAAGTGGCGCATGCTGTTGTTGGGCGTCTGCATTGCCTATTTAGTGGTTAACGTCCACCCGCAGTGGCGCGTGGTGGTGGTTGATGTTGGTCAGGGGGATTCCATCATCATTGAGGCACCGTTTAAAAGCGCAACCGTGCTGATTGATACCGGTGGGCGTGGGTTTGGTCAGTCACGCAATCCGCCGGCCAAGCGTACCACCCTAAATTACTTGGCGGCGCGCGGGGTTAACCACCTTGATGCGCTGGTCCTCACGCACCCGGATGCCGATCATGTTGGCGATTCGTCCGTGATCACCAAGGGCATTAGGGTACGCGAAATTGTGACCGCACCAATTTCCGCCAATGACGAGACCATCAGGCAGGCGCAGGCGGATGGCCACACAAAGATGCACACCGTGATGGCGGGGAGTAATCTGCAATATGGTCCGTTGCGTCTGCGCGTGGTCGCCCCGGATCGCATAAATACCGAGGATACCAATCCGAATTCGGTAATTCTGTATGGTACAATTGGGGACAGTAATTGGCTGTTTACGGGGGATGCCGACCAGACGGTTGAGAAAGAACAATTGATGCCGCAAAACTTAGCGGTTGATTTTTTGAAGGTCGGCCATCATGGCTCCAAAACGGCATCAGCACCGGAGTTCATCCAGCAGATTCACCCACAAGTTGGCTTGATCTCGGCTGGCGTGGCTAACCGTTACGGACACCCAAATGTAGAAACGCTGCGGACGTTTAGCGCTGCGAATGTGCCACTGGTGATGACGAATCAGTCGGGAATGATTTGGGTGGATGCTTCTAGCAAAAAGCACCGCTTGCACACATTTTTGGGGCAGACTGAGTAAATTAAGGAAGTGGTTATTGTGTTTTTGGACCAACTAAAACAGGATTTGCGGGCAGGGAAGATTGCCCCGGTGTACGTAATTCAGGGGGTGGAGTCCGCAATTGTGACGGAAGCCCAGGCCGCGCTGCGCAAAGTGATTCCGGATGATATGCAGTCCATGAATTTTGCCCAGTACGATTTGCACGAGGTTAGCTTGGGTAATGCGTTGAATGAGCTGGCCGAACCACCTTTTTTTGGTGATTATCGCGAAATCATGATTTCCAACCCAGATTTTCTGACCGGAAGTGGCAAAGCGGACAGCGACGTGGACGCACTCACGAACTACCTGAAGGCGCCGGCTGATTCGACGGTGTTGGTGTTCATTGCGACCTACCCCAAACTTGACGCCCGCAAGAAGGTGGTTAAGGCGCTCAAAAAGGTGGCAACGTTCATCGATGCCGCGCCGCTGAACGAGGGGCAGGCGCGCAGTGCAATCAAGCAGCAACTGCGCGGGGCCAAAGTGGACATTGAATCCGCTGGGCTCGACGTGTTGTTTAGCCGCACGCAGGGTGATTACTCGGCGATGGTGGCGGCCGTGCCGATTCTGGCAACATACGCGTTAACGACCGGTAAGCTAGATGCTGAGGATGTCGCCCTGCTGGTGCCGAAGCAATTAACTGACAGTGTTTTTGACCTGGTGAGTGCCGTGCTCAAGCGCAACGTGACTGAGGCCCTGAGCCTTTACCGGGATTTACTTGCCCAAAAGGAGGAGCCGCTGCGGCTAATCAGTCTGCTGGAGAGCCAGTTCCGGTTGTTGCTCCAGGTTGAGACCTACGTTGCGCGTGGGTACACCCAGGGGGCCGCGGCCGATCAGCTCAGCGTCCACCCGTACAGAATCAAGTTAGCGTGGGGCGAGGTGCGACGTTTGCGGCGAACGGATTTGGACGCGGCCTACATCATGCTGGTGAATACCGAAGCGGCCATGAAGCGGGGGACCGTGGACAAGGTGCTCGGTTTTGAACTTTTTGTCCTGCAGTTTGCGGGACAGGGGAAGAACTACCGCAAATGATGGCCGGTTGGTTCAGCAATTAATCAAAAAGTGCAACAAAAAAAGGCAAGGACAATGTCCCTGCCTTTTCAATATCACGTTTTAGTGACGCAGACCCAAGCTGTTGATGAGGTCGCGGTAACGAACGACGTCGTTGCTACGCAGGTAGCGAAGCAAGTTACGACGCTGACCAATCTTCTTCATCAGACCAACGTAGGAGTGGTGGTCCTTCTTGTGAACGGCGAGGTGGTCGTTAAGTGCCAGGATGTCAGCAGTTAAAACTGCAACCTGAACTTCAACGGAACCGGTGTCGCCTTCGTGACGAGCGTACTTTGCAATAATTTCGTTCTTTTGTGTCTGAGAAATAGCCATTGTGCTATTACCACCTTACTTATTTTGTTATTGCCCGAGACTGAGTAATGCGCCGGTGGAGCGTAAAACTAATTGAGGGTTCGCAATACAGATGTTAGTTTACATGAATTCTGGCATTCTTGCAAGGAAAGCTGATTAAATCACGGGATAAGCGTTGCAAGTGAGTCAATCGTTAGGTATAATGGCGTATGTTGAAACTTGGCAGTTTGCAACTTAATAAAAACCACCAGTGTGGAGGTGAATCACATGCCACAAATTAAATCCGCTAAGAAGCGTGTTTTGACTCAGGAAGCTGCACGCCAGCGTAACGCTGCTCAGCGTAACGCAATGCGTTCCGCAGTTAAGAGCTACAAGGCCGCAAAAGCTAGCGATGCTGAAAACGCAGGCGACCTGTACAAGGCTGCTACCCGCGCAATCGACATGGCTAAGAGCAAGGGTCTTATCCACGCCAACAAGGCTGGCCGCGACAAGAGCCGTCTCGCAGCAATTAACAACAAGTAATTAAAAAGCGTCCTCGTGACGTTTCTAATACCTTGTACCGTAATGGTGCAGAAGAGGGTGGGACAATTGTTCTACCCTCTTTTTGTATGCCCAACTGTCTGGTTCCACACTTGCTGATTACTCGCCGCCTGTTGCACGACCAGATGGCGTTTGCCCGGCAGCCAAAGTTTATTCCCGCTAATGTATGCCTTGTGGTACACTAGTCGTAAGTGAAATTGCTACGATCCCAAAACAGTGGGAATAATTATCTCTGAGGTGAAACAATGACTAAGATTAATCTGGTCGCCCTCGGGGGGGTACGTGAGAACGGAAAAAACATGTACGCCGTCGAGGTTGACGACCAAATTTTTGTATGTGATTTTGGGTTGAAATACCCAGATAACGATTTAATGGGAATTGATATTGTGATTCCCGACACGACTTACCTAGTTGACAACATCGACAAGGTTGCGGGGATTTTCCTGACGCACGGTCACGCCGATGCGATTGGGGCACTGCCATACTTCTTGAGCGAACACAACGTGCCCGTCTATGGTAGTGAATTAACCATCGCCCTGGCCCGCATTATGACCAAGCAGGCGCCAAAGACCCGTAAGTTTAAGAACTTCCACGTGGTCGATGCCAAGTCGACTTTGAAGTTCGGCAAGACGACCGTTAGCTTCTTCAGGACCACGCACTCGATTCCTGGTTCAATGGGGATTGTGATTGGCACCCAGGCTGGTCAGATTGTGTACACTGGTGACTTCAAGTTTGACCAGAGTGCTAGCGAAATGTATAAGACTGACTTTGGGCGCATTGCCCATGTCGGCGACAAGAAGGTGCTAGCGCTGCTTTCTGATTCGGCCAATGCGGAATCACCATACCAGATGGCGACCGAACGTGAGATTGCCGACAGTATCAACGAATCCTTCAAGTACCACACTGGCCGCATCATTGTGGCCACCGTTGCCAGCAACATCATGCGTGTGCAGCAGGTACTGAATGCAGCCGCCGCAACCAACCGGCGCGTTGTTTTGACCGGGCGCGACGTCGAGAAGATTGTGCGGACCGCGCTTGACCTGAAGTACCTGGTATTGCCAAACCCTGATATTTTGGCAACGACCAAGGAACTCAAGACGCTCGCACCAGAAGCGACGGTGATCCTGGAAAACGGGCGCATCGGTGAACCACTCAAGTCACTGCAAAAGATGGCTAGTTCCCGCCACCGCCTGGTCCACATTGGTCAAGGAGACCTAGTTTACATCGTCTCCACGCCGTCCCACGCTATGGAAACACAGCTGGCACGGACCAAGGACATGATTTACCGCGCCGGTGGTGAAGTTAAGGCGGTCTTTGACGATAAGCACGTTTCTGGCCATGGTGCCCGGATGGATCTGCAGCTCATGATTAACCTGTTGCACCCAGAGTACCTGATTCCAGTTCAGGGTGAATACCGTCAGCTCAACGCCCACGCAGAGATTGCCGAGGAAGTTGGCATTCCAGCCGACCACGTAATCATTCCCCAGATGGGTGACATCATCAGCTACACCAAGGGGCAGATGCACGTTTCGGGTACGGCTCCTGCCGGTAACACCATGATTGATGGGATTGGCGTTGGTGATATTGGGAACATCGTCCTGCGTGACCGGAAGATGCTTTCCGAAGATGGGATTATGATTGCGGTTGTTACCATTGACCGGAAGAAGAAGCGCATCGTTTCCCGGCCGAAGATTCAAAGCCGTGGGTTCGTCTACATGAAGACCAGCAAGGATCTCCTTGCAGAATGCGGGAAGATTGTTGCGGATACCGTGCAAAAGAATCTCGACAACAAGGAATTCGACTGGAGTCACCTGAAGCAGGATGTTCGCGATGGACTCGCACACTACTTGTTTGACCAGACGAAGCGCCGGCCGGTTATTCTGCCAGTGATTATGGAAGTAAACCAAAATAGTGCTAAACGTCAGTAATTCATGAACGTTGACAATTGAGACTTTGACAGCCGTCGAAGTCTCTTTTTTTGTTCACGATTCAGGCAATGGAGGATAAAAATGGGTAAGGTAATTAATTTTCCCCAGCAACCGGAACAAACACGTGTATTTCGCGAGCGGGCATTTGCGGCGTTTGCGGCGGGCAATTATACACTCGCTGCCGAGCAGTTTGAAGAATATTTCACGGCTGCTGAGAATAATAATGAACATATTGATTCGGCCTCGATTATTCAGTTCGGTCAGTCCTACTTGGAATTAAAGCAAATTCCGGATGCGGTGGACATTGCTGCCGACTATTTGGACCAGCTTAGTGATGGCGAGGCGGGGCGTGAATTTATTCTGCGTGTGGGGATGGCGGCACCGGATTTCACGTTGATTACACTAGCGCTGCAGGCGGCGGACGGTGAACCCGAATTCGACCGGATGCGCAAGCGCGCCGATGAGTTCGAGGCCCAGTACGTCAGCGACAATCGGCAAAAGATTGAGGATGGGGTCAAGCAGCTGGCACACATGGGCGGGGCCACTCTGGTTGACCAGGAGCGGCTAATCAATGATTTGCTGCCGCAACTGCCGGTCAAACAAACCACGGTGGCAATCAAGCGGGCACTGGTGGATCCAGACCTACTCCCAGTCATGCGGACGGCACTTGCGACGTGGCTTCAGCGTCAGAAGATAGATGAAGAGATGAATGTTTTTGTTTTTGACGGAATTTATCAATTTAATCCGAAAATGATTAAAGCTCCATTTGCAGACCCAACGGCGATTAAAATTCTGAACGCGCTGGGCGAGCAAACGGGGGGAATGCAGGAGATGCAGGAGATGATGTTTGTCCGCATATCAATGCTTTATCCCGTTATTGGCCAAATAATTCAGCGCCCAGAGGAGTTTGTGACGCAAACCCTAAATCCAGATGCAAAGACTAAATATGCACATTTGCAGCAATGGATGGATGAGCAATTGATGATAATGGGCAATTTGGTGAACAAATAGCCTGAAAATCGTGTGAAATCGGCTATGCGTAGGTTTACATGCGGTCGAAAAATAGTTATAATCTTTTTCGGAAACTGATTCCAGCACAGGATTTACACTTTGTATTTCCGCTCATGTGTAGTAAACTAGAATGTAAAGAATTCTCGGGATAGACGACTGTCCTGGTTTCTTACAAAATACTCAGGAGGTTCGTTTTTTCATGGCTGAAAAAGAACACTACGACCGTACCAAGCCACACGTTAACATTGGTACTATCGGTCACGTTGACCACGGTAAGACCACTCTGACCGCTGCAATTTCTAAGGTACTTGCTGACAAGGGGCTTTCCAAGGCTACCGACTTCGCAAGCATCGATGCTGCGCCAGAAGAAAAGGAACGTGGTATCACCATTAACACCGCCCACGTTGAATACGAAACGGAAAAGCGTCACTACGCACATATCGATGCGCCAGGACACGCTGACTACGTTAAGAACATGATCACCGGTGCAGCTCAGATGGATGGTGCCATCCTTGTTGTTGCTGCTACTGATGGTCCTATGCCTCAGACTCGCGAACACATTCTGCTCGCTCGTCAGGTTGGTGTTGACTACATTGTTGTCTTCCTTAACAAGACTGACCTTGTTGACGATGACGAATTGATTGACCTCGTTGAGATGGAAGTTCGCGACCTTCTCTCCGAATACGACTTCCCTGGTGATGACATTCCTGTTATCAAGGGTTCCGCTCTCAAGGCTCTTGAAGGCGACCCAGAACAGGTTAAGGTTATTGAAGAACTCATGGACACGGTTGACGAATACATCCCAACCCCAGTTCGTGACACTGACAAGCCTTTCCTGATGCCTGTTGAAGACGTATTCACCATCACCGGTCGTGGTACCGTTGCTTCTGGTCGTATCGACCGTGGTACCGTTCACGTTGGTGACGAAGTTGAAATCGTTGGTCTGAAGCCAGACGTTCTTAAGTCCACCGTTACCGGTCTTGAAATGTTCCGTAAGACCCTTGATATCGGTGAAGCCGGCGATAACGTCGGTGTTCTGCTTCGTGGTATCAGCCGCGATCAGGTTGAACGTGGGCAGGTCCTGGCAAAGCCAGGTTCCATCCAGACGCACAACAAGTTCAAGGGTGAAGTCTACATCTTGACCAAGGAAGAAGGTGGCCGTCACACGCCATTCTTCTCCAACTACCGTCCTCAGTTCTACTTCCACACCACTGACGTAACCGGTGTCATCGCCCTCCCAGACGGCGTTGAAATGGTTATGCCTGGTGACCGTGTGACCTTCGAAGTCGACTTGATTGCACCAGTTGCTATCGAACTCGGTACGAAGTTCACCGTTCGTGAAGGTGGCCGTACGGTCGGTGCCGGTGTTGTTACCGAAATCCTCGACTAATAACATTTGCACTTTAGAAAAGAGCATCCGCTTGCGGGTGCTCTTTTTGTTTACGCTGTCCGGCAGCGTCAGCTCTTGGTGAAGATATACCGGTAGGGGGGCTCCGCGTTGTGGGGTTTGGCCTCCGGGTCCGGGCTGGGCCTCGGGTGTGCTTCGCCGGGTCGCTGTGGCGGTCGTCTGGAGCCGGAAAAGCGCCGTCTCCAGACTAAAAATTTAGCTTTGCATCGTCGCAACCTGAGTCTAACTCGTTCGCTACGTAGCGTTTAAATTTTCGGTCTGTCTCGTAATCAACATTCCGACAGCTCCTCAATGCAAATCTAAATTTTTCCCACAAAGAAAAGGGGTGTGCCAACCGCAAAAACCGCGGTCGTCACACCTCTTTTCTTTGTTGCCACGGCTGGGCGGCACACCCGAGACCCAGGCCGGACCCTACGGCCAAACCCCGGAGCGCTCCGCTGGATAGCGGTATAAATCCAGACTCGGCACTAGCTTCAAAAAGGAAAACTAAACAGGTCTGAGGTAATTACCTTGGTTGTAAATTTCTCAGTTGTACTTAGAAATTGCGAGTAAGGACTTTATCCACGATGTAGCGACTGGGCGGGGTCGGTGTGCGTGGAGTGCGGCTGGGATTTTCCTGTGAAAGCTATGGTGAGAGAAGACCGATGCGGGTTTTGCATCGGGCTTCTCCACACCATAGCCGGCAAAAATTAAGACCCGTCAGGAAGAACAAAGCTTCCCTACAGGTCCTAACAATACGTATTAAGTTCGTAACCCGAAGAACAGGCATACGGGGCTCAATTTTTAGGTTGAAGACCCCGCTTTTGGGGCTTCAACCGGCCGCACGGAAAATCCCAGCCGCACGGAACGCGCACCGGCCCCGCCCAGTCGCGGCCCTATACCACTCAGTACCTATTACCACCGAAACAACTTACGCTGCCGGACAGCGTGAATGTGGACTTTTTAGGCTAACTATTTTACAAAACCACTGAAGTCAGGTATCATAGTACGGTATGCAAAGCAACGTTTCCGTTATGCGGGGACGTTGACAACACCCATGTCGGAGGAAAATCATGACTGCAAAGTGGAACAAGACGGACGCCATTACCGGCGACCTGACTTTTGAAATTGACGAAGCAACGATCAAGGAAGGCTTGGACAAGGCTTTCGCTAAGGTACGTGGGAACATCACCGTTCCTGGATTCCGGAAGGGCAAGATTACCCGTGCAATCTTCAACAAGATGTACGGCGAATCCTCTCTTTACGAAGATGCACTGAACATTGTACTGCCTGACGCTTACGATGCCGCTGTTGACGAAGCAGGGATTGAACCTGTTGACCAGCCAAAGATTGACATCGAAAGCATGGACGCTGGCAAGCCTTGGGCAATCAAGGCAACCGTAACGGTTAAGCCAGAAGTTAAGCTTGGCGAATACAAGGGTGTAACCGTTCCTAAGCAGGATGTCTCCGTTGCTGACGAAGACGTTGACAAGGAACTCGAAAGCAAGCGTCAGGAACTCGCCGAAATGGTTGTTAGCGAAGATGCTGCTAAGAAGGGCGACACCGTTGTTATCGACTACACCGGTACCGTTGACGGCAAGGAATTCGATGGCGGCTCTGCTAAGAACTACAGCCTCGAACTTGGCTCAGGTTCCTTCATCCCTGGCTTTGAAGACCAGCTCATTGGCCACAAGTCCGGTGAAGATGTAACTGTTAAGGTTACCTTCCCTGAAGACTACAACGCTAAGGAATTGGCTGGCAAGGATGCAGAATTTGCAACCACAATCCACGAAGTTAAGGTTAAGGAACTTCCTGACCTTGACGACGAATTTGCCAAGGATGCTGACGAAGACGTTGACACGCTCGACGAACTGAAAGCTAAGATTCGCAAGGACCTCGAAGACAAGAAGGCTGACGACGCTCAGGCTGCTAAGGAAGAGGACGCACTCAAGGCCGCTGTTGAAAACGCTGAAATCGAAAAGGTTCCAGAAGCAATGGTTGACACCGATGTTCAGCAGCAGATGGATCAGTACATGGGCAACATGCAGCGTCAGGGTATCAGTCCTGACATGTACTTCAAGTTGACCGGTACCAGCGAAGACAGCCTTCGCGACCAGTTCAAGACTAACGCTGAAACCCGCGTTAAGACCAACCTGGTTCTCGAAGCAATCGTTGCGGCTGAAAAGATTACTGCTGACCAGGAAGAACTCGATGCAGAAATCGACCACCTTGCAAGCGACTACGGTATGGAAAAGGACGCTGTGCGTTCCGCTCTGACCGATGACATGCTTGAACACGACATCACCATGCAGAAGGCTATTGCCCTCGTGCGTGACTCTGCTGTCGAAAAGTAATCAGTTTAGCGTAAAAAAAACGGCGTAACCCATTGGCGGTTGCGTCGCTTTTTTTGTCATTTTATGTGGCTTATGCGGCCGTTTAAGCTTGCAGAAAACAACGCCAGGCAGGACAGACCAAATCCCGTGTCCGTTGGCGATGGTAGGTTATTTATGGTAGCATTGGTTGACAATGGGAGCATAGGAAAAAGTGCGCCGATTAATTTGAGGGGTGAAACTAAATGTATGACGATGTAGATACCAAGGAAACTGTGACGTGTTCTTTTTGTGGTAAGTCACAAGACCAGGTAAAGCGAATCGTTGCGGGCCCTGGAGTATATATTTGTAATGAATGTATTGACTTGTGCAAGCAAATCGTAGACGAAGAATTCAAAGAAGAG
Source organism: Lacticaseibacillus hulanensis (assembly GCF_004010095.1). Taxonomy (GTDB): domain Bacteria; phylum Bacillota; class Bacilli; order Lactobacillales; family Lactobacillaceae; genus Lacticaseibacillus; species Lacticaseibacillus hulanensis. The sequence continues at coordinate 4,993 of NZ_RRYD01000029.1, read as the reverse complement.
TCAATTAAAAACCTGACTGAAGTGCCAAAGCCACTGCAAATCATGAAGATTCTGAATGATTACGTTATTGGTCAGGATGCGGCGAAGAAGGCTCTATCCGTTGCCGTGTACAACCATTACAAGCGTATCAACCAGATGGCGGTCGCAAAAGACGACGAAACCGAGCTGCAGAAGAGTAACATTGCGCTCATCGGTCCTACTGGTAGCGGGAAGACCTTCCTCGCGCAGAGTCTGGCCCGTATCTTGCAGGTGCCATTTGCAATTGCGGACGCCACGACGCTGACTGAAGCCGGATATGTTGGTGAGGACGTTGAAAACATTCTGCTGAAGCTACTGCAAAACGCCGACTTTGACGTTGAACGCGCGCAGAAGGGGATTATTTACATCGACGAAATCGACAAGATCGCCAAGAAGAGCGAAAATGTCTCGATTACCCGTGATGTTTCCGGTGAAGGGGTTCAGCAGGCCTTGCTGAAGATTCTCGAGGGAACGATTGCCTCTGTTCCACCGCAGGGCGGCCGTAAGCACCCCCAGCAGGAACTCATTCAGATTGACACGACCAACATCTTGTTCATCGTCGGTGGTGCCTTTGACGGAATCGAATCGATTGTAAAGAACCGGATTGGTGAAAAGACAATCGGCTTTGGGACCGACAGTAACCAGGAAATCGACGAGAGCACGAGCCTGATGCAGCAGATTATTCCTGAAGACCTGATGAAGTTCGGGATTATCCCCGAATTTATTGGGCGGATTCCAATCATGGCGGCACTCGAGAAGCTGACCGAAGACGACTTGGTCCGGATTCTGACCGAGCCTAAGAACGCGCTGGTTAAGCAGTACACCAAGTTGATGGAGATGGACGGCACAAAGCTGGAATTCACCCCGGATGCATTGCGGGCAATTGCCCACGAAGCCATCGAGCGCGATACTGGTGCCCGTGGTCTGCGGTCAATCATCGAAAAAGTCATGCAGGACATCATGTTCGAACTCCCGAGTCGCACGGATGTGGCGAAGGCCGTTATCACCAAGGATACGGTCGAAGGCAGCGGCGAGGCCAAGCTCGTCATGGCTTCTTAAGCCGGCGTGATTTAGCCAAATTGGCGAGGATTTACGTCAGTTGCGTTACTAATTAAACAGCACGAAGAAGACCCGAGTAAAAAGTGGGGCGGTTATTTTTGCCCAGCTTTTTGCGCGGGTCTTGTGTTAAGATATAACCACAGAGAAGGGACGGAAACTATGCAAGTCAACGATGTCGAAATTATCATTAGCGCCGTGCGCGCAGAGCAGTACCCCGAAACCGATTTGCCCGAGATTGCCTTTGTTGGCCGGTCAAACGTGGGGAAGAGTTCACTAATCAACACCCTTTTGAAACGCAACAAGGTTGCCCGGACATCTTCTGTGCCCGGCAAGACGCAGACCATTAATTTCTACCGCTTGAATCAGGACATGCATTTTGTCGATGTCCCTGGATTTGGGTACGCGAAGGTCAGCAAGGCGGACCGGGCCAAGTTTGCTACGATGATTGAGCAATATCTGCAAAACCGCAAGCAATTGGTCGGCGTCGTTCAACTGGTCGATGCCCGGCACGAACCAACCGAACTTGATCAATCTATGTACGAGTACCTTAAGTACTATGAGGTACCAACCCTGGTGGTGGGGACCAAGATTGATAAGGTGAAGAAGAATCAGTGGAACAAGTCTGAGTCCCAGATGCGTAAGGGTCTGCACCTAGACGGCGACACCCCATGGTTACCATTCTCCGCGCAAACGAAGGTCGGTTACGACGAGGTTTGGCGGTGGATTGAGCAGCACTGTGGATTTGATCAGCAATAAATCTGACCAACAGGTAGAAGGAGGAGCCGGAATTATTCTGGCGTGAACACATGGAATTTAACGAATACCAGCATCTTGCAAACCGTACACTTGAAGGTAATGAACACGTGTTAACTAATTTGTCACTCGGTTTAGCTAGCGAATCAGGCGAAGCAATCGATTTGATCAAGAAGTACACGTTTCAGGGCGCCGAATTGAACAAGGATGAGCTCAAGCACGAAATGGGTGACGTTCTGTGGTACCTGAGTCAGATTGCGCTGTGGGCGGATATCGACTTTGATGATGTTGCCAAGGATAACATTGCCGGGCTCGAGAAAAAATATCCAAAACTAAAGCGCTAAATATACATTATCTTATGTATATATACAAAAAGAGCGAGACATAATGTCTCGCTCTTTTCATTTGTTTTTACTTCTTTTCTTCGGTTTCTTTCTGCTTCAAACGTGCGTAAGCGGCATCGCGTTCCTTTTCCCGCTCCTTCTTGCGTGGATCCACGTCAAGCTTGTTGTTTTTGTCATCAGGCAGTGACGCGAACTGGTCGAACAGCTTGTCCATGTCGGTCTGACGGTTAACTTTTAATCCCATTAATGAACTCCTTTCCCAAGGCATAACCTCGATAAACTTTTCTTGTCTGTATTATAGCACGACAGTTGAGCAAATCAGGAATGAAAGCGGACACCTGTGACGCAAAAAAATCAGTTTACTGAATATCATGAATTTTTTTACATTATTTGTTGCATAAATAATGATTTCTGTGTATAGTAGTCACATACACAAATCGAAGGGGATTTTGTTCATGAAGAAGATTAAACAAATCGTCCTCGCGTTCTTGCTTGGATTAGTTGCGGTAATGAGCTTCACCGCACCAAACTACACAAACGCGGCGACAGACGACAGCCTGCAGAAGATTAAGGACAAGGGCACCATCATCATGGGGACCAGTCCTGACTACGCGCCATACGAATTCCTGGTGAATGTTGGGGGCAAGAGCCAGGTTGAAGGGATGGACGTCGAGGTTGGTAAGCAAATTGCTAAGGACCTGAACGTTAAGCTCAAGATCAAGCAAATGGACTTTGACCAACTGCTCGTTGCCCTTGAGACCGGCAAAGTTGACATGGTTATCTCCGGGATGAGCCCAACCAACGAACGTGCTAAGAGTGTTGACTTCTCGCACGTTTACTACCAGGGCGGCCAGGATATCCTGGTTAACAAGGCGGATGCTAAGCTTTACGCTAAGGGCCACATCGCACTGCAGGGCAAGAACATCGGGGCACAAACCGGTAGTCTGCAGTACGACCTCGCCAAGAAGCAGGTTAAGGACGCCAAAGTTAAGGGCCTGTCCAAGGTGACCGACTTGATTCTTGCGCTTAAGAGTCACAAGGTTGACGCGGTCAACGTTGAAAAGCCTGTAGCTGAAGCATACGCTGCTAACGACAATCAGCTCGTTGCGATTAACGGTAAGTACGAACTGGGCGATGATATGCAGGGGACCGCAATTGGGTTCAAGAAGGGCTCCAAGACGCTGGTCACTGCGGTTAACAAGACCCTCGATAAGATTAAGAAAGATAACAAGACCAAAGACTACTTGAAGACCGCCGGGAACTACATGGCGGGGAACACCGCGGACACATCCATGTTCCACTACTGGAAGTACTTCGCTTTGGGTGTTGGTTACACCTTACTGATTACCGCCGTCGCGGTTATCTTCGGGATCTTGCTTGGTGTACTGTTTGCGCTGATGCGTCTTGGCAAGAACAAGGTGCTCCACGCCATTGCCGTTGCGTACATTGAATTCATTCGTGGGACACCACTGATGGTTCAGATCATGTTCGTTTACTTCGGGATTGGGATGATTGTTCAGATTCCAGCGCTTGTTTCTGGGATTATTGCGGTTGGGATTAACTCCTCCGCTTACGTTGCCGAAATCATCCGTGGTGGGATCAACAGTATCCCAGTTGGGCAGACCGAAGCGGCTCGTTCACTCGGCCTTTCCCAGAGCCAGACCATGAAGAGCGTTATTTTGCCCCAAGCGGTGAAGAACATCTGGCCTGCACTTGGTAACGAATTTATCTCACTGATTAAGGAAAGCTCCATTGTTTCCATCATTGGGGTTACGGATCTCATCTATCAGCTCAAAGTCGTGCAGACGAACACTTACCGTGGGATTGCACCAATCGCCGTGGCAATGGTTCTGTACTTTGTCATGACCTTCACGCTGAGCAAGATTCTGTCATACTTCGAAGGGAAGATGAAACATGAAGGATAATGCATTGCTAGAAATTAAGGACCTAAAGAAGTCCTTTGGTGATAACGAAGTCTTGACTGGGATTACGGAAACCATTCATCAGGGTGACGTGATTGTTGTCATTGGTGCTTCTGGTGGTGGTAAGAGTACCTTCCTGCGCAGTTTGAACGGGTTGGGCGAACCAACCTCCGGACAGATTCTCTTCGAAGGGACCAACCTTGTGGGTCTTGGCGAAAAAGAACTCGATAAGGTTCGGGAAAAGATGGGGATGGTGTTCCAGCAGTTCAACCTGTTCCCCCACATGACCGTGCTCGACAACATCACCCTCGCCCCAATTAAGGTCAAGGGCATGAGTGAGGCAGACGCGCAGACCAAGGCCAAGCAGCTTCTGGACCAGGTCGGTTTGGGTGATAAGGCTGATGCCTACCCAGCAAGCCTTTCCGGTGGTCAGCAGCAACGTGTTGCCATCGCGCGTGCGTTAGCCATGGAACCTGACGTGATGTTGTTTGACGAACCGACTTCCGCGCTTGACCCCGAAATGGTTGGCGAAGTGCTGAAGGTTATGCAGGACCTTGCTAGTTCCGGCATGACGATGGTCGTTGTTACCCACGAAATGGGTTTTGCCCACAAGGTGGCCGACCAGGTATGGTTTATGGATGGCGGACAGATTATTGAAAAGGGTACCCCTGATCAAGTGTTTGAACACCCTAAGGAAGAACGGACCAAGGATTTCTTGAGCAAAGTTCTCGTTCAGTAGCATCAAAAAGCCGGCGCAATGCCGGCTTTTTGTTTGCTTATGCTGTTCGGCAGCGTGAACTCTTGGTGTAGGTATACCAGTGGGGGCTCCGCGCTCCGGGGTTTGGCCTCCGGGTCCGGGCTGGGCCTCGGGTGTGCTTCGCCGTGGTCGCTGTGGCG
>NZ_RRYD01000028.1 GCF_004010095.1 Lacticaseibacillus hulanensis | reverse complement strand
AAAATAAAGTGGCGAAGAACAATCCCGTCGGATTACTCTTCGCCACTAAGCTTAGTATGTTTTTAGGTTGAAGACCCGGTTTTTGGGGCTTCAACCGGCCGCACGGAAAATCCCAGCCGCACGGAACGCGCGCCGGCCCCGCCCAGTCGCGGTCCCTAGACCACTCAGTACCCACCAACTCCAAAACCACTTACGCTGCCGGACATCGGACGTTAAACCAGCAGTTGGCCGTGAATCGTAATTGCGTCGCGGCCATTTTCCTTTGAATTGTACAAGTCTTTGTCCGCCCGCCGGTACACTTCGAGGTACCCGCTGTCGTCCTGATCTACATAGTTGCAGCCAATCGAAACTGTCCACTTGATTGAGTTCCCGTCCACCTTTTTCACCTGCTGGCGGATGGTAGCCTGAATTTGCTGACACAAGTGCTGAATGTACTCATCATCATGATCAGCCATTGGGATCAGCAAGCTAAACTCCTCGCCACCAGTCCGGTATGCGCGGCTGCCGTTGTTCTGGTCATGCATTAGTTGCCGCAGTTCCTTGGCCGTCTGTTTGAGAATATCATTTCCCACCAGGTGGCCGTACGTATCGTTAATTCGCTTGAAGTGGTCGACGTCCATGGTCACGAGCACAAATTGCGCGGAAGATTCCTCAAGCTGCGCGTACATCGCTTGCAGGTCCGCACTGAACGCCCGAAAATTGCGCAACGTGGTTAATCCGTCGTGCGTCGCCTGCTTCGTTAGCATCATTTCCCGGCTGTAATCACGCCGCAACCGAATGTTGAACGAATTGACGAGCACCATCTGAATAAGAAACGAAACCAGATTAATCAACCAATCAAACGGCGTCTCCGCCTGACTGGTTAGGCCAATTGTGTACCAGATACTGACGCAGATAACTAGCGCAAACGGGAACGTCAACCAGAAATGGGTCATCAGTGCGTCGCTATACTTGTTCATCGCCAGCGCAAGGGCCAGGACGATGGCAAATGTGAGCCAGCCCTGCCATAGCTGGAAAAAGCCACGTTCCCAGTAGAAAAGCGCAACGGTGCCGGTGATGAACGCCATCCCCACCTTGGAAGGCACGGTCACCGCCATGAAAATAGCCAGAATAATCTGCGCATTTAGGAAAATCCAGTCAAACGAAATTCCGCCAAGCGAATACCCCTTAAACGTAACGACCTCGGTGTGCTGAAAAACGAGGATGGCAAAAACAACGCTGGCAATAACAAAATCAATCTTGGACCGTGCAACCTTGTTGGCACTCATTCTGTCCTCAAGCCACTTGCAGACCGCAATTACTCCCAGGCATAAAAATAGATTGCCTATTTGAAATTCGTAGTACATTTACAACTCCCTGACGGTAAGTAACCGTCATAGTTCCCCATTCATATGTAATTGCGCTATATCAGCCTTTTATAAAAAGACATATTACATATATAGCGCGTTAAGCATTAAATTACAAGCAAAATCCTTAAAATGACACCGGAACGTCAACTACTGCTTCCAATTATGAACTCTGGTCGTGAAAAAGAAACCAGCTTGCTCACGACTAGCTCGTCCAACGCGGGATGAAAGCTCCTGGCAGACAATGCTGCATCAATGCCGCGTTATCCCTAGTTAAAGTTGTAATAGTAATAGATGTCCGCCTTCCCGGCTTGCTGGGTAAAATTATAATCCGCCGTATTCAGGCCGCCAATGACAAAGCCATAGTGCTGGTAAAACCGGTTGGCCCACAGGTTATTATCCTGAGCAATTGTTGTCAGCCCGCGATAGCCGCGCTTTGTGGCCTCGGCCCTTGCTGCATCCAGCAGCGCTGTCGCCACACCGTGGCCGCGCCAAGCCGAATTAACCTTCAGATCATCAAGGTACAGATACTTGTTCCACCGGTCCGCGAAGGTTGCCAGACCTACGCAATCACTCTGGGCAAATGCAGCCAGCGCAAACCCGGCAGCATCGATGTCCCCTAGTTCGTAGTCCTCATCCGGAAAGGTTTGCACCGTTTCCTCTTCGAACATCATCTCGCGATGCGTCCAGCTTCCACTGGTCCGTTCCACCACCATCCGGCCAATCAGGGGAAATGGTTCATTGGGCAGTTTCAGCGCCTGCGCATTTGCGCTCGTCACCCTCTGAATCCGTACTTCATCGTCTTGTTGCATCTTTGTCCTCCTAGCTCAGCGCTGCAAGCCAGAGCCCGCACGGCCCGCGTAAATCCATTCTAGCGCTCAGCATACACGCTGCATCCCCGTAACGCAAAAAAGCCAGCAACTATTCAATTGCCACGTGGCCGCTGAATAGTTACTGGCTAATTTACTTACTTGGCAAGTGCTGCGACTACCGCAGCCTTTTCCGCATTAACAAGGGCGACGCGGCCTTCAATGACCTTCGTGTCCATTGTGATTTCACGACCCAAGCCAGGTACGTCGAGTTTTGGTTCGAAGAATGCCTTGAACTCGTCAAGCCGTTCCTGTGTCCGGAAAACTCTGGACGTAACGGTGATGTAGGTTGGGAATTCCATGTCGCCACCGACCTTAGCTTCGAGCCAAGCCCAGTCATTCCGCAGCCAGTCCCAAGCGGCCTGCTGCGTCTTACTGTTGGCCAGCAAGGAGTAGTACCAACCACGCAGGTCCTGTGGCTTGATGACGTCGGCGTTTTCGAATTCGGCAACCAGTTTTGCCCCGAGCTTTTCGTCCTCGGTGCTGGTGAGTGCCGCACGCAAATTGCTCTTGTAACTTGCATCAGGCGTCTTCACGTAATCTTGCAGCAATTGATCGAACAACTCTTCACTGCCGAAGCTCCGGACTTCATTGGCAAGCACATATGCCCGAACACTAGCAGGCAGGGCTGCTGGGTTGTCCTTCTTGGTCAGGAACAGTTCGTGGGCAGCGGCAACGGAGTCAGGGTTCTTCGCGTAAAGGGTAGCGTTAAGAATGAATGGCCGGGTGAGCTGGTCGTCGTTGGATTCGCCGTCCTTTGCGGTCCAGCCCAGACGAGCAACCTGGTCCTTGCTGAGATTGTCAAACAACTTGCGCAGGTTTGCTTCTTCGTCAGTATCAGGCGTGACGAACTTGCGCAGGGCACCGGCGATTGCGTACAGAGCAGAGTTGGTGACGTAGTGTGTGCTGCTTGCGAAGTTCTTGAGCAGTGGCACGATGTCGCCGTATGAGATCTGCTGACCCTCAGCGAGCAAGCGGAGGTCTTGCAGCGTCTGCAGCTGGGAAATTGCATCGAGCTCGTCGGCACTGGCCAAAATGTCGTCGAGTAGCGTCTGATCGTACTTCACGATGAAGTGCGAGTTGTTCCCCACGTTGAGGCGGAATGGCTTGCCTTCAGTTGCACGCAACTTGGCGTAGTCGCCCAAGGTAATCGTCTTGTCGGACATAATCTTTGGTGCGGCCGCGTAGTTGCTTTCCAGTGGAATCTGCCACTTGCGGTCAACGTCTTTGCCTTCACCGATGAAGAACTGCGTCTGGCTAAGCTTCAGCTGGCCATCTTCAACCGTAGCCGTGACCACTGGGTAACCAGGCTGTTCAAGCCAGTCGTGCATGATGGAACCAATGTCCATTCCGGCAGCTTCACCCAGGGCAGCCCACAAATCGGCACCCTTGGCGTTGTTAAACTTGTGGGCGTCAAAGTAAGCCTTGAGCCCCTTACGCAGTGCATCGTTACCGATGAGGGCCCGCACCATGACGAGCATCCGGGAACCCTTAGCGTAAACAATCGCACCGTCGAAGAGTGAATCGATTTCGGCTGGGTCTTCAACCTCAACGTGCACGGACTGCACGCCATCCGTTGCGTCACGCTGCAATGCGGCAACTGCTTCGGCCGTCTGGAAGGTTTCCCAGATGTTCCAGCTTGGTTCAATTGCGTCAACAGCGACGTATTCCATCATGTTGGCAAAACTTTCGTTGAGCCAGATGTCATCCCACCACTTCATGGTTACGAGGTCCCCGAACCACTGGTGTGCAAGTTCGTGGGCAATAACGGTCGCCACGTACTGCTTTTCTGACAGTGCAGTGTTGTCTGGGTCGAGCAGCAGTGCCGCTTCACGGTAGGTGACCAGGCCCCAGTTTTCCATCGCGCCAGCCGAGAAGTCAGGCAAAGCCAGCTGCCATGAGTGTGGCAATGGGTATGGCATCTGGTAGAAGTCTTCATAGAATTCGATGGAGCGCTTGGCAATGTCCAGCGCGAAGTCGAGTTCCTTAGGTGCGTGGGCCTTGGTGCTGAAGACACCGACCTTCACGCCGCTCTTGGTTTCGGTCTGCTTGCTCTGCATTTCCCCGAAGGCAAAGGCAATGAGGTAGCTGGACATGCGCACGGTGGTATCAAAGTAGTGCACACCATTTTCGGTCCGGATTTCTGGCATGTTCGCCAGAATGGTTTCACCTTCGTGCTCATCGTACTTGATGGCTAAATCAAACGTTGCCTTTGCTTCTGGTTCATCGATGCAAGGGAAAGCCTGACGGGCAGCGGTTGTTTCAAACTGTGTCCCGATCAGTTCCTTCTTCTCACCGTTCACTTCGTAGTAGGACGGGTAGATCCCCATCATCGTGTCCGTGAGCTTGGCGCTGTATGTAATCGTCACGCTCGTTTCGCCAGTTGCTGGCAGTTCAACACGAATGCCTTCAGCGGCAGCGTCTTCGGTAAATGGTACGTCCTTACCGGCAACCTGCACGGACTCGATAGTAAGAAACTTCTGGTGTACCCCGATTGTCTTCGCGGTGGCAACACCATCCATTGTCACCTTCCCCGCAAAGGTGCGGGCTGCACGGTTAATGTCGATGTAGACATTGTAGTGTGCTGGTTTGAATGTATTATAGAAATGTTTTTATTCAGCCATAGTATCCTCCAAGGTTTATAAGATTAATGTCATTATACTCCACAAACTAAACAAGACGCGACATAATGTGTCACGCCGAACGTGCAATGTGTCGCACTTGTCCGCAACCCGAAAGCGTGTGCAGAGTTGTGGGCGAAATTTAATGTTAATCGGACGGACTTTATGCATTATTCACGAATTATGCACTGGAGATTGCAGAAACTGGGCGCTTGCTTCCAGGCTGGTGTTCGTATCCTGGCTACCGCCGCAGAATCTTCATGCGGCGTTTAGCAAAACAGGCCGTGATGAACTCGATTAGTCCATCACGACCTGTTGCTGATTACAACCGATTTTATTATCTAGCCTGGGAAATTTTGGCATTGGTCCCTGCCATCCACAGTAAGCTTGCCGTGTAATCACCAGTTTGCGCACCACTCGCGCCTTGGAACCATAATTTGGCGTCCAGATTGCCGTAACCCAGACTGCCTGCGTTATCCGCCGTCTTCAACAGTTGGACTGGATTACCGTCATCTTTTAGTTGAATCTCATCAGATTGAGCTTTGGCTGCAGGCATCAAGTTTGTCAGTTGCAAAGCCATGCGTGCGGCACTAGTATTGGTTCCGTCGTTGCTTTGCGCAACCAAGTACGACTCATTGGTGTCTCCCGTCTCGTTCGTGTGGGCAAATGGCGAAAGACTGACACTGAGCGCAAAGTTATCCGCACTAGCCCCGGTGTCAAAGGCAACCTGATTGTCTGGGCTACTCATGTCTTCGTGTGGCTTAAGCGGATTGTCCGCGGTATAACCACCCCCGATAACCTTCGCCATGGATGCGGCTTGACCATTTTCCGTGAATGTTAATTGTCGTGGTACATTCAACAAGCCAGCATGGTTTTCGAAGTTAATTTTGACGGGGTTGGAATACCAATGATTACTGCCGGAATTGATTTCTAGTTGGTACTCGGCACCGTTTTGGCGATAGTCGTATGGCACCAAGGAAACCCGGGGATCTCCGTCCCACGTGTGCTGCGTAACTGGAACGTCAGGCAACCCGAAGTCCGATTTTTTGACTGTCTTCCAATTATAGGTTGTACCCTTTGGTAAATCATCAATTGGGCTAGTGAGAGACAGGCTGGAATCCTTATCATCCAGACTTAATGGGTCTTTTTCTGGGTGGAGGGCTGAAACATAGAAGTCAGCGGAGGACTCGGAGTAGGCGGTATAGTACTTGGGAAAAAGCCATCCTTCAGAATAATCATCTTCCGTTATCGCTACCACGTGCCACTTGCCAGAGAAATTATTGATATTTTTATTATCATTATATGTCAGGGTCAAAGTATCATGATTGCCATTGCTACTGTTACGGATAGCGTCGAATGGACTGCCTGCAAAATTATTCGTATCAGTTGCCGGTGCTAGATCTGATTTACCTAAATAGTACCCAGCACCCGGGTGACCATCTTGATAAACATACCAGCCAGTATCATCAATAGATTGATTATCGTGTTTATTTGTCTGAGTTGCCGTCACCGTCATGCTTGTTGTCGTTGCCTCAGCACTTGTGGCATCCACATGGTAATTATCCTTATAGGAACTGGCAAACATGAAGTTCTGATTATTCGAAAAGTTAAGTTGCAGGTTGGGGTCCTTGTATTTCTCCAAAAACGTAGCTGTTTCATTATCCTGTTCTTCTACCTTCTCCGCCTCGTCCTTAACTTCCTGAATTTTCCCATTCAGATCATCAATTGTCGTCGAGGTAGGATCAGCCAAGTAATCTTTGACCCACTCCTCAATCTCAGAGTCATCGACCTTACCACTGGCGATGAGCTTGCTAATATCCTCTGCGGTCAGCGAGCCGATGGTGTGGTCACCGAAACTTGGACCATCTTCGTACACCGTCACCGTTGACCCACCAGTGATTTTGTCGCTGCTCTGGGCGAGCCAAAGCCACTCTTTATCGTCATTGACGGTTGCAACATTTGGGTCAGTAGCGGTGGCATCCCCGTTATTAACCCGCGCGTGAATGCTGTCTTTGGGCAGCGTCCCAGTTCCGGTCACGATTGCGCTATACACTTTCCCGTCCTTGGCCTTAATCGGTGAACTAAAAACGTAAATGTTCTTCACGGTAGGGCTGAGCGTGAGGTGGGTGTTCAGCGTCCCCATTTGAATCTTGTAATAGCCTTGAGCTTTGGTATTAACGAACTGTTCCTTAACATTCAGCTGCTTCATGTCACTCGCATCATCATGCCCGACAAGCCGGCCCCACTGCGCCAGGTGCACCGTAATGGTCAGCTTGCGGTTAAGGGTGAGGCGCCCATTACGGTTTGTGAAGATTTGGTTTGACCCATAGTTATTTGACCCATAGTTAATCGGGAGATAATTCAGGCTTCCCTGCGGATACTTATTGTTGTGAATATCGGTTGCGGTCACCCGTGGGTCTTGCCCGTTAGCATCCTTCACGTCAACAAAAGGGCTGTTTAAATCAAAATAGTTTTCATACCCATCAATCTTAGGCAGTCCATCCGCACTAAACACGATGTCAAAGGCGTTAAATGCGTCCTGATAGTCGGTGCCGAACGCGCTCGTGCTGGCTGCAGCATAACCGATCGCATGAGGATCCATCTCGAACTCGAGCGTGGACTTGTTGGACACGATTGCCATGTTACCCACGTTTTCCAGGTCACTTGCAAGCACATCCGTAAAGGGCACAGACAGCAAATTGCTTGGGTGTTGCTGGGCTGACTGATACAAAATAGAACTAGCCTGGCCGTTGTCGCTTTGCACGTCCTGAACGTCCGGCTTTCCGGTCCAGTTTTGCATCAGTGATTGAAATGAGGAGCTGTCGTCAGCGGTCGCGTGGTTGCTAAAGCCACTTACGACCAGTAGCGCAACCGCGAGTCCCACGAAGATGAAGCTCAGAATCGTCCCTCGATGTTTCATACATTCCCCCAAAAAAGCCTAGCGTCTGTGCCCCTTCTTACGTGGGTGCCGCCGCAATACCAGTACCAACAAGATGATGATAATTACTGCTAAGACCGCGACGAGCCAAATTACCCAAGCCGCAACCTGCGGCCCAGTCTTGAGGTTGGCCACCTTATTCACGCGCCTTGCCGCCTGCCTGCTAACTTTAAACTGCTTGTGCAGGTGCCACATCCGCGTGCCCGATTTTGCCGTCAATTCTAGCCGGTAAGTCCCTGACCTCAGGGCCTTCTTCACCCGCGTCGCGTACACAAAATGCGAGTTCGGCGCCATCGCGTAGTTGGTTTTCTTGCTCGTCAGCAACGGCTCCTTCGCCCCAATGCGGTACACTTTGCTCTCAATTGTCATTTGCCCGAACATCTGTGGCTGGGTATTCTGCACCGTGGCCAGCACCGCCGCCTGTCCGTCCTGCGTGCCCGTCTTGACGCGGGTGAGCCGCAAATCGGGGTGCACGTACGCCGTGCTCGTGCGCACCACAACGGCGGTGTACATGGCAAAACGATTGTTCAGGTTCATCCCCTTGCCCTTGCCCCCGTACGTCTTGAGGTCTTGGGCGTAAAGCGCACCAACAACTTCACCATTCAGCCCGTCCTTAGGTACCTGCAGCTTAACGGCAACGTCCTTCGACTCGTCGGCCGCAAGTGTGTACACCTGACCAGCCGGACCCAGCTGACTCAACGTGTGCTCGGCGGTGCTGTCCGCTTGGGCCCCCGGATTATAAGCCACCTGACCCGCATTCGTCGTGTAAGCGTTGGTTAGCTCCACCCGGATTTTCTTGGCCGAATTCGTCAGGTTCGTCAGCTTAGCGTGCAGTTCCACCGTCGAACCACCAGTGGTGACAATGTCGAAGTATCCAGATTGCTTGCTGCGGGCATCGGTTAACTCCGGGCTGAGCGAAAAGGTCGCTCCCGTTGCCGCTTGCGCCTCCTGCACCGGCGCAATGAGCAGCAGCACAATTAACGCGAATATCCAGCTGCCAATCTTCTTAGACATAAAATCACCCCTAAACCTGCTCCATAAATATCACTAGCATAGCACTTATCATTTGAAAAATGGCGGCCAATTCGTTGCCGTTAAATCAAGCATCCGCCATAAAATTTTGCCATAAATACGGCTTTCAGCGTACCACAATAAACCAATAAAATATATCTCCCCGCGCAGGCGCACACAAAAAGACCAGCCGGAATCACACAAAATGCGTGTTTCCAACTGGTCTTTGGGTTACCTTAGTCTGGTTTATACCTGTGACCTAATCGTGGTCATTTTTATAGTAATAACTTGCCTTGGTAACTTGTGTTTAGTGCCGTCTTGGCCGAATGCCGAAACCGAAGAGTGCACCAGCTGCGGCGAGGAGCGCCATCCCGAATGCTGCACCAGTACCGGAAGCTTCATTACCCATTTGTGGTAATTCGGAACCGGATGCCTTTGCTGCCTTCTTCGCTGCCTTGGCTGCGGACTTGGCCGCCTTGGCATTAGCCTTAGCTGCCTTCTTGCCGTCAGCACCGGTTGTCTTCGCCTCAGCGTCGGCGTTACCAGCATTGTAACCTTCAGTGAAGCCACTGATGTACGCTGCTGACTTGCCGGCCAGGCTCTTAAGCTTCTTCCCAGCTGCACCGTCCTTGTACCCGGCCTTGTAACCAGCCTTCTGATCAGCATCAGCCTTGGCTGGCGTCTTGCCCTTACCCTGAGTCAGGGTCGTGGACGTCGCGTCAACCTTCGTGATAATGAACGTCTGCTTGGTTTCGTTGCCGAATGCGTCGGTTGCGGCAATCGTGATGACATTCTTGCCATCCTTCAATCCAACAAAAAGCCACACTAGCAACCAGGATGATTTCCCGAGCTAGTGTGGCTTCACTTTTACGCGCTTTGTCTTGCAAGCACTTGCTTAATTATCTTCAAAACCCCGTATTCCTGGTTACTACTCGTGTGCAGATTGGTGTATTGCTTCATCTGCGGGTGCGCATTAGCGACGAGGTAGCCATACTTCACGTACTGCAACATTTCCTTGTCGTTGAATGTATCGCCGAACGCCATCATTTCATCGGGCTGCACGTCCATCATTGTACTGATTTTGCGGAGCGCCTCACCCTTATTCACGTACTTCGGAACGATATCAATCCAGCAGTCGGCCGTTACGGCAGCGGAATATTTGGCACCAAACTGCGGATTAATCTGGTCGTTAAAAACCTGCTCGGCGTCGTGATTCGGCAGATACAGCGTTAATTTGTCCGCCTGACCGCTCCACGTGGTCAAATCGTCCATATATCCCATCTTGGTGTAAAAGGCCCGGTACTCATCATCGTACACTTCATCAGCGGTTGCCGCCACCGCCCCATCCAAACCGCAGATGAGCGCGTGCCCGTCGGTTTCGCTTTGCACAAACTGGCACATCGCCAGAATGTCCTCATTGGGCAAGAGGGTCTTGCTGACAATCCGCCTGTGGTCCTTGATGACCGCCCCATTGTCACACACCAGAATCAGGCTGTCCTTATGCTGCGGAAACATTGTCTCCAGCGTGTACAACGGTCGGCCCGACGCAACCACGAACTGAATGTCCGCCTTCGCCATCATCGTGAGGTACCGGTCGAAGTCGGGCGGCAATTCCCCCGCCTCCGTGAGCAACGTGTGATCCATATCCGTTGCAATTAATTTTATTTTGTTCATCCGCCAATCCCCCACACCATTATTTTGTGGTCTGCACGCACATCGCCGTACATTCCCACCTAAATCGACCTCGTCATTATGACATGACCTAATATCACGGTCAATCTGACATAACGGCCATACATAAGCCGTTTAGCGCTTCCATGTATGCACTTAGCGGCAAGCCAAACCCATTAAACAAGTCCCCAGCAACCAGGCCGGAAACTAATTGTTTGATTCTGAATTATCACGCGGGGCCAATTTTGGGCCACGCGAATTATTCCTTCAGCGAAGCCAATTTGGTTAGTAGCACTTCTTGGTACCGCGGCAAATCCACCGCGTTCAGCAGGACCACCGCGTTGTCATCGTCAATCGTCGCATCGCTGCACAGGGTCTCGCCCTGGCCGTCGGTGTTGCTGCAGTCAACATCGACCGTCACGAACTTGCCGCTAAAGAGTTCGGGGTTCGTCAAGAAGATGATGGTCGTCGCATCGTGAATCGCCGTTAGCTGTCCGGCTTCCTCATCTGTGGCACCGGCGTAGAAGTTCAGCATGCGCCAATATGCCTGTTGGATTGCGCCCGGCTGCTGCCGTAGTCCCTGGATTTGGCTTGAGGTCAGGCCACACTTCAGGGTAATGTCGAGCCCACACATGACGATTGGCAGGCCGCTGTGGAACAGAATTTGTGCTGCTTCGGGATCGGCCCAAATATTGAACTCGGCCTTCTCCGTGACGTTGCCGCCGATGGATGAGCCACCCATGAGCACCACGCGTTCAATCCGCGCTTTCACTTCAGGGAACGTCTGCAATAGTAGCGCCATGTCGGTCATTGGCCCGGTTGGCACCAGCGTAATCTTCTCGCCCTCAGGTAGCGCTAGAATTCGGTTGCGCATGTAGAGGAGCCCATTGTCTTCGGTCGCGAGCTGCTTTGTTGTTTCCGGTGCGGTGTAATGTCCCAAGCCAGATTCACCGTGGACTTCCGCTGCGTCTGCCACCTGCTTGATCAGCGGCTTGCGGGCGCCGCGCACCACCGGCACGTCATCCATGTGTAGCAACGCGGACAGCCGCAACGCGTTGCGGGTCACCCGGTCACTGCTCTGGTTACCAGAAACTGCGGAAATCCCCACGACGTTCAATTTATCACCGCTGGCCGCAGCCATCGCAAAGGCCACTGCGTCATCAATTCCGGGGTCGGAATCGAGCCAAATATTTGTTTTCTGCATGTTGCACTTAACCTCCGCGTTTTTGCTCTATCTTGCCATTATACGCAAAGATGGACTTCCGCGCAGGCTTTCATCCAATTAATGGCTGTAGTGAGGCGCCACTGAAGCGGCCTGTCTGTGCAATTAGCGCACCGTGATGCCGCGAATGTTGGCGGCATCGCGGCCACTTTGCTTGGCGTCGTACAGGAATTTATCGACCCGATTGTAAATGTCGAGGTAATTCTTATCCTCAGCAAGCACACGCTCAACCCCGATGGACACCGTGATTTGAAACGTTTTGCCGTCCTCATCGGTAAAGTGCAGGGCCCGCAGTTGTTCGCGCAGGTCGAGCGCAATTCGAGTCGCCCGCTCATCGTTATCGGTCCCGCCCTGAAGCAACAGGCAGAACTCCTCGCCGCCCATGCGGTACACCGTCGTCACGTAATCAAGCGTGTCCGCGTACGCGCGCGTTGCCGTGGCGACACCCTTGAGCACCTTGTTACCAACCAGGTGCCCATACGTATCGTTGATGCTCTTGAAGTGATCCACGTCCAGTTCCATGAGCCAATACTTAACGCCGCGTTCGCGATTTTTTGCGTACAGCTGGGTCAAATCCTTGTTAAAACTGCCGAAGTTTTTCAGCCCCGTCATCCGGTCGCGTTCGGCGTCGTTGCGGAACCGGTCACTAGATTGCCTTAGCCGGATCAACATTAGTGAGTACTCGTACACGGCACTGAACTCAACGACAAGCGCGGATATTTGCCGCAGCCAGAACCACCCATCTTTAGGCGCCGCACCGATGCCCATGTTGACCAAGCAAATAAATCCGTACACCGCCATGAGCCCATACATGAGCGGCCGCTGCCGCCAAAGCTTCGTTCCCTGCCACGTCAGCAGCGCCTGCACCCCAATCACCAGCGCCATAATCCCCAGCCTAACTGGCGTAATTGGTCCAGGCATCCAGAACATGTACCCAATCGTGGCAATGGTCGCCCCGAAGAAGTGCGTCCACGATACCATGAGGAGATTAAAAATAAAGCTAGAAATAATCAGCAGGTTAAAGTAAGTCCAGTGCGAACCAAAAAACGTCGGGGCAAAATGCGCGTCGAGCGTCGACATGATGAACAAGTACGCGACAAACGCCCAGCAAATCGCAATCTGAATCTGGTCGTGCCTGCGCCGCAGTAGTCCGTCCTTCTTCTCGCCAACCCAGTATATCAGCGACAACACCCCAAAATAGACAATGATATTCGTTACCATCGAAAAGATAAACGACAGTGTCAACCATCCATAATGCATAACTCATTCACCTTAATGCCGTCCGGCGAGCACCCAACAAACACGCGTTAATGCTCTGAGACAACAGCCTTCACAATCCCGTTAACCAAAGTCTAGCCGTCATCATAAGCCAGTGCAATATGCCCGCGCAACTTAACGAAATATCGCACAAGCAAAATCGTCAAAGTGTCGTGCGGCCGCCCCGAAGCCAACAAAATAGCTCCGCGGCAGGCCATTTCTGACCTGCCGCGGAGCTATTTAACCTACTTGATAATCTTCTTGTAGTGTTCAGTCTCTTCTTCGTTAGCGTAGATGAAGTGACCTGGCTTGATTTCAACCATCTTCGGCTTGTCGGTTTCGTAGTGGTGCTGGGATGGATCGTAAACCAGCAACTTCTTTTCCCGAGCGAGCTTTGGATCTGGCACTGGCACGGCAGACAGCAGTGCCTGCGTGTATGGGTGCAGTGGGTTGGTGAACAGTTCTTCCGTTGGCGCGATTTCAACAATACGTCCGGAGCGGATAACCGCAATCCGGTCAGAGATGAACCGCACAACGGATAGGTCGTGGGCGATGAACAGGTACGTGGTCCCCTGTTCACGCTGGAACTTCTTTAGCAGGTTCAGCACCTGGGCACGAATGGAAACATCCAGCGCGGAGATTGGTTCGTCAGCCACAACGAGGTCTGGCTGCATTACCAGCGCCCGGGCAATCCCGATACGCTGCCGCTGACCACCAGAGAATTCATGTGGGTAACGGTAGAGGTGTTCTGGCAGCAGCCCAACTTCCTCGATAATCTTGCGCACCTTCGCCTGGCGGTCGTCTTCGTCCTTGTACAGGTGGTAGTTGTACAGGCCTTCAGAGATGATGTAATCAACGGTGGCACGTTCGTTCAGAGACGCTGCGGGGTCTTGGAAAATCATTTGAATTTTCCGTTCAATCTCGTGTTTCTCGTGTGCGGGCATCTTGCCGTTAATCACGTTGCCTTCGAAGTTGATGGTCCCCTTGGTGGTTTTGTTAATCCCCAAGATGGCACTACCAATGGTCGTCTTCCCGGAACCAGATTCACCAACAAGGGAGAAGGTTTCGCCCTTGTAGATGTCAAAGTTGATGTCCCGGGTTGCGACGAATGCATCCTTGCCGCTACCGTAAGTAATTTCTACGTCGCGCAGTGAAATAATTTTTTCGCGTTCATCAGTCACTTTGCGCCACCCCCTACAATATCGGCTGTCTTCACGGCTGTTGTCTGGGCAACCATGCGTTCATGCAAGTTTTGAATCAGCGCCGGCTTCTCAACCTTTGGCGCGCGTGGGTCAAGCAACCACGTCTTCGCGTAATGCGTGTCACTAACCTTGAACATTGGTGGGTCCGCCTTGAAGTCAACCTTCATGGCGTACGGGTCACGGGGTGCGAAGGCATCCCCAACAATGTCATGGTACAAAGATGGTGGAGTTCCCGGAATGGAGAAGAGTTCGCCACCCTTAGTTGCCAATTGTGGCAGAGATGACAGGAGACTCCAAGTGTACGGGTGACGGGGATCGTAGAAAATCTCATCCGTGGTTCCGTACTCGACGATACGACCTGAATACATTACGGCAATCCGGTCAGCGATGGCGGCCACAACACCCAGGTCGTGGGTGATGAAGATGGTGGTGAAGTGGAATTCTTGCGCCAGGTCCCTGATTAAGTCAAGAATCTGCGCCTGAATCGTAACGTCCAGCGCGGTGGTTGGTTCGTCACAAATCAGAATCTTCGGGTGGCAGGCAAGCGCAATCGCGATAACAATCCGCTGACGCATCCCCCCGGAGTATTCGAATGGGTAGTCATTGTAGCGGTTCTCAGCGTTAGGAATCCCGGTGCGGTTCATCAGATCGATGGCCTCCGCCTTGGCTTCCGCTTTGGACTTGCCCTGGTGCTTGATAATTACTTCTGAAATCTGGGACCCGATTGTCTTAATTGGGTCCAGTGAGGTCATTGGTTCCTGGAAAATCGTGGCAATTTCCTTACCACGAATCCCTTCCCAGTCCTTGTCCTTCTTCAGGTTCTCCAGGTGCTGGCCGTTGTATTCAATGGTCCCATTAGGAATGTAACCATTGGATTCCAGCATCCCGGTAAACGTACGGGTTAGTACAGACTTACCAGAACCGGATTCACCAACGATGGCGAGGGTTTCGCCTTCGTAGAGATCCATTGATACATGGTGAATCGCCTTTAGTACTTTCCCACGAACCTTGAAGCTTACGGACAGGTCTCTGACTTTTAAAATTGTTTTTTTATCTGTCATAATATTGCCTTCCTTCTAAGATGCAGCTACAGGAACGGTGTAGATGGCCCGAATGGACTTGGGTCCTAGTCGAGCTCTGCCATCCTGCTTTCTGCGCTTACCACGAGTTTGGCTCTGGCGGAAAACCGCCACCAAAGCCAAACTCACGGTAATGCTCAAAAGCAAACCGGATGGCTCCGCTCTGTCCTACATGTGCGTACGTGGGTCAGTTGCATCGGCCAGGTTTTGCCCGACGATGTACATTGGAATCGTGATGAGTGCCAGTGCTGCCACTGGAAGCCAGAACAGGTAAGGGTAACTTGCCATGTACTGGGAGTAGTCCTGAATCATCCGCCCCAGTGATGGAACGTTCTGCCCGAGCCCAACACCAAGGAAGGACAGGAAGACTTCATAAGAAATGAAGCTTGGCAGTGACAGGGATACTTGCGTCACGATGATACTGGTCAGGTAAGGCAAGATGTTCCGCGTGATAATCTTCGGCGTTGGTGTCCCCAGTGTGCGTGAAGCAATGTTGTATTCACGGTCACGCTGAATCATAACTTGCACACGGATGGAATATGCCGTCCCAATCCAGGACGTGCAGGTCATGGCTACAATTAAGTTCCAGAAACCAGAACCCAGGGTGTAGGACATAACGATGATGATCAGCAGCGTTGGAACGTTAGAAATAACGTTGTAAACTTCGAGCATGATGCGGTCCATCTTCTGGGAAGCACCCCAGAAAGCCCCGACAATCGTCCCGATAACGGTGGTAATCACCGTGGAGATAACCCCGATGGAAATGGAGGTGCGGCCACCAGCCCAGATGGCGTCAAACAGTGACTTACCATCCTTATCCGTCCCGAACCAGTACTTGGCACTTGGCCAGTTGAACCGGGCGGAAAAGTCGTTAATCCCCTTGGTACTTGTCAAACTGTACCCAGAAAACATTGGCTGAATGAAGGACATCAGGATGATGACGGTCATGATGACGAGCATCAAAATCGTAATCTTGTTCGAGAAGAACTTCTTTGCAACCTGTTTCCAGTATGAGTACTTCGGTGTGTCGATAACTTCAGACGCCAGTTCATCGAGACTAACTGGTGCAAAGTCGCTATCGAGGATTTCTACTTCAGGCTGTGCCTGTGCATTCTCTTTTGTCTCTGCCATGTTAATCATCTCCTGACGCAGAAAGCTTAATCCGTGGGTCAACGATGGCCATCAGCAGGTCACCAAGTAATACGGACAGAACCGCAATTACGGTGAAGATGAAGACCAGACCAATAACAACCGTGTTGTTGTGGGCGATAATCGCATCAGGCAGCATCTTCCCCATCCCAGGCATCGCGAAGATTTCTTCGGTCATCGTCGCACCACCAAGGGTGAAGATGATGGATCCGGGAATCCCGTTAACGATAGGAATCGAAGCGTTCTTGAAGATGTGCTTGGTGTAGATTTCACTTTCGTTGAGGCCCTTTGCTTTAGCAAACTTGATGTAATCGGCACTCTGCTGGTCGATGATGTAACGGCGGAACCAGATAATCAGCCCCGTAACGTTCATAATCCCCAGAATAACGGCCGGTGAAATCCACGAGCTGAAGGCCTGTGCCCCGAGCGTTGGGAAGCTGTCGGGCCACTTGAATGCAGCCGCGAACAGGTAGCGGAAGACGTAGATGATGGCCAGCGTTGGTACCGCCGTCATGACC
This sequence comes from Lacticaseibacillus hulanensis, assembly GCF_004010095.1. Taxonomy (GTDB): domain Bacteria; phylum Bacillota; class Bacilli; order Lactobacillales; family Lactobacillaceae; genus Lacticaseibacillus; species Lacticaseibacillus hulanensis. Next base: position 24,745 of record NZ_RRYD01000028.1, on the reverse strand, counting down.
GTCACGAACCCGGTCCCAATCTTGTCGAACAGCTTACCCTTCCGCCGAGCCATGTAGATGGCCATTGGAATTGATAGACCATAAGCAATAATCAGGGCAGCAATCCCGGCGCGGAAGGAAGTTCCGAGCATCGATGGATCTTGAAGTTCAGGCGTGACGTTCACATAGTCGTCGCCGTAAATTTCCTTTTCCATCGAGTCCTGCTTACCGCGTGGCTGGTAGGCCCGCAGGTAAACGTCGTCGGCAGTGTTGTACTTCTTGCCATTCTTCGTGGTGATTTGTTGTGTCTTCTGTTCACCCTGACGGCCACCGATAACCTCAGAAACTGGGTTGCCGGCGTACGTTGGGTAAGAAGTCCCAAGGTTGAACTTAATGATGTTCTGATGGATGTACGGGAAGGAACCGTTGAAGTAGATCTGGTAACGGTACTTGGTCCCGGAACCAACCAGAGCCCAGCCAACGGTAGGATCATGCTGAATCTTCTCGTAGCGTGGCAGGTTCGGATTATTCTTGTCGTGAATCCGCCATGGGTGATCAATCTGAATCATCTTGCCGTAGAAGCGGCCCAGCCGTTCCCAAAGTGGTAATTCCCGCACAGCATAGAAATCCTTGCTAATCTTGTAACGGCGAATGTTGAAGTTGTTCGCCTTAGCCCACTTGTCAAGAATCGCCTTGTTTGCGGCTGTGTGAGCGGTAGTAACACCTGACTTCGGGTATTTCTTCTCAACAGCTGTGACTAAATCCTTTGTGTTCTTAAAGTCAATGTAATTCATCTTTTCGTACCCGTTGTACTCATAATTAAGCAGAGCATCGGGAGTAGACGCTAACTTTTGACTCATCGGATCACCCTTGAACACATCGCGCCGAGGCACCAGGGAGTAGATGATAATAAACGTTAATGTCGTAACGAGAAAGACACTGATAATTGACCGCAGAACACGGAAAAATACGTATTTTTTCATGTGGCTGCTCCTTGTCTGACTTGCTTACAGTTATACCTATAACTTTACCAGTTTCTAAGTGTGACGCAAAGTTATGTCACGCATTTTAATGCAGAAAATTTGTTTTTTCTTGCATCGCGACCATAACAGAAAAAGGACTGATCACATAGCGTGCCAGCCCTTTTTCACACCACTAAATTTTAAGCTTCAATTAGCTCGCATCTTAATCTAGCTTCAAACGAAACTGACCAAACTACTTGTCTTCCTGCTTAGCAATTTCTGCACGCTTAGCAGTCCAAGCCTTCTTAGCCTTGTCGTACTGAGCCTTGGTAACTGGCTTGTCCTGAACCTTGGTGAACTTGAAACGGTATGCACCAAGACCTGATGGTGCGTAAGGGCCAGACTTAGGAACAACCTTGGTTACAGAAGGAGTCCCACCAAGGGAATTGATAGGAATCTGAACCGCGTTGTCAAGCAGCCATGCTTCAGCCTTAGCAAATGCCTTGTTACGAGCGTTTGCGTCAGTCTTGATAGCTTCGGCAGTTGCCAGCATCTTAGCGTACTTGTCAAAGCCAACCTGCTTCTTGATAGCAGCAGATGGGTCCTTGCCCTGAACGTTAGCCGATGCTTCCATCCCGAGGGTCTGGAGCATTGAACCGGTGTCTGGGTTGTAGATTTCGAGGTACGTGGATGGGTCGTCGTAGTCAGGACTCCAACCAGAAGCGTTAGAAATATCGTAGTCAGAAGCAGCACCAGTCGTTGCAGCGTAGGTTGCAGCAAGGTACTTGTCTTCAGAAACAGTCTGAATGTCGATTTCGATATTCTTCTTACCAAGAACAGATTCCAGAGAGTTCTTCAGGGACTTGTCCTGGTTCAGAATGATCGCAGTCTTCTCGTCAGCAGGCAGGTCCAGCTTAACTGGGAAGGAAACACCTTCCTTGGAAAGTTGCTTCTTAGCTTCTGCAAACAACTTCTTGGCCTTGGCCTTGTTGTAGGTTGCATCCTGCTGGTCCTTCAGGTCAACACCCTTGAAGTTTGCTGGGTCGTCCTTAGCGAGGTCCTTCTCAACGAAGGAACCGTAGTCCTTACCATCAGCCTGCACGAAGGTGTATGGCGTCATGGTGTTACGCAGAGACTTGCTTGCACCGGCGTTACCAGTGGACTGAGCGTTGTAAGCGGTCTTGTCGAAGGCAGCCTGGATTGCCAGACGGAAGTCCTTGTTCAGGATTGCCTTGTGCGCATCTTGCTTCTGCTTGTCGGTCTTCTTGGAAGTCAAGTTGAATGAACGACGATTGAAGTTGAAGGTCATGTTGTAAACGGAAGAGTCCTGGTCAGACCAGATGATGTTGTTGCCGTTTTCCTTCTGCACAGTCTTGTACTGAGCAGATGTTGGGTAAACACGTGCGGCAGTGAAGTCACCCTTCTTGAAGGACTTGTACAGACCGTCAGGGTTCGTCCCGTCATTGTAGGTCAACTTAACGCTGCTGAGGTGAACGTTCTTCTTGTCCCAGTAGCTGTCGTTCTTCTTGTACTGCATAACTGACTTAGAGGTGAAGTTGGAAAGAACGAAAGGACCGTTGTAGAGAATCCCATCGGTACCAACCTTACCAAAGTTCTTGCCCTTGGAAGCAAGGAACTTAGCCTGTACTGGGTACATGACCCCGTATGTAAGCTTGGAGTTCCAGTAAGTTTCAGGTGCGTTCAGGGTGTACTGAACGGTGTGGTCGTTCAGTGCCTTAACCCCAACGGTAGAAAAGTCCTTGGTCTTACCGGTTACGTAGTCGTTCAGACCCTTGATGGATCCCTGAACAACGTAAAGCGTTTCAGACTTAGCAGCAACCGCGTGCTTCAGACCAGTAACGAAGTCCTGAGCCTTAACGGTACCGTGGCTGTTACCATTGCTGTCAACCCACTTAACCCCTTTGCGGAGAGTGTAGGTGTATGTCTTGCCGTCCTTGCTGACCTTCCAGGACTTAGCGAGGTCTGGCTTGAGCTCACCGTACTGGTTACGTTCGAGCAAACCATCTTCAAAGTTAGAAAGGTGCTGACTGTTTGTCTGACGGGATGTTACCGTGTAGTCAAAGTTGTCAGGATCGGTGCTATATACATAGGAATAAGTCTTGTCGGCATTGCTTGTGGTGTCGCTTGATGACTTGCTGTTACCGCAAGCTGCAAGCAGAGCTGCACTAGCAACTGCTGCCAGAACTAATCCTTTCTTCTTCATCTTCATATCATAGGCCTCCAACCTGTGGAAAATAATCTTCTTGCTACCGCTGACCGGCTTAAGAAGTTAACTAGATTATACGAAGATTAAAAACCCGTGTCAACGAAAATCGGGTGTTTTTTTGTCCCAAATGGCGAAAAATCTTCACGGTTACGTCACGATACAATGCCTAAACGTCAACGTAGAAGCCGCTTTCTATAACTAAAGTTCGCCCTGCCAATATTGATTACTTTTACCCACATTTTTGGTACCATGTAATTCTCATAATGCTTTCAGGGCCCCTAAACCGCGGAGTGCTGGCTAAGCATCAGCAAAGTTTGCAGATTAGCACTTTTGAAAACAGTGTTTTACACGATTGCTTTCTCATATATCTATCACAAATAGAATAATGCGTGAACACGTGTTTATGTCACGGATGCATTGGTGAAAAAATGAGTGTTACATTTTAATTTCTAAGATTTTAAATTGGATATTTGCCGTTTGTGAGCAAAATTCTTAGCAATTTGGTGAAGACCAATCCAAAAAGCGGACCGACATTGGCTTAAAACGTGTAATTAATTGGCCACTGCTAACCGCCGCACTCAACCAACTTGCGCAATTGTGCGCATGGCTTTGGGGACGCACCGAGCCGGTCCATTTGCTTTTCGGTCGCGCGGCGCGGTAAATTAGCCGCAATCTGGGCAAAAAAATAGCCGCCCGCTGCTGCGGACGACCCCATTATCTACTATTTAATTTACTTGGTTAAAGCTGCAACGGCCTGTTCCACTGTTGAGCCTGTGCCCACGTGGTTACGGTCATTTACGTCAATTGCCATGAACATCTGCTTAGTTAGATCAAGCTGTAATGTGTATTTCATAGTATATACCTCCATCTTCTTAGTTCTTGATGGTCTTAATGGTAGCGAATGTTATTTAGTATACAACTTACGAAACATAAGTCAAGCTTTTGGCCAAACTTTTTTGTTCACGGTTACATGGTTTAACGGTTAGAATAGAGTTAGGGCAAAGAGGAGGTCACGTTGATGCAAACATTTAATGAGCAAGATGCAAGGCGGATCGTTGTTCCGCGCGCAGACAAAGTGCACAAGGGTAGCAACGGCCGCGTCGTCATCGTCGCGGGCAACAAGCAATTCGGCGGTGCCGCAATTATGAGCGCGACTGCCGCCGTTTATTCCGGAGCCGGCTTGACCAGTGTGGCGACCGCCACCGTTAACCACGCGCCCCTGCACGCACAGCTGCCCGAAGCGATGGTCACCAGCTGGACGGCGCCGGAACTGCCTGGATTACTCCGCGGCAGTGACGTCATCGTCGTCGGCCCCGGCCTTGGCGTCGACGCGACCGCGTTCGGCGTGCTGACACTGGTGCTCGCCGCTGCAAAACCGGACACCACGCTCATCCTTGATGGCTCTGCAATTGATATTCTGGCCGTCCACCACGTGCAGGTCGAGCACGCCAAAACCATCTGGACGCCGCACCCCGTCGAACTGGAGCGTCTAGTTCACCTTGCACCGCCAGACCAAACCGACTTAGCCGTGGCCAGCGCCGCGGAGAGTCTGCCCGGCATCCTGGTTGCCAAGGGCGCGCCAACCCGTACATTTTACGGTGATCAGGCCTACGTCAACACGAGCGGTAACCCAGGTATGGCCACAGGTGGCTCTGGGGACACGCTCACGGGGGTTGTCGCCGCGTTTGTAGCCCAGTTCGGCTACAGCCTAGACGTCGTTGCCAGTGCCGTCTGGACCCACAGCAGGGCCGCCGACCTCGTGGTCAAGGAGCAGTATGTGGCCGTGCCGTCAATTGTTGCCCGTCGCATCCCCTTTTTAATGCACGATTTAGCGGTGAACTAACCAAACTGGCTCAGGCAAAACGGAAAACTGCTGCTACTGCGTATTTGATACAGGGCATATTTAAAAATTTGCCCTGTATCAAATACGCAAAATGACGACTTTTCCGTTTTACCTCGAGCACTCACGGGCATTCTTGCCCATCCGCACGCCCTTTTTCATGTCCGGCCAATTAACCACAATCAAACAGGAGCACCATCATGCACGTAACGCGCATGGTGGTGCTCCTGTTTGATTGTTGCAGTTTAGTCTTCAGAAGTGGACTGGTAGGACTGAATCAATTCCTGAACCTTATCCAACTGACTTTCGAAAATCCGGAACTGCTGTTCACCGATCTCTGAGTCCGGCTGGAATGGCTTGTCAACGCGGGTGATGACCACGGTGCGCTGGCGGAAGTCACTGATTGTCCGGTTAGCAAGCCCCTCAATGAGTGGTGCCTGGCTGTCGAGCAACCAGTTGGCAATCGTCGTGGACAGGCCCTTGAGCCGGCTGCGAACCGCCTCAAGCTGCTTGCCACCGAGACCCATTTGCTGCGCCTGAATGATGGTATTGCGCAGGTCAATGGTGTAGTTGTACGCACGTGACATTGGCTTGTCTGGCGTTACCGTTTCCGGCTCCGCCGCCGCAACCATCTCGGCCGCCGCTTCACTGGCCTTGAAGTCACCAATGATGGTCTGTGCTTCTTCCTTCAGGCGCAAAAGCCGCAAGCCGGAGTAGAAGGCAAACCGCCGTGCGTTGCCGATTGGGTCGTCCACCACACCGGTAACGGGGCCAAAGTCGCCAACCTTGTCTTCATCTTCAACGTAGGCAAAGTGCGCAACAAAGTCTGCCAGTTGCAGACCCTTTTGTGCACGGGAATCGCCGTCCGTGATGTGGAATGAGCATGGCTTATTCCCGGACAAGCGGAAGTAGACGCTGAGAAGTTTTTCCATCACGCGCTGTGCTTCTGCAGGCAGCTTGTTGGTACGGTCAATGACAATCTGGAACGAGGTTGCCTTGAGCCCGCCGCGCTGGAGGGTTTCGATGGCGTTAATGATTGCCGAGACGTATGGGAAAATTGCCACCGTGGTGGAATCATCATCCGTCACGGTTATCAGTGATGGTACCGTGGTCGTGCGGAACGCGAACATGCGGATGTCATCATTCTGTGAGCCTTCCAGGATGTTCTTCACGTTGGCAAGATCCTTGCCGGCCGCCTTAACTTCATCCCCAGGGGCCCAACCGAATGGGTACAGGGTCTCGGTGAATTCCTTAAAAGGCATTACCCCAAGATCTGTCGATGCAAGAACCATCCCCACCGTAAATGGCTTTTCGGGAATGCGACCAAACGATTCATCCACGTAAATACGCAGTGGGTTTGGTTCCTTGGCCGGTGTCACCACCGGCGTCTTTGCGCGACTTGGGGCCACGTTTGCGGCCTGCTGCTGCGCACTGTCGGCACTTGCTGCAGGTTGCTCCTTTGGTTCTGGGTTAACCTGCGCAGCACTGGTCTTTGCTTCTGGCTTAGCTTCTGCTAGCTTTGCCGCAGCTGGAGCCGGCTGTTTTGGCGTCTGCTTTACTGCTGGCTTGGCGCTTGCGTCATCTTGTTTGGCGGCATTTTGTTTTTCCGCCTGCTTAGGCGCATTTGCCGCTTTAACTGCCGCCTTGGCGTTCTGCTTTGGCGTGCTGGTTTCCTTAGCTGCTACTTTGGCGTTTTGCTTAGGTGCGCTAGTTTCCTTAGCTGCCTTGGCGTTTTGCTTGCGTGCCGGCTTCTTTGCTGCCTGCTTTGGTGCATCGCTTCCGGCCGCTTTTGACTGCGTGTCAGCCTTTGTGCTGGTCTGCTGCGCCTTTTTAGCGGTCTGCTTGTTGCTGGCTTTAGGCGCCTGCTTTACTGTCTTCTTACCGTTCTTGCTGTCCGTCTTGGTTTCAGCCTGAGCGTTTTGCTTGCTTCCAGTTGCAGTCTTCTTCGCAGCGTTCTTCTTGGTTGCAGCGGGCTTAGCGGCTGCTTCCTTTACGGCTTTACCCTTTGCACCACGTACATGTGGCTTAGCGTCAGCCGCCATGGGTGCGTCGATAATTTTACCAGTCAAATCAGGCTGCTTGCGGGTATTTTGGGCCTGGCTACGTGCGCCTTGTTTTGCCGGTGACTTCTCGTGGTCCGCAACGAACTTCTCAATCCGTTCGCGTGTTGAAATTGATGCACGTGAACGCAATGCGAGGTAGTTCCGGACGGTTGAAGTTGACACACCCCAGGTCTGAGCCAGATTCTGGGCGTTAATGCCATCACGCTGCATGATTGCCTTCAATGTTTCAATGAGAGTTGGCCAATCCATGTGATTAAAACCTCCGATTAATATTAAGTTTGCTGTTGTTGCCGCCGGATTTGGTAAACGCGTAATGCACAAATCACAACCGCACATGCATCATAGTTGTAATTGGACACGTACGCTTTGGTAAAAAAAACGGGGGAAACGTTGATACTCAACGTTTCCCCCGAACTTAGTGCCGCAAACAGGAGTCGAACCTGCACATGGTTACCCATACAGCGACCTGAACACTGCGCGTCTGCCAATTCCGCCATTGCGGCAACAACAGAAGTAAGTATATCAAGAATTCGTGTTTTTGCCAAGTAATTCTGTGACAAAATTTCACAAAAGCGGCACACCGGTAAAAAACTCACCCGAATTTGCGTCAATCCATTGCTTTTACGAACGGGCGTTCGTATAATGAATACGTACAAACGTTCGCTAACCAAATTGGAGGTGCGCACATGCTCGATTACTCTGGTGAACCGCACGGCGTGTTCTTTTTAATTGATAGTAAGTCTTTTTATGCTTCAGTTGAGTGTGTTGCCCGCGGGCTCGACCCGCTGAAGACCCCGCTCGTCGTGATGTCCGAACAGGAAAACACTAACGGCGGATTGATCTTGGCCACCTCACCAGTTGCCAAGAAGGAATTCGGCCTGCAGTCCAACGTCTCCCGGCAGCGGGATTTGCCCCAGTCCGAGGATCTGTTCGTGGTGCCGCCGCGCATGAACCTTTACATACAATGCAACCTAGCCATCAACCGCATCTTCCAGCGTTACGTCGCCCCCGAGGATTTGTGGCCGTACTCAATCGACGAATCCATCCTCGACATCACTAAGTCCTGGCACCTGTTTGGCCAAACCACACTCGACGTTGCCCACCAAATCCAAAAGGCCGTCCACGATGAACTCGGCATCTGGACCACCGTTGGTATTGGCCAAAACCCGGTGCAGGCCAAACTCGCCCTTGATCTGTTTGCCAAGCACAACGATGTAGACCGCACCGGCAGGCTCACCTATGCAACCTTCCCGGACAAAATATGGCCCATCACCGACATGACGAGTGTTTGGAGCATTGCCGACCGCACCGCCGCCCACCTGGCACGGATGAACATTCACTCAATGTACGACCTCGCCCACACCAACCCGTACGCCCTGCGGCAGGAGATGGGACTGGCCGGTGAGCAGCTGTTCGCCCTCGCTTGGGGCATCGACCGTGCACACCCTGCTGCCCCAGTGCGGGTGCACAATCGCTCCATCAGCAATTCGCAGGTACTGCCGCGCGATTACAAGATGCCAGACGAAATCGAACTGGTCATCAAGGAAATCGGCGAACAGGTTGCTTCCCGGCTGCGGCACCACCATTACCAGTGTGGCGTCGTCAATCTCGGCGTCGGTTTTTCTTACGCCAGTGCCGAAGAGGATGGCCGCGGTGGTTTCCACGGCGCCCTGCGCATCGACCCCACGAACACGAACACCGAGATTGTTGCCGCGCTGCTCCAGATTTTCCGCCGCAACTGGGAGAATCAGGCGGTGCGCAACCTCTACGTTAGCTGTGGCCGCATCACCCACGATTCGGGCCAGCAGCTAAGCCTTTTGGACTCCATCACCACCCAGGTTAAGAACGTTGATTTAGAACGGACCGTCGACGAGATTCGCCACCGGTTCGGATTCACCAAGCTAGTTTACGCCGCCAGTAAGGTTCACGGCGGCACCGCCATCGAACGCGCCAGTCTGGTCGGTGGCCATAATGGAGGTAACGCTTATGACTAAAATCAAAAGTCCTGATGAATTGTGCAAGCCGGCCCGCATCATTTTCGACCGCGCCGACGCGCTGTTTGGCCGCCACCGCAACACCCGCTACTGGATTACGGTGGTCAACAACCGGTACGGTCAGCAGTACAATTTCTTCTTCAACACTGTCCCCCGCGGGCGCCGGCACAAATCCGTGCCCCTGCACACGCTGGAGCAATACAACCTGCCACTACTGGAACGTGTCATTGGCGAATTACGCTGTGTGCTAAAGCTCACCTACGAATTCGTGGGCTTCACGGGCATGCGCTGGCCTGAATCTGGACGCGTAATTCAATACCGGCGCGAGGCCGACGAATGAACTACCAGGCGGGGTGGTCGGAGCAGCTCGTCCAAGATTATTTTGCCCACCAGTACCGTGACCGCGGCATGACCAAGTGGCAGGGTTACTACCTATCCGACCACACCAGCGCGTTGAACAAAGCCAAACAAGCCGCCGCAGTCACCTACCCGCCGCGCCCGCAGCAAAGCCCCGAGCAAATCGGCGTCATCCTGGCCGACGCCTTCGCAAACAGCCACCCGGTTGCTATTCAGTTGACCTCAATCGCGCCAAACGGTGAATACGGGCCCGACATCCTCGGGTTGGTGCGTGGGTACACCGACACGGACGTGGTCATCGGCAGCAGCCGCATTGATCTGGAAACAATCAGGAATGTGCGCGTGCTGTGACGCGGCAGCATTCCGCCACGCCACACCGGCGCACGGCAGGCCCGCGTGTAACCGCCGCTCATTTTTTTCGTTGCAGCAGGCGCCACTCATTCACCATTGTGTAGATTAGAAGCATCGGCAGGAACCAGTCCCACCACGTTGTGTGTCGTGTCACCAGCGCCCGCAAGAGCAATGCAATGCTGAAAGTTAGGCCCACTGCGAGCACCCCGAAAATCACCCAGAGAATCAACCTGCTTCGTGCCATCCGTCAGTCCTCCAATCTCGTTGCCGTTTCTTTAAGCATAGCATGTTGGCCAACGCGAATGGGCAGGATTGACATCGCCGCGAGATATTTCCCGGGCAATACCCGGCCCAATTCTAAAAGAAGAAGACCAACCTGCACCGCTTCTGCGGCCCAGGTTGGTCTTCTTTTAGTTACTTATCCAAAATGAACTTGTGAATTGCCTCGGCAACTCCGGTCTGGTAGTTGGCGGCCGTGACGTACTTGGCTAGTGCCTTAACGTCGGGAATCCCGTTGCTGACCGAAACCGGCATCCCCACAACCTTGAGCATCGGAATGTCGTTGGCGTTATCCCCAAAGGCCATGATTTCATCCGGCTTGATGCCGAGCTTGTCCGCCAGCTGCAGGGTCGCACTCCCCTTGTTCACGCCGTGGTGGTTGAACTCACCGTAACGGGCGGACGAATAGGTCAGGTCCACCTTGTCCCCCATCACCGCTTTGACCTCTTCAGCAACGCGGTGCCGAATATCAATGTCTGGGTTCATGAAGATGACCTTCATGATGTGCTTGTGGGCAAAACGGGTGAAGTCGGTGTCCGGCATCTTGTTGTAGACCACACCGCGACTTGCAACATAGTCCAAATCATCGGGACGTTCGTTGTAAATGTACAGATGATTCAGCGTGTACACGTGCACGTCGACTTCCGGGTGCGTCGCTAGAATGTCAAAAATCTGTTTGGCATCAGCGTACGGCATTTGGCCGGTCGCAAGGACCTGATTGTCCTTGTTTTCAATCACCGCACCACCGTTATATGAGATGACGTACTGGCCCGGCTGCTGGTAGGTACCAATAGCCTTAAGCAATTCCTGCACGGACGCAAAGCCGCGTCCGGTGTTCGGCACAAACTTAATGCCACGCGCCACCACCTCACGAATGGCGGCCGCGTTTTCTGGGGAAATACTCCCATCGGCCCGGACCAGCGTTTCGTCCAGGTCACTAACTAACAATTTATACATGGAAAATCCCCCTAATATCTTAACGTCCAGCGCAACTTCGGCTGTTGCGCCGTGCGTTTCAGTGCAGCTCATATGCACCAATGTCCAATGCCTAGATTACCATACTTTGCAAGTAAGCGTTTTTGGTTATGCTGTTTTTTTACCTAAACGGGTCACAAATTGTTAAATAATTGGCCATTTGGTCCGCGTTATTCCCGGCCAATAATAATTTTGTTTGCCAGTCACAAATGGTACGATAGTGGTAGCAATTATTTCGGCAAGATCAAAGGAGCATCACTGTAATGGAACCAATTACTGTTTATCTCGTTCGTCACGGTCAAACTCTGCTCAACCGGTACAATAAAATGCAGGGTTGGTGTGACTCACCGCTCACGACTAAGGGGATTGAGGACGCCAAGCGCACGGGCGAAAAGCTTGCGCGCACCGAATTCAGCCACGCATATTGCAGCGACACCATGCGCGCGCAGAACACGGTCAAGTACATCCTGGCCGCGAACGTTTACGCCAAAACCACCCCACTGACCGTCACCCCCAACTTCCGCGAACAGTGCTACGGCTCGTTCGAAGGAGCCGATTCCGCGAACACGTGGTACATGGTCGGCATGCCGCACGGTGGCCACCGAACCTTTAGCGCCATCATCAGTGCACTAGGCGTCGATGCGTCCAAGGACCTCATGCACGAAACCGATCCGTTCCACGACGCCGAGGATGCCCGCACCTACTGGACCCGCCTCATGCACGGATTCGCCGAACTGCGCCGGGACAACCCAAACGGCGGCCGCGTCCTGATGGTCAGCCACGGCACGACCATCCGCAGCATCGTCGACAAATTCGGGAAGCAGGACGGCTTTGTCGTGACCGAAAGCCCGAAGAACGGCTCAATTAGCAAAATCGAACTGAATGATTCCGGCATTAAGGTGCTCAGTTACAACCAGATGCCATAACAAAATAAGGTACCCAGCGCGTAAACGCTAGGTACCTTATTTTATTGCCCCAACTACCCGCCTGCACGCATCGAGCATCAGGATTTAGTTAAGCTCCCCAATTAGGTCGAGCAGGGTTGATTCAGCTTCAACCGGCAGTGCGTTGTAACCGTCCAGTTCCGTTTTCTGCTTCTGCACGAACTGCAAACGGTCGTGCATCCGCGCGCGCAGGCGGTCAACGTAATCCTTGTCGGTAAAGTCGACCGGGTAGTCTGGCAAATCAAGGTATTCAAGGTTGTTGACCTGCCCAAACGGCTTGAACGCCGCCTGATTTTCCACAATTTTTTCAATTGACCCTAGCGTCACCCCTGGGGTAACCTTCACGCCATTGAAAAAGCCCGTGTTCAGAATGTAACAATTAATCTTCCCGCCCGCAAACATGGTGCGGAAGTCGGCGTAGTCCTCGCCCAGTGGGTAGCAGCGGAACGGGTTAGCAAACGGCTCAATCACGAGCGCGTTCATGTCCACCTTCCCGACCAAGTTCTCGGCGGTGGACCGCTTGGTGGCCAGCGTTGCGCCAAACACAGCGGCCAGCGTTGGGTCGGTAATCTTGAGCACTGGCGGCAATGTGTCGTCCTTCATAATCCAGAAGACCGCGTTCAGTGGTTCCGCCAGGTGGTCCACCCGGTTCGGTGTCAGGAAGCGGGACTTGATTGCGCGTCCGTTATTGTTCCGCACTTCCTGGGTCACAATCACCTTTTGCCCCTTGTCATCCAGCGTCACCCCCACGTTTTGCGCCGTGAGGAAGTAGTTCAGCGCCGGGTCACTCGGCGCGTAATCGGCCGTCTTGTCAAAGTAGGCCGGTTCGAGTGCCGTTGTGGTCCCGGACTGGCGGTTAATCACGAAGGCGTCGTCGTGCAGAACGTCCACGATGTACTTGCCCGCGTGCTTGGCCAGCGTGATTGTGGACTTGCCGGAGCCGGACAGACCAAACGCCGCCATCGTGAATTTGCGGTCGCCCAGGTCGTAGCGTTTCATCCCGCCGTGGCAGGCCGTGAAGCCATTGCGGTGCGCGGTCGCCCACGCCAGCGTGAGGGTGGACTTCTTCAGCTCGCCGAAATAGCGCAGACCAAGAATTGCCGCAACGTTGTGGTCGGGGTCAAACAACGCGAGCCCATTGGGGAAGTCCGGCGATGACCAATCAGGATCAGCGTAAATGTAAATGTCGTTTTCCGGGAGCGGGTTACTGTGGGCGTAACGCTCGAGCACCGTGTTCGTGGCAATCTGGAAGTTAAGCAGGTATGAATAGAAGTTGGCCGCGTAGTCCTGGTTCAGCATCAGGTGTGCCGACACGGAGAACTCCTTGTCGAGCCCAACCACAACGTCGCCAGTGTAAAACTGCCGCCGTGTCCCGGCAAAGACTGCCTCGCGCAGAACATCCCCGTAGTACTTGGCGTCGATGCCCGGTTGCCCGATGATGCGCCTTGCAGCCGCAGTCCGGCCAACAACCCGGCCGTCATTGGCCACGAGGACCTTAGCGTCGGCGGGAAGCCCCAGCTCGTCGGTGTGCGCCACGGGCATGTCCGTGGTCACCACGCCAGGGGCCTTGCGTGCATTGGCATACGCAGTCGCTAAATCACCGATATGCACCACGTTGTTGCCATAAAACGCCGACTCCACTATCACTTTGAAGTTCGAAAACAACCGGTTGTTTGGCCCGATTGCCGTCCGCGCAAACTCACGTGTAGTTGCCATATCCATTCCTCCTCAGGCCCGCGCCGTGACTCATCATAATGCGCTGACGACGCACGCTAATCTAGTTTGTCTCCTCTTCACTACTTGAACCCGCCCCGAATAATAAACTTTGGGTATATATTAAGTTTAGCGACTAAATGTATGCGCTGTCAAACCCAATATGCCGCCATTTTGGCACATTGGGTAAAATGCCCAAGCAAACTTGCGGACGAGCACCCCACCGCGCAGTTTTACGCACTTGCAGGCAAAAAAATTGACCCGCCCTCGCACTTACTGCAAAGGTGGGTCAATCTTGTTTAGGCAATCAGCTTCTCGCTGGCCTTCTGGGTTGGGATGTGCCGAATTTCGAATCCGGTCACAGGGAAGCCGCTCTCGCGCAGGCCCTGGTGTAACTCGTGGTCGTCGAACTTCTTGGCGTCAGCAACTTCTAGCAACAAAATATTGTGCTCGGGGTTCCAGCACCACTTACCCATCTTGGCCAGCTTAGCGTCGTTTTCGGGATCAAATTCGCTATAATCTGCATCACTGTAAAAGATTATGCGCACGAATTCGCCATTATCGTCCTTCTTAGCGCTCTTAAAGAAACTTTCAACTTCGGTCTTGTCACTCATATCTGTGCCTCCAAATTAATTTACAAAAAATTCAAAATAGGCATCAGAATGGCGCAAGCAGATGCTGTCTTGACTGCGTGTTCCGGTACATGTCTATCTTAGTGCCGCCCGGAGACTAAGTCAAAATAAGAACGAAATGATTGGTGTCTTGACAGTTGTGGCGCCGCCCGCGCCGGTAATTCCGGCGAAAAAAAAGAAGCGGCAAACCCGCTTGGGGCTTGCTGCTTCAGTTTTTAATTATAACTTGTTTGCATCAACTGCGACACCAGGGCCGAACGTAGAAGTTACGGTCAGGCTCTTGATGTACTGACCCTTAACGGATGCAGGACGAACCTTGTTCAGGATGTCGTTCAGTGTGGTGAAGTTTTCGAGCAACTTTGCAGTGTCGAAGCTTACCTTACCGATTGGTGCGTGAATGATACCAGCCTTGTCGACACGGTAGGTCACTTGACCAGCCTTGATGTCGTTAACAGCCTTGGTAACGTCCATCGTAACCGTACCGGTCTTAGGGTTTGGCATCAAACCTTTAGGACCGAGGACACGACCGAGACGACCAACCTTAGCCATCATAGGTGGGGTAGCAACGGCAACGTCGAAGTCCATCCAACCGTCAGAAATCTTCTGAACGAGGTCGTCTGCACCAACAACGTCTGCACCAGCTGCTTCAGCCTGCTTTGCCTGTTCGCCCTGAGCGAAGACAATCACACGCTGAGTCTTACCGGTACCGTTAGGAAGGACAACAGCACCACGGAGCTGCTGGTCAGCCTTCTTTGGGTCAAGAGAGAGACGGTATGCTACTTCAACCGTTTCGTCAAACTTAGCGAAGCTAGCCTTCTTTACGAGTTCCAAAGCTTCCTCTGGAGCGTAGGTTGCGGTCTTGTCGACCAACTTGGCTGCTTCAATGTACTTTTTACCTTTTTTAGCCATTCTGGGTTTTCCTCCTTGCAAATGTGGTCAGCGGGAAACTTATTCCCTTCCACTCTGATTGTGACGGTTTTCACCGTCCATCCGGATAGCTGGGTTTAGCCTTCGACAACGAAGCCCATGGACCGAGCAGTCCCTTCAACCATGCGCATAGCAGCTTCTACGCTACCAGCGTTAAGGTCTTGCATCTTCGTTTCAGCGATCTGCTGAACCTGAGCCTTGGTTACCGTAGCAACCTTCTTGGTGTTTGGTTCACCAGAGCCGTGTTCTACGCCAGCGGCCTTCTTCAAGAGAACAGCTGCTGGAGGAGTCTTGGTTACAAATTCGAAAGAACGGTCTTCGAATACGGTGATCACAACAGGGATAATCATGCCGACCTGATCTGCAGTCCGAGCGTTGAAATCCTTGGTGAAGCCCATGATGTTAATCCCGGCCTGCCCAAGAGCAGGACCAACTGGAGGAGCAGGAGTTGCTTTCCCAGCAGGGATCTGAAGCTTAACAATGTTTGCTACTTTTTTAGCCACGAGACATTACCTCCTTAGTCCGTGATGTGGTTAGATGACCATCATTTTTGGTCTCCCACATTGTATGCAAAAACATACCTGTATAACTTAGCATAAATTACCCCGATTTACAACCAGCCCCCGCGCCAATTTTTCATGGAAACTCACGCGTGCCTGTGCTTGTTCACGGCGCGGCGGCCAGCAACGTGCGGCGTCAGGTGCCAGTATTTTCCGGGTAATGTTTAGTTGCCACTGGTCATTTTAATGCCAACAATGCTCACCAGCAATAATGCCACGAAAAACAAGGTGGCCGGGTTCAACTGCTCACGGAACAACACGACCCCCGCGAGCACCGCCCCCACCGCACCAATACCGGTCCAGACTGGGTAGGCGATGGCCAGGTCAATCTTCGTCGTCGCCCGCGCCAACAAGATGAAGCTCGCCAGCATCCCGGCCACTGTGGCAATTGTGGCCGGCACATTCGTAAACCCGTTGCTGACCTTCATGAACGAGGACCACACCACCTCAAACAGCCCCGCAATCACTAACATTATCCACGCGTACATCTTCGTCCTCCATTAAAATCCTCAGTAACTAAAAAAACAGCACCCACTGCCATTTCGACTAGACCTAACGAAATGATAATGAATGCTGCATGCCCGGTGGCACTAATTAAATTTTTTCTGCCTGATCAAAATCAAGTTCAGCGGCTGTTTCGCGACCGAACATCTCGATGTTAACCCGCATCTTGAAGTGCTCGTGATCGACTTCGGTCACCTTACCGGTCGTCCCGGAGAAGGCCCCGTCAACAATCTTCACGGTTTCGCCAACTTCGAAGTCAACGTCTGAGTGGCGTGTTTCCATCCCGATCTCGCGCAGAATCTTGGCGATTTCTTCGGGCAGAAGTGGTGCGGGCTTGCTCCCGGCACCGTGACTACCAACAAATCCGGTCACTTGAGGGGTGTTACGCACAACGAACCATGATTCGTCGGTCATAACCATCTCGACAAGCACGTAACCAGGATAGGTCTTTTCCTTTTCGACCTTATCCTTACCGTTTTTCACGGTGTGCTGTTCTTCTTCAGGCACGATTACGCGGAAAATGTAATCGTCCATCCCCATTGAGCTTGCCCGGGATTCCAGGTTTGCTTTAACCTTGTTTTCGTAACCGGAGTATGTGTGCAGCACGTACCACTGCTTCTCAGCTGATTCCATATTGGCCATCCTTTCAGTCTTTAGCGCAAAATAAAAAACCTCTACCCAAACGGCATCGGTCCCATCTGCAAGAAGTATATCATACTTACGCGTGAGTGACACCTTGTTTTTACAACACCGAATCAGGCGTGGAACTTAGCCGCAATCCGGCAAATCACCGCACAAAAAAAGGCCTCGACGCGTTGTCGAACCCTCTCATGCTTAGTTGTAATTAGAAAATGAACTTGTTTAGTAGTGCAATCAATACCCAATCAACAAGTGCAAAGTAAACCGCGAACAGGATGGAGGTGAGCACAACGGTACTCGTGTCCCGACGTGTTTCCTTACCGGTTGGCCAGGTGACCAATTTCATTTCGTCAATAACACTCTTTAAGAACTTCACGTTTACCCCTCCTTACTTAGTTTCGCGGTGGCTCGTTACCTTGCCGCAGTACTTACAATATTTATTGAGCGTCAGCCGTTCTGTGCGCTTCTTACTTTCAGGGATGAAATAATTCCGCTGACCGCACACGCTGCAGGCTAACGCCACTTTCTTGACACTCATGGCGGTCCTCCTAATTCTTGGAGCGATGACCCAGCGGCCAGGCTCTACTTCGGGTGGATTCTCCACCTAATCTCGTAGTAGTTTACCATTTTCGCCGCCAATGAACAAGGTCTAAGTGCCAATTATCCCGTATGTGTGTGCACCGCAGTCATAAATGTCTCAAGTAACATTGAGGCAATGAATTCCAAGCGGTTACTGCTTCTGTGCCTCCAGGTAAGCGCGCAGCTTAACCCGGGCCCGTGCTAGTGCGCGAGCGTGATTGTGAGTTTGCTGCGCATTGCCATGAACGTGCGCCAGCAATGCTTGAGCCTCAGCGCTGGAAAGAGTTTTGAAGAAATTGTTTAGGTCTGCACGGGTCAGACACTGATCCTCGACGGACGGCGCGTTGGTCGCATTACTAACTAGGAACTGGTCAATGTCCGTTCCGCTTGCCCCAATTTGAATTGCCTTGCCCTCACCCGCCCGTTTTTGCGTCGTGTGCTTACGCAGGATACTGATGAAGTGACGGCGAAGGATTAAATGATAGTATGAACCAAACTTCGAGCCCTGACTGGGATCATAGCAATTTAGACACTTACACATTGCGCATTTTGCCTCCTGAAGCCAATCATCGTGGCTAAAACCAGCCACCTGGAATTGACGAATCTGTCCAAGTGCAACTGGCTTGTATTTTTCGAACAACTGAACGAAAGCATCCGTATCGTACCGAGCACGTGCAATCAGCGCTAGCATGTCTTCTGGCACTTAACTCACCTCTTAAGAATTCAGATTGCGGCAAGCCCGCCAGTCATGCTTGGTAAGCTTTACCGCTGCATTGAATATAAAATGAGCGGCAATATTAAACTAGCGAACACACAGTTGCCCTCCTTGAAAAGGCAGAGAAAACGGTTTCTGACGGGAAATGGTGCACCAGGCTAACCAAGAATGATTTAAACTTAGCGCGCAAATCCGCAGCACCGCGGCATTCTATATCATTTTTTGCAACTTCATTTGTCAGAATTTGTTGTATCAATTTTAATTAGCTATCCATTAGATTTTTACGATAGCTCCGCGGTGCAGGAGTTGGCAGCCAAGTCTGGTCTGGGTTTCCCTGTGAACTCTGCGGTGCGGCGGCTGCACCGGTCTTCGCCACACATGCAAAAAAGACCCGCTACGGAAAGCAAAATTTCCGGCGAGTCTAGGTAGTGCATATTCAGTTCGTCGCCCGCAAGAGTTAACGGTGCGAGCTAGGTTTTAGGTTGTTACTGCTGCCGCGAGGTGAAGGCTTGGTACATCAGTACCCCGGCAGCGACGCTCGCGTTCAGGCTTTGAACATGCCCGACCATTGGGATGGAAATTGTGGCGTCCATTAATTTGGCCACGCCCGGAGAAATCCCCTTGCCTTCGTTCCCAATAACAAGGCCAACCGATCCCTTTGCGTTCCACTTACGGTAGTCTTGACCTTCCATTGCGGTCCCGAAGATCCACACGCCGCGCTCTTTCAGCTGGCGAATTGTGGCTGCCAGGTTGGTAACCCGCGCCACGGGAACGTGTTCAATTGCCCCGGTACTAACCTTGGCCACCGTGCTGGTCAAACCAACGGCGCGGTGCTTCGGAATGATAATACCGTCAACACCAACCGCATCCGCCGTCCGCAAGATTGAGCCCAAGTTGTGGGGGTCTTCAAGGTTGTCTAGGATGAGGAAGAACGGGTCGCTTTCCTTCTTGGCGGCATGATCGAACAGGTCGTCAATTGTCGCGTAGGCGTAGGGTGACATTGCAAGCATGACCCCTTGGTGGTTACCGCCGTCACTCAGCAAATCCAGTTTGGACTTGGGTACCTGGCTCTGGACAATCTTTTTGGTCTGAGCGGTCTTCACAATGTCGTGAATCTGGTCACCCTTAAGCTCGGACTGCACGAACAACTTGTTAATGGTTGCCGCGCTACCCTCGCGCAGGGCTTCTTGCACCGCGTGCCGGCCAAAAATAAACTCGGTATCGGTTTCTTCGGCACTATCATCAAACGCCTGTTTTGGCTGCTGACTTACCTTGCCGCGGTTAGGTTTGCGCCCGCGATTGTCCCGGTCACCTTGAAACTTGCGGCCACCACCGCGCCGTTTATCATCGCCATCAGCACGACTTGGATGCTTGTCTTGCCTATTGTTCCAGTTTGCCATGCCCAGTTCCTCCATTTTCTACGTACTCAATGCACCAGTGCGCTAGTTCCGCAACCCGATCGGTGCGGCCCAGCATTTGCAGGGTACCAAAGAGTGCTTCAAAGCCCGTACTAATTCGGTACGTGACCACATCTGTGTTCTTAGCGTGCGTGTAGCTCTTGGCGTTGCGGCCGTGCTTGTACATGGCCCACTCGTCGTCGCTGAGAATCCCGCCTTGCTCCATCCCGTCGATTAGCGCGGCCTGGGCTTTAGCGGAAACAAAGTTCTTCGCGGCTTTTTGCAGCTGGGCGGGCTTGGTGATTCCCCGCTCAAGCATGCGCGTGCGGATGAACACTTCATACACAGCATCCCCCAGGTAAGCTAGGGCAACACCGTTTAACATTTCTGGATTAACACTCATGCGCGGCGCCACCTCGTTCCCTGCGCGGTATCTTCAAGCACAATGCCCTGTGCGGTCAGTTCATCACGAATCCGGTCGCTTGTCGCCCAGTCCTTTGCGGCCCGTGCGGCATCGCGCGCCTTAATCTGTGCGTCAACATCCGCATCTGGCAGTTGTTCCTCAAACGTGAGGCCAAAAATCTTGAGCCAAGCATCGAACTTGGTCAGCATTGCCTTCACCGTTTCGGTCTGCACTTCATCCCGGCTGCTGTATTCGTTCATCAACTTGGTCAGGTCAAACAACGTTGTCAGCCCATTTTGAACGTTAATGTCATCATCCATTGCGGCCACAAACCGTGCCTCAAGCTCGTCAAGCTGCTGGTCCACTGCCTGGTCGCTGCCCGGCGTAGAACCGTCCAGGCGGAAGCTCAGCGCCTCACGCGCGATGCGCAGGCGGCTCACGCTTGTTTCGGCCTCGGCCAGGTTGCTCTCGGTGTACCCAATCGGCTTGCGGTACTGCGTTGTTGCCATGAAGAACCGCAGCACTTGCGGGTCGACGGTCTTGATGATGTCGTGCACGGTCACAAAGTTGCCCAGTGACTTGCTCATCTTCTGCTCATCGTCGCCCACGGTCACAAACCCGTTGTGCATCCAGTAGTTAACGAACTTCTTGCCGGTCTTGGCCTCACTCTGAGCAATTTCATTCTGGTGGTGCGGGAACTCCAGGTCCTGACCACCGCCGTGAATATCAATGGTGTCGCCCAGCAGCTTGGTGCTCATCACGGAACACTCAATGTGCCAGCCCGGCCGGCCGGGGCCAAACGGAGCATCCCAGTAGATTTCGCCCGGCTTGGCTTTCTTCCACAGGGCAAAATCGATTGGGTCTTCCTTGCGCGCGGTTTCGGCATCAGCCACGTGCTTGCTTGCGCCCTGTTCGAGTTCATCGATGTTCTTGTTGGCCAGCGCCCCGTAATTCTTCGCCTTGCGTGCCCGGAAGTACACGTCGCCGTCGCTGGCGTACGCGTACCCCTTACTCATCAAGTCCTGGATGAAGTCGATGATGTCCGGAATCATTTCACTTGCCCGCGGGTTCACGGTTGCTGGTTCGATGCCCAGTGCCTTCGTGTCCTCCATGAACGCGTCGATGTATTGCTGTGCAAGGTCAAGGGGCGCAACCCCCTCCTCCTTTGCGCGGTTAATAATCTTGTCGTCCACGTCGGTAAAGTTGGAGACATAGGTCACCTTATACCCGCGATATTCAAAGTAGCGGCGAATCGTGTCAAAGGCAATTGCTGAACGTGCATTCCCGATATGAATGTAGTTATAAACGGTCGGGCCACACACGTACATGTGAATTTCGCCAGGAACAATTGGCGTGAATTCTTCCTTCGTCCGCGTAAGGGTGTTGTAGATTTTTAACACAGTCGAACCTCCTTGGTCTTAATGGCACATTTTTCAATTTTGTGCCGGATTAATCATATTTGCGGTCTAAATCTCAAATGGTTGCGGTGCGTTCTTCCTGAGGCCGAAGCTGTAGGCAATTGCATCCAAAATGCGCTCGGCGGCAAAACCGTCCCCGTAAGGATTTTTGGCCCCGGCCATTTTGGCGTAGGCGTCCGCATCATCAAGCAATTCTATCATGCTGCTGGAAACCACGTCGGGGTCGGTCCCGACTAAGCGCAACGTGCCCGCCGTAATCCCGCCTCAACGTGGCCGATTTTGGCCTGGTGGTAGAAGGCTGAGATGCTGGCGGCGAAGGTCGTTGTGGTATCCCCGTGCACGAGCACGATATCGGGCTTTTCCTTCTCCATGATGTCGCCGAGTCCGAGTAAGACGTTACTCGTAATCTGATCCAGGGTCTGCCGCTGCTTCATGATGTTCAAATCGTAATCCGGCTTGATGCGGAATATCGAAAGAACCTGATCGAGCATTTGCCGGTGCTGCGCCGTGACCACGGTGACGGGCGTAAATTCCGTATCTCGTTTTGCCAGTGCTTGAACCACCGGCGCCATCTTTATGGCTTCCGGACGGGTGCCAAATACCGTCATCACTTTGATTTTACTCATACACTAACCTCCAAGGCTAACTGACTGGTTTAATGCAAGTATACCAGCGATTAATCAGGACAACAAAAAATACCAACTCTTTCCCTTTTTTGTCAGGGCCACCAGGTGCTCCACCTGTCTTGTCCGTATGTGGGTCAATCATGGCTTAGGCCGAATCTGGGGTCCCAGGTTCACCACCAGCTGGCGTGTAGTTGGACTTGGTGCCCTGGTCAAACAGGTATCCGTCGCTCTTACGCAGTGCCTCAATCTGCTCGCTGAGGTCGGGCGCATTGCCGGCATCATCGAGCTTGAGCGCGCCCTTTGGGAGTAGCGCCATAGCGGCCTTAGGGTTTCACACCTTAGCAGCAGTCCACTGGTTAGTAACGGCACTCTCCAGCTTGAAGCTAGTGAGCTTCCCATTTGCCTCATCCAACTGTTTGCTCAGGTCATCAGCCTGACCGGCCTTCTTTTCGAGCGCCTTAATCTGTTTCTGGGCATCCTCCAGCTTGGCCGCTGTATCGGTACTGCCTGCAGTCTTGTCTGACAGGTCCTGGCTGAGCTTGCTGTTAGCATCACGCAGCTTCTGAGTTGCCTGGCCATGTGCAGCCATCACCTTGTCAATCTGTTCGTCTGTGAGTCCGAGATTCTTTAATTCTTCACGGTTCATGATTAAGTCCTTTCTCCCTAACGCAATTTTTTACGTGGGGCGACCACGATCGGGTACAAAAAATAGACCTTTTAACGCCATGTCTAGGGCGAGATTATTCATTTTGGGCAAAAGAAAACACCCACCGATTGGTGAGTGCTATGCGTCGAACTGATTTTCCCGCTCGAAGCGTTCAAGATCAAGATACGATTGATATGCTTCCTGTGCTTCTTTTGGGGCATCATCAACGAGCTGTAAAAGCCCTGATTTATCTCTCTGATACCAGCCATCAGCTTTTTTCTTAATCCATTCTGGATGTCTCAATAATTTAAGTGCCTGCATCAGATTGATTCACCCCTTTCAGGTAAGTATTCATCGCAGTACGCCATTGCGACGGCCGCCCAATGTTGGCAAGCGTGAATAGCTCAGCAAAAGCTTCGCTATCGTTCTTAGTTGCATATACGGAAGGAAGCAACGACGGCTTCACCGTTTTGCCAGTCTGCTTTTCATAGATAGTATATATCTTCCGAGTTTCGTCAGCAATAAATTTCTCTCGGCTAATTATTGAATCCGGGTTACGCTGCTGGTATTGATTCCATAACTCATTGTGAAAGATATGACCCATTTCGTGGATGATTGGATATTTTCTGTACTGTGAAGGCTTTATATTCACAAAGTCTTCCTTGCCAGATTCCATATATTTTTTTAGCAAAGTTTCAGACTGATAGTGTGCCGGGTTCAGGTGAATAGTCTTATCTTCTGACCGAGATGTTGCACCAATGATGTTGGACCGTCCAAAGAATGTTGTCTCGTCATAAATGAGATTTAATTTATTTCCGTTGAAGGCACGCTTTAAAAATGGATTGCTTGCAATAACGTGCTCTGCAGCCTGCGAAGTGTAAGCTTGAATGTTTTTTGGAACTGGCACACTCGCAGCAACCTTGGGCTCAGCAACGTGATCTTGTTTCGTGAGCAAATCATAACCGTTCTTCCACTCATCGAAGCTGATCCCGTCAACCATTTTCTTCTTGCCAGTTGTAGGATCCTTGCTCCATCGCTTGCCTACTTCGGGCATGCCCTCGAACCAGGCCGCCGTTGTGCACCGACAGTATGGATGAATGGGCGGATAATTTGCCCCAGACACCTTCTCGCTGACCTTGTAATGTTCCATGTCCATATGGCCGCACGTCTCACACGTCCGGCTTTCCAGCGTGGCCATGTACTCGTACCACTCGACGTCTGTGTCCTGGTATGACTTGAAGGTGGCCTCTTCGGTCACGTGGGCCATCTCGGTCTGGATGAGCCGATGCAAGTTGGACTCTTGCAGCTGCTTATTGGTTGCAGCCACACGCTTAGCAATCTTGCGAGGATTCTCGCCAAGGATTAACCCTTGTACCAGATTGCTCACCAGCATTTCAGGGAATTGGTTACCCATCGTGCCCCAGATGCGCTGGCTAAAGTCACCACCCTGCCAGGGCTTGGACACTGCCATCTTGACCGCGTCCTCGTTGTAGTTGGCCCAGCTGACCTGGTTACCCGACACGGACTCATTGAGATAAGTCGCGTGCTCGTAAGCGTCCATGTAGCGGTGCACCATTGCCTCAGACATGCTATCAGTCAGCTCTGGGATGACTGGAGACACCTGCTGCACAATCTGCCGCTGTAGCTCCTGCAATCGGGCCACCTGCTGCTTGATGTAGACCAGGTCCAGCTCATCGTCATAACCGCAATCATTTGATTAACAGCGTCGAGCTGACTAAACATCTCCTGCTCGTACTGCATTCCTGACCGCTCACTTGCCGCTTTCAATTCGACGTATCGCCGTTGCCAGTAATCTCGCCTATCGATCACCTACGCTATCCTGAAAACTATGGGTCTAAGATTTTTGGTGTTGATTAAATTCAACACTGAGAAGCTTAGGCCTGTTTTTTTGCAAAAAAAGAACACCTAGTCCCCCAAGCGTTATACTTTACAGCGACCAAACCAAAAGCAAAGGCAGGGAAATTAGATGTCCAAGACTGATATTACACTAGAAG
>NZ_RRYD01000027.1 GCF_004010095.1 Lacticaseibacillus hulanensis | reverse complement strand
GACCGCCACAGCGACCACGGCGAAGCACACCCGAGGCCCAGCCCGGACCTGGAGGCCAAACCCCACAACGCGGAGCCCCCAGGTGGTGATTGCGGGTAACTTGTTTTACGCTACTAGCAGATTTAACCGCGATGCTGAGTTAAAATGGACGAAAAGAAACCAGGGGGTAATCCGCATGAAGATTTATACCAAAGTTGGGGACCATGGCCAGACAAAACAGGTGACGGGGCACATGGTGTCGAAAACCGACCCGCAGATTGAGGCACTGGGCGCTATTGACGAGTTCCAGTCTTACTTGGGTGTCGCCGTTGCCGCGCTAACACCAGCAACCAAGGAGCTTGGCCCAGTGTTGCAGGCGGTGCAGAGAAAACTTTACGTTCTGCAGGCCGACTTGGCGGTGCCGCGCAGTGACAAGATGACGCCGGAAGACACAACCTGGCTCGAGGCGAAAATCGATGAGTACTGGGGTGAGATGCCGCACCTGAACGCGTTCATCATCCCCGGCGGCCTGCCCGGTGGTGCCGGTGCCCACCTGCAGTTTGCGCGCACCCTGGCGCGGCGGGCGGAACGGGCCGCGGTGGCGCTGAGTAACCAGCAGGAGATTAGTGATGCGTGCATGACGTATCTGAATCGCGTGTCCGACTTCCTGTTCGCGGCGGCGCTGTATGCGAATTGGCGGGATGGATACACCGAAATCCCGAGCAAGTAGGGTGATTTACGAGTAAAGGACTGATAAAAATCGGCTACATTGAGGATTTGCGCGCGGTGATTGGTCCGCGCCCGATTATTTTGAACGGTTGCTGCGGGGTGCTGCTGAACAAGCGCGGTGAAGTGCTACTGCAGGAGCGGAACGAGCCGGCGCGGCGTTGGGGTTTGCCCGGCGGCCTCATGGAAATGGGGGAGACGACCCAGCAAACCGTCGTGCGTGAGGTCCGCGAAGAAAGCGGATTGGAGCTGGACCCAGAAGATTTGCACCTGCTAAACGTGTATTCGGGACCAGATCACCACGTGGTTGCCCCTAATGGTGACGAGTTTTTCAACGTGGTGATTGCCTACTACGCGCGGGGAATCGATGGTGCGGTGCGCGTCAGCGATGGTGAGTCCCTGGCGTATGCGTGGGTGCCATTGACCAGCTTGCCGGCAAATATGGTTGCGACCCACTTGCAGGCCATCAACGATTATTTAAAGTTGCACCAGTAATCAAATTATTGATGGCAAGAGGTACGCTGTGATTGTAGTTAATTAACGAAAAAATCGTAGAATGCAGAGGCGGGGAGCAAAATGACGAACGCAATTATTGGCACTTGGAGAATGGCGGCTGAGGGGGTTGAGCTTGCGGCCCCGGATTTGGTCAAGGGCGGCAGCGCGGCTGATGCCGTGACGCGCGGGATTATGGCGGTTGAAGATAATCCCGACAACATTTCCGTCGGCTTTGGCGGACTGCCCAATCGTGATGGGGTGCTCGAGATGGATTCGGCCTTTATGAACGGCGATGATTTTCAAATCGGGGCGGTTGCTGGCGTGCGGGATATCGCCAACCCAATTCTGGTTAGCCGGCGCTTAAGCCAGGAGCGGGTGAACAACGTGCTCGTTGGCATCGGGGCCGAGGAGTACGCGGCCGCGCAGGGCTTTGCGCGCAAGAACATGCTGACGGACAAGGCGCAGGCAGAATACACTAAGCGCAAGGCCGCATCTCAGCGGGGTGAGCGCCTCACGCCGTACGACGGCCACGACACGGTGGGCATGATCGCGCTCGACGAGGCCGGCACGATGGTCGCCGGCACCAGCACATCGGGCCTGTTCATGAAGCATGCGGGTCGGGTTGGCGATTCACCACTGGCCGGCAACGGCTTTTACGTCGATAGCGAAGTTGGTGGCGCCGTAGCGACCGGACTGGGCGAGGACATGATGAAGCGGCCCCTCTGTTTTGAGACGGTTGACCTGATGGCGCGGGGCCTTGGCGTGCAGGACGCGCTGGATCAGGCGGTGTACGGTTTTATCGCCAAGCTCCAGGCGCGTAACGGCAAGGTCGGCGAATTCTCGTACGTTGCCCTGGACAACCGTGGCAATTTCGCGGTGGCCTCCAACGTGGAATTTCAGTTCGCCGTCGCCGTGAACGGCGCAGCGCACCTGTACCTGGTGACACCACTTGATCTTGGTCAGGTGCAGCTCAGGCAGGAGTATTAGGTAAGGCGTCTGGCCGTGTGGTACCGGCAGATTCGCCGTTGCTCAACGGAAAAGTCGCCTTTTTGCAAATTTGATACACGACCTATTTAAATATATGCGCAGAAATCGCCCGAACCCTTGGGCCCACTCAACTTTCGGTCAACCTAACTTGCATTCTGCGCATATTTAAATATTTGTCCTGGGTCAAATTCACTTTTGCGCCACTTTTCCGTTGAGCAAGCGGCCAAAAGGGGGCCGCGCCGTGCTGCAATCTGGTGGGGCTCCTTGAGTGATTCCGGTGCGTGTCCGGACGGCGAGGCGAGTGATTACGGCCGCTGTGCGTGAAACCGGCGCGTAGATTGTGCTACGCTGCCGCAATATTGCCACTTTGTTGCGAGCGACGCCATTTTGTTCAGCCGCATCGATTTGCTTGTGCTTATCTACTTGGCCCTGCGTAAATCGGTGCGGTTTTTTGTATGAATGAGCGCATGCTCTTGAACGCGCCGTGGTGATCCGAACGCCATTTGGTAATTGCCAAATGGTGGTTTGCAGCATTTGCGCCGAAAATAAGCGACTAGTAACCTAGTGATTGACATAAGGGTTACTAGCCGCTATTATTAACCCCATCAATGAACGAAGGGTTGGGTTGATTATGAAAAATCGGGAAATGGTGCGGCAGCTCACGGCGACGGCAATGATGCTAGCGGTTCTGTTAGTCCTTGGGCTGCTTCCAGCAATTCCAATCGGCGTGATTCCGGTGCCAATCTTGCTGCAAAACATGGGCGTCATGCTGGCAGGACTGATTCTGGGACCGCGCTTTGGGACGGTGGCCGTGGGGCTGTTGCTCCTGCTCGTTGCGCTGGGGTTGCCCGTGCTCTCCGGTGGTCGCGGCGGGGCCGTGATGTTTGTCGGGCCAACTGCCGGGTACCTGCTTGGCTACTGCTTTGTGCCAGTCGTGGTGTGGCTGATGCAAAAGGTGCTGGGCAAACAGGGGCAAACGTGGTGGGGTGAATTACTGGCCGTGCTTGTTGCTGGGGTGCTCGTCGTCGACCTGAGCGGGACCTTGTGGCTGATGCACCAGGCGGACATGCCGTTTGCCGCCGCGCTAGTGTCGAACCTGGCCTTTATTCCCGGTGATATACTGAAAGCGGCGCTGACGGTAATAATTGCGCGGCGACTGAAGAAAACGAGGCGTTAAGATGGCAGACAGCACACGGAAACGAGTATTAATTGATTTGTTGCAGCACCAAGATGCGTGGCGTTCGGGTGATGAACTGGCGGCGGATTTAGGGGTCACGCGCGAGACGGTTTGGAAGGCAATTAACAATCTGCGCAAGGCTGGCCACCAGATTGAGGCCCGCAAGAGTCAGGGCTACCGCTATGCGGCCAGCCCGGTGCTCGATGCCGATGCGATTAGTTACCACGCGCACGCAGCAATTCCCGTGACGGTTTTGCCTTCAGTTGAATCAACGCAAATCTGCGCCAAGGCGGCCGTCAATTCGGGCGCATCCCTGCCGTTTGCGGTCATCGCGGACACGCAGACTTCGGGCTATGGGCGGCGCGGCCGGCAGTTTTATTCACCGGCACAAAGCGGACTCTACATGAGCATCGTGTTGCCCAACCAGGCGGATTCGCTGCAAAATGTCGGGTTGCTGACGACCGGGGTTGCTAACGCGGTGGTGGACGTGCTGGAGCAATATTTCCCCGGACATAATTTTGGCCTCAAGTGGGTCAACGACGTGCTGCTGGATGGGCATAAGGTGGGGGGCATCATCACCGAAGCCGTGCTGGAACTGGAATCTGCCTCCACCGCAGCCTTTGTGATTGGCATTGGCCTGAACCTGACGACGGCTAACTTCCCGCGCAATCTGGAGGCGATTGCCGGTGCGATTGCGACCGGGACCAATGTGGACCGCAGCGAACTGGCCGCCGCCATTCTTGATCACGTGGCGCAGATGGCCGGTGAATACCAAACCGGCGCTTTTTTGCCAGTGTACCGCAAACGGTCGGTCACCATCGGCCACCGCGTCACCCTGGATTTGGGGCTAACGCAGGTGACCGGGCTGGTGGTGGATATCGCGGCTAACGGTGGGCTGATGCTACAAGACGCGTTCGGGGAAACGACAACATACACGGCCGGCGAGGTGATTAAGGTTAATTAGCAGCGGGCGCGCCGTCCTGCTGTGCGTAAAATACCCGAACTGCGCGGCAAACCTGTGCCACGGGGTTGTTGCCATCATCTTGACGGTTCACCAGGTAGAATTGCCGCACGAATTTCGGCCCGAGCGAAACGTGCTGAATGCCCGCCGCGGCCCGGGCGGAAATGATTGACTGACCGAACCCGCTCCGGAGTAAATTGACGATGACCGCGTTGTTGTCAATCTCGATGACGTCGTTGGTGATGCCCTTTTCCGTCAAGAAGCGGTTCGTGTAATAGTAAACCCCTGATGCGTTTTCGCGGATGAGCCAAGGACCGGTCGTGCCGGCGTGGACCAGCTGATCGTTGATTAAGGTGTGCCGGTGCAACTGTTTGGTGGCGAGCGGTTTTTCGATGAACCCCAAATCCGCATCGCGGCGCAAGAGTGCATCCTGGACGCTTTGGGAGTTGGCCATCTGCACGCTGAACTGAACCGCGGGGAATTGGTCAACCAGCAGGGGCAACAGGTCCGGCAGCAGGTAGGTCGCAAATGTGTGCGAGCTGGCAATGCGGCAGATGGCTTGTTTACCGGTGGCGCCGGGCAAGCTCTGGTGTAATTTTGCCCACGTCCCGAGCATGGTTAGTGTTTCCTGGTACAGCTCCTTCGCGGCGGGGGTGATGCCGACCTCACCGCGGCCGTTGCGAATGAATAATTCGAGGCCGAATTCCGCCTCCAGCTGCTTGATTTGGGCCGAAACGGTCGGCTGAGCAATGAATAACAGGGTCGCGGCGCGGGAAAAGCTGCGAGTTTCGTAGACGGTCTTAAACGTGGTCAGATTTTTAAACATTGATTTCTCCATCAGTATTTGTGATAGCTCGTATTATAGCAATCAATCACATTAATGAAAACACTCCGGTATACTTGGTCGAGTATAGAAGGAGTGAACTTGATGGAAAACACTAAGACAATCAGCAAAATGATGGATCGTGCCCCGATAATTCCCGGACTGGCGGTGGCAATCATTGTTGCAATCGGCGCCAAGGTATTGGGCACGTACGTTCCGAGCGTCGGCGGGGCAACCTTTGCCATCTTGTTCGGAATTGTGCTCGGCAACACAGTTTGCCGCCAGCCAGCACTTGGCGTCGGGACCAAGTTTGCTGAAAGTAAGTTGCTGGAGGTGTCGGTGGTCCTGCTGGGACTGACCGTGACCTTCCAGACAATCGGGCAAATCGGGGTGCGGGGCGCGGTGTACGTCCTGCTGATGATGAGCGTCGTTATTTCCGCGGCGTACCTGCTCGGCCGCAAGCTTGGGTTCAGCGAAAAGATGGCGCTGATGATGGCGGGGGGCAACGCGGTCTGCGGTTCGTCCGCCATTGGGGCGATTGCGCCGGCGATTGACGCCGACGACGCGGACAAGGGCCAGATTATCACGCTGGTGAACCTGCTCGGGACGGTGATGATGTTGACGCTGCCGTTTCTGGGCACCGCGCTGTTTGGCAAGGCGGGCATGGCCACGAGTGCCCTGCTCGGGGGCACGTTGCAATCCGTTGGCCAAGTGGTTGCCGGTGCCAGCCTGGTTAACAGCCAGACGGTTCAGTTTGCGATGCTGTTCAAGATTATGCGCATCATCATGCTCGTCGTCGTGGTGTACTTGTTCACGAAGAAGGTGGAAGCTCACGGGTCAAAGCCAGCATCCAAGGCTGCGGGCCGAAAACTGCGCCTGCCGATTCAGTGGTACGTGCTGGGATTTTTACTGTTTTGCATTCTCGACAGCGCGATGACCCTCCCAGCATTCTTGGGCGATGGTGCGCACTTTTTGAGCACCTGGTGTGAGACGATTGCGCTTGCTGCCATTGGGTTGCGCTTGGATTTGGCGCGGTTCATTAAGGAAGGGCGCAGTTACGTGCTCTATGCGCTGGGTGTTGGTGCGGTGCAAACGGTCGCGGCAATCACGTTTATTAAGTTGCTGGGACTGTAAGGGCGACGTTTAAAACTCTGAACGGTCTTTTGCAGAAATTGATGATATTGCGACTTAGTGTCAAACAGCCGATAGTAAGGGCCGGTGTTCAAGCCAGTCCTTACTATCGGCTGTTTTTATTTGATCAATCAAAAAGGGAGCTGGGGGCAAGACGCCACCAACTCCTTTTGTGCTAGAATCCAAAGTTGCCGTCCGTGGATGGCATCATCTTTGCAGATTTGCGCTACTGTAGCTCGTCCACAGCACCAAGCCGACCGTAACTACGGCCAGTGCGCTGAAGCCCAGACCAACACGGGCAACTATGTAACCAGCGACGATTAGCACCACCAACAATAAAGAAGTGATTGGGAGCAGGCGACGGCAGTTAAAGATGCCCAGGCCAACCACCACCAGCAATAGTAGGGCAATCAGGGTGTTGATGATGTACAGGCCCTTGGCGCCAGTCACGAATTCCAGACTGGTCACGGCATCAAAGCCAAATGCGCTTACCACCCCGTTTAGCAAAAAGATTAGGGCGGTGCCAATCCCGATAACGGAAAAAAGCACCTTGATAAAAACGGTAAATGTATTATTTTGACGCATGGCACACACACTTGCATGTTCGCTGGTCCTGAACGGCCACGCACATGCATTCCTTTCTTCATCTTCAGAAACGTAATATCATCTTAGTGCTAATAATTGCGGAAGCGGGCAAGCTGTCACGAGTCAGGGGCGGCCGTCCGTTTTGTAACTGAGGTAATAATACCACAATCAGCCCAAAAAACATTTTTTTATGGTAGCATTTAATCTGAACTCAATTACCAGCTTATGGCAGCTGTCAGTCGATAATAACGGCCGCTTAATTTGTCAGCCACTGGTTGGTCATACATGATGCACTAACCTATGGCGGGCAAACAGCTGAACTGAGCAAGGCTTTGATTTAGCTTCAGTCTCCTAGTGTGTTATCAATTATTTTGGTTAATAATTATGAAGACATGACATCATATAAAATTACTTGATTTTTTTAAAAGGACATTTATACTTTATTTTGATAAGAAACCTTGGCGCAGTACGAGCAGCTTTGACTTGCCGTGCTAATCACGAGTACTAATTGGGATTGAGAGTTGCGGAAATGGTGTTTCAAGGTGTCGGCAATGAAGTCCCATGCCTTCAAAATGTGCACCAATAGTAATAACCGGCGCACAAAACTAGTCGGGACCAAGACGACTTACAAGAAAATGTTCTAGAAAGGACACGTTATGGAACAAGAATCAGGAATCAGCAGTTTAATCCTCTGGGGGATAGTTGCAACCTTCTTTATCTTCCTGTCGGGGTACGAATTTGCACAGTTCAAGGCAAATAGCGACTATTCCGCGTTGCTATGGGCAGGAGGTTCGATGATTTTAGGAATCTCCGTACTAATTCGCTTCAAGAGGACCAAGTTAAATTAACCAAATGGCGTGGTGGTAATGTCCGGTTGTCGATTAGCCAACCGTGGCAGTTGAGCACCTTAGCCAAGATGATCCAGGCAATTGGTCATTGTTATACTGCCTGGCTGACACCGGCGTGGTTTGTTTTGGTTTTTTGTTTGCTGGAGTGATCTGTGACGCCACAAAAAAGGGCCCCAAATCTGATTATTCAGATTCGGGGCCTTTTTATTTCGAAGCCGAATTAAGTTTCGACCTTAGTTATGCGGGTGAAAGGACTTGAACCTTCACGGCCGTAATTGGCCACAAGATCCTTAATCTTGCGCGTCTACCAGTTCCGCCACACCCGCATCATTGGTAGTTGTGCCTCAAGCACAAGAAATAGCATACCGGAAAATGGGGGTGTCTGTCAACCGTTCTGCGCAAAATTAATCGGTAATTGTCTAGCCGATGTACTTTCCGACCACGGGTTTGTCGTCAAGGAACTTTTTACCGTGTGGCGAGTGGGTGATGGCAACGGACAAATCCTGGCCGGCAACGTTGCCGTGGTGATTGTCGCCACTCCAGGCAGGCACGTTCGTTAAATCGTAAACGACACCGTCAACTGCGACGTATTTTTCTGGGTTCTTCTTGCCGTCGTATTCGGCAAGCTGTTCCTTAGTGAATTCACGCATGAATATCATCCTCCATTGCAGTAGTATTTGCATTCTTGCTTACTATTATATAGCAGTTGGCGGTGAAAAGGAAACCGTTTCAGCTTGTTGACGTACGGCGGTGGGAAAATGATTGGCATGTTCCCCATAATGATTGAAATATATTCAAAAAAACGAGCCGCGAACGCGACTCGTTGGTTCTTAATGTTCTAACTTGCATTTCTGATAATGCCCCTTGGCCTTAGCCTGCTTCAGGGTCATCTTGTACACGTGCTTGCTGCGCTTGAGGGAAGAGCAGTTGCGGGTTAGGTGGTAAACGTGGCCGCTACCGACGATGTAAACTGTAGTTTTGTCGGAAAGGGTTTTGGTTGTTTTCTTGGCAACTGACTTCTTCGCGGGCTTTTTGACCGGTTTCTTGGCGACGGATTTCTTTGCCGGCTTCTTGGCTGGTGCCTTAGTGGCCGCTTTTTTAGTCGTTTTCTTAGCGACTGTCTTCTTGGCCACAGTCTTCTTAGCTACTGTCTTCTTCGCTGGTTTCTTAGCCGGTGCCTTCGCAACCGACTTTTTAGCCGGTTTCTTAGTGGCGGTCTTCTTGACTGCTGCCGAGGCAGCCTTTGAAACCACGCTGTTACCAGTTCTGTAGTCTAGCTTAACCCCTTTTTGGACGTTGAAGATGTAAACGTTGAAGGCAATTGCCTTGCTGCCGAGGCTCTGGGCTTCCATGTGCACGCCGCGGGCCAACAATTCTTTGCCACGGAAGATTGGCTGCACGCGGTAGCGGACGTAATTCTTGTGGTTCTTGCGCAGGTACGCGGCCACCTGATTCTCGTAGTGTTCCATGCTCGGTGTGTTCAGTGAGGCAGTGCCGGTAATCAGGTTCTTCATGTTGTTGTTCTGGCCGGTCAGCTGGAAGCCAATCAGGTGGCTGCGATTGAAGAGATAGCCACCGCTGATTTTCTTGTTATGCCAGCCGGTTGGGTCAATGTACAGTGGCTGCCGGTCTTTCTTCGGCATCAGCTTGTAGTTCAAGTTGGCTTGGGCCATTGTCGCGCGATTGTAGTGGTCAAGGTTGCTGTAGGTTGCCCAAGCTTTCTTGCTTTTCAGATCTTTGGCGGAGAAATCGGTGCGATTGCCGTTAACGGTGATAATCTGCTTACTGTGGTAATTCTGAGCGGCAAACCACGCGTATGTATTGGGTTTTGGCGTAGTCGCTTGCGCTGGTTGCGGCGTTGCGTAGGCCAGGCCGAGGGTGACACCAATCATCGCCACGAAACCAGTGACGGCGCTGCGGAACTTAAATTTGTTTAGCAAAGTACTTCTCCTCCAAAGAAACTTACTAGCGACAAGCGCCAACCAATAGTGTGACCGGTTTGCCTGTAGATTGCAATCATTTTATTTATATCACGTTCCGCTGCGCCTTAATTCTCGCACTACCGGGATGGCGCGCAGAAGGCTTTGGACTGGAATTGAGTGGCCTCGGCGCAGACTGTGGCAGACACGGTGACGGAAAAATAACACGGTTGGTCAATTTTAGCTCAATAATTTGTGCACATAAGTTATAATAAGAATATTTGTTGGAGAGGTGGATAAATCATGAAGCTAAGGCGGGACAAAAATTTTGTTGTAACACTGGTTCTACTTACTGTGGGGCTGCTCTTGGGTCTGATGAGCACGCAATCTGAGCCGGCGCGCGCCGATACGGCTACAAGCCAGTACGGAACCGTTGTGCAGGCAGACGCGCCAATGTGGCGGGATGATTCGCTGCAGACGCAAAGTGGAACTGCGGCGGCGTTTGCCGGGCAGACGCTGACGATCACGCGGACCATGCAAATTGCGGGCAATGAATACGCACAGGTGGCTCGCGGACAAGCAAACCTCGGGATTATGCGCACAAGTGCGCTCAAGCTGAGCAATGGACCGCAAGGGGGCGCGCTCGGGTTTGGTAAGTACGTCACCATCACGAGTAAGAATTACAGCGTGTGGGGAAACTTTAACTGGGACAAGCGCAACTTGTCATCCAAGTTGTACCATCACACCTACCTCGCAAAGGTTGCTTACCACCACGTTAATGGTGGCACCTACTATTCGCTATATTCTGGTAAGCATTGGGTTGGCTACATCAACGCCGGCGCCGTGAAGGTCGGTCAAGGTAGTCAGGGTGCTGCAATTAGCACGAACCAGTACGTCACCATCACGAGTAAGAATTACACCGTGTGGGGTGATTTTGCCTGGCACAGCAAGCGTCACAAAACAGCTAACTACTACCACCATACTTTTAACGTGAAAGTTGCCTATTACCACAGCAATGGTTCGGTATATTATTCACTCTATCAAGGCAATAAGTGGTTTGGCTACCTCAACGCGAGTGGGGTGAAGGCCGCGAAGGGTGCTCAAGGAATTGCCGTGGGGACGAACAAGTACATCAAGATCTCCGGCAAAAGCGGGGCTGTCTGGGGTGATTTCAACTGGCGAAGTAAGCGGCACATGGTGAAGAACTGGTACAACCACGTGTTCCAAGTGAAGTGTACCTACTACCACAGCAACGGTAGCACGTACTACTCGCTCTACCTGGACGGCTTGTGGTTTGGTTACCTCAATGCCAGTGCCACTAAGCCAAGCAGCAAACCTAAGCCAACTGCGCGCAGTTACGCGGCGACAAGTAAGACGGCCAAGAAAACCGACCAGATTGTCGGCGTGGTCGGTAGTGGTTCGCACGCACGCGTGTACTTGTTCGAAAAATCCGGCGGGGTGTGGACGCAGGTATTCAGTGTCGCCGGTCGGGTCGGCTATAACGGTATCGGCACGGCGCACGAGGGTTCCGGCCGCACGCCGCGGGGGTCTTACCCGCTGACTTACGCGTTTGGTACCGGTAGTAATCCCGGGACCAAGCTCAGTTATCGCCGGATTACGCGCAAGTCGTATTATATTTCCAACACCAAGGACAAGCATTACAATACTTGGCAGGAACGCAGCAAGAGTAGCAGCAAAGACGAGCACATGGCCGATTATCCGACCCAGTATCAATACGGGATTGTTATCGGCTATAACCACGGTGTGGGTGGCGGCTCCGCGTTCTTCCTCCACGTCAACGGGCGGGGATCAACGGCGGGGTGCGTTTCCGTACCGCGCAGTACGATGCTCACATTCATGCGGCGGATTCATCGCGGTGCGTACATTATGAACGTCACCTCTACGGCGCAATTAGCTAAATATTAGGCACAAGGGCAAAGCTCAGATTAACCTAATTTGAGACTTTGCCTTTTTTGTTGCCATAAATATAAGCAATGTTGTCAGATAAACGTGCTGATTTCTGAAAATAAAATGAAGCCGAGTTCGCAAACCGAGTACACTTGTGTATAATGCTTATATTACTTTCGGAAATGCAGGAATTCGCGCAACCTTACTGGAGGGGGAACCATGGCAGACACCAAGCCAGCACTGGCAAGAAATCTGAAGAGTCGGCACATTCAACTGATGGCCATTGGGGGCACAATTGGGACGGGGCTGTTCCTTGGCGCTGGTCAGTCAATCCACCGCGCGGGGCCATCGATTATTTTTGCCTACCTGATTACCGGGTTAATCTGTTTTCTCATCATGCGGGCGCTCGGCGAACTGCTCGTGGCCGACCTGCACCAGCAGTCGTTCATTGAGAGCATTGACAAATACCTGGGGAAGACGTGGGCCGTTGTCACCGGCTGGACGTACTGGGTCTGCTGGCTCGCGCTGGCGATGGCGGAGGTCACGGCCATCGGGGTCTACGTGCGCAACTGGTGGCCGAGCCTGCCGCAGTGGCTACCGGGGCTGGTGGTTTTGGTGGTGTTGCTGCTCATGAATCTGATTTCCGTTGGCCTGTTCGGTGAGGCCGAGTTCTGGTTTGCGCTAATTAAGGTCGTCGCGATTGTTGCACTGATTGGCATTGGGATTGTGCTACTGGTATTGCACCACCCAACCCCGTACGGGCACGTCAGCTTGGGCAACCTGTGGAATTATGGTGGCCTGTTCCCCAAGGGGGCCCACGGATTCCTGCTCTCGTTCCAGATGGTCGTGTTCGCCTTCACCGGCATCGAGCTGGTGGGGATGACGGCGGGGGAAACGGCGGATCCGGGCAAAACAATCCCGGATGCGATTAACAAACTACCGGTGCGCGTCATTTTGTTCTACATTGGCGCACTGATTGTCATCATGGCCATCAATCCGTGGTCCAGTGTCAGCCCCGATAACAGTCCGTTCGTGCAGGTGTTCCAGCAGGTGGGGTTGCCCGCGGCCAGTGACATCATCAATTTCGTTGTCCTCACCGCGGCCGCATCCGCCTGCAATTCCGGTTTATTCAGCACCGGGCGGATGCTCTTTTCGCTCACCTACACCAGCAAGGATAAGCGCCTGCACAAGCTGGCCAAGTTGTCGAAAACGCAGGTGCCGGGGCGGGCGATTGCCCTGTCAGCGGCGGTGATTGCCATTGCCGTCATTTTGAACATCTTCCTGCCCGCGGCGGTCTTCTCGCTGGTTTCCAGTGTTGCCACGATTAGTTTCCTGTTCGTGTGGGTCATGATTGTGCTGGCCCATCTGCGTTACCGTAAGCTCAACCCCAAGGGCAGTGCGTTTCGGGCCCCGCTGTTTCCGTTTGCCGATTACCTGGTGCTGATATTCCTGGCGGGGGTAGCGGTGGTCATGCTGACAAGCGTCGAAACGGCGATTGCGACGCTGGCGGCGGTCATTTGGGTCATCGTGGTTTACGCCTTGGTCAAATTCAATCGTCAGTAAATAAACAGGCCCGGCTGGGATGAACAGATTGGTGTTCATCCCAGCCGGGCCTGTTTGTTTGCAATTAATTACTGATGTCTAGTTCTGCTTAGCTTTTGGCCGCCAGATACCGAGGATGAGCCCGGCAACGATTGCACCAACCAGCAGGGAAACGAGGAACCCAACCTTCTGATCGGTCAGGGCTAGGGCAACAATCCCCCCGTGCGGTGCGGGGACGTTGACCTTGAACAGCTGCGTCAGCCCACCGGCGATGGCAGAACCGATGACGGAGCTCCCAATGACGTGGACGGGGTCGGTTGCGGCGAACGGAATGGCACCTTCAGTGATGAACGTGAGCCCGAGGACATAGTTGGATAGCCCGGACTGGCGCTCGTTTTCCGTAAACTTTGCGGGGAATAAGGTGGAAGCAATGGCGATTGCAAGTGGTGGAATCATGCCCCCAACCATGACTGCGGCCATCCAGCGACCATCAGTGTAGTTGGATGCGGAGTAAATCCCAATGGCGAAGGTGTAAGCGGCCTTGTTGAAGGGACCACCCATATCGATACTCATCATGGCTGCCAGGATAATACCAACGAGGATGGCGTTACCCGTGCCCATGCCTTCAAGGAAGTTGATGAGGGCACCGTTAATTGCGGCGAAAATCGGGTTGACGACAAAGAACATGATAATCCCGATGAGCGCCAGGCCGACGACGGGGTAAAGCAGAATGGTTTTGAGCCCATCAAGCGACTTTGGCAGGCCCTTGAAGGCTTTCTTCAGGTAAACAACGAGCCAACCGGCGACGAACCCGGCAACCAGGCCGCCCAGGAACCCGGATGGGTTGCTGGCCTTGACGATGGACGCGGTGGCAATGGTTGCCATGTACCCACCGACGAACCCAGGCATGAGGGCTGGCCGGTCACCGATACTCATCGCGATGTAGGCGGCGAGGACTGGAACCAGGAAGCTAAAGGCGTAGTTCCCCAGGTTGTTGGTGAAGGTGAACCAGAGGGATTCCTTACCAGCATACTGTTCGAAGATGAAGGAGAGTGCCATGATAATCCCACCACCGACAACGAATGGTAGCATGTTGGAAACCCCGTTCATGAGGTCCTTGTAGATGCGGTTCCAGAGAGTGCCGTTGCTTTCGGTGTCCTCGGGTTCATCCTCGTCGTTGTTACCGGCGTAGATGCCGCCCTTTTCCTCGAGCGTGTCCTGAATCAGTTCCTCGGGCTTCTTGATGCCGTCGATTACGGGGTGGTTGATCAGATGCTTACCGGCAAACCGGTTCATGTCGACCTTCTTGTCGGCGGCGATGATCACCCCAACGGAGCGGTCGATGTCGGACTTGCTGAGGAGGTGCTTGACCCCCTCGGACCCGTTCGTTTCGACCTTGATGTCGACGCCCATCTTCGCGGCGGTTTCCTTGAGTGCGGCCTCGGCCATGTAGGTGTGCGCAATCCCGGTTGGGCAGGCGGTAACGGCGACGACGAATGGCTTCGTGCTTGCGGCCGTCGCTGCTGCGGCTCGGGCAGCTTCGTCAGCTTGCTCCTTTGCGGCTTCGGCGGCGTCCTTTTCGTCCTTGGCCTTCTGGGCTGCGGCAAATAGGCGCTGCACTTCATCGGGCGTCTTTGCCTGGCGCAGTTGGGCCACAAAATCAGGGTTGATCAGCAGCGAAGATAGTGCGGAAAGAGCGGCGAGGTGCGTGTTGTCGGCACCTTCCGGGGCAGCAATCATGAAGAACAGGTGCACGGGCTTGCCGTCGAGGGCGTCATATTCAACGCCGGCATCACTCTTGGCGAACAGCACGGCTGCCTGGCTCACGGCCTTGTCCTTGGCGTGGGGCATTGCGATGCCGTCGCCAATCCCGGTGGTGGACTCGGCTTCACGCTTCAGGATGTCCTGTTTGTATAGGTCCGCGTCGGTGATAATGCCACTTGCCGCGTATTTGGCCACCAATTCGTCAATCACATCGGCCTTGGTCGTGCTCTTCAGGTCCATGATCATGATGTCTTTGCGTAATAATTCACGGATGTCCATAGTTAATCTCCTTCAATTGGTATTTGTAGTTTAGCGTTAAAGTTCGGTAATTGTGATGGTTGCTTCCACTTCGTCAATCTTGTCGCGGTCTGCCAGGTCGGTGGAAAAGGCGGTGGCACTTCCGCAGGCGATTGCCTTCTTGAAGCTTAGCAGTGGGTCATGGGTAAGGGCGAACGTCCCGGTGAAGCCGGCGAGCATGCTGTCACCAGCGCCAACTGAGTTCTTGACCTTGCCCTTGGGAACGCTGCCGTGCCACGCCTTGTCCTGCGTAATCATCAGGGCACCGGCGCCGGCCATGGAGACGAGCACGTGTTGGGCGCCAAGGCCAAGGAGCTTGCGGCCAGCCGCAACGGTTGCCTGCAGGTCGGGGTATTCGGCGTCACCGAAAAGTTCGGCGAGTTCGTGGTGATTAGGCTTAACCACAAGTGGCTTGCTGGGCAGGGTGTCAAGGAGCGCCTGGCCGGTGGTGTCAATCACGAAGTCGGCGCCGTGAGCTTGAATCAGCGGAATGAGGTCGCGGTAGAATGATTCCGGCAAACCGGCGGGAATACTGCCGGCCATGATGACCACGTCACCTTTTTTCAGCTGGTCAAAGCGGGCCCGAAACGCTGCCACTTCGCCATCCGTAATCTCTGGACCGGGTGCGTTCAGTTCGGTTTCCTGATCCGCCTTGAGCTTGACGTTGATGCGCGTGTCCCCGCCGATGTGGGTGAAGTTCGTCCGCAGGTTTAGCGCCCGCAGCTGTTCCTCCACGAAGCGACCAGGCAATCCGCCGGTGAAGCCCCAGGCCGTGGTGTCAATGTCCAGCTCTTTTAAAATCCGCGAAACGTTGATGCCCTTGCCGCCGGGAAGTTTAATGGCGGTTTCGAGCCGGTTGACTAGGCCCAGTTCAAGCTTGGGCAGACCAACCACGTAGTCAATGGCCGGATTTAAGGTGATGGAGTAGATCAAAATGTTGCCTCCTTGATATTGTCGAGTTTGGTGAATTCAGAATCAATTGCCGCAAAGTCGTCGGTAATGATGGTGGTGCTTGCGAGGGGCGCAATTTGGGCGAACGAGACGTTACCGAACTTGCTGGCGTCGGCCAAGATGAAGCTGGCTGCGGACTGACCGATTGCCACGCGCTTGGTGGCTGCTTCTTCGGGGTCGGGGGTCGTGCATCCGTAATCGATGTGGACGCTGTTGGCCCCGATGAAGGCACTGTTGAAGCGGTATTGCGCGAGCTGCTGGGTCGCGGCCGCGCCAATAATGGCTTTGGTCAGCGGCTTGATGGTGCCGCCGAGCATGATGGTCTTGACGCCGTAATCGGCGAGCAGTGAGGCGTTATCCACACCCGTTGTGACCACCGTGACGTCCTTGCCCTGTAGCAGGGGCACCATCTGGGCGGTTGTGGTGCCGGCGTCGAGGAAAATCAGGTCACCGTTTTGCACCATTTCGGCTGCACAGCGGGCAATTGATGCCTTGGCCGTCGTGTGCGCCGTGGCCTTCTCCTGCACCCCGGGCTCATCACGCAGCGAGCTAATCTTCTGCGCGCCGCCGTGGACCCGCCGCAGCAGGCCCTCCTTGGCCAATTCGCCAAGATCGCGGCGGATGGTGGATTCGGACGCAGCCAGTTG
The DNA here is from genome assembly GCF_004010095.1 of Lacticaseibacillus hulanensis. Taxonomy (GTDB): domain Bacteria; phylum Bacillota; class Bacilli; order Lactobacillales; family Lactobacillaceae; genus Lacticaseibacillus; species Lacticaseibacillus hulanensis. The sequence goes on along the minus strand of NZ_RRYD01000027.1, from coordinate 25,938 downwards.
CACGGTCAGGTCCCGGATGTGGACGGTGCCGTTATGTTCAATATCGGTCAAAATCCGTTGTTTGCGTTCCTCAGTAAGCACTTTCAATCACCTCTTGACTCTTATTATACACAGCAACCGGTTACAATCAACCAGAAAACGTCAAAATCAGTCAAAAAAGTTCAAAAATATCCGCCAAATCGGGCCGATTCAGCCCAAAATGGGGTTAACACGCAAAATAAACGCTCAATTGGTCAAAAACCGTCACGTTCATTCAACTTGTTTGCTTCAGCCGTTTCGTCTATATTGGAAGCAACAACTATACATATATGGAGGCAAACATGGGCTTAATTATTCGGGCGCCAAGAACTGACGACTTGGCGGCAGTCATGCAGATTGAACGGGCGGGGTTCACGCCGGCGGAAGCGGCAAGTGAGACCAGCATGGCCGAGCGTATCGCCGTGATTCCGGACACGTTCTTCGTAGCAGAGCTGGACAAGGTGGTGGCCGGTTTCATCGTTGGGCCCGCGATTGACCGGCGTTACCTGACTGATGACTTATTTGACCACCTCACGCCGAATGCGCCAGCCGATGATTATGCGGCGGTGCTCAGTATTGCCGTTGCCCCCAGTCACCGCAACGAGGGGCTGGGTTCAGCGCTCCTGACGGCATTTGCGCACCGGGCCAAGGAGCAGGGCCGCAAGCTGGTTTCACTGACCTGCTTGGACCGCTTAATGCCGTATTACGAGAAGAACGGCTATGTTAATGAAGGCGTGGCCGAATCCACGCACGCGGGCGAAGTTTGGTTCAACATGACTAAGATAATCTAAGCGTGGCGGCAGCTGGCGGCGTGCGGTTGCACCGGCTTACATCAATGATTGCGCACGCTTAATTCGGATTAAAACAACAAGGCGGGGTGCACTGGTATGGTTACCGGTGCATCCCGCCTTTGTGTTTATTTAATTAACTTGGAAGTGGTCAGGGAATTTGCTGACGGCGTTCGAATTTGGAGTAGCACCGCCATCATGTTCACGCGTTACAGCGCCTCGATAAAATCATCCAGTGTAGCTTGTTTCTCCTTGAGTGCAGCGTTAAGGCCAGGAAACTGGTTGAGGTATTCGGGGATGTTCAGTTGTTCGAGGGCGGCCTGGGGCATTGCACGCACCAGCCGCGCCACAGCGCCGATTTCCTGGTTCCGCCACTGCGTGTGAATACCAAAGCTGGTGAGAATGTGGCGCCGGTTGTCAATCATTCCGTCCGCCATGACGGGTTCATTGAAGTTGCGCCAAGCTTCGATCATGGGGTCCGTTACCGCGTACACGGCATTTGCATTTGGTAACGCGGCGGTCAAGCTTGTCATGAAGAGCCGAACCTGCTTGGCGTCACCGGGCAGAGTGGTAAGGCTTTGCCAGCGCTTCACGACCCGCATTGCTTCGGTGCGCTTGCCCATGAACAACAGGGTGAACAGGCGGTTGTGGCACCAATCACTGGCGAGCTCATTGTAGCGCGACAGTTCGCTAAAAACTTGGAGGCGTCGCCAGATTTTTTCGGCTTGCTGGGGGAAGACGGGAATCAAAGGAATCATCGCCTCAATCTGGGCTAAGGTGGTGACGGGTGCGGTGAGGGCATAGCGCGTGATTGCCGCGCGCTCCATTTCCGTTAGCGGCCAGTCGCCCCAAGAGGTGAACTCACCCAGCGCCTTGGCCAGCAACTGCGGCAACGGTTTGGCCTCCGTCACCGTGTCCCCTTGTTCGTGCGTTAGGAGCGCGTTGAACTCGTCGGCGGACATGTGCAGCCGCTCCAGAATTGGGAAGAGTAACTGGGCCTTGATGTCATTACTGCCGGATTCCAGCCGAATTGCCTGACGCTGACTGAGCAGACCGGAATACAGACGGTCCTGCTGGATGCTTTGGCCCAAACGCACTGCACGCAGTAGTTTGCCAGTTTCACCTGCCACTTCTGTCACCTCTTTCTTGTTTTGCTTAGTGTAGCAGATACACTAGCAACATGAAAGGACGTGGTTCAAATGATGATCAACGTGAAATGGGTGCTGCACAGACTGCCGCACTGGGAAATCTTGTTATTACTGGTATTTGCCCTTCTGGGGAGTTTTGAAGGGGTGCTCAACGGCTTTGTTCTGGGGCGGCTACCAAGCCTAACGCAGGCGACGACCGTGCAACGCTATCAGTATCTGGGTGTGGCATTGCTTGCTTACGCCGGAACGTACACTTGTCTGTTTGTTTTCCAGCTGCTGATTCAGGATGCACTAAGGCGCCTGAACATTGCGCTGAAGGAAACTCTGCTGACGGTCAGTTTTGAGATGGGGGAAGAGCCCGCAGCGGGCCTGAACCGATTAACCAATGATGCAGCGCAAATTCAGGGCCGCTATTTTGAAGTAATTCTCGCTATTTTATCCGCCGGGTTCGGTGCCATTACCGCCGCCTTGTTCGTTCTGGCGACCAACTGGGTGATGGGTATTATCAGCATTGCCTTTTCCGCGTTGACCATGGTCCCGATGCTTTTTGGTCAGGCCAGGCTAGCTGCACTGGGGGAGCGCTGGAGTACCGCGAGCCAGGCGACACTTGCGGCTGGCAGCGACTGGCTTAACGGCCGCGGTGACTTGGTTCAATACCAGGCTGCAGGCAGCTTCTTCGGTCGGGTTAAGCAGCGGCTGGCCGTCAGCGAAAAAAGGCTTCAGCAGCAGACTAACGGTCAGTTGCGGGTACAGTACGGTAACTGGATGTTGACCGTGCTCACGCTAATTGGTCCGCTTGCAATTGGTTTTTGGTTGATTCACATTGGCGGGTTTGGTGTCACCATCAGTGTGCTGTTGACGTTGTTATTATCAGTTGATCACGTCACCATGAATATTCGCATGCTGATTCAGTACTGGAGCCAGCTGACGGGGACGCGGGAACTGCGGCACCTACCGCAAGCACCAACGCCGCTGGCCGGTCAGAACGCAGCCACGCACGGCAAAGGACAAGTAGATCTCCAGGACCTGACCATCGCATATGGTGAACGCAAGATTTTGAATGGGACTGATTTGACGCTGGCCCCAGGCTCGAAGCTACTGATTTCGGGTCCGTCTGGGGCTGGAAAATCGAGCTTGCTGCGCGTTCTTGGCGGGTGGCAGCAGCCCAGTTCTGGTGTAGTGCGGCTAGATGGTGAAACGCCGACACCGGCAGATGCGACGTACATTAACCAAACGCCGTGGATCTTTGACGGTACCGTGCGGGAGAACCTGACGCTCGGCCAATCTTTTCCTGACGGTACACTCCTCGCGGCATTGGATCAGGTGGGGCTGACAACAGAACTTGGGGACAACCCATTAGACCGAGCCATCCATCCCAATCAAACAAGCGTTTCTGGTGGTCAGATGCAGCGCCTCGTTCTTGCCCGGGGGTTGCTCCGGAAACGGCCGGTCATGCTACTCGATGAAATTACGGCCGGGGTGGACGACCAAAATGCGCAGCGGATTCGCGACTTAATCTACCGTTTGCCCAACACTGTGATTGAAGTCGCACACCACTTTGATGACGCGCAACTACAAGCCAATCAGGTGCTACATTACGAACTGACACCGGCGCACACCTTGGTATTTTTAGGGTGAAGCGCGACTGATGCACCGCTGACATTGCTATTTGTGCCTGTTAATTAGTAATCTACCGCTAGCAAAAAATTGCCAGCTTCCGAATGGGAGGCTGGCAATTTTAATGCTGTTGAGGGCCACTGAGTCTGTCTGCATATTGCTGGCCATTTTACAAAATCAATAAGTAGGTTCGTTCCATATATGACTGCGTAATCGTGAAATCGGCCATAGCAGCCTCAGTGAAAAAGCTGAACCATTGTGGGTACTGGGGGATGACTTCAACGCGGTCGGTAGCAGTTGTAACCACTAGCTCTTTAGTGTTAGTGTTCAGTGTCCATTTAGCCTTTGGGAAATCATAGTTCTTTGGCGTGGCTAGTGCCCGCCAGTTGTGGGCAATCTCGTGGGCACCGATACTCTGATACAAGTGGTTAGCGGGCAGGTCACTGCGAGTGAAGATTTCAACAAAATCAGCACCTGCAGCTTTCAATTCTGTTAGACACGATTTAAGCAGTGCACGTCCGACGCCTTGACCCTGTGCGGCGGGGTTAACGGCAAAGACTTCGATGTAACTGCCCCGGCCGCCTAATTTTCATTGGATTTCCTTTCTGGGGACAAGAGTAGTAACGCGTGCAGTGTTCGAGCCGAAGCTGCATTGCTTTTAAAATTGGGCTAATTATACCAAATCGGTCATTATTTTTGAACCGACAAAGCTAGCACCCCATCGAGCCGTTGCGCCGTTGCGTCTGTCAGGTGGTGCGTCACGCTGATCACGGTCAGTGGCAGACTCAGGACCAGTTCGTCGATGGCTTTAGCGGCGGGTGCGTCCAGACTGGCGGTTGCCTCATCGAGCAGCAGTACCGAGCGCCCTGCCAGCAGGGCCCGCGCGATTGCAATCCGCTGTTTTTGGCCGCCGGAAAGCTTGGCACTGGCAAAACTGATGCTGGTGTCCAGGCCATTTGGCAATTGATTGACGAACGTGGTCAGGCCGACCTGAGTGAGGACGGCGGTGATTTCGGCGGTCGACGCCGCACGCCCCAGCAATAAGTTGTCGCGCAGGGTAGTGTTGAATAGTAGCGGCTGCTGGTCAACCACGGCAATTTGGTCATGGAGCGACCGAGCAGCAATCGTTGCTAGCGGCTGGCCGTCAAACAGAATTTGCCCACCAGTTGGCTCTAGGTTGCTGTCAATTAGTTTAAGCAGCGTCGACTTACCGATACCGCTCGGGCCGGTGATTGCGTAATGCTGCCCGGCGCAGAATTCGTAGCTGATATCGGTGAGCGTTGCCTGGTCATTATCTGGGTAATGGAAACTAACGTGGTCGAGGACTAAGGCGTCATGCAGGGGCGTAGTGGGCTTCCCCTGCGTGTCATCGGTGGTCGGGACAGCCTGGTACTTGTCCAGTAATGGCTGGACGGTTTGTCTTTCCGCCAAATTCTCGGTGAGGCCCATCACGGAGCTGAAGATGGCACCGGCGAGGGATTCACTGGTGGAGAACACCCCCAGCGGGACCTTACCGTGCAGGTAGAGGTAGGCAGTCAGAATCAGGACCGCCAGCATGCACGCGGAGACGGCACCACGGTTCACCGCGTAGAAGCGGTTGCTGGCCTTCGCGTAGGCCACGCGTTTGTCCGCGCGCTGCTGCCCGGCCCCCTGCACGCCAGCAGTCAGGCGGGTTGTCTGGTTTAGCATCAGTAGTTGGCCGAAGCCGCTGAGCAGATCGGTTGCGACCGTGGTTAAGTGCTCGTTTGCCGTTGAAACCGCGGCGTTAGCGGCATTCATTTTTTTAGTGAAAAAGCGCGGAACCAGTAACATGAGCAGACTCAGCGCGATGACCAGCACGGTGAGTGACCAGTTGTAGTGCAGCAGTGCCGCCCCGCCGATGACAACCTGCAGGGCCTGCCCGAACGCCATCCAGGTGTTTTCGAATCCATAGTCGTTAATTGTTGCTAGGTCGTTCGTCAGCCAGGACACGTATTCCGGGACCGGGCGCTGGTGAAATTGCGGGGCGCTCGTGTGTGCCAGCCGCGTGGTGATGTCTCGCCGCACGCTGAGGCCCATCGCCTCGTTCGTGTGCATCTCGACCACGGGCTCGATGTAGCACTGCAAGCAGTAAAGAATCAGGACGACGCCGGTGGATGCCATCCAGATAACCACACCGGTTGCGGAGTGATGCCCCAGTGCGGTCAGAATATTCCCGAGGGTGATGGTGTACGCCGTGTTGAGGACGGTGCCGACAATCAGTAGTAGTGAGACGAGCAGTCCCATGTGCCAGTGGCGAACAAAATAGTGGTTAAGGCGCATGTTAAATTACCCCCTTTCCCGGGTGATTGAGGGTCAAAGGGTTAGCCGCCAGAAATGCTTTGGCCGCTGGGAGCGGGGCAGGGCAGTTCAAAGCCCGCAGCAAGACGTGACTGCATGCAAAATTTGAATCAGTATTTATCAAGTGGAATCCTCCAAGGAATCATTGCACAAAAAAACAAGCCGACACGTGTCGACTTGCTACATGGTCCCTTAGCGGAGATGTCTGATAGTTCAGAGATTGTTCCCAAGGCGGCAGAGCGTGAATCGACGCGTTTTGAATAACTTATGAGGTGTTTCATTCTTAATGTATTTCATCATGAGTGCCTCCTTGTGAAGATTTTATTTTTAAAACACTGCGAGTGTACCACTTGGCTTTTTCTTTTACAACAAGATAATTGCGGGTGAACTTGACCACTCACGGGTGACTCAAGCAAACGGTCAACATATTCTGCAGCCTGTTTGCTGCTAGTTGTGGATTGCCGTCTGAATCCGTGGGTCCACGGTCTCGTCAATGGAGAAGTCGGCATCAACTTGCAATTCGTGAATGCGCGCCTTACCCCAGGCACACATGCCGTTAATAATTGGCATTAATGAATGACCAAGTGGGGTGATTGAGTAATAGACTTTCGGCTGCTTTCCCGGTTCCACGGTGCGGGTAATTAGGTGGTCCTGTTCGAGCTCCCGCAATTGATTGGTCAGGACCTTGTGCGTGATTTTAGGCAGGAGGCGCCGCAAATCGTTGAACCGATACGTCCCGTCATCGAGGTGACAGATGATCGGCAGCTTCCATTTTCCAGAAAACATCGCCAGGGTCATTTCCTTTTCACAACTGTAATCGCCGTCAGCAAGGCGTGCGAGAACATCTTTGCGGATAATGTCGGTCATTTTTTCTCCAATCGTCATCAAGGCACCTATAAGTGCGTTATTGTCACAAACAGGTAGTAAGTATAAATTAGATACCTGTAAGGAGCAAGCTTAACTTGCCCGGAAAGGACGACAACATGAAATACCGTAAGCTAGGAAAAACAGGCTTTAACATCAGTGAGGTATCACTGGGAACGTGGCAATTAGGGGGTAAATGGGGCGCACCGTTTGACCCAGCAGACGCAGAGGCAACGCTGCAGGCGGCATACGATCACGGGGTTAATTTCTTTGACACTGCCGATGGGTACCAAGACGGTGCGAGTGAACGGGCCGTGGGGGCGTTTGTCAAGCAGCACCCAGACGTACACTACACCACCAAAATTGGGCGGAAGGAAACCCCACTTAGTTTGGCCCACTTCACCCCTGAGGCGCTGCGGCGTTACGTTGATGATTCGCTGCAGAATATGGGGGTTGATTCACTGGATTTGGTCTTACTGCACTGCCCACCAATGCAAAAATACTACGACCCAGAAATGTTTGCGACGCTGGATGCACTGCAGGCAGAAGGCAAGATTCAGCACTACGGGGTCAGTGTTGAACGCGTGGAAGAGGCAATTAAGGCCTTGGATTACAACGTTGCGGTGGTGGAGATTATTTTCAACATGTTCCGGCTGCGTCCTGCAGAACTATTCTTCAAGCTGGCCAAGGAACACAACGTTGGGATTTTGGCCCGCGTCCCACTGGCTAGTGGCCTGCTGACGGGGAAGATGACCGCGGACACCAAGTTCGCGCCAACGGACCAGCGCGCAAACAACCGGCACGGGGAGCTGTTTGATAAGGGCGAAACGTTCTCCGGTGTGGACTTTCTTACCGGGGTGGCGGCAGCGGACGAACTCAAGACGCGGCTGCACACCGACAATTTGGCGGCGACCGCACTGCGGTATATTTTGATGTACGATGCCGTTTCCGCCGTGATTCCTGGTGCCAGCAACCCACACCAGATTGAACGCAACACGATTGCCTCTGATTTAGCACCACTGACCGCTGACCAGATGGCGGTTGTGCAGGATGTTTATGACACCAAAATCAAGAATCCCGTTCACTATCTCTGGTAGGAGGTAACGAGACCTGATGCGGTGAAAAATGGGTACAGAAAAGCGCATCCGCTTAGGCGGGTGCGCTTTTTAGATTCTACATAATGGGTGCTACACGTTCGGGCTGAAAAAAGCACAATTAATTTGGGCTTTTAGATTGCTCGCATGCAGTCCACCTTCGCTTTGTACGCAGATTAGCACTATTTTCCGAGTAATTCTTTGTGAGACCCAGAACGAATTAATTCCAGAATTAACTCAGATTTCTCGATGCGATATATTAGTAGCCAGTCGTTATTGTAACTTGAATCTACGTGTAGCTCATGGTGCCCGCGCCATTCACTGTTTCCAGACAGCAGATGATCGGCGTATTGTGTGCGTAATATTTCTTGATTCGATCCAGATAGCAGTAGATCAATTACTGTTTTTAGGGAATCAATTGGGTAGTGTTTCTTGGCAAGGCGTTTAACATCACGTTTAAATGTTGGGGTGGGATTAGGCTTATACATCTAAATCAGACCACATTTCTTCGGCAGAGTCATATGTTTTGTAATCGTTATGATGCTCAGCCTCGCGCAATGCTTGTAACGTTTCAGTGGGCAGCCCAGTTGGTGTAAATGGAAGACGCTGCTCTTTAACCATGCTCGTGAGGAACATTTTAACTGCGGTTGTCAGGTCCATGCCCATGTTATTCGCAACGTCCTGTGCTGCAGATTTCAAAGAGGGATCGATACGGATGCTGAGACGCGTGTCTTTATATTTTGTGTCCATAGATTATCACCCTCCATGAGATAATGATACACCAATGTGTTACCAATGTACACCAGTGTGTATCTCGATTCTTGCTTATAATCGCTGTGGATACAATAATCAATTTGTTGTTTCTGCATATAAAAACCGATAGTAAATGCCAGCGTGCAGTGCCACCAACTTTCACTATCGGTTAATTTAATTATTAAAGCTTACTTGTACATGTATTCGCGGGTCATTGGCAACGTCTTCCCTGAGGCACCCTTGTTGAGCAGGTACTGGATGACGTCGATGTTCCCGGATTCGAATGATGCAGAGCAGGCCTGCAGGTACAGGTCCCACATGCGGGTGAATTCTTCGCCCATCATGTCCTGGACCTTGTCGCGGGCGGCGTTGAAGTTGTCGTCCCAGATTTCGGTAGTCTTCTGGTAGTGACGGCGCAGGGGCTCGAGGTCGTTAATCTGCAGGCCGGCGTCGATAATGTGGCCGATGTTTTCTTGCAGACCGGGCACGTAACCACCTGGGAAAATGTACTTGGTGAGCCAAGCGTTCGTGGCACCGCCTTGCTGCCGGGTAATCCCGTGAATCAGCGCGGTCCCGTCATTTTTCAAGAAGCGAGCGACGTCCTTGAAGTACAGGCCGAGGTTTTCCTCACCGACGTGTTCGAACATGCCGACGGAAGTAACGTAATCAAATGGTTCGTGCTTGAGTTCGCGGTAGTCACACAGGAAAATTTCTGCTTGATCTTCCAGGTGGTCTTCCTTAATTCGCGCCTGAACAAAGTCGAACTGTTCCTGAGAGAGGGTGATACCGGCAACTTTGAGGTTGTATTCCTTCGCCGCCGTGAGCATCAACGTACCCCAGCCGCAACCGATGTCGAGCAGGGTTTTACCAGGCTGGGGGTCGAGCTTCCGCAAAATGTGGTGAACCTTGTGCATCTGCGCCTTTTCGAGCGTGTCATCAGGGTGTTCGAAGTAGGCACAGGAGTAGGTCATGGTTGGGTCCAGCCACAACTTGTAGAAGTCGTTACCGACGTCGTAGTGTTTTTGAATATCTTTCTTGCTGGCGCGTTCAGTGTGGGATTGCTTGGGAATAATCCGCATCAACTTGCTGTTACGCATGAATGAATCGGCGCTTTCATATGCGGCCGTCAAAATTTTCTGGAGTGGGTGGCCCTGACCAACGACTTCGATCCGGCCCTGCTGGTACGCTTCACCCAGCGCAAGGGAGGCGTTCTTCGTGAGTTCCTTAACGGGGATTTCTTCGTGGAACGTGATGGTGGCGTCAGGAGTGCCGTCGCCATAGGTTTCAGTGGTGCCGTCCCAATAGTTCACAGTAACGGTGAGGCCAGTAAAAGAGCTGGCGAACATCTTGCTGTACAGTGTTTTCTCGAGCATAAGATACCTCCATCTATGTTTTCACGATTAGTTTACATCTAATAGTAAAAGCATGTAAGCAAAACTAGACGGAACGTCATAATTGTCCTATCTGGGTTTGGAAGATGGCTGCGGCTGGCAATGTGACGCTGGAAGTTTCAGCGTAGTGTGCAAAATGTGTGGAAATAAAACCGGGAAATTGGTGATTGCGCCCATGAATTTGGGTGAGGTTGGTATTAATATATTCGTATTTTCTGTAAACTTTTAACGCATTGGGTCCCCATTGCCGGAATCTTTCCGGGCGAGGGCCACAGCGCTGAAAATGACAGTGGAACTGAATCGACGCAAAAAAAGCACACCAAGAAGTGATGTGCCGGGATTTCTGTTAGTTGCTTTCAAGTACGTACAATGCGTAGTCACCATGGTGTTTGATAATCACACACAGTTGCTTATCCTTGTTCGGGAAGGCGTACGTGGCACTGCGCATTTCGTATTTCACCGTCGTGGCACGGGTTGGTCCCTGAACGATTTGGTAAGAGGTTGAACTTGCTTGGTTTTGCCAACTGTTACGCGCCAAGATGAGGGCGGCGCCAATGGCTAACCCAAGGATGAACGTAAATAGCGGGATTAGCTTTTTCATTATTGATACCTCCAAAGATTAAGCTTAACGGTAAAAGAATAGCAACTTTGCGGCATTATTTGAATTGCGACTAATCCTAAATTCATGAGCCTGCAACGGCACGATTAGACAACCCTGTTGAAAAGTTAACCAAACAACTGGCTTTACAGCGCTAGATAATCATTCAGCTCATCAGGATATCGCTGCGCATAATCACGTCGCTAATTGGTCGTAATTTTTGTGACGTTGTATTACCACTTGGAGCGGCGCCTAGGGGAGGAAGAAGAATCGCCTTGATTAGGCTTGTTATTGGTTTGCGCCGATTATCTTTTAATAATAACAGTGGCCGCGGACAAACTGTAAATGTAAAAAATGGTTTCACACATTTTTTCAACGTCTGAAATCTCCCAGTTCACCCACATTCGTTTATCTCTAAGCAAAAAGATGGCCGAACCAGAAATTCGAACAATTTCTGGTTCGGCCATCTTTGCTGATGAGCCTGTCACTTTGGTTTCTTCACTTAAATGGAGCAACTCTCGCAGGCGTTGGCCCCAACTTCCTCTGCACTGTCCGTGAACGTGCGGATGTAGTAGATGGACTTGACGCCCTTGTAGTGTGCGTAGTTGCGCAGGATGTTCAGGTCGCGGGTGGTCATCTTGTTCGTACGGCCCTTTTTCCACGGGTAGAGCCCTTCTGGAATGGTGCTGCGCATGAAGAGGGTCATCGCCATCCCCTGATCGATGTGCTCCTGCGCCGCCGCGTAGACGTCAATGACCTTGCGCATGTCCGTATCGTAAGCACTCTGGTAGTACGGCAGGGTGTCGTTGGCCAGACCGGAAGCGGGGTAGTAAATCGTCCCAATCTTCTTTTCCTGCCGGTCTTCAATCCGGTTCACGATTGGGTGCAGGGAACTCGACGTGTCGTTGATGTAGCTAATGGACCCGTTCGGCGCCACGGCCAGCCGGTTCTGGTGGTAGAGGCCGTCACGCATGATTGCGTCTCTGAGCTGCCGCCAGTCGTCTTGCGTTGGCACGTGGATGCCGGCGAACTGCTTGGCAACCTCTGCGCTCTTTGGGCCCCAGTCCTGGTTGATGTACTTATCGAAGTAGGAGCCGTCCGCGTACTTGCTCTTGTCAAAATTGTGGAACGTGGTGTGGCGCTCCCGAGCAATCGCATTGGAGGACTTCAGTGTGTAGTAGTTCAAAAGCATGAAGTAAACGCTGGTGAAGTCGATGGATTCGGGGCTCCCGTAGTGCATGTGCTGCTTGGCGAAGTACGTGTGCAGCCCCATGCCACCGAGACCGATGGAGTGGGCGAGGTTGTTCCCATTTTGCACGGATGGCACGACGTCGATGTCGGAGTGGTCGGTGACGAAGGTCAGGGCCCGGACCATAGCGTCGACGCTCTTGCCGAAGTCGGGGCTGTGCATCAGGTTCGGGATGTTGGTTGAGCCCAGGTTGCAGGAAACGTCGGTGCCGAGCACGTCGTATTCCTGGCGGTTGTTCAGCTTGCTTGGGGTCTGGACCTGCAGGATTTCGGAACACAGATTGCTCATGATAATCTTGCCGTCAATTGGGTTGGCGGCGTTGACCGTGTCGATGTTCAGAATGTATGGGTAACCTGATTCCTGCTGCAACTTGCTGATTTCGTTCTCCAAATCGCGCGCGTGAATCTTGGTTTTGCGGATGTCGGGGTCGACGACCAGCTTGTCGTATTCCTTCGTGATGTCGATGTAGGAGAACGGCTTGCCGTATTTACGCTCAACGCTGTAAGGGGAGAACAGGTACATGTCCTCGTTATTGCGCACCAGTTCGTAGTACTTGTCGGGCACAATCACGCCGAGGCTCAGGGTCTTGAGCCGGTACTTTTCGTCCGCGTTTTCCTTCTTGGCTCCCAGGAAGGCGATGATGTCGGGGTGGAACACGTTGAGGTAAACAACGCCGGCACCCTGGCGCTGGCCAAGCTGGTTGGAGTAGGAGAATGAGTCTTCCAGCAGCTTCATGACTGGCAGAACACCGCTGGCCGCGCCCTCGATGCCCTTAATTGGGGCCCCGGCTTCACGGAGGTTGGACAGGGTGAGCCCGACACCACCACCAATCCGGGACAGCTCGAGTGCCGAGTTAACGGCCCGGCCAATGCTGTTCATGTCATCGGTCACCTGGAGCAGGAAACAGGAAACCAGTTCACCGCGGCGGGCCCGGCCGGCGTTCAGAAATGATGGGGTGGCGGGCTGGTAGCGCTGGTGAATCATTTCGTCGGCCAGCGTCATGGCTAGCTCCTCATTACCATCCGCGAAGAACAGGGCGTTGGCAAACACCCGATCCTTGAAGCCTTCGAGGTACTGCTCGTTGTCGTCAGTTTTGAGGGCATACTGCGCGTGAAACTTGTAGGCGGCCATGAAACTCTGGAAGTGGAAATCCTGGGCGTTCAGGTAGTCATCAAGTTGCTGCTTGAATTCATCCGTGTACTTGGCCAGAAAATCGGCTTCGTAATAGTTATTCGCCACGAGCCAGTCCAGCCGTTCCTTCAAAGACGCGAACTTCTTGGTGTTCGGGTTAACGTTTTCCGTGAAGAAGGCAGCGAGTGCTTCCTTGTCCTTGTTCAGCGGAATCTGGCCATTGACGGGGATGTTGATTTCGTTATTGAGCTTATAATAGGTGACTTGCTCGGGGTCGATTTCTTTGAGTCCCATGATTTCCTCCTTAATATAGAAAGGTGGAGTTAAAACTTTACGTTTTAACTCCACCCCAAAGCGCTGTTATGTGCGTCGATTATGCTAGTTTGGATAAAGCGTCGGGGCGAAAACCAGAAAAGGCGCTCATTCCTTCTGCTTCAACAACGGGGACAGCCTGGAAGCCCTGGGCCTTCAGGTAGTCAACACATTCGGGCTCCTTGTTGATGTTGTGTTCGGTGAAGGGAATGTTATGTGATTCAAGGAAGTTCCGCGTCATCCGGCACTGAGGGCAACCGTTTTTGGTGAAAAGTGTAATGTTCTTCATAAATAATGACCTCTTTTACTTAACGGTAACACCGCCAACCACAACCTGTAGTGGGTGTTCCTTACTTAATGTCAACATTGTACTTGATATTGATTGTGAGTTCAATCCCACCCCAATATCTTGTATGCATGAAAAAGCCATGTAAACGGCGGCGTCAATGCCTTTTACCCAAATTGGGTCCGGAATATTAAATTTTTCCGGAAAATTGTAACTTGTTACCCCTATATATATGAGTTAAAGTTTGGCTATACGAATTCAAATAGGACGATATTTTTTGCGAGAACTGGTGTTATTTATCGGTGATGACAGCAAAGCGGAGGTTAAGTTATGACGGACAAACTAAGCGAGATTGGCAACTACAAGACGGTCAACTGGGACCGGGTTGACGATGCAATTGATAAGGCAACCTGGGAAAAACTGACTGAGCAGTTTTGGCTGGACACCCGGATTCCGGTATCTAACGACATGAACGACTGGCGTGATTTGGATTCCGACCACCAGTGGGTCGTCGGGCACGTGTTTGGTGGCCTCACGCTCCTTGATACCGTGCAGTCCCAAGACGGGATGCGCTCGCTGCAACTGGGCGCGGTCACCCCGCACGAAAAGGCCGTGCTGAACAACATCCAGTTTATGGAATCGGTCCACGCCAAGTCCTACTCCACCATTTTTTCAACGTTGAACACCCAAAACGAGATTGACGAAATCTTTAACTGGTCCGACTCGGAAGAATTCCTGCAGAACAAGGCGCGCTGGATTGTTGACCTGTACCGCAACGATCCGGACCCGCTGCACAAGAAGGTGGCCAACGTCTTCCTCGAAACCTGCCTGTTTTACTCCGGGTTCTACACGCCACTTTATTACCTGGGCAATAACAAGCTGGTGAACGTGGCCGAAATCATCAAGCTGATTCTGCGTGACGAATCCGTCCACGGCACGTACATCGGTTACAAGTACCAGGTGCGCTACAACCAATTGAGCAAGGCCGAGCAGCAGAAGCAGGACGACTGGGCCTACGATTTGCTCTACAAGCTGTACGCGAACGAGGAGAAGTACGCGGCGCTTTGCTACGACCAGGTTGGCTGGACCAAGGACGTCATGACCTTTGTGGAATACAACGCCAACAAGGCCCTCATGAACCTGGGTAAGGGCGGGCTGTTCCCAACAACGGCCAGCGACGTTAACCCAATCATTATGAACGGGATTAACACGACCACGTCCAACCACGACTTCTTCTCGCAGGTTGGGAATGGTTACCTGCTCGGGCAGGTGGAAGCCATGAGCGATGATGACTACACCATCGGGATTGACGACTCCCTAGACGCAAAGTAGGAGGGCGTACACATGGATAACGCATTAAGAATTGTCTACATCAGCATCTCCGGCAACACCGAGGCCTTTGTTGAACGCGTTGCCGAATACGCGGCGCAAAAGCACGCCAAGGATGCCAGCCAGCCACTGGTCGAGGCCTACGAATACACCGAGCAGTTCGATGAGCAGATTTTGGATCAGCCCTACTTTGTTTTCGTGCCGACCTACCTTGATGGGGGCGATGGCATTCACACTGGCTACCACGAAATCCTGACCGTTGATCTGCGCGACGAACTTGACGCCGGCAACACCGATAACATGCTCGGGATTGTTGGTAGTGGTAACCGCAACTTCAACGCCCAGTTCGGGCTGACGGCAAAGCACTACGCCCGCCGCTTCAACACGCCACTCATCGGGCTGTACGAGCTGCGGGGCAACGCCGAAGAGGCCGCTACGATTTACGCCCGGATGGTGAAGTACGCCAATAACTTCCACGCGACCGGCCAGAAACTGGTGCTCGCTTAATCAAAAGAATGTAAGGCCAAGTTCACCGCCAGTTTGAGGTGTGACTTGGTCTTTTTTGATGGGCGCTGGCGTCTAAAACGGCCGTGGAGATATTGCGGCGCCAAAATAAAATAAGCAGTTTTGCATAACTGTAATGTTATCTTATCGCAAAAATTCGGGAAAAATTTTTCGCATATCGGTTGGCACTGGTTGCTGAACTTGTTATTATATTCGTGTAAGGAAAGTCTCCCCAACTTTCCTGCAGTTCTAAACTTACACTCCCTATGTTCCCCATATACATCCCAATGGTAACGGACTTCGCCAGCTTTGACTCCTAATGTGCTGGCGGCTTCCGTTATTTTTATTTTCTGGTGATTTATTTCACGATAGTTATCTTAAAAACAAAAAAGCGTTTCGTATAGTTGCTGCCACAGCCAAAAACGCCCCCGCAATGAATAGCGGCCAATAGCCGACTATCGCTTGCGGGGGCGTTTGCGCTAGTTCGGGGAAACCGGCGCGCGCGACAATACACAAATCTGGTTGGAATCCCGTTAGGCCAGACCCTGTCGCGGAGGAATGGCCCGGAATAATTGAGTTAGTGCTTGGTGACCATTGCGGGGGCGTCGCTGAGTGCAATCAGGAACGCATTGATGGTATCCAGGCAGGTGAACAGCGGAATTTTGTGGACAATGGCCTGTTCACGGACGGCGATGGCCTCGGCGTCTTCGCCCGGATCGGTGCTGATTACAATTGCCAGCTTGCCGGACTTAATTGCCGTCAGCGGGTCGGTGCAAAGCGGCGCCTTGATGCCAGCACCAGCCAGGAACATGGCGGTGTCGTGGCCGGCACAGATGGTGTAGCCGGCAGCTTGCAGGTGCTTTGCGAGGGGGACGGTTTCGCTGAGGGTGTGTTCGTCGACACTGATGTAGGCGGTGCCCCCGTTAGCTGGCACCGTGAATTTGGCTCCGGCAAAGGCGCGGGCCAGCGCGTCGGCGAATGTGGCGCCACTACCCATGACTTCCCCGGTGGACTTCATTTCGGGGACGAGAAGCGGATCAACACCCGGCAACTTGGCGAACGAGAAGACCGGGGACTTGACGTGGATGCGGCCGGTTTCGGGGACTAAGCCGGTGTGGTAACCGTAATCGCTTAATTTGTGTCCCAGCATTGCGGCCGTGGCCAGCTGCGTCATTGGCACGTTCGTCACCTTCGAGATGAACGGGACGGTCCGGGAAGAACGCGGGTTGACTTCAATCACGTAGGCCGTGTCGTTGTGGATGACGAACTGCACGTTCATGATGCCGACCGTGTGCAACTCCTTCCCCAGCGCGATGGCGGCGTCAACGATTTCGCCCTTCACCTTGGCGGACATGGTTTGCGGCGGGTAGACCGACATCGAGTCCCCGGAGTGCACCCCGGCGCGCTCGATGTGCTCCATGATGCCGGGGATGACGACCGTTTCGCCGTCAGCGATGATGTCCGTTTCAGCTTCCTGGCCCGTGAGGTAGGAATCAATGAGCACGGGGTGGTTGTCCGAGATTTTGACGGCCCGGTCGATGTAATCGCGCAGCTCGAACTCGTTGTGGACGATTTCCATGGCGCGTCCGCCCAGCACGTACGATGGCCGAATGAGGACGGGGTAGCCCAGCGCATCTGCCGCGGCCACGGCACCTGCGCTTGTCATCGCCGTTTTGCCCTGCGGCTGCGGCAGATTGAGCTTGTTGATGACCCGATTGAACTCATCTCGGTCCTCGGCCCGGTTGAGGTCCGCCAGCGAGGTGCCAAGAATCTTGACGCCCGCTTCAGCGAGGCTTGCGGCCAGGTTGATGGCGGTTTGGCCGCCGAACTGGACGACGACGCCGACTGGGTGCTCGAGGTTGATGACGTTCATGACGTCCTCAAACGACAGGGGCTCGAAGTAAAGCTTGTCGGAAACGGAAAAATCGGTTGAGACCGTCTCGGGATTGGAGTTGATGATGATGGCCGCATAGCCGGCTTTGCGAATGCTTTCGGCGGCGTGCACCGTGGCGTAGTCGAACTCCACGCCCTGACCGATACGAATGGGGCCGGACCCGAGCACGAGCACGGACGGTTTGGTCAGTGGTGTCGACTCGGTGTACTGGTCGTAGGTGCTGTAAAAATACGGGGTCGAGGACGCAAACTCGGCGGCGACGGTGTCCACCATTTTGTAGACCGGCTGCAGCTTGAGCTTCGCCCGCTGCGCCCGGATGGTCGCCGCGTCGCTGCTTGTCAGCTCGGCGATGGTTTGGTCCGCCAGTCCGTACTTCTTGGCTTCCGTCAGCATCTTTGCATCAAGGGTCTTGGCTGCAGCAAGTGCCGCCTCTAATTCGGTGATGTGCAGCAGCTTATCGAGGAAGAATTCGTCAATCTTGGTGATGGCGTGGATCTGGTCAATAGTAATCCCGCGCCGCAGCAGTTCGGTGACGACAAAGAGGCGGTCATCTTTGGCTGGCATCAGCTGGTTTAACAACGTTTCAGTGCTGGCATCCGCGTACCGCTTATCGTTCAGGCCGACCACGCCGATTTCGAGGGAGCGGACGGCCTTGTTGATGGCTTCTTCGAGGTTACGGCCAATTGCCATTACCTCCCCAGTTGCCTTCATCTGGGTCCCGAGTGTGCGGTCCGCCGTCGTGAACTTGTCGAAGGGCCAGCGGGGAATCTTGCAGACGACGTAATCCAGCGCTGGTTCCAGTTCGGCCATGGTTGCGCCGGTCACGGGGTTGGTGATTTCATCGAGCGTTAACCCAACGGCAATCTTGGCCGCCATCTTGGCAATCGGGTAGCCGGTCGCCTTGGACGCGAGGGCACTTGACCTAGAGACCCGCGGGTTAACTTCGATGATGTAGTACTGGTAACTCTCGTGGTCAAGGGCCATCTGGATGTTGCAGCCACCCTCAATCTTGAGGGCGCGGATGATGCGCAGGGCCGCGTCACGCAGCATCTGCAGTTCCTTGTCCGACAGTGTTTGCACCGGCGCCACGACGATGGAATCACCGGTGTGGATACCGACCGGGTCGAAGTTCTCCATTGACGCCACAATCAGGGCGTTGTCGTGCCGGTCGCGCATGACCTCGAATTCGATTTCCTTGAAGCCGGCGATTGACTGTTCAATCAGTACCTGGGTGACGGGGGACAAATCCAGACCGTTAGCGGCGATGGTCGCGAGTTCCGTGGCGTTAGCGGCAATCCCGCCCCCGGTGCCGCCCATGGTGTAGGCGGGCCGAACGATGACGGGGTAGCCAATCTGGTTACTGAAATCGAGGGCTTCTTGCACCGTGGTCGCAACCGTGGATTCGGGAATTGGTTCGCCGAGCTGGTTCATCAGTTCCTTGAACTCCTCACGGTCCTCAGCCTGGGCAATTGCACTCATCTTCGTGCCGAGCAGCTCAATGCCCAGCTCATCGAGGAGGCCGGATTCGGCCAGTTCGCGGGCCATGTTGAGGCCGGTCTGCCCGCCGAGAGTTGGCAGGATTGCGTCGGGGCGCTCTTTTTCGATAATTGGCTTCAGGCCGTCGAAGGTGAGGGGCTCGAGGTAAATCTTGTCGGCCATTTCCGCATCCGTCATGATGGTTGCCGGGTTGGAGTTGACCAAGATAACGTTGTAGCCCTCTTCGCGCAGGGCGATGGCGGCCTGGGAGCCCGAGTAGTCGAACTCGGCGGCCTGACCGATGATGATGGGGCCGGAGCCGATAATCAGAATTTTGTGGATATCTGTGCGTTTAGGCATGTTGCACCTCCTTTTGGTGCGCGACGATGTTGGCCTTGAACTGGTCGAACAGGTTTGCGTAGTCGTGCGGACCAGGAGCCGCGTCCGGGTGGAACTGAACGGAAAATGCCGCGTGGTTCGCCAGGCGCAGGCCCTCAACGGTGTGGTCGTTAATTTCTTCGTGCGTGATGGTTAGCTTCGTGCAGGCCAGGGAGTTCGCATCCACGGCGTACCCGTGGTTTTGCGAGGTGAAGCCGATGCTGCCATCTTGCAGATTGCGGACCGCGTGGTTGAACCCGCGGTGACCGAATTTCATCTTGAACGTCTTTGCCCCATTTGCGAGCGCGAACAGCTGGTGACCCAGGCAGATGGCCATGAGGGGCAGTTTGTCCTCAAGCTCACGGATGACGGGCAAAACTGCGGGCAGCGATTCTGGGTCGCCCGGCCCGTTCGACAGCATGACCCCCGCTACGTCGGCCGCGAGCACCGCGGCGGCGGTGGTGTCCGCGGGGAACACGACGCACTCCAGACCGCGCTGTTTCAGTGCACGCAAAATCGAGTCTTTGAGGCCAAAATCAAGCACCGCAACGCGAATAGTGCCGGCGAACGCGCTTCTGGTTGCAGGCATAACCTGGTCGGTGACGTTTGCTACCTGATTGGTCGCTGGGCGCAGACTTGCTGCCTTGGCGAGCACGCTGGGCGTGACCTCATCAACAAGCAGCGCCTGCATGACCCCATCTTCACGGATTTCGCGGGTGAGGGCCCGGGTGTCCACGTCGGTGATGCCGGGCAGGTCTTCGGCAGCTGCCCAGTCCGCAATGCTCATCGTGCTGCGCCAGTTGGACGGACGGCGCGCGATTTCGTGGCAGACGATGGCACAGGGCTTGGGGGTGCCAGATTCGTAGTCGTCGGGATTGACGCCGTAGTTACCGATTAGCGGGTAGGTGAAGGTGAGAATCTGGCCGTAGTATGACGCGTCGGTGATTGCTTCCTGGTAGCCGGTCATTCCGGTGTTAAAAACCACTTCGCCCTGAATAGATTTGGTGCTACCAAACGCGGTTCCGGCGAATACCTTGCCATTTGCAAGAACTAGAAAACGTTGCATAGTTGTACTTCCTTAAGTGTGAAATTTGCTTTGCTTTGGTTGCGGAATTGGCGGGCGCAAGGCAAACGCCAATATGTATGGGGTGGCCGGCGCAATTGATTCCGCCGGCCATCGTTATTCGTTACTCTTCCGCTAAGACGGGGATGAAGACGTGGCCGAGGCTTGCCGCCATGACGGCCTTAATGGTGTGCATCCGGTTTGCCGCCTGCTGGAACTGCTTGGCAAACGGGGCATTGAACACTTCATCCGTGATTTCCAGTTCACTCAGGCCGAACTGGTCGTGGATGTCCTGGGCCAGCTTGGTGTTCAGATCGTGGTAGGCGGGCAGATCGTGCATCACGATTGTGTCTGCCTTGCCTGTCTTCTTGACCGCCGCCATGTTCAACTGGTATGGCTGCAACAACTTAATCCGGCTGGCCCACTGATCTTCTTCGCCCATGGACGCCCAGATGTCGGTGTAAAGCACGTCGCTGCCGGTCAGACCCTTTTCCAGGTCGTCGGTGATAAGCAGCTGGCTGCCAGAATCTTGGGCAAATTTGGTGGCGATGTCCTGCACTTCCTGGCTTGGCTGTAGGGAAGCCGGACCCACCAGGTGGACGTTGACCCCGAGCATGGCGCCGGTGACGAGCAGCGAGTTGGCGACGTTGTTGCGCGCGTCACCTAAATAGGTAAGCGTGATGCCCTTGATGTGGCCGAACACTTCGTCGATGGTCATGAAGTCGGCGAGCATCTGGGTCGGGTGCCACTCATCGGTGAGCCCGTTCCAGACGGGGACACCGGAGTACTTGGCCAGGCCTTCGACAACTGACTGCTCATAGCCGCGGTATTCAATGCCGTCGTACATGGAACCGAGCACCTTGGCCGTATCAACCAGCGATTCCTTCTTGCCGAACTGAATGTCCTGCGCACCGAGAAACTCGGGGTGGGCACCCAGATCAGTTGCAGCCACCGTGAAGGATGAGCGCGTCCGCGTCGAGGTCTTGGCGAAGAGAAGGGCGATGTTCTTCCCCTGCAGGAAGTGGTGTTCAATATTGTTACTCTTTAGGTACTTGAGGTGCTCCGCAAACTTGATTAACGTGTACAGCTCGGCGCCGCTGAAGTCTTTTTCAGCCAGTAGGGATTTGCCCTGGAAGGGTTCAAGCATATTAATTTCCTCCGTTTATATAGTAGATTTTGATTTTTGGGGTGCTAATTCGGTGATTGAATGCCCGTCAATTTGCAAAACCCGATATTTATTCATAAATGCAGTATACACCAAGTGCAATAATATGCAATAATTTGACGGATATTTGCGTAAAATTGCGAATTATTTGCATATTAGGTGTTTATTTTCTGGCCAGCAGGTGCTATGATACATTCATCGAGTTAATAAAACTAAAAGATGTTGCATAATATTATGCATAAATGCGGAGGATATACATTATGACAAAGAAAATCGTTTTGGCTTACTCAGGCGGCTTGGATACATCAGTTGCAATTCCCTGGCTCATGGATCGGGGCTACGAAGTCATTGCCGTTAACCTGAACGTTGGGGAAATGGACAAGGACGTCGACTTCATTAAGTCCAAGGCGATTTCCATTGGCGCCATCGCTAGTTACGCCATCGATGCGCAGGCGGAATTCGCCGCGAATTACGTGGCACCAGTCATCAAGGCCAACGCACTGTACGAGGGTGAGTACCCACTGGTTTCGGCGCTGTCCCGGCCACTAATCATCAAGAAGCTCGTTGACATCGCCCACGAAAACGGCGCAACGGCAATCGCCCACGGTTCAACCGGGAAGGGGAACGACCAGGTTCGGTTTGAGGCCGCAATTCACGCGCTCGACCCCGACATGGCAATCGAGGCCCCAATCCGTGAATTCCACTGGAGCCGTGAAGAAGAAATCGACTACGCCAAGGAACACAACGTGCCGGTGCCAATCGGGAAGAAGTCCCCATACTCCATTGACCAGAACCTCTGGGGCCGCGCCAACGAATGCGGGATTCTCGAAAACCCTTGGAACCAGGCACCAGAAGACGCGTACGCTTTGACCGTACCCGTTGAAGCGGCACCGGATACCCCTAAATTCATTGACCTGACCTTCAAGGAAGGCCTGCCAGTCGCGATTAATGGGGAGAGCCTGCCACTGCACACGTTGATTCTGAAGCTCAACAAGATTGCCGGTGTCCACGGGATTGGCCGGATTGACCACATCGAAAACCGGCTCGTCGGTATCAAGTCACGGGAAATCTACGAAGCACCGGGTGCGGCGGTCATCATGACGGCACACAAGGACCTTGAAGACTTGACCTTCGAACGTGACGTGGCCCACTTCAAGCCAATCATTGAGCAGCAGATTACGAACACTATTTACAACGGTCTCTGGTACTCACCACTGATGGATTCCCTGATGGCCTTCATCGACGATACGCAGAAGGTGGTCAATGGGGTCGTGAAGATGAAGCTCTTCAAGGGGATGGCCACGGCCGTTGCCCGGAAGTCCGACACGAACTCCCTGTACGACGAGAACCTGGCAACGTACACTTCCGCCGATTCTTTCGACCAGGAGGCGGCGGTTGGCTTCATCAAGCTCTGGAGCCTGCCAAGCACCGTTTACTCACAGGTCAACGGCAAGAACGCGAAGAAGCCGGAACTTGCAGACTAGGAATTAACATAAAAAATAGCTCCATCAAGCACCTAGTTTGAGGAGCGGCGGGCTTACGAACTCGCCTACATATTCGGCGGCGTCAACTGAAGCGCAATTGCGTTTTGGTTGACGCTGCTTCTTCAGGAGGACATTATGGCAGTTAAAAAAATGTGGGGTGGCCGGTTTACGGCCGTCAGTCCCGAATTTGCACAGGAGTTTGGCGCGTCAATCAGCTTTGATCAGGTCATGGCTGCCGAAGATATCGAGGGCTCCATCGCGCACGTGACGATGCTCGGCACCACTGGGATTCTGCCCCAGGCGGATGCGGACACAATCAAGGCGGGCCTGATTGAAATCCAAGATGAGCTAAAGGCGGGTAAGATTGAGTTCGATGTGGCCAACGAAGATATCCACATGAACATCGAAGCAATCTTGACGGCCAAGATTGGCCCGGTGGCCGGCAAATTGCACACTGCTCGTTCGCGTAACGACCAGGTGGCCACTGATTTTCATCTGTGGGTGACGCACCGGTTGCCCGAGGTAATCAAGGCAATTGAGGCGCTGCAGACGGTGCTGGTGCACCTCGCCGAAACGCACGTTGAAACCATTTTGCCCGGGACTACCCACCTGCAGCACGCCCAGCCGATTTCGCTAGGCCATTACTTCATGGCCTACTACTCCATGCTGCAGCGGGACAAGGAACGCTTCCAGTTTAACCTTGAACACGCCAGCGTCTCGCCATTGGGGGCCGCAGCACTGGCGGGGACGACCTTCCCGATTGACCGGGCCCAGACGGCGGATTTGCTCGGATTTAAGTATGTTTACAACAATTCTCTCGACGCGGTTTCCGACCGGGATTTTGCAATTGAGTACCTGAGCAATGCGTCCATGCTGATGATGCACCTGTCGCGCCTGTCCGAAGAGCTGATTATTTGGGCCAGCTATGAGTACCAGTACGTTGAACTCGATGATGCATATTCCACCGGTTCGTCCATCATGCCGCAGAAGAAGAATGCGGATTACGCCGAACTCATTCGCGGGAAGGTTGGCCGGGTGTACGGCGATTTGACCAGTTTGCTCACGGTGATGAAGGGGCTGCCGCTTGCCTACAACAAGGACATGCAGGAGGACAAGGAGGGCGTGTTTGACGCCACGACCACCATCCTCGGCAGTCTGCACGTCATGACCGGCATGATGTCGACCCTCCACATCAAGGAGGACAACATGCTGGCTGCGGTGCAAAACGACTTCAGCAACGCCACCGAACTGGCGGATTACTTAGCGACCAAGGGGATGCCGTTCCGCCAGGCGCACGCGGTGGTGGGGCACCTGGTGCTCACAGGCATCAAGACGCACACCGCGCTCCAGAACATGCCGCTCGAGCAGTTGCAGGCGGCCAGTGATTTGATTGAACAGGACGTTTACACCGACCTGGATCCGTACGAAGCGGTTGTGCGGCGGACGAGTTTCGGCGGCACGGGGTTCGATTCCGTGAAGCAGCAGATTAAAACCGCCAAGCAGCAACTCGATTTGGGCTAACTTTGAGGCCAGAGGTTGATATATGAAGAAACTCACACATTTTGGGTTAGTCGTGCTGGCCGGCCTGGCGCTCGCACTGGGCCTGTCGCACCAGTACGTTCACGCGGCGGAAAAGAGCGATCCGACCCTCACGAAGATTAAGAAGGCGGGCGTGGTGCGCATCGGCCTGTCGCCGGATTACGCCCCGTATGAATTCCACAGCAGCGCAACGGGCAAGGACAAAATCGTTGGCTTCGACGTCACGATGGACCGCCTGATTGCAAAGCGCCTGGGCGTGAAGCTGAAGCTTGTGGAAATGAGCAACGACGCACTCTTGTCAGCACTTGAATCCGGGAAGGTTGATCTTGTTGTTTCTGGCATCACGCCAACACCGGAACGGGACAAGATGGTGGACTTCACCGTGCCGTATTTAAACGACCCCAACGTGGTTCTGGTCAAGAAGGTGGACAAAAACAAGTACAATTCACTGAAGGACTTCAACAACGCCAAAATTGGTGCGCAGATCACCACGATTCAGGAAGATCAGGCGAAAAAGTACCTCAAGGGCGCCACAATCACCTCGCTGAAGAAGGTTACCGATGAGGCGGCGCAGCTAAGTCAGGGCAAACTGGACGGGATTGTGGTCCCAACCACAACGGCCAAGTCCTACATCATGCAGGACAGCAGCTTTGCCATCGCTGGCGCCAAGATTCCGGGTGGCGGCGGTGAGTCGGCCGTCGTGCTGCCAGAGGGGTCCAAGGTCTTGCAGGCCAAGCTCAACCATATTTTGGAAAAAGAGGTCATCGGCAAACCCATCAAGCGCTGGCGCGACGCCGCAATCAAGCAGATGACGGTGAAAAAGTCCTTTATTCAGGAGTATGGCCCGTACTTCCTGAAGGGGACCGAATACACGCTGGGTCTGGCCATTATTGGGGTGTCAATCGGGTTTGTGCTCGGCACCTTCTTGGCGCTTATGAAGCGGTCAAAAATTTGGATCTTGAAGGCAATTGCCAATGTGTACATTGAGTTCGTCCGGGGCACGCCCTTGCTGATTCAGGTGTTCATCGTGTTCTTCGGCACCCAGATAATTGGGCTGACGGTTTCCGGGTTCGTGTCCGGGGCAATTGCGATGTTCCTGAACTCGGGGGCATATGTGGCCGAAATCATTCGGTCCGGGCTCAATTCGGTGCCAAAGGGGCAGGAGGAAGCGGCACGGTCACTTGGCTTGAGCGGGGGCAAGACGATGCAGCTGGTTATTTTGCCCCAGGCGCTACGGACGATTTTGCCCGCCCTGGGGAATGAATTCGTTTCAGTCATCAAGGAAGGGTCGGTAATATCGGTAATCGGGGTTGGCGAACTCACCTTCCAGACCTCAGTGGTGCAGGGCGCATCGTTCCGGGCATTCCTGCCACTCATGGTCAGTGCCGGGATTTACTTCGTCCTGACGTTCGGCCTCACGAGCATCCTCCACGCGACCGAGCGGCATTTCGCGAGGTAAGGGGGGCCGCGACTGGGCGGGGCCGGTGCGCGTTCCGTGCGGCTGGGATTTTCCGTGCGGCCGGTTGAAGCCCCAAAAG
>NZ_RRYD01000026.1 GCF_004010095.1 Lacticaseibacillus hulanensis | reverse complement strand
CTTCAACCGGCCGCACGGAAAATCCCAGCCGCACGGAACGCGCACCGGCCCCGCCCAGTCGCGGCCCCTAGACCACTCAGTACCCACCAACTCCAAAACCGCTCACGCTGCCGGTCAGCATCAGCAATGACTAGTCCTTTAGGCTGAAACTGCCGACATTAATGGAAATGCGCTTTCGTTATTGGCTAAAGTTTGATACAGTGTTCTATGACATAAAGAAAACATAGGGGTGCAAAATATAATGCAAGGTAACAACATGTTAGT
Organism: Lacticaseibacillus hulanensis; assembly: GCF_004010095.1. Taxonomy (GTDB): domain Bacteria; phylum Bacillota; class Bacilli; order Lactobacillales; family Lactobacillaceae; genus Lacticaseibacillus; species Lacticaseibacillus hulanensis. The sequence continues at coordinate 43,253 of NZ_RRYD01000026.1, read as the reverse complement.
CATCGTATTTATCATTATCATGGTGGTAATGATGTATTTCACGTCCGTTCGGGCGCCTAAGAAGCAGCAGGAAAAGCGTCAGCAGATGTACAGTGGCCTGAAGAAGGGCGACTCAATCGTCACTGTTGGTGGTTTGCACGGGGTTATCGATTCCGTCAACCTGAAGAAGGGGACGGTTGTCCTCGATGCAAACGGTGTGTTCTTGACCTTTGCGCTGCAGGCTGTTGGTCAGGTTGCCCACAAGGCTGAACCTAAGATTGAAGTTAAGCACGCAACGGCTGAAGATGCTGCAGCAGGAGACGCTAAGACAGACGACACCAAAGAAGTAACAACGGTTGCCGACGTTAAGGTTGACGATGCCAAGGCTGAAGACGTTAAACCTGAAGAAACTAAGTCTGAAGACAAGTAATGTAATTAAGGGCCGGGACCGTGTGTTCCGGCCCTTTTTGCGTCCAATTTGCTGCTGCCAGAACGCTACTGGAATTCGAAACGGTTCAGTACGTAACCTGCATTTAAATGGCCAATCCTGTATACTTATTTAAGTAGGCAGGCGCTACGATAAGTGCAGCGCCACCAGGAGAAAGGATTGATTCCCCCAAGAGATGGCCCTAATTCACCGTGACCTCAGTTATCGAAAACCGCTGGTGCACACCAACCCGTACATCAGTGGCAACAACACAGACGATACGACGCAAGGAGCGGATAATATGACGAATTTTAAAGACCAAGACCCAGAAGTATGGACCGCCATTGCTTATGAAGAGCAGCGGCAGCAAGACAACATTGAATTGATTGCCTCTGAAAACATTGTGTCCCCAGCGGTGCGGGCCGCGCAGGGCTCGGTGCTCACGAACAAGTACTCAGAGGGCTACCCGGGCAAACGCTACTACGGCGGGAATGAGTACATCGACGTGGTGGAACAGCTTGCAATCGATCGGGCGAAGGCGCTGTTCGGCGCGGAGGCAGCGAACGTGCAGCCGCATTCCGGGTCGCAGGCCAACATGGCGAGCTACCGGGCGGTGCTGCAGGATGGTGACGTTGTGCTCGCGATGGACCTCACCGATGGCGGCCACCTGACCCACGGCGCGGACGTGAACTTTTCCGGCCAGACGTACAAGTTCTACCACTACGGCTTGGATGACAATGGCCTGCTGGACTACGATGCCATTGCGGAGCAGGCGGCCCAGGTGCAGCCCAAGTTGATTGTGGCCGGCGCCAGTGCGTACAGTCGGATTATTGATTTCGCCCGATTTAGGGACATTGCCGATTCTGTGGGCGCGCTGCTCATGGTGGATATGGCGCACATTGCCGGGCTCGTTGCGGCGGGCGTGCATCCCAGTCCCGTGCCGTACGCGGATATTGTGACCACAACCACGCACAAGACACTGCGGGGACCGCGGGGCGGATTGATTTTGTGCAAGGCAAAATACATTAAAAAAGTCAATTCCGCGCTGTTTCCCGGTATTCAGGGCGGGCCGCTTGAGCACGTCATTGCGGGGAAGGCCATCGCCCTCGGTGAGGCAATGCGGCCGCAGTTTAAGACTTACGCCGAGCAAATCATTAAGAACATGCAGGCCATGGTGTCTGGGCTGACCGCGGGTGACTCACTGCTGAGCGTGGTTTCGGGCGGGTCGGACAACCACCTGGCGCTCGTGAACGTAACCGGTTATGGCGTCAGCGGCCGCGACGTGCAGGAACTGCTTGATTCCGTCATGATTACGACGAACAAGAACCAGCTTCCGGGCGAGCAGAACGGGCCATTTAAAACCAGCGGGATTCGTGTGGGTACCGCGGCAATCACGACGCGCGGATTTGACGAGGACGATTGTTATGCGGTCGGCCAGCTAATCGTTCGGGCCATTGCCGGACGGGATGATGAGACCGAGCTAAGTAAAGTCGCCGCCGTGGTGCACGCACTAACGCAGAAGCACCCGATTACAGACATCAAGTACTAACCGGCACCATTGAACATTAAGTAAGAGTGCGGGCAGAAACCAATAATGGTTTCTGCCCGTTTTTTTGCGGTTAGTGGTCGGTAGTGGGGTGCCGCCGATTAGGAATCAGTTCCCGATTGGGCGGAGCACCTTTGCGTGTCGCTTCAATTACCGCGTTTCTGTGCTAATTTTGTGCAAAATGTTAAGCGAAAACTTTATAATTCAAAATTGCGGCTAGTGTATTTCTATGATGTAATTGGGGCAGTGCTTTAACAATTGGAGGGTATATTTTGATTATGCGGGTAAAGGCGTTAGGGATTGGGTTAATGGCAATGCTGGTGCTGGGCGGGTGCACGTCAAAAGCCAGCAGCAAACACAGCGCGGCGGTGCGGGTGACGGCCAAGCAAAAACGAACTGAGCGGCGCAAAGCAGTTAGGCACGTGAACCACGGGCAGAAGCGCATTCCGGTCAGCCGCTGGCACAAGACCGCGGGGGCGGCGCGGATTCCAATTCTGATGTACCACGACATCAATGTTGGGAACTCCCTGCAGATGCCGCCCAAGCAGATGCAAAATCAGCTGCACTGGCTGAAGGATGCCGGGTATTATTTCCTCTCCCCTGATGAGGCGTACGTCGCTTTGACCCAGAACAAGCTGCCACAGAGAAAGGTCGTGTGGGTGACGTTTGATGACGGGTACAAGACGATGTACACGCACGGGCTACCAATGTTCAAACAGGTTGGCGCGTACGTAACGATTAACGAAATCACGGATTCGCTGACCAACCCCAATCACGTGGACCTGCAGCAGCTGCGCGCACTGAGCGATGCGACGGGGACCACCGTGAATATTGAGAGCCACACCGTCTCGCACCTGGATATGAACAAGCTGCCCATGGCCAAACAAATGACGGAAATGTCGTACTCGCGGGGCCGGCTGCAGCAGTGGTTGCACACCGATATCAACACGGTCGCCTACCCCGCGGGCCATTACAACCGTGATTCTGTGATTGCAGCACAAAAGGCGGGGTACAAGATGGCCTTGACCACTAAGCCAGGGTTAGCAACGGCAAAGCAGGGTCTGCTCCAGCTGCACCGGGTCCGCGTAAACCCGGGACTGTCGAAGAACCGCTACTTGGAATTAGTGCAAACGGGAATCTAGCCGCGCATGGCGCCGGTTAGTCAATTATGAAAGAAGAGCCTAACACCGCAGAAGCTGGTGTTGGGCTCTTCCCGTATTATTTGGCCTTGCGCAGTGCGGCCTTGATGGTTTGCTTGATGAGCATGTTCACGGTCATCGGGCCCACGCCGCCGGGAACCGGGGTGATGGCCCCCGCAATTGGGGCAACGTTTGCGTAGTCGACGTCGCCAACCAGGTGCTTTTTCCCAGCATCATCCACGTACCGGTTCATGCCGACGTCGATGACGATGGCGCCGGGTTTAACGGCGTCTTTGGTAATCAGGTTCCGGCGCCCAGTTGCGGCCACGATGATGTCGGCTGAACGCAACAGCGCTGGCAGGTTCTCCGTTTGGGAATGCGCGATTGTCACCGTTGCCCCCTTATTCAGCAGCATGGCCGCCATTGGTTTGCCCACGATGTTGGAGCGTCCGACGATGACGGCGTGCTTGCCGGCAACGTCGATGTTGTAAAAGTCGAGGAGGGCCATGATGCCAAGTGGCGTGCAGGGGCCAACCTGTTCGGGACTGTTCTTGGGCAGCGTCCACAGCCTGCCGGTGGTGCGGAGGGTGAAGCCATCGACGTCCTTGGCATCGGCGATTGTGTTGATGATGGCGTCTGCGTCAATCTGCTTGGGCAGCGGCAGCTGAACGATGATACCGTCCACGGTGTCGTCGGCGTTCAGCTTGGCGACGGCCTGCAGAACATCTTCCTGGCTTGCGGCATCTGGCAAGCGCAACGTTTGGGAATTAATGCCGAGCTCATCGGCGCGCTTTTGCTTGTTGCGGACGTAAATTGCGCTGGCCGGATCTTCGCCAACGAGAATTACGGTGAGGCCGGGCTTGCGGCCGAGAGCAGCGGTGGCCTGCGCTGCACTATCCTTGAGCGTTTTGGTGAGTGATTCGACCACGGGTTTTGATTTGAGAATAACTGTCATTGTGCCCTCCGAACTTGGCCGCCTGCGCGACCGGTAAATTAATGGTTTATCTGGTAGAACGTGTCCCTTGTGAATTCATCATTTTTAATTATAAACGAGTGGCTGGACACATAATAGATATATCAGTTAACTGTGCCCGGTTATAGGTTCCGGCTAGAAGCCCTCTGTTATTTAAAGACTGGTGTTATTTACCTAAATAATCTCGACAATTGATTTATTGAAGCGCATACTCAATTAAACCATGACGGGTGATGACCGTCACATTAGCATTTGGAGGCGTAATTATGGAATCTGAGTATGCGATTGAACTCGAGGACATTCACAAGTCGTTTGCCGGGAAGAACGTTCTGAAAGGCGTCAGTTTTCAGATCAAACCCGGAACGATTGTTGGCTACATTGGGCAAAATGGTGCGGGGAAAAGTACCACCGTCAAAATCATTCTGGGTCTGATTGACCAGGATGACGGGGTGGTGACGGTGTTCGGCAAGGCAGTCGACCGCGATGATCCGCAGTACAAGCGGCGCATTGGGTACGTGCCAGAAGGAGCCGACCTGTTCGATGCGTTAACCGCGCGCGAATACCTGCAGCTGGTGGGGCAGCTGTACGGCTTAACGGCGGAAGATGCCGGCAGTAAGGCTGAGCAGCTCGCTGAGATTGTGGGGCTGGGGCCCGCGTTTGACCGGCGTATTGCCTCGTATTCCAAGGGGATGCGGCAACTGGTTTTGATTATTGCCAGCCTGCTGCACGATCCCGACATTTTGTTCTGGGATGAGCCGCTTAACGGGCTGGACGCCAACGCCGTGCTGGTGATTGAAGAGATTTTGCAGGAACTGCGTAATCGGGGTAAGACCATTTTCTACTCCAGTCACATCATGGACGTGGTGCAGAAGCTCTCTGACCGGATTATTCTGCTGAATGAGGGGACGGTTGTGGCGGACGGAACGTTTAAGCAACTGCAGGCCGACCAGGACACTAGCTTGCAGCAGTTGTTCAATGAAATGACGGGCTTTGCGGAGCACGGGGAGAAGGCTAAGGCGTTCGTCGACATTGTGATGGGAGGTGGCGTTAATGAAACTACTCAAACCGATGCGGACCATGCCGACTGAAGATGAGGGCTCGGGGCCAGTGTTGCCCCAGTTCATGGCGCTGCTTGACCGGTGCCAAGGATTCATTAGCAAGCTGGGCATTGATTACGCCCAGTACCGGCTCATCGTGCAGACCAAGTTAAAGCTGGCGGTGCGGGACCACGTTGGGGTCGGCATGAATGCGAATACCAAGAAGGAGCAGGGCGCCCACCCGCTGCGGTCATCGTTTTTGCTCTATCTGGTGATTGGTGTGCTGTTTTGCCTCTACTTGGTGATGCCGATGCCCAAGTTTTACATGTTTAGTGCCTACTTTGGTATCCTGTTCGTCATGACCTTCCTGAACATGTTGACCAGCTATTCGGGACTCATGCTCGATCCGCGGGACCACGCACTCTACACCGTGCGCGGCGTCAGCACCAAGACGCTGAATGCGGCGCGGTTAACCGTGGTCGGCATGTACCTAATCCTCAACGTGGTGGCAATTGGTGGCCCCGGCGTGGTTCCGGTGTTCATGCGGTTCGGTCTGCTGGCGGCAATCGGTCAGGTTATTGCCGTGCTGCTACTGGGTGTCTTTTCGTTCATGCTGGCCCTGTTCATTTACTTGGTGGTTTTGCGCTACTTTGATGGTGAACGGCTCAAGAATATTTTGAACCTCGTCCAGATTGCGATGATGATTGGTATCTACCTGGCAAGTCAAATATTGCCGCACCTGGACGTTAACCTGGCGGGTCAAAGTGGTGCGGTGCAGGCCTTTGTTTGGTACTTTATTTTCGTCATTCCGATGTGGTTTGCCGGAATTCCGCTGTTGCTGCTGGGCGAAATTTCGCTGTTATCCATCGTCATGACCGTCCTGGCCGTGGTGGTGACGGCGACGCTGACGGTGGTGTACGCGCATCATGCCAGTGAGTTCGAGGAATCGCTGACCAAACTCAACAATTCAACCGGGAAGCGGCACAAGCCGAGCTGGTATTTCCGGCTCACGCAAAAAATCTTCTGCCGGGGACCGTTAGAGCGGACGTACTTCGGCTTTGGCTGGGCGATTATCCGGGAAGACCGCGAGTACAAACTGCGCGTGTACCCGCAACTGGCTTACGGCGTGATTATTCCGGTCATCTTCCTGTTTTCGTTCGTCGGTATCGGCGGTACGGTGGCGCAGTCGCTGCCGATGATGCGCCACTTTCTGCCGTACATGATACTCGGTGTTTTCTTTGGGATGCCAATTGCCCTTTGGAGTCTCGGCTTCTCGGAGCAACCGGGGGCCATGCGCTTATTCCAGCGGGTGCCATTAATCCAGCAGGGACTGTTACTGCGGGGGATCGTGAAGGCGATGTTCGTACGGGTGTGCCTGCCAGTCACGCTACTGCTTGCAGCCGTGTTCACTGGCCTTTCGGGAATGAAGGGGCTAGTTGCTTCAGCGGCGATGGTGGTGCTGATATACGCCTTGACCATGTTGTTTGGTCGACTGATTGCGGGCGTTGACCTGCCGTTTAGCCGCGAGTTTGATCCGGCCAAGCGTGGCGGCACGGCAGGAATTATCTGGATTCAAATGTTGTCCATGCCCCTCATCGCGTTCATCGTGGCTGTGGGTGGCTTTACGAACGGCTTCATCATGCCGGCAATCGTGCTGGTGGTCGCGCTAGTTGCGACCGTCATCATCGAAAACGGGTATAAGAATGGCGTGCGGTTTGACGTGCGGCGCATCTAAATGGATGTATGCGGTGCGACCGCCCGCGTCAATTTAGCGCTAATACTAAAATATGGCCGATGTCAGCAGGGCTGCTGACATCGGCCATATTTATTGTACTTTTGCTGAACGCAGGATTTTGCGCTCGGCCTTTCTGCGGGTAGATTCGGGCCGTGCAGCCGCGAATCGCAGCCAGGCAGTGGCTGTTAGTCCTTGGCCAGTGCCTGATCCAGGTCTTCGAGGATGTCATCGATGTTTTCGATGCCGACTGAAATCCGAATCAAATCTGGCGTGATACCGGCCGTTGCCAGCTGTTCATCTGATAGCTGGGCGTGCGTTGTGGACTTCGGGTGGATAATCAGGCTCTTCGCGTCACCAACATTAGCGAGGAGGCTGAACAGCTTCAGGTTGTTGATGAACTTGACCGCGCCGGCCTCACCGGACTTCAGGCCAAAGGTGAAGATGGAACCTGTCCCCTTGGGGAAGTACTTCTTGGCGAGGTCCTTGTACTTGGAGTCGGCCGTTTCCGGGTAGGATACCCAAGCCACCTTGGGGCTGTTTTCGAGGTATTCGACCACCTTGCGTGCGTTGGCCACGTGGCGTTCAACCCGCAAGGACAGCGTTTCAAGTCCCTGTTCTAGGTACCAAGCGGACTGCGGTGCGAGGGTTGCCCCGGTGTCGCGGAGGTGTTCTGCGCGAATCTTGGTGGTGAAGGCTGCCGCGCCGAGGTCCTGCCAGACAATCCCATTATATGAGGGAACGGGGGTGGTGAAGCCAGGGTAACGGCCACTAGCCGCGTAGTCGAAATCGCCCTTTTCAATGACGAGGCCGCCGAGGGTTGCCCCGTGGCCGCCGATGAACTTGGTTGCGGAGTGCACCACGACGTCAACGCCATGTTCCAGTGGGCGGACCAGGTATGGGGTCGCGAAGGTGGAGTCGACAATCGTCAAGATGCCGTGCTTGTGGGCAATTGCCGCCACCGCCTCGAAGTCGACGATGTTGATGGCCGGGTTACCGAGGGATTCGAAGAACACTGCTTTGGTGTTGTCCTGGATTGCGGCCTCGAAGTTCGCTGGGTCATCTGGATCCACGAAGGTGACGTCGATGCCGAGCTTCTTGAAGGTTTCGGAGAACAGTTCGTACGTCCCACCATAAATCGTGCTGGCACTAACGATGTGGTCGCCGGCGCCCGCCACGTTCAGGAGGGCAGCGGTGACGGCAGCGGCACCAGAGGCTAGTGAAATTGCCGCGGTCCCACCTTCAAGCGCGGCAATCCGCGCCTCCAAAGCGGCGTTGGTTGGGTTAGTGAGCCGACCATAAATGTTACCGGGGTCGCGCAGCGCGAACCGGTCGGCTGCCTGTTTGGCGTCCTTGAACACGAAGGCAGCGGTCTGGTAGATTGGCGTGACGCGGGCGCCGGTGGCGGGGTCAGGGTCTTCCTGGCCAGCGTGAAGTTGCAGGGTTTCAAAACGGTAGTGGTTTTCAGTCATAATAATTTTTCCTTTCTAGGGTGCAAAATGTGGTTTGAAAACCGCGCTGGTTACGGGCCCAGTAGCGGGCACGGTTTGAATGATAATTGCCGGGTTTGACGGTAAGTGGGCAATGCGCAATCGCCCAGAAAAGCCTAACTTTGATCGGGGTTAGGTCAAGTTGGCGCGTGGCTAACCTGCCCATGGACGCACCCACACACAGCTGCGCCCATGGGCAGAGTAGCCACCTTGCTACTCTGCAGAACAATGAAAAAATTTTTAGCCCCAAACTTCTTCGGTGATTGTCCGAATCAGGTTGAGCTTGGCAAATTCGTCGGCCTCGGTCAGTTCGTTGCCTTCCTCCGTGGATGAGAAACCGCACTGCGTGGAGAGGGCGAGGTTGCTGAGGGGAACGTACTTGGTTGCCGCGTTAATCCGTGCCTTCACCGCATCCTTGTCTTCAAGCTTTGGGAACTTGCTGGTGACCAGCCCGAGCACGATTTCGACGTTCTTGCGGCCATTCCAGATGTTCGTCAGGGGTTCAAAGTCGCCGGAGCGCTCGTTGTCGTATTCGAGGAAGAATGCGTCGTAGTTGAGCTGACCCAGGTAGTCAGCAACTGGTGCGTAGGAACCTTCAAACAGGTACGTGGACTTGAAGTTACCACGGCAGATGTGGGTGGAGACCTTCAAATCAGATGGCAAATCGTCGAGTACCTTGTTGACAACGTACACGATGTCTTCAGCAATCTGCGCGTACCGGGTGAATTCTGCGGGGTCGTCCTGGTTGGTGGTTAACCGGGCAATGAGGAAGGCCCAGGTGGTGTCGTCAAGCTGGATGTAGCGGGCCCCGCGAGCGTAGAACTGAAGCAAGGTGTCGTGGTAGGCCTGGGCCAAGTCATCGAGGAATTCGCCCCAGGTTGCGTAGAACTTGTGCCAGTTGTCGGAACGGTTGTCGCGGAAGAACATGCTTGGGGATGGAATCGTGACCTTGGGTTCAACCCCAGCAGGTAGGATGGACTTCAAGAAGTCGAAGTCGGCGTAAAACGGGTGGTTTGGGTTCGCCGCAATTTTGCCCACCAGCTCAACGTTATCCGTGCGGGTCTTGCTGCCGTGGAACTTGTAGGAAGCGTGGTAGTCGAACTTGGCCGCGCCGTTTAGATTCCAGAGAAAATCGAGGTGCCACCAGGAACGGTTGAACTCGCCGTCGGTAATACCGTGCAGACCAGCGGCGACTTCTTTGACAACGAGTCGCTCAATGGCGGTGTGCTTGATGTCGGTTAATTGTTGCTCGCTGATTTTGCCGGCCGCAAAGTCTTTGTGGGCCTGCTTGAGTTCAGCGGGACGCAGGTATGAACCAACCTGATCGAATTTGTAAGTAAGCTTTTGTTTGGACATAGTGTAAAACTCCTTTGAAGTATGTGTGTGGTGGCATCAAGGGTAGCGGGTAAACGAAAAAATCCCGGCAGACATATTGCATGTCTGCCGGGACGATTAGTCGTGTTACCACCCGTTTTCTGGTTAGCATCACTGCTGACCACTCGTGAGGTACGGCCACGGACGATTCGCGGCGATACCTTAGCGCAGTAACGGGCGCTCCCGGTTGTCGCTTACCAATGGCTCGCAACAACTGTGACTCCAGAACCATTTTCCCCCGGGAGTAGTGACCGACTCACACCAACGTCGGCTCTCTGGACACGTACCCGAAGTACTTATTCCTTCTTTGTCACTTGATTGTGGTTAGTTTACATTCGCTTTCTAATGCTTGTCAACCTGAATTTTCAAAAAAAGCAAAATTTTCTCATCATGGCGGATTGAGCCGTGTTTAACATCTGGGGAAACAGCAGTGGGATTGATTCCGTTTCGCACACGGTCAACAGTGCCCGCTGCCGGTGCGGCGCTTTTCTTGCCTGATACTCACTACTTGTTGGTGATATTTGGCTAGTTTTCGTGCATAATAGAAAGGTGTAAATCGAAAGCGGAGGAGATATATGACTCCTAATAAAGAGGACTACCTAAAAATCATCTTGGAACTTGGCGGCGACACCCAGAAGGTCAGCAACAAGCAAATTGTGGCGAGCCTAAATGTGTCCGCGGCGTCGGTCAGCGAGATGATTACGAAACTGGTCAAACAGAACTTTGTCACACACACCCCGTACCAGGGAATTCAGCTCACGAAGAAGGGCATCACCAGTGCCGCCAAACTCGTGCGCAACCACCGCCTGTGGGAAGTCTTCCTCATGAAGCAGCTGCTTTACCCATACGATGCGTTGCACAAGGAAGCCGAGGCACTGGAACACGCGACCACGGATGACATGGCTAACCGGCTCGAGTACTTACTGAAGCAGCCGAAGTTTTGCCCGCACGGTGGGGTGATTCCGGACGCGAAGGGCCATTACGTCCAGCAAAGCCGCATCACGCTGGCATCACTTGGCATTGGTGACAAGGCAACGGTGGAGCGGGTTATTGATGAAACATCACTGCTCGATTACCTGAACATGCTCGACGTCAAAATCGGGGATTCGCTGTTTGTGATCGCAAGCACGCCCAAGCAGTTGACGCTCCGGAACTCGCGCACGAAGCAGGTAATTACCATGCAAACGGACAATGCCGCGAATGTGTTTGTGAGTGGCATCAAACATGTTGGTACAATATAGTTGTAATTGATGGCCAATTGAGTGGCTACGGTGAATTTATGTGTCCAGATGAACTGTCTGGGCGATTCAGAAAGGTGTCAGGGATGGCTAAAGAACAAGCAAGCATTATTACAATTTTCGGTGGTTCCGGGGACTTGGCACGGCGGAAACTGTACCCAGCTTTGTACCAGCTGTACCACCGCGGTTTTCTTGGTGAACACTTTGCCGTTATCGGGACGGCACGGCGTCCGTGGAGCGATGATTTTTACCGCGACATCGTGCGGACAAGTCTGCAGGGTGAACCGAACACCGACGACCGGTCCATCAAGCATTTTGCCAACCACTTCTACTACCAGAGCCACGACGTTACGGATGCAGACCACTACGTCACGCTCAAGCAGCTCGCGGCAAGGCTCGATGAAGAGTACGAAGCAGGTGGTAACCGGCTGTTCTACATGGCGATGGCGCCAAGATTCTTCGGGACAATTGCCAGCCACATTCGCAGTGAACAATTGCTGTCGGACAAGGGTTACAACCGCCTAATTATCGAAAAGCCATTCGGTCGTGATTTCGCCAGCGCGAAGGAACTGAACGATTCGATTAGTGCGGCATTCACCGAGGACCAAATCTACCGGATTGACCACTACCTGGGTAAGGAAATGGTGCAGGGACTGCTGGCATTGCGGTTCACGAACCCATTGCTGACGCCGATTTGGAACAAGGACTACATTAGTGACGTCCAAATCACGTTGGCCGAAAAGGTTGGGGTTGAGGAGCGCGCCGGCTACTACGAAACTGCGGGGGCACTGCGCGACATGGTCCAAAACCACATCATGCAGCTGATTGCGTACGTGGCCATGGAGCAGCCGGAAACCTTCACTCCAGCGGCGGTGCACGCGGCCAAAAACAAGCTATTTGCCCACCTGCCCGTTTTGACCCCAGAGCAGGCGGCTAAGGACTGGGTTCGCGGTCAGTACACGGGCTCAAAGGACCAGCTAGGCTACCGGAACGAGGATAACGTCGATCCGGATTCAATGACCGAAACTTACGTGGCGGGGCGGATTGAACTGGATGACCCGCGCTGGGTCGGTGTGCCGTTCTTCGTCCGCACGGGTAAGCGCCTGCCAGCCAAGAGTACCCAAATCACGATTAACTTCCGGCCGCTTGAACACAACATTTTTGATACGGTCGGTTGCGACAACGCGCGGGTTAACCGCCTGACGGTATTCGTGGAACCCGAGCAAGGCTACACGTTGACCTTAAACGGCAAGACACTTGGGGCAAGCTACGAGCTGGAGCAAAACGCCCTTGGTTTCCGCCACAACCAGGCCGAAATCGATGGGGCGCCGGAAGCTTACGAGCGCCTCATTGGTGATGCGCTCGCCGGTGACCAGACGAACTTCACGCGCTGGGCGGAGCAGGAACACACCTGGAACTATGTCGATGTGATCCGGTCCGTCTGGGATAAGAGCGATGAACTGCCGATGTACACCGCGGGGACGCACGGTCCAGAAGAAGCGGATGCACTGCTCGAACGTGACGGTTTTAGTTGGGCGGAAGAATTTAAGTAAGTTAATTTGTATTTTGCGGCAGCACCCGGCGACGGGTGCTGTTTTTGTGTCTGGCGCGAAAAAATCCCCAGCTGGAGGTTACCGCGTGGTAAAATGCGCGTTGAGAAGGGGTGGTGGCAACATGAACTTTGATTTGGATGCAATTACCAGACAATTTGTGCGCTATGCAGCAATCAATACACGGTCGGATGCAAGCAGCACCACGGTGCCGTCAACGCCGGGGCAAACAATGCTGGCGCGTGTGCTCCAGGCCGATTTGCGCGCGGCGGGGCTGACGGACGTGACACTGCTGGATAACGGGTTCGTGACCGCGACGGTGCCGGCGACCACGGCCGGGCCGACGATTGGTTGGGTGGCCCACCTCGACACCGCGGATTTCAATAGTGACTGCGTTCGGCCCCAGGTGCTCCCGCAGTACGCGGGGACAACCGTTAAACTGGGCACCAGCGGCCTCGTGCTCGACCCGGATGTGTTCCCCGAACTGCGGCAACTGCGGGGCCAGACACTGATTACTACTGACGGCACTACGCTGCTCGGCGCGGACGATAAGGCCGGGATCACCGCGGCGGTGCAGGCGGCCGCCTACCTGGTGAGACACCCCGAGCTGCCCCACGGCAAGGTCCGCTTGGCGTTTGGCCCCGACGAGGAGATTGGCACCGGCGCCGACCGCTTCGACGTGGCGCAATTTGCCGCCGACTTTGCCTACACACTCGATAACGGGCGGGTTGGTGACCTGGAGTACGAGACCTTCAACGCCGCGGAGTGCCAAATTCACATCGTGGGCAAGTCGGTGCACCCCGGCGCGGCGAGGGGACAACTGATTAACGCACTCAAGGTGGCGCAGATGATTGACCAGGCGCTACCGGAAACGGAGGTGCCTGAGCGGACGGCGAACTATGAGGGCTTTTTCCTGCTGGACAGCCTGCAGGGCGACGTTGGGGCCGCCGACATGACCTACATCGTGCGGGACTTCGACATGGACCACTTCCGGAAGCGGTGCGCGCAATTGCAGGGGATTGTCGACCGGCTCAACGCGGCCCACGCGGCGGTGGCCATCACGACGCAGTGGCACGACCAGTATTACAACATGGGTCCGGCCCTAGCCAAGTTCCCGTTGCCCGTGGACGTAGCCAAGGCGGCCTACGCCAAACTTGGGTTGCAGCTGCGCGTGGTGCCCTTTCGCGGCGGTACTGATGGCTCGAAAATCACGGCGCTGGGTCTGCCCACGCCGAACCTGTTCAACGGCGGCGGCAATTTCCACGGTCCATATGAGTACGTGACCAGTGAGGCAATGGCGACACTGGCGGAGACGCTGGTGACCATCGCTACGCTGGCACCGGGGTTTGCGGCTAACGACTAGGTATTACCCGGGAAACATTCGGGTGAACGGAGGTAATGGTGATGACGGTGATTATTCCGCCGACCGTGACCTGGTACGGCCCGCAATTGGCACGAAATGGAAACGGTTAAATTTGTTGTGCAAATTTGCATATTTTAGTTGACGCGGTGACCAAACCGCGTTATTTTTATATCGAAGGTTAGTTAGTCATGTAACTAACCAGGTAACCAAGTTGAAAGGTGGTGGCGATGGTGAAGTTTGATGCGGACAGTATTGTTCCGCTGTATCAACAGGTGGCAGATGAATTGACGCGTGCGATTAGTGCCGGCGTCTATCGTGCTGGTGATCAGGTACCATCGACCACCGAGATTTCCCGCGAGTACCAGTTGAATCCGGCCACCGTTCTGAAGGGAATGAACATCCTGGTGGGCAACGGGTTGCTCGAAAAGCGGCGGGGGCTCGGCATGTTTGTTACTACCGGTGCGCCGGCGCAGCTGCACCGAGAATTGAAACAGGAATTTTTTGCCAAGCAGCTGCCAGAACTTGTCCGGGCAGCACAGGAATTAGGGATTAGTCGTCAGGAATTGATCGATGCATTGATGAATCAAGAGCAGTCATAGCATAGTGCGGGAGGCGGGATGAATCATGAAGCAAGGGTACGAAAAAATTTTGCTGCGAACCGAAATTGAATATGGTGCGGTAATGATGGGTATGTTTGTCTTGGTCTTTGGCATCGTGCTTCCGGTTGTTGTTTCCGGGCTGAGCCACATCAATCTCAGTCTGATTGGCTTGGTCTTTGCGCTTTCGCTGGGGCACATCATCTCGTCGTTCGGGCTGGACCTGGGCTTTACGTCCGGTGTTTCGCGGCGCAGGCAACTGCAGGTGTTAATGAAAATGCAAGTTGGGTTTGGGTTAGTTGATGCCTGCCTCTACTACGGATTGTTTGTCGCTTTAGAAGCCTTGGGTCGGCAGCCCCGCGGAATTTTGACAACAATGTTCAACGTGGCGCCAAGCGGCCTGCTGCTCAACATTTTAGGTTTTGTGCTCACGGCCATGGCCATCGTCTTTGTTCGCTTGCTTGCATGGGGACTCAACATTGGCTTTCTGAAGCAGGACGAGCCGGCCAAAACAAAATCCGCGATTATTATCTCGCTTGGCACCTTTATCAGCCTTGCACTATTAATCATCACCTTTTGGCTGTTCGGCATGATGACGGAGCTGAATCGCATGCTAGCCCTGATGGCCATCACCGCAATTGGGCTGGTGGTAGTCACAGCTTTTATCAGGCACATCTATTTGCGTTTCGAATTATTACGGTTGGAGTAAAAATTGGGTTACTGCCAGGAGGATTACGCTATGTCAGGAATTAAAGTGGAGCATGTCAGCAAGCATTTCGGCAAAAAACAAGTGTTGCGGGACGTCTCGCTCGAGATTGAACCGGAGCGAATCTACGCACTGCTAGGACGCAACGGGGTGGGGAAGAGCACACTGCTGGCGCTCATCAATAACCGGCTAATTCCCAACTCGGGTGTAATTTCCCTGGACGGTGAGAATGCCTTCGATAACGAACAGGTCCAAAACCGCATCTACCTCATGAGTGATGCCAATTATTTCCCGGGTGATCGGCGGGTTGAATGGGTGTTCAAGATTACCGGGGAACTGTTCGGCGGTTTTGATAAGCACACGGCGGCGCGCATGGTGCAGCACTTTGGCGTGGACACGCGGGCCAAGGTCCGCAGCTTGTCGACGGGGCAGAAAACCATCATGAAGTTAATCTGCGCGCTCGCGGTACCGGCGGATTACGTTCTTCTGGATGAACCCGTCCTGGGCCTTGATGCGGCTAACCGGGAAATGTTCTACGACGAAATTCTGCAAGAGTACGGCAACCGGCCACGGACATTTGTGATTGCCACCCACCTGATCGAGGAAATCGCCCAGATGGTGGATCACGTCTTTGTGATTGGCCACGGGGTTGTGCAGGTGGATGCGGATACTGAGCCACTGCTGAACACGGCGCGAATTCTGACCGGGAGCATTCAGGCGGTTGACGCGGCAACGCAGCGGCTAACCGTCCTCAAGCACAAGGACATGGGCAACATGCGCACGGTCATCGCCGCAAACGTGCCCGCAGATTTTGCTGCTCCGAGTGATGTTGAGGTGAGCGGCGTGGATTTGCAGACGCTGTTCATTGCGCTTACGGGGCGCGAGGGTGATCAGCATGAATAGGCGCATGTGGGTGCTCGCTTCTACGCAGATTCGGATTTCACTGATTTTTTTGATCTTGAATTGTCAATCTAAGTGCAACACTTCCGAGCAGAAAACATCTAGCGCTGACCTCCAGCCAAAAAGCTTCCGTGGTCTAGTGTTAATTTGCCAAATCATTCGATTGATTTCCTTGTCCGTAATAGTTGCGATGTCCGTACCTTTGGGTATATATTCTCTAATCAGTCCATTTGTGTTCTCGTTACTTCCCCGAGCCCATGGTGAATGGGGATTTGGAAAATAGAATTCAACCTGGTACTCATTTGTTAATACAGCGTGCTGTCCAAACTCCTTACCTCGATCGGGAGTGATTGTTTTCAAAAGCTTGTGTGGTATCTGCGCAAACATTTCTTCAAGGGTTCTAAGGACGGCAAATGATTTCCGACCACCAGCTCTTTTCGCCAGTAATAGTCGACTCCGCCGGTCAACCATCGTAACCAGAACTTCTCCACCATCTTTGCCCACAACCGTGTCTATTTCCCAATCACCTAAACGATCTCTATCATTCGCAGCCTGCGGTCGTTCGGATAAATGGTGTGAGATTGGTATTTTACCTCTTTTTTCAACATAGCCTTTCTTGTGACGAGTTTTACCACGATGTCTCAGTTTCCGAGCAATCCCTCTAGCACCATGGCTCTTAGGCATTTGTAAGTTATTACGCTTTATCTCGCGATAGATGGTGACAAAGCTAAACGGGCTCGAACCGAGGGTGTTTTTGAAATTTCCAACAATCTGTTCAGGAGACCAATGTCGTTCTTCTATATCTCGAATGACTGTCATGCGTACTAAATTATCTTCAAAAATTCTTCTGCGCCGGCAGGCACGTCGCTTCTTGGCATAATCTTTTTGCGCTTTTTCTGCTTGATAGTCTTTAGAACAGCGTCTGATTTCTCTTGAAATCGTGCTAACACTGCGTTTAAGGTGTAAGGCAATCTGTCGCATAGACATACCAATTTGAATAAAAGACTCTATACGCCCGCGCTCAATAGCTGTAAGCTGATGATAATGACTCATTAGGATTCCTCCGTAAATGTTTGTTCTCGACAAACAACATTCTACGCTGTTCTCCTAGTGAGTCAGTTTTCTTTTCTAATGTTCCACTTCAATTGTAAATTCAAGATTGAAATAACCGCGTTTTCGGCGTTGTTTAGCCTAATTTTTCGTTCTGTGATTGGTGAGGGAACCTTGTTTGATTTGACTAGTGTCATGATCATTTCGATGTTTTCGATTGGTGTGTTGCCGTTCACCTATTGCCTCGGATTGGCGGCCCAAAATAGCTTGGTTCGCAAACAGATATTTGAGGCAAGTTTAACGAATATTTTCGTGAGCGCCGTGTTGACCCAGCTGCTGTGTGGGGTGATTCAGATTGTCCAGAGGTCATCCAGCCTGTTCTTTACGGATAATATTCCCGCAATTTTTGCCATCAAAACGGCAACGTTGGGGCAATTTGCCCTGTTTGCCGGAATTCAATTTGGGTTACTTGTCATCATCGGAATACTGGGACAGGTCATTGTGGTGGTTGCCGCGGTGAGGCATATCGCCTTTAAGGGAATGTTCATGGTATTCATGTTCTTGCTGATGTTCAGCGGAATGGGTATTACATTGCTCGCAACATTTAAGCGGCAAATTGCGGTGCCGCTGAATTCCAGCTGGCTTCTGGCCGGGATTGTCCTGGTGCTTGCCGGGCTCTTGCTGCTTCTGCGGCACTATTTTGGCAAGATTGACATGATGGGTTTAAACGCCTAAAACCAGATAAGCTATGGGTGCGTGCTTGCGTTGCAGAGCCGCCCTGGCAGCACGCAAAGGAGGAGATAAAAAATGAAATTTGGGGTCATGTTTCGCTTGCAACTAGCTGATGCGTGCAAGTATATTCTCGGCCTGAGTGTGCTTGCCTTTTGGTTCGGGCTCGTGAGCAAGGTCGTTACTTTATTGGTCAATGGTTTCCCGATTATTGGCGGTTCGGTAACGATATTTTACCTGATAGTCGGCATCTTCATCGGGGCGATTCAGCCGTACCGGCGGTTTTATCTGGGTATGCAGACGGGTATGAGCAGGAGAACGCTGTTTCGTAGTTCCGTCCTCAGCTTTGCGGCGGCTGCCGTCCTCAGCGAGGTGATGATACTCCTGTGGGTACAGTTCGTGGCACTGCTGGGCGGTAAAACAACCGTTTTTATCCAGTTAATGGGTTATCGGGGCACCATTAATGGCAGTGCGCTTGTGGCCAGCGCACTGGTTGAAGTGCTGAGCATGCTGCTGATCATGGTGGCTGCGTACGCGGTGACGTTAACGCGAGTGGCGGTGAGCTCGAAAATGTACAATCTCGCGGTGGTTTGGCTGATTATCGTTGGTTTTGGTCCGGTACTTAAGTGGCTGACGGGGTTATTCATCCACACCGATAATCCGGCAAGCACGCTCACACTCCGCATTATTAACGGCAGTCTGACCCACATTAATGGGGTGGCGCAGGCCAGTCCGTGGCTGCTTGTGGGGCTGATGGTCCTTGGTGTTGCTTTCTGTGCCCTTGCCGCTTGGTTGATCATTCAGCGGGCGGAGGCACGCGCAAACGTTGATATATTAGCAATCTAGCTTGCGCGTAAGCATTAACGGGATGCGTGATTGGTGTTATGCTGGACGCAAATAATTCAGGAGGCGTAATGATGACAATTAGTCAGGAGCAGGTGCAAACTCAGGTTAAGGCCACGGTTTTGGAAGTGCTCGCGGCGGCACATTTGCAGCCGGGGGACACGTTTGTGCTCGGGTGCACGACCAGCGAGGTGGTTGGCGGCCAGATTGGCAAGGCTTCAAGTCCCGAGGTGGGCGAGTGGATTGTCAACGCGATTCTGGACGTGCTGGAGCCGCGCGGAATCAACTTGGCGGTTCAGGGCTGTGAACACATCAACCGTGCGTGTGCGGTTGAACGGTCCGTGGCGATTGCCAAGGGCTGGGAGATTGTGAACGTAATTCCAGGCCTGCACGCGGGCGGATCGTGTTCAATGGCCGCCTTCAAGTACTTCGCGGATCCCGTGGAGGTCGAACACATTGTGGCGCAGGCGGGCCTTGATATTGGTGACACCAGCATCGGAATGCACGTCAAGTTTGTCCAGGTCCCAGTGCGCCCAAGCAAGAAAGAATTGGGCGGTGCCCACGTGACGGCGCTGCGCTCGCGGCCCAAGTACATCGGGGGCCAGCGGGCCATCTACGCCCAAATGTAGAGCCTGGTGAGAGTTGTTTGTAAGCGTAATTAAATTTACGGTTGACAAACCTAATTTTCACATTGTACACTTACACCATCAATTACGGGAGGAAATCAACATGCAAACACTTATGTTTAATGTTAACGGGTGGTGGCAAAGCCAACTTTAGGTAGGTTGCGGACGCAATCTGCCGGACGCGCAGGTTGTGTCTATGTTGGTTTCTTTGAACTACCGCATAGGCATTCCATCTAGGATTGGCTTATGCGGTGAACCAGAATGGGACTCCGCAGGTGAACTTGCGTGGGTCCCTTTTTGTTTAGCTAAAACTGCACTGAAGCCGGCATGTTAGCTGGTTCATCAAGTATTTGAAGGAGAAATTATCATGAAGAAAATGATTGCATTCATCGTGGCGCTGGTCGCCGTTGTTGCCGTTGGGATTGGGTTCACCATGAACAACAATAAGAAAGACGCTACCCCCAAGAAAAAGGACATCCCCACCGTTGGGATTCTCCAGCTCATGAGCCACCCCGCGCTGGACGCCATCCACAAGGGGATTAACGCCGGCTTGAAGGAAAATGGCTACACCGTGGGTAAGAACGTCAAGATTGACTTCCAGAACGCCCAAAACGACCAGAGCAACCTGAAGTCCATGTCCGAGAAGTTCGTGAACGAGAACGTTGATGCGGCCGTTGGGATTGCAACACCATCCGCGCAGGCTTTGGCCAACGCAACGACCAAGATTCCAATCGTCATGGGTGCCATCACCGACCCGGTTTCCGCAAAGCTGGTTAAGAGCAACGAAAAACCTGGTGGCAACATCACCGGTGTTTCCGACCAGGCGCCAATCGAAGCACAGCTCAAGTTAATTCGTCAGATTATGCCCAAGGCTAAGACGCTGGGCGTGATTTACACCAGCTCCGATGCTTCATCACAGGCACAGGTTAAGATTCTGTCCGGCCTGGTTGCTAAGTACAACTTCACGCTGAAGAAGTACTCCATCAGTTCCACGAACGACCTGAACCAGGTTGCCGGCCAGATGGCAACCGCCGTTGACGCCGTCTTCGTGCCAACCGACAACACGATTGCCGGGGCAATGCAGACGCTGGTTAAGGCAACGAACAGCAAGAAGATTCCAGTCTTCCCAACCGTGGACACCATGGTTAAGGATGGCGGGATGGCAACCGTTGGCCTGAACCAGTACAAGCTTGGGGTTGAAACTGGTAAGATGGTAGCAAAGATTCTTGATGGTAAGAGCAAGCCCGCAACCACACCTGTTAAGTTCATGACTGAAGGGGACCTCGTGATCAACGAGAAGGTTGCAGGTGAACTTGGTATTAAAATTCCGGCAAGCCTGACGAAAAAGGCAGAAAAGTCCGGGGAGGTATTTAAGTAATGGATTTATGGGTTTCAGCAATTGGTCAGGGCCTCTTATTCGGGGTACTCGGTATCGGGCTCTTCCTGACATTCCGCATTCTTGATTTTCCAGATATGACCGTTGAAGGCACGTTCCCATTCGGGGCGGCTGTCGCGGTTTCCGCCATCACCCACGGCGTCTCGCCACTAGTTGCAACACTGTTTGCGATGGTCGCGGGGATGCTCGCGGGGCTCGTGACCGGCCTGCTCGCAACTAAGGGGCACATGCCGCTGCTCATCGCCGGGATTTTGACGATGACCGCGCTCTACTCAATCAACCTGCGCGTCATGGGGAAGGCGAACCTGTCCTTGCTGAATCAGCCCAACTTGTTTTCCGCGAAGATTCTGGCTGACCTGCCCCCATACGTCGGAAGCGTGGTCGTTGGCCTCATCGTGATTACCGTGGTGATTATCCTGCTCGTCTTGTTCCTGAATACGGAACTCGGCCAGGGGTTCATCGCCGCTGGGGATAACCGCACCATGGCGCGCAGCCTCGGGATTAACCCGGACAACATGCAGATTCTGGGGCTTGTTGTTGGTAACGGGCTGATTGGTCTGGCTGGTGGCCTGGTTGCGCAAAACGATGGTTACGCCGACGTCTCCATGGGGACCGGGGTCATCGTCATTGGTCTGGCCGCCATCATCATCGGTGAAGTGATGTTTGGTAACCTGACTCTAAGCCAGCGCCTAATTGCCGTCGTTCTGGGCAGTATCGTCTACCGCTTCGTCATCCTGATTGTGCTCAAGCTTGGGTTCAACGCCGATGACCTGAAGCTGATTTCGGCGATTGTTCTGGCGATTGCAATCATCGTGCCACAGATTGACGAGCGGTTGCGGCTGCGCAAAATTTTGCGGAACGGGGTGAAAACTAATGACTGAAACCCAAGTAGAACTTAAGAACGTCACGGTTAACGTGGTCGCGGGCACCGATGTAAAAACGCTGCTGGATGACATCAACCTTGAAATCCACAAGGGCGACTTCATCACGGTCATCGGGACGAACGGGGCCGGCAAGTCGACGCTGTTTAACGCCATTGGGGGGGACCTGCAGATTAGTGCGGGCACAATCACCATGGGCGGCAAGCGCGTCGACAAGGATACCCCGGAGAAGCGGGCTAAGCACATCGCCCGTGTCTTCCAGGACCCCAAGATGGGGACGGCACCACGGATGACCGTGGCTGAGAACTTGGCCCTTGCCAGCCACCGCGGCCAGCACCTGGGTCTGCGGTCGCGTGCTTTGCACCAGAAGATGGACCAGTTCCTGGCGCTGACCAAGCGCACTCCGAACGGCCTGGATAAGGCGCTCGACAAGCCAACCGAAGAACTCTCTGGTGGTCAGCGACAGGCGCTCAGCCTGCTCATGGCAACCATCAACGAGCCTGATTTGCTATTGCTCGATGAACACACGGCCGCCCTTGACCCCCACACCAGTGAGGCAATCATGGCCCTGACCGACAAAATCGTTGCTGAGGACCACCTGACGTGCCTGATGATTACCCACCAGATGGACGATGCCCTGAAGTACGGGAACCGTCTCCTCGTGGTTGACGCCGGTCATATCGTGGCCGACTACAGTAAGGAAGAAAAGGCGGGTCTGGACAAGGCGGCACTGCTGCAGTACTTCGGCTAGCAGGCTAGGCAGTGACGGCGCGGCTTGCCGACATTTGCCAGGCGTTATTCCAATTTGAACCTGCGAAAATCCCAGTGCGGCAAATGTGCCGTGCACTGGGATTTTTTAGTGGCGCCGGTAAAAACCCTGATCTGGTTGCAGCCACTTCGGTTTTGCGACCGCGCTTTATTTTCAGGCCTAATTGCTGTACACTCATCAACATGATTTTCTCATTAGGGGGTGAATGCGACTGTGACGAATCAGGAATTGCAGGCACGGGTGGAGACGATTAGCATGAAGTATTTCGGCCGCCCGTTTGTGAATGTAGCCAGCTTCAATGGCCGTTTGCGGCGAGCGGCGGGGCGCTTTTTGCCGGCGACCCAAAACCTGGACTTCAGCTCGAAGTTGTTTGCACAGTATGATGAGGCGACGCAAAACCAAATTATCAAACACGAATTGACGCATTACCACCTCTACCGGCAGCATCGCGGCTACCAGCACCGGGATGCGGACTTTAAGGCGCTGCTCCGGCAGGTCGGGGGCACGCGGTACGCACCAACGCCCAGAGTCGCAGAGGCGACCCGGTATGTCATCTACCAGTGCCGCTCCTGTGCAACGCTGTACCCGCGCAAACGCCACCTGAACACCAAGCGGTACGTCTGCAGCCGGTGTCACGGAAAGCTGCAGGAGGTGGGCTCCGGCACACTGGCTGAGTTAAAACAGCGCGGGCTGGTCGAAAATGTGCGATGATTCACGTAAATTTATTGACATTAATTCCGCCACACCGTATACTAGTTTTTGTTCCCAAGCGGAACACTACCAGCAATGCGGGTGTGGCGGAACTGGTAGACGCGCAAGATTAAGGATCTTGTGGCCAATTACGGCCGTGAAGGTTCAAGTCCTTTCACCCGCAGCGTAAATACGTCCAGGCAGAAGTTAATCGCTTCTGGCTGGACGTATTTTTTTGTGCTTGGCCCTTACGTCAGCAAGCTGCACCGCCATGACTGACTGGCAAAGTGGGGGCCAGCGCCGATGCGCCACGTTAACCCCGAAGTAGCGTGGCGGCCCGAGAAGACTCGTTGTCGGCCTTAATATTTTCTTAATATTTGTGTTGAGGCAAACCATGGCTAAGCGTGGGTGTGATTGTTAGTATTTACTCATTGCTAAATGTTGAAATTTTCAAAATTCATTTAACTAAAATCCGGTAATTTTACATCATTACCGGCACTCAAAGGAGAGTTAATCGTGAATCGTTCTCGTAGTAAAGCTTACCGCATCAGTATTATTGGCCTGCTCACCGCCTTAATCATCGTCCAGTCGTTTGTTCCCATGATTGGGTACATCAGCCTGGGCGCCGTGTCCATCACAACGATTCACCTGACCGTCATTATTGGCGCCGTGATGCTCGGTACTTCCGGCGGGGCGGAGCTGGGTCTGATCTGGGGAATTACCAGCATGATTGTGGCCTACACCACGCCGGCTGACCCGCTGTCCCTGTTGCTGTTCCGGAACCCAATTATCGCCATTGTGCCGCGGGTGATGACCGGGGTTGTGGCCGGGCTCATTTTCAACCAGATTAAGTCCAGCCAGAAAACCGGCTCCGTGGGCACAATTAAAATGATCTTCTCCGGCATTGCCGGGGCGCTCACGAACACTGCCCTTGTGATTGCATTCACGTGGCTATTTTACGCAAGCAAGGCGGCGACCCTGGTTGGTAACGGCGCAAGTAGTGCCAACCTGGGCTGGGTGATGATGGCCATGCTCGGGGTGAACGCAATCGCCGAGGCTATCGCTGGGGGCATCGTTACGCCGCTCCTTGGCCAGGCGTTGATTCGCTTCCGGCGCGACTAAGCGTTTGCAGAAATGCGTGCAGCAATAAATATAAGAATAAGAATATTTGCCATCGCCAAAAACAATTCAGATTTGCGCTTTGTGCTCACTTGCACGGGTTAAAAGAGCGTGTTAAGATAATGGTGTACTTTTTGAATGGTCAGGGTTCGAGGTTCTAAGACTTTCTTCCATCTGCACCAAACAAGAAATGCATATTAGTTCGCGCTTGATGCGCAAGGAGGAATTTCTATAATGGAACACGGCACAGTTAAATGGTTCAACGCAGAAAAAGGTTACGGCTTCATCACTCGTCAGGACGGCGGCGATGTATTCGTACACTTCTCCGCAATTCAGGGTGACGGCTACAAGACCCTTGAAGAAGGTCAGGCTGTAACTTTCGAAGTTGAACAAAGCGACCGCGGCCCTCAGGCAGTTAACGTCAACAAAGACTAATCTGCAATAACCGCGTGAACCGCACCGTCTCGCTCGTCGAGGTGGTGCGGTTTTTTTGTGTATTTTGCCGCAACCGCTTAATTTGCCACATTAAAGGCGCAACGGTGTGCTTAGAAATACAAATTAATGCCTCAGTGTGACGTAATTGTGTTTTCGTGGTTCACAAATAATGCTACAATGTTAAACATGCAAATTCACATCTAACCGCTCAATCACCCTTTGCGGTAACGGCTTTGACGGACCATTCAATTCACTAGGAGGCTAGCATGCGCGCTTTTTGGCAACGATTAATTAGAAAAGAAGACCCGAGTGTCTATGAGGACAAGGATTCTCATTTACCGCGGGTACTGACGGTGAAAGACTTTCTGGCCCTCGGGGTGGGGACCATTGTCTCGACCACGATTTTTACGCTGCCAGGTGTGGTGGCGGCCACGCACGCGGGCCCGGCCGTGGCGCTCTCGTGCTTAGTTGCCGCAATTGTTGCCGGTCTTGTCGCGTTTGCGTATGCCGAAATGGCGGCGGCAATGCCGTTTGCGGGCTCCGCTTATTCCTGGATTAACGTGGTTTTCGGCGAAGTGTTCGGCTGGATTGCCGGCTGGGCGCTGCTCGCGGAATACTTCATCGCGGTGGCCTTCGTCGCATCGGGGCTGTCTGCCAACTTCCGCGGATTGCTTGAAACCTTTCACTTGTCGATGCCAAACGCCCTGGCCAACCCGTTCGGGACTAATGGTGGAATCGTTGATATTATTGCCGTCGTGGTGATGGTTCTGGTGGCCATGCTGCTGGCGCGCGGGTTGTCAAACGCGGCCCGGGTGGAAAACATCCTGGTTGTGCTCAAGGTTGTGGCCATCCTGGCGTTCATCGCTATTGGGTTAACGGCGGTCCACATTGAAAACCTGACCCCGTTCATTCCGAAGTTCCACCTGAATCCCGACGGCACGGCCTTTGGGGGCTGGCAGGGCATTTACGCCGGTGTCTCCATGATTTTCCTGGCCTACATCGGCTTTGACTCAATCGCTGCCAATTCAGCGGAAGCCAAGGATCCAGAAAAGACGATGCCGCGCGGGATTATCGGCTCGCTCATCATCGCCGTGATTCTCTTTGTTTCCGTGTCACTGGTGCTGGTGGGGATGTTCAACTACAAGCTGTACGCGAACAACGCGGCGCCAGTTGGCTGGGCCCTCACGCACGCCGGGCACCCGGTCGCGGCGATTGTGATTGAGGCCGTGGCGGTGATTGGGATGTTCACCGCGCTCATCGGAATGATGATGGCCGGTTCACGTCTGCTTTACAGTTTTGGCCGCGACGGTATGCTGCCGAAGTACCTCGGCAAGCTGAGTAAGGACGGACTGCCGAACAATGCACTGCTCACGCTCACCATCGTGGGGATTGTGATTGGGGCGTTCTTCCCGTTCGCCTTCCTCGCCCAGCTGATCTCTGCGGGAACTTTGATTGCCTTTATGTTTGTGGCCCTTGGTATCTACCGACTGCGGCCGCGCGAGGGCAAGGACATCGCGAATCCGTCTTTTAAGATGCCTCTGTACCCGGTCATGCCGGCGCTCGGCTTTCTCGGTGCACTTGCGGTGTTCATGGGCCTTGATATTCAGGCCAAGGTCTACTCTGGGATTTGGTTCGTGATTGGCATCATCGTTTACCTCACGTATGGGGTGCGCCACTCCGCACTAAGCGATAAGGCGAAGCAACGAAAGTAGTGCGGAATATTACTGGTGTTCACGCTGATTGTCGGGATTACTGGCTGGTTTTTAACCTGTGACCCTGATATTATTAGCCTTAGGAGGGATATATTATGGAAATCACACGTCACGGCGTTAAGCAAGAAACAAGCGGTAAGGCTCCAATGATTGGGCACCAGCTGCCGGACTTTCGGGTCAAGGCAGCGGATGGCTCAGCGGTCACGCCAGCAGATTTGGCCGGCAAGCTGACCCTAATCAGCGTGGTACCAGATATCAACACCCGCGTTTGCAGTTTGTCCACGAAGAAGTTCAACGTGAACGCGGATAACTTCACGGACATCAACTTCGTCACAATTTCCACAAACCCAGCCAGCGAACAGCAGTCTTGGTGCGCCGCAGAGGGCGTGCAGAAGATGCAATTGCTGTCCGATGTGGACAAGTCATTTGGGCAGGCGATGGGCCTTTACGTTGCCGAAAACAACACCGATGCCCGCAGCGTCTGGATTATCAACGCAGACGGCAAGATTGTCTACCGGGAACTAGTCCTCGAACAAACCGAAGAACCAGATTACTCAAGCGCGTTGGCATATTTGGAAGGACACCAAAAGTAAAACAGAGCGGAGCGGGCTGATCAGAAGTTGAGGACTATCGGCGAATCGAGTTTGATGGGCGGTTTTTCCCATCAGACTCGATTCGTGGATAGCCGCAGACTTCTGGCCCGCGGAGCTCGACTACGACACGGAGCTCGACTAGGCCACCCATTTCGGCCACCTCGACTCCATCCCGCATTTTCCAAAGCTCACCCGTAGATTACCCCAGATTAAAACATTACACCAAATCCAAAAGCACACCGTGATTACCCCCGGTGTGCTTTTGCTTTGCGACCATACAAATGGTAAAATCACTATATAATTTTGTGCACAATTGGGAGGTGCGGACATGGCGGAAGAGAAACGACGGTACAAGGCGACCATTGCGGGCCGAAGCTATACCTTAATTGGTCCGGGTAGTACGGACCATTTTAGCGCTGTGACGCAAATCCTCAATGACCAGTTGGCTCAGATTCACCGTCTCCAGCCAAACTTAAGCCGTGAAGACGCTGCAGTATTGCTTGCGTTTAACGCGTTGTCCGATCAGGTGACGGCGCAGACGAGGCAGCAGGACAACGAGGCGTAGGTTAGCGGAGGATTTGGATGTTATCACTGGTTATCTTGATTTTTTTAGCCTACTGTTTTTACATAGGCGCTCGGCGCGGGTTTAAGCTGCAGGGTGTTTACACAGTTGGCTACATTATCAGCTTTTTTATTGCCCGGCTCCTAGCCGGTGTATTTCGACCATTAC
Source organism: Lacticaseibacillus hulanensis (assembly GCF_004010095.1). GTDB lineage: Bacteria > Bacillota > Bacilli > Lactobacillales > Lactobacillaceae > Lacticaseibacillus > Lacticaseibacillus hulanensis. Next base: position 15,630 of record NZ_RRYD01000026.1, on the reverse strand, counting down.
TCGAACTTTGGGTACCATACCCCTCGGCCACGCCCGACAGTAAGTTCGTGTTTTTCACCAGTAGCGTGGGGGTCAAACTCGATGGTGCGTTCTACTACGGCATTGCCTTCATGTTCGTTCTGGCAATTTGCTGGGTAGTAGTGCACCTGATTGCCCTGACCGTCAATGAATTGCAGTTTGATGCAATCAGTGACGAAACGGTTAACTGGCTAGCCGGTGGGGTGCTCAACTTCCTGTGCGGCTACCTGTTCATGGTCATGTTACTGTACCTAATCGCGCTCATCCCGGTTGATGGCATTCAAACAATGCTGGGGAACTCGCACATGGCGATATTAATGGTTCGGTATACACCGGTTCTATCACAACTGCTTGCTAATTGGTGGATTGTGAATGCATAAAGGGGGTGCGGCGGTCGCCGTACCCTTTTTGCGTGGGCAAAGATACTTTGCAAGCAGGATTCACGAAGCACAATACGAGGAAAAATAAATGCATAAAAAAATTCTCCAGACCTTGGAGTTCGGTCGCATTCGTGCAGCGCTTGGGCGCTACACGGTCACGGCCAAGGGTCAGGAAATGGCAGCGCGCCTCGAACCACGGGCGCATGCAGATAAGGTAAATGAAATGCTGACGGATACGGCGGATGGCGTCGATATCTTGCGGTTGCGGGGCGGGATTCCCGTGCCTGGCCTGCCGGATATTGCGCAGAGCCTGAAGCGGGTTCGCATCGGCGGGGTGCTGAACGGTGAAGAACTTGCCGGCATCAGTCGCGTTTTGCGGACCGTCAGTGGGGTCGATGATTTTCTGACCGACATGGCCGAGAACGTCGAACTGCGGCACGTTTACGCGCTGCAGGGCCAGCTGACCGTGTTGCCAGCGCTGGAACGTCGGCTCAAGACGTCAATTGAGGATGACGGCCACGTGATGGACACCGCGAGTGCCCAGCTCGGCGAGATTCGGCGTTCCATCAAGACGCTCGAGGGCCAAATTCGCGAGCGGATGGAAAGCTTCACGCGGGGCAACAGTGCCAAGTACCTGAGCGACCCGATTATCACCATTCGTGATGACCGGTACGTGATTCCGGTGCGCGCCGAGAACAAGAACCACTTCGGCGGTGTTGTCCACGACCAGAGTGCGTCGGGGCAGACCCTGTTCATCGAACCGCAAGCCATTGTTGACATGAACAACCGGCTGCGGCAGGCCCAGTTGCGCGAAGACCAGGAAGTTGCCCGCATTCTGGCGGAATTAAGTGAAGAAGTCGTTCCGTACATTGACCAGCTGTTTGATAACGCGCGGATCCTGGGCTACTTTGACTTCATCAACGCCAAGGCCAAGTACGCCGCCGAAATTAAGGCTAGTCAGCCGCACATTTCCGCGGCGGGCCTGGTTGATTTGCACCAGGCGCGGCACCCGCTGCTGGACCAGTCCAAGGTTGTCGCCAATGACATCAAGCTGGGCGAGGATTACCAGGCAATCGTGATTACCGGGCCGAACACGGGTGGGAAAACCATCACGCTCAAGACGCTGGGGTTGCTGCAGATTATGGCCCAGGCCGGTTTGTTTATTCCGGCTGACGAGGACAGCACCGTTGCCATTTTCAGCAACATCTTCGCGGACATTGGGGATGAGCAGTCAATCGAGCAGAACCTCAGTACGTTCTCCGGGCACATGGCCAACATCGTGGACATTCTGGACCACATTGATGACCACTCGCTCGCGCTGTTTGACGAGCTGGGTGCCGGCACGGATCCGCAAGAAGGGGCGGCGCTTGCAATCGCCATTCTGGATGCGGTTGGCGAAATTGGCGCGGATGTCGTTGCCACCACCCACTATCCGGAACTGAAGCTGTACGGTTACAACACGCCGGGCACGATTAACGCCTCCATGGCCTTCGACGTGGACACACTCCAGCCGACCTATCACCTGCTCATTGGGGTGCCGGGGCGCAGTAACGCCTTTGAAATTGCCGCGCGGCTGGGCCTTAATCAGCAGATTGTCGACCGGGCCAAGCTACTCATTAGCAGTGACTCACACGAGCTCAATGACATGATTTCCGACCTCGAAAAAGAGCGGCAGGCGGCGGCCATGACCGATTCGAACCTGCAGCGGGAACTGGATGAGGCAACCCGGCTGCACAACGAGCTCGAGAGTGCCTACACCGACCTGAACGCGCGCAAGGATGCCCAGCTTAAGGAAGCCAAGACCAAGGCGAACGCGCTCGTGATGCACGCCCAGGCCGAAGCCGACAAGATTATCAAGGAACTGCGCAAGCTCCAGCAGCAGGCGCCCCGGATGATTAAGGACAACCAGCTGATTGACGCCAAGACGCGTCTGTCCAAGTTGCACGAAGATGAACCACTGGCCCAAAACAAGGTGCTGAAGAAGGCACGAGCCAAGCAGTCACTCAAGGTCGGCAACACGGTCAAGGTGCTGCAGTATGGGCAAAACGGGACGCTGGTGCAGAAGCTGGACAACCATCAGTGGCAGGTCCAGGTCGGCATCATCAAGATGACGGTCGCTGAAGACGGACTGGAGAAGCTGAAGGAACCGAACCAGGAGAAGCCAAAGCGGCAGATGGCCCACCTGAAGGGCGTTAACAGCGGTCCGGGTGCGACCCTGGATTTGCGGGGACAGCGGTACAACGAGGCCATGGCCAACTTGGACCGGTACATCGATGCAGCACTGCTCGCCAATTACCCAACCGTGACGATTGTCCACGGACTCGGCACCGGGGCAATCCGCAACGGGGTGACCGAGTACCTGAAGCGCAACCGCAACGTGAAGAAGTTTGGTTACGCGCCGGCCAACGCCGGTGGTAGCGGGGCAACCATCGTCGAATTCAAGTAGCAGCACTCATTAAGTTGGGCCGGGCTTTACCCGATGGTGGTAATGCGCCGAACGGATTAAGCGAAGGAATTGTGGCACTGCCACGCCCAAGACGTTACGGTTTTGCTTGGGGTTTACAAAGACTGGGCCAACATGATAGAATGAACTTACAAAAGGTAAGCGTCGGGCGTGCCGGCGTAAATTTGAGGGGGAAATCTCATGGTTAAAGTAGTTACTGATCAGGATTTTGCAGCTGAAACCGACACTGGTGTCGTTCTCACGGACTTCTGGGCAACTTGGTGTGGTCCTTGCCGCATGCAGTCACCAGTAGTTGAGAAGCTGGACGAAAGCATGGACAACGTTAAGTTCACCAAGATGGACGTTGATGCTAACCCAGAAACCCCTAAGAGCTTTGGTATCCAGGCAATCCCAACCCTGCTCATCAAGAAGGATGGCAAGCCGGTGGAACAGATTGTGGGTTACCACACGAAGGACCAGCTGGAAGAGATTCTGAACAAGTACACAGACTAATTCAAAAAAAGCCAAGGCGATTTTTCGCCTTGGCTTTTTTGGTGCAATGTAATAATGATGCTGGTGGCTATTGCCCCCGTAATTGCGGGCAGCGGGCGCGCAAACTTGGATCAGATGATTTGCTGCTCCTCACTTGGGTCGATGCCGACGGTGAACGTGACGGTCGTGCCGTGCACCGTACTTGTCGCCTCGGCGGTCATGCCGAGTTTTTGCTGAATGAGCTGGGCCAAAAGTCCGGCCTCGAACTGGAAGTCGGCTTGCTTGAAGTTTTGCAGCCGCACGTTAACGGGAGTCCCCGTCAGCGTGTACGTCCGCAGCTTGAGCTTCATCTTGTCTTGCTGCAAGCTGCCGAGTCCGAGCGCACTGAACACAGCCGGAATCTGGTCGTCCGGAACTGGTAGGCGCATGGCAAGGTCGCGACCAGCAAAGTACGTGATTGTACTAGCCTGCTCACCCAGTAAATCTGGTAAAACGACGTCGCGCAGCATTAGCTGCCCGAACAGTGGGGTCGTATCGTCCCCGTGCATTAAGTCGGTGTATTGTGGTTCCGCCATTTTGACGCCTCCTAGATAATACATTCAGTATACAGAATCCACGGCCCAAAAAACATTAGGGAACGTAAAAAGTTGGCAAACAAGTGTAATTTGTGGGCAAACGTTCGTTAAAAAAGGTTGATTAGTTTAACTTGCGGCTTTGCCCCTTGAAATTTTACTGGAAGCGGATGACAATGTAGTTTCAGGGTTTTAACCGAGATGCAAGATAGGCACAAATTTTGGCGCGCAACGCCGCGATTTCGCGTTGCCACTTAGAAGAGGGATTTGAAGATGAAGGAAGCACCAATTGGTTTTATTGATTCCGGTGTCGGCGGATTGACCGTCGTCAAGGAGGCTTTGCGGCAACTTCCCCACGAGAACGTCATTTTTCTTGGGGACCAAGCACGTTTGCCGTACGGTCCCCGGCCAGCGGAACAGGTGGTGCAGTTCACCTGGCAGATGACCAACTTCATGCGCAAGAAGGGCATCAAGATGCTCGTAATTGCGTGCAACACGGCTACGGCCGCCGCACTTGATACACTGAAGGAGCACCTGGACATTCCGGTCGTTGGCGTGATTGTGCCTGGTTCGCGGGCAGCGGTCAAGGCCACGGGCACCGGCCGCATTGGCGTCATCGCCACGGAGGGGACCGTGCGCAGCGATGCCTACGCGAAGGCGCTGCACCGGCGCAACGAAAACCTGTCCGTCACCAGCCTGGCTGCACCTAAGTTCGTGCCAGTCGTCGAGAGCAACGAGTACGCCGACCCAATTGCTGAGCGGGTCGTTAGCGAAACGCTGAAGCCGATGGTGGCGGCGAACGTCGACACCCTGGTAATGGGGTGCACGCACTACCCACTTCTGCGGCCGTTCATCCAGGAAACGATGGGCAAGAACGTGAAGCTAATCGACTCCGGCGCGGAAACGGTCAGCGAAGTGTCGGTGTTGCTCGATTACTTTGATATGGCCAACCCCCAGACCAAGACGGGCACGCGCGAGTTTTACACGACGGGCCACCCGGCAATGTTCAAAACCATCGCGGCGGACTGGCTCGGGTTGGACAACCTGACGGCCCAGCACGTGACAATTACGGGTGAGGCCGACCACTACGTCGAAGATTTTGCCGAAAATGGTCAAACCGTCGTGGTCGCATCGACGAACAAGGGTAAGGTCAGTGAAATCGCCAAGTTCTTCGCCAAGCGCGGCATTGCCGTCAAGAGTCTGGCCGACTTCCCGAACGTTGCGACCGTCGACGAAACGGGCACAACCTTCGAGGAGAACGCGAAGCTGAAGGCGCATGGTTATAGTGAGCAGCTGGGGTTGCCAGTGCTGGCGGATGACTCCGGGCTCATGGTGGACGCACTGGACGGGGCGCCGGGCGTCTTCTCCGCGCGTTACGCCGGCGATGCGCACAACGATGCGGCCAACAACGCCAAGCTATTGGCAGAACTGGGCGGTACTCCGCGGGAGAAGCGCACCGCGCACTTCAAGACCACGCTGGTGCTGTCACACCCTGGCCGCACGCAAGACGATGTGGTCGCTGAGGGCAGTGTTGACGGTGTAATTGGCATCGTGCCTGAAGGGGACAACGGCTTTGGCTACGATCCATTCTTCTTCTTGCCAGAGTTAGGTAAGACCATGGCGCAGCTAACCACGGAAGAGAAGAACAGAATTAGCCACCGGGGCAACGCATTACGCGCGCTCGGGGCCAAACTTGATGCACTGAAGTAAGAAGTAAGACAATGCTGGAGGTAATCTAATGCGGATTTTGGCGGTGAGTGACACACACGGGGATGACTTGATTTTGCAGGAACTGCTGGTTCAGTACCCCGATATGGACGGCTATTTCTACGCGGGCGATTCCGAACTGCGGTATGACAATCCACTGTTTAAGACGTACGCCGCGGTGCGGGGCAACATGGACTTTGATGATAATTTCCCGGACACGGTGACAAAGACGATTGCGGGGACGACCATCTTCATGACGCACGGCCACCTGTACGGCGTCGGGTTCGGCATGGAGAAACTCGTCGCTGCGGCCAGTGCCGTTAACGCGCGGGTTGCAATCTACGGGCACACGCACGTCGCCAAGGCGGAGCAGCACTCCGGCGTTGTCTGCATCAACCCCGGCAGCATCAGCCAGCCACGCGGCGAACTGCGCAACCTCGGCGGGACGTACGCACTGATTGAGGTCCAAGGCAGCCAGGTGACGGTTCAGTACGCATCACGCAAGGGTATCATCCCGGAACTGACGCAGGTTTTTAGTTAGGCATAGGCTGCACGCGCAGTTGCGTGGCAATAAAAAGAGCATGTGACGACCAGTAGCTTTCTGGTTGGCACATGCTCTTTTTTGGTGGGGAAAATTTAGAATTGCGTTGAGGATTGATGGTATGAGTTACAAGCTAAAACGATAACTTAACCTTTAAATAGCGTACTAGTCAGGTGCTAACTGTGACTTTAGTCTGGAAACGGCGGTTTTCCGGCGCCAGACGATTTACGCGGCGAAGTACCCCCGAGGCCTAGCCCAGCCCCGGAGGCCAACCCCGCAGCGCAAAGCGGCCCGCGTGTTCCTACTTAGGCGTCGAGGCGATGTTGATGATCTTGCTGTTGTCGAACTTGACCGTCAAGCTGCTGCCGTCATCCAGACTATACTGCCATGTGTGCAGGATGTGGCCATCACTTGTGCGGTTCTCGCTTTGGGAATAGGCGGTGCCCAGAGCCTTTTTGACGTTGGCTTCCGAGTCGCCAACCTTAATCGTATCGGCCGCCTTGCGCGTTGCCACCTTGCTCGACTTGGCCTTGGTTGCGCTCACGATGCTCTTCATGAACGCGCCGCGGCTGCCGCCCTTACCGGCAAACGTGATGGTGATGCGGCTGTTACCTTTGCGCCACTGGTACGTGGTGGCGTCAAAGCCGGCAACCTTGAATGAAGAATTACCGGTCTCGCTGCCAAAAGCGTTATCAGCGTCGGCTTTCACCCAGGCATCCGGCTTGGCGGAGCTGGCTTTGCTCAAAAAATTGAGGTTGATGCGCTCGTAATCGCTCAGGCTGTAGGCGATTTTGTTGGCCGGACTGAGCGCTACGGAGGATGAACTGCTCTTCTTGGCATCGTTAGTGTGGCTTCCGCAAGCGGCCAGCAACGTGAGGCTAAGGATAATTGGAATTAGTAATTTGATTTTTTTCATAACAAATTCTCCTCAGATGTATGGCATTATCTTAGCACGTCAAACGGGGATGGAATAGCGGATTTACAAAAATCACCTTAAGAATAGATGTGAAATAGGGCTGTGGCTGGCGCAACGGTGCTTTTTTGCGTAGAGTAGACATATAATTGTCCGGATTTCTTAGATTGGGTGAAATGATGAAGCGAAATGTTCCACGCGCGTGGCGTGAGCGGTTGGTGGTTGCGGGAGTCATCGTTATGGTGGCGTTCCTGACCATCCTGCCGCAGTATCTGAATCACAGTTTAATTGTTGGCGTTGATGCCATCTTCCACTTCAACCGCTTTTATGACGTTGCGCAGCAGATTAGTCAGCACAATTACAGCTATTTTCAGTCGAATTATGGGTTCCAGCAAACGGGCCGAATTGTGAACGCCCTCTATGGTCCGTACCTGGCCTATGCTTTGGGGTGGATTCTCCTGCACGCCGCCAGCTGGGTTAAGTTCGAACTGATTGTCGGCTTTTTGATTGAACTCATTGCCGGTAGTGGTGCGTACATACTGGCCCGGACCGCTGGCAGCAAGCGCCGGTTCGCCCTTGCCGCTAGTTTGCTCTACATGCTCACCGGCTGGGTGCCATCGTGGATTACCACCCAGGAATTCATGGGGTGGGGGGCCGCGCTCATGCCGTTTGTGCTCGCGTGCGGGGTATACATGTTGCGCAACCCCGATCGACGGGTGCCGATATTTGCCCTGTCCCTGAGCGCGGCGGTGCTGGTACAAACACACGCGCTTAGTTCCGTGATTATTGCCGTCGCGATGATTCCCTTTGTTGTTGCCGCCTTTGTTCGCAGTCACCGCAAAGTGTCGTTTACGGTCAGCATTCTCGGTGGGATTCTGATTGTGTTGCTGCTCACGGTCAACGTGTGGGGCGCGATGCTTGAAGTGTACGGGTCCAATCACGTGCTTGCCCCGTACATGCCGCTGAATTCCGGCACGTATACCAGCAAGTTGTCGCTCGGCAATTACGGCCGCGGCACACTTGGCGGCAGTCTGGGGATTGTCTGCACCGCGGCGTTCATTGCCCAGATTCTGGCGCTGATTTTTCGGCGCAACCGGCACGTGGTCGACGTCATCATTACGGCAACCGGCGCCGCGTTCCTCATTTTGGCCAGCTCGCTAATTCCCTGGAACACAATCGTGGCCCAGCACAACATCGTGGGCAGCTACCTGCAGTTCCCATCGCGCTTTGCCCCGGTGGCGACGTTGCTGCTGCTCACCGGTCTTGCGCGGACGCTCAGTCAGGTGGAAATGTCCCTCGGGCTCACCGGCAAACAGATTCTGTCCGGTATCCTCGCGTTTGGCGTGATTCTGGTGGGTTACCAGACGATGTCCGACGTGGGGCGCGTGGCGGATGAGTGGAATAAGCCGAAAATGCTACAGTCCACGTCCAGTGTTACCCTCCAGGCACCGGATTTGACCACCATTCGGGAGGCGTTTGCCGGCAGTGATTTGGGTCTGCCGCTGCAAATGGTCACGAAGGCCACACCCGATTATCTGCCCGTACCGGATGAATCCGTTGATTGGCTGAAGAACAACAGTCAGTACGCCCTGTACCACAACCAAACGGTACTGGTCACAACGCCGGACACCGCCATTAAGGGCCAGATTGGGAACAAGATTGACGCCAACGCGTACGCTGAGCAGGCTCAGGAAATCAACGATGCCAGTCCTTACGTTATCTACTACGACCAAATCGTTGCTAAGACCCCGAACTTCACCAAGAAAGCCATTAGTGGCGGCCGTCTGCAGGTTCAGTGGCAGGCCAAAAAGCACGGGGTGGTTCAGGTGCCCGTGGTGAGTTACGCGCACACGCAGCTGCGGCTCAACGGCCACCGTCTGCGGGCCGCCGATTTCGAACGTACGGACATCGGGGCGGTCATTGTGCCGCAAAAGCGCGGCAACAATACCCTGACGCTCAAATACGTGCCCACCAGCAGAACGCGCTTTTTGCTGGCCGGGGCACCGTTCATGTGGCTGCTGTTTGCGGCTGCCTGGCTTCTCACCTTGCTGTGGCATTTACGTAACCGGCGAAAAAATAACGTGACGCTTACTGCAAGCACGGACCAGAACACTAAATGACTTGCAACGAGAAGCTTCTGGACGTTTGGTGTGTGCACTTGGCCGAGAAACCGGCGCTTATTTATACGCAATTAGTTGCGCGCAGGGCTAATATTGAATGATTCAGGCGAAGCGAAAGCCCGTCACCCCTTATTCAGGCGTGGCGGGCTTTTTACTGGTGTGGTTATTTAGGCTAGATTCTCCCAATCGGTTGCTTCAATTGCGTGAAGGCAGTTGCGCAGGGCTTGCCCCAAGGCGGAGTTCTTTTCAACCCCGTCGGCGACGAAATCCAGGGCCAAGTCCCCGGCGGCGGCAAGTTTCAGCGCCGCATTATGCTCGCCATCCAGGTGCAGCGCGCAGATGCGGGTGAACTGTTGCACGAGCCGGAAGCACAAATTGTCCTCGGTCGCGGAATAAGATTGAATCGTGTGCACCGCCCACATGATGTTGCTGGCTACGTGCCCATCAACGGCGGCGTTCAGCAGGAACAAGCACATGTGGTTGTGGCTGGATTCGGAATGCGCGGCCGCCCACTGCTCAGCACGAGACACTGACTGGTCGTGCTGAATGCGATCGACGGTGGTTTTAACGAGGCCAAAATCAAGGAAGGGCAGTGTGTCGATTGCGAGCGACCACTCAAAGGAGGTCCACTCTCCGTAAGTGCTGAGCCTGCCCACTAACTGACTGGCCAGCTGCTTGCTCTTAGCGGTGTTGCCAGCATTGCGCGCCGCCAGCACCCGGCAGAACTGATCGATTTCGTGCAGCCCGTCGTTGTGACTTTCAAGCGCTACCTCGTGAATGCGCGCGTGCAGGTCACTAAACCCAGCGGCGAGTTTCTCGTCGTTCGGCTTGCTCGTGTACAGCAAGTCTTCCAGTTGCTCAATGAGCCGGGTTGGCATGGACATTTCGTCGACGAACACAGCGCTCAGTTCCGCATAACTAAGCCGAAGCACCTCAAGCACCTTGATTAGAACCGGCAACCGAATTTCGGACTTATCATTGATGATGCGCACGTACGTCGCCTTGGAAATATCGCAATAGGCGCACAGGCGGTTCACCGTGATGTTCTTCCGCTTACGTAGCTCGTTGATGGTTTGGCCCACCGAAGTGTATTTTACGTATGTATTATCAGTCAATAGCTATTCCCCCCGTAGCAACCTATGTGCTACCAATACATTCCCCGCGCTTATCGTATCGTTTATTTAGGGTGGTGGCAAATGGCTAGGATAACTATACAAATGCCCAAATGACGCGGATACGGGCGAAATCTAGTCCTAGTGGTATGGCTTTTGCATAAAAATTGTAATGTATGGTAGGTATAAATTATGCGTGTATTAATTCTGGCTTGCGGGTTTAGGCGTTGCTGGATGCGCAAAATTAGGGGCGTCGAGCTTGATGGACCAGCGATGCGCAGCGGCTAACGGCCAATTTTAATTATTTTAAGTAAACAAAACGGGTGCCGACCATGAGATCAGCACCCGTTACTAGTTTACATGAAGAAGAATTTGTAAGTTGCCACACCGCAAATCCCGGCAAGGATTGGGGCGAGAACTGGCACCCAGGAGTAACCCCAATCGGAGTTGCCCTTGTTGTGCAGTGGCAAAAGGGCGTGAACAATCCGGGGACCGAGGTCACGTGCGGGGTTCAGGCCAGGTCCGGTTGGGCCACCAAGACTTGCAACCAGGGTCGCAACGAGGAAGCCAAGACCGAAGTGGGCGACACCAACGTTTTGCGCGAAGAATGGTGCCTTCGTAATCCCAAGCGCACCGAGGAAGAGGATGTAGGAGCCAATGAATTCGTTGACGAACCCATTGAGCTTGCTCTTCGTGGCGTTAATGGTCGCGAATGTCCCGAGGATATGCTGCGGGTTGGTGGTCATGTCGTAGTGGGGCTTGTATGCTGCAACCACGAGGAGCTGGCCGACGATGGCGCCGGCGAACTGGGCCAGAATGTATGGCAGAACCTCACTCCATGGGAACAAGCCGGAAGCGGCCAGGCCGATGGTGAAGGCGGGGTTGATGTGGTTTCCAGAGATGGAACCGAACATCAGGGCGGGGATGAGCACCCCACAGCCGTAACCGACCGCGATGAGCATCCAGTCAGACCCGTTACCCTTAGTCCCCTTGAGGTCAACGTTGGCAACTGACCCGTTACCCAGAATAATCATAATTGCTGTACCGATGAATTCAGCAACGAGCCGAACCCCTAAATCGTAAGTCACAGTATTTCCTCCTAATATTTATACTCCAGCGTATCTAGTGGTTGCACTTGAGCAATCGGTGCAAATACGTCGAAAATAGTATGTACCTTTTTGAAAAAATAACCAAACAGTCTGAATTTTAGCAGATAAAATGCGTACTGTCATTTAAGTTTTTGAAGTTTCTGACAATGTTAGCGCTACCTACTGCATTTTTAATGCCGACCGGGTAAAATAATAGGAGTTAGCAAAGAAAATAGCCGGCCTGACGGGTAAAACCGCGGTGGCAATTAACACCGGCCGGCACAGTTAAGCTGAGCGGCTGCTCGGCGAATAGAAGGGAACAAAGCAATTGATTGACCCCGAGATAAATGAAATTTTGATGCAAAACAAGGAGCACTTCGTCATTCCCGCATCACGCGTGGCGACGGTGCAGGCGGACAACTCATTGACGCACGCATTTTTGGTGTTAACCAAGGTGCGCTATTCCAAGATTCCGGTGCTGGGCGCCGATGATCAGTTTGAGGGCCTGCTGTCCATGCCGATGATCACGGAGACCATGCTCGGACTGGAGAAGCTCAGTTTCGACAAACTGGACACTCTGTGCGTCGGTGACGTGATGCAAACGGATGTGGCGACCATCGAGAATCCTTACGACACGGAGGACGTGTTGCACTTGCTGGTCGACAACCCGTTCCTACCAGTGGTTGCGGACACGGGAGAGTTCACGGGCATTGTGACCCGCCGTGAATGGATGAAAACTTTCAACCACCTAGTCCACACTGTGCGGGGGTAGGCATAATCAGTGAGGGGCTTGGCCTGGCCTCGGTGTGTATTTTCGCGATTGCTGTGGCGGTCGGTTGGGGCCGGACAGACGCCATCGCCAGACTAACAATTCGGCTTGGCGTCGTCGCCGTTAGCGTCTGGTTAGTATGCGACTTGAGAGTTATCTCGTTTCCGCTTAAGCTTGCAGCCATCAGTTCCTCAATACAAATCTAGATTTTCCCAACAAAATAGGGGTGTGCCAGCCGCAAACAACTGCGGGCGGCACACTCCTATTTTGATGCACACCTGAGATCTTTCCTGGACACTCCGGCCCAGTTGCAACCCCCGAGCTACTTGCCCGGTGCTTGCGGGGTGGGTGCGGTGCGTAGCTGAATGCCCGCTTTGGTGAGGGCATCCACGTACGCCGCGAGAAACTGCCGCTGGGCTGCCAGCTGGTTGCCCGGCGTCGTGGTCAGGAGAACCTGGTAGACGAAGCCGCCCCAGCTATTTTGACTAAGGCCGAGCAGCTGGGGTGCGGCCGTGAGCTCGGTTGAATTCGGGCCGAGTTCCTTGTTAACCTGCGTCAGGATTTGTTCAATCTCTGCGGTGTGGCCGCCACCAGCTAAGGGAATGCTGACGGTGATGTTCATCGCGTTGCGGGACAGGTTCCGCACGATGGTGATGCTGCGGTTGGGAATGAAGTTGAGGGTGCCGTCAGCGCTCGTGATTTTGGTCGTGCGCAGACCGACAGCGGTGACGGTGCCGGCGATGTCGCCAATCTGGACGGAATCACCCACGTCAAGTTGGCCTTCCATGATGATGAAGAAACCATTGACGAGGTCGCTGACGAAGCCCTGGGCACCAAACCCAACGGCTAACCCAACGATTCCGGCACCAGCAATCAGCGTGCCAACGGGAATACCGATAATGGTGAGAAAACTGTACGCGTAAAAGAAGCCCACCACGTAGACGAACGTGTTCTGGGTCAATGCGCCCATGGTGTCGACCCGTCCGCCGGCATCGACGCGTTGCCGGTAGTGCTCAAAGGCGCGGTGAATTAGGAATTTGCCCAGCCGCCTGATGAGAAGGAAGATTAGGGTGAGGAAAATAAGCTGGATGCCCCGATCAATTAGGGTGTCCGTGATTTTTTCCCAATTAGTCCGTTCAAAGTAACGGACAATGGCGTTTGCACGTTTAGTCGTGATGGCTGTTGCGGTGAGATAATTCACGCGAAGACGTCCTTTCTGCTTCACTACATGTGGCTCTGGTGTATGTAAATAGTGTAGCAGAGAATTATGCGCGCGGACACAAAATCGGCGTAAAAGACGTGCGGTAAGCGGATACAGTTTTTGGTGACTTTTTGGCGTAAACCGCGTAAACTAGAAATCACAGAGTGTTATTCGGTGTTATTTTGCCGGACAAAACTCGACGAAAAAGACGGAAACTCAGTCGAAAAATTGAATGCGCAATCTCAAGATGGTATCCTTGGAGTACATAGCGTATCGGAAAGGATGGTGTGGCATGACATTAGGACAAGTCGCGGGGTTAATTGCAGCAATTGCATTTTTGATTATTGCACTGGCAATTCTGGTTGTCGGTTGGCAAATCAGCCGGGCAATTAAGGAAGTTAAACCAACAATTGGTGAGGTGCGGCAAACACTGAATGTAGTCAATGGTGAACTTGGCACATTGACCAAAGAAGTTGAGGATTTAATGGTCAAGACCAACGATTTGCTGGCTGACGTCAACGGCAAGGTAGCCGCAATCGACCCAGTGTTCAACGCAATGGGTGATTTGGGCGAAAGCGTCAGCGACTTGAACTCAGCTGCGCGTAACCTGACTGAACGGCTCGATGCAACTGCCGGCAGCGCCAAGACTTCGCTGGCAGTTAAGGCAGGCAAAACCGCATTTTCTGTATTACGTTCCCAAATGAGCAAGAAGAAATAAGACTAACCACAACTTTGAATAATTGATTGGAGGATTTATTTATGTCTAAGAGTAAAAACTTTGTACTGGGCTTTATCCTTGGTAGTGCTGCAGCAATTGCCACCACGTACTTGCTGACACCTCAGACCACGAGCGAATTGAAGCGCAAGTTGCGCGACGGTAAGGACCAGATTTCAGACCGCGCGGCTGACTACTTTGAATACGCAAAGGATGCAACGGGTGATTTGCGTAGCAGTGCCGAAGAATTCGTTACCGGCCTCAAGACCAAGATTGAAAAGCCACAGCCCCTCGACATGGATGACTACGATGCAGCAACCGCAGAAGTGCGGGCTGCAGTCACCGACGACGACGATGAAGACGACGACGAAAACTTCGACGACATCGTGGTTGACGGCAAGAGTGCCTTTGCCCAGGCGAAGGACGCTGGCGAAGCTGAAGCAGTTGCCGAAGAAGCCGATGCCGCAGCTGCTGCCGAAGAACCAGCAGCAGACGAACCAGCAGAACCAGCCGCTGACCAGCCAGCCGCACCAGCTGACGACGACAAGCCAGAAGCTTAATTAATTCACAAAACAAGGTGAGCCCGAGCGGCTTACCTTGTTTTTTTGTGCCCAAAGCAGGTATTTGTGAGTTGCAATCCGTTATTTGACATATTGAGGGCGAATTCAGCCAGGCTATGACCGTTAGCTGGACGCGCCACTTTGTTGAAAATAAGAGACTGGAAAACTTGCGGCGTTTCGGGGATAATGAAGGCTGTTGCGACACTTATTTTGATGGAGGATGGCATAACATGAGCAAGACGCTTTTTTTCGATTTCGACGGCACAATCGCTGACTCAGAACAGGGCATTGTGAACGGCATTAAGTACATGATCAACAATCTTGGGGTCAAGGAACTAACTGCGGCTGAATACCGTGACTGGATTGGCCCAAGTCTTGCCTACAGCATCAACAAATACTTTCCTCAGTTCGATGAAAAGGGTGTGCGGCACGCGATTCACCTGTACCAGGATTACTACAACGCGCAGGGAATCTTCGAGTTGCAACTGTACAAGGATGTTCCCGAAACCTTGGCTAAGCTGCAAGACGAGGGTTACCAGATGGCAGTAGCGTCCTCCAAGCCGGAGCACATGATCAAGCGGATTGTCGAGCATTTCGGCATGAATGATTTGTTCACAGGGCTTTACGGCGCATCCGAAGACGAGAAGACGCGCGTGTCCAAGACGGACGTTCTGGCCTATGCAATCAAGCAGACGCATGCCGACAAGAACCAGAGCCTCATGATTGGCGACCGGTTCACCGATATCGAAGGCGGGCGCAATAACAAAGTGGCAACGCTCGGTGTCACATACGGGTTCGGCGATTTGGCAGAACTGCGCAAGGCCGGTGCCGCCCGCATCATCAACAAGCCCACCGAACTGGACTCCGCCGCCCAGGAGATTCTGGCATAATTTCCAGCGACAGTTGTTTTAGTGGTAGTAGGTACTGAGTGGTATAGGGGCCGCGCCTGGGCGGGGCCGGTGCGCGTTCCGTGCGGCTGGGATTTTCCGTGCGGCCGGT